>JBCCST010000023.1:0-48566 GCA_039199695.1 Planctomycetota bacterium | reverse complement strand
TGTTTGCCCAGATACCAAGTTTTGCGTGTGGTTCTCCAATGAAATATGCCTCAAGCTGTGTGAGCCCGGCTGTTTCCGTTTGTTGTTTGCACTCGATAATGAAAAGAAGGTGTCGATGATCGCCGCAGTGCGTTTCACTATCGAATACCGCAATGTCGACGGGAAATCCTTCAAATGACTGGTTTTTTCTCTTTTTGTGGCCTGGGATGGGCTCTTGGGTATTCTCCATTCGTTCCGACCGAAAACGATTTGGTCAAGTGCCCATCCTTGTTTGACTAAATGAGCAACCAGCGGTCCGACGACGGTTGTTTGCTCAGGAGTGTCTTTGAGATTGCTCGCAATATTCTCTGGCAGTTTTGATTTAGTGGTAGGCATCAGGGGTAGTATCTCGATTTTTGGGATCACTGCGACATAGCGTAAGTGTTTGTGCAGCGGCTGCGTCTAGGGGTAGTTGACACAAGGCCTCCCATGGTAGGTCAACCTATCCCCATGCGCCTCAGTGCGTATGAAGACCTTGACTCAATACAGTCGACCAAAGGTGGCGTGTAGTCCTACACGCCACCCCCTGTTAACGGCTGTAAAACGCTGTTATGGTTGCAATATTACGTCATCCAAGATAAAGTATCATTTTTGGTGATAGTGCCGTAAAAACAATGGTTTGCGTTGATTTTAGTGGGTGAGGAGATTACGTTCGGGACGTAGAGGCCGCAGGTTCAAATCCTGTCACCCCGATTTTGAGCCGCAGGTTGCGGCTTTTTTCTTTGGCACCAGAGGGCTCCTGCCGGAGCTTGGCAACGGGGTTCTCGCCTTGTCCGAAGCCCAGGCTTTTCATCCCGTGGTCCTGCTGCCGACGTACAACAACGCGGCGAAGCTGTACGGGGTGATGCAGCGGGTCGCGGAGCGCCGGCTCCCGATGCTGGTGGTTAACGACGGCAGCACCGACACGACGGCGTCGGAGTTGGATCGGTTCGCCGCCACGCATCCCGAGGCCGAGCTCATGCGGATCGATCATTCCCGAAACCGCGGCAAGGGTGCGGCGCTACGCACGGGGTTTGCCGAGGCGCGAAAGCTTGGCTACACCCACGCGCTGTCGATGGACACCGACGGGCAACACGATCCCGCGGACGCCGAGGGGTTGCTCGACGCCGGGCGGTCGCAACCCACCGCCTTGGTCGTCGGCTGCCGCGACGCGAACGACCCGGCGTACCCCTCGGCCAATCGGGTGGGGCGGATGTTCTCCAACCTCTGCATCTTCATCGCCTCGGGCCGACGCGTGGAAGACAGCCAGTCGGGCTACCGCGTGTACCCGTTGGGTTTGGTCGAGGCGGTGCCTTGCCGGGCGGGGCGGTACGGGTACGAAGCGGAGATTCTGACGCGGTCGGGTTGGGCCGAGTGCCCGTTGGTGCAGGTGCCGATCCGCGTGATCTATCCCCCGGCCGAGGAACACGTCAGCCATTTTCAGCCCTGGCGGGATTCGCTGCGCAGCGCGGCGTTGCACCTGCGTCTGTTTCTGCGCGCGGTGACGCCGATCCCGTTTAAGAAATGGCCAACCGAGTCATCGGAATCTAACCCTGCATCCATCTCCGGCTCGGCATCGGGACTCGAGCGTTCTGACGAAGTGAAGCCGCCGTGGTGGAAACGCGTTTTGTTGTGGTTCGACCCGCGTGAGTTGGTGCGCAGCGCCCGGCGGGACCGCGTCAGTCAGATGAGCGTCGCGGCGGGCTTGGGGGTCGGCGCGTTCGTGGCGAACCTGCCGGTCTATCCGGTGCAGACCTTGGTCGCGGTTTACCTGGCCAAGCGGTTGCACCTGCACCCCGTCTCGACGGTCGCGGGTTCGCAACTCGCGTTCCCACCCGTCGGCCTGGCGCTGATCTTTGCGGCGATCTACCTGGGCCATCTCGTGCTCACCGGCGAGCCGCCGCGCTGGTCGGACTTCAGCGAGCTCGGCTCGCTCAGCTTCGGTGAGATCCGTCACCTGATGCACGAATACTTCTTGTCGTGGTGGATCGGCGGGGTGGCGCTGGGCACGGTGATCGGAATCGCCACGTTTGTCCTGGGCATCTGCCTGCTCAAGTGCGTACCCGTCGAACACGACACAGTGGTCAGCGAACAGGAGCTGACCGGGTCGCGTGGGCCGAGTGGGGCATGACTTCGCCCGTGGTCTTTGCGGCGTTCTTGTATCACACCAGGCAAAGAGCAATCGCGAAGCACGAACTAACTTAGAAATAGGCTTGGGAACCGTGATCGGTTTCGCCGGTCCGTTCTTGGTAACCGGGCAGGTCCAAAAGCTCGTCCAGCCGAACGATCTGGAGACCGCGGTCGCGCAGCTGATTCACCAACGGCACAACCGCCTCGGCGGTGATGCGTCGCGACGCGGGGCGGTCCGGCTCGTGGCCGTCGTGCAATAGCAAGATATCGCCGTCGCGGGCCTTGGCCAGTCGCTTGATCAGCTTTGTTTTCTTCGGAGGCTTCGCCCCGCCGTCCCTCGCTTTGCGGGACCAGGTCACGACCGCGTGTCCGCTGTAGCGCGCTTCTTGCATGAGGTGCCAATGCTTAAGCCCCATCGGCGGGCGGAACATCGCCGGCCGCCGACCGATGATGTCGAGGACCGCGTCGTCCGCCCGGTCGATCTGCCTACGCCAAAACGCGTTGAGCCCCCACAGGCCCTGCCGGTCGTGGTCGTAGGTGTGGTTCGCGATGAGGTGGCCTTCGTCGTGCATCCGTCGCAAGAGGTCGGGGTGGCGTTCGACGTTGCGACCCACGACAAAAAACGTGGCGAGTGCGTTTACTTCTTTCAGCGCGTCGAGCACCGCCGGGGTGCTGTCGGGCGTCGGCCCGTCGTCGAACGTTAGCGCCACTCGCCCCCGGAATTCCCCCCGGAACAATTCGTCGTCTCCGCCATCGCCTTCGTGATCACTCGGCCAGCCGCGGTGGATCAACGGCCCCATGATCCGGCTACGCGGATGGAACATCCCCCAGCCGACCACCGCGCCGCCGAAGACCGCCGCGGGGAGGATGATCGTGAACCAGGTGGAGGGGACGTCCATCGGCAGAGTGTAAAGCGCGGCCGCGGCTCGGGCTTACCGTTGGGCGGGCGACACGATCGGCGGCACCCAGCCCGGCTCGATCGCGTTCATCACTTCGCCGGTCCGCAGCGGCCCCTCGATCGGCCGGGTGGTGGTCATCAGGACCGCCGCGGAGTTGACTTGGTTCAGCCCGCCGTGGGTCGAGCGGGGCGTGATGAACCACTGGAACCATTCGATCCCCGCACATGTGCCGTCTCGCAGCGTCACCATGACCTGCGGGTTGTGGCGGGTTTGGCCGTGGAAGGCGGCCCACAACCGCGGCGGCGCATCGGGGAAGACGTGGTCGGCGGTCCGGTCGAACCATTCGTCCGGGGTGAGTGCGACCCCGGCCAACGCGTCGCCGTATTGCAAGGGGTCGCCGTGTTCGGGCGTGTAACTCAGCTTGCCCTCGGCCAACGCGATCCGGGCGACGCCCTGATGGTTCCGAACGACCACTTCGAACCCCTCGAGGTAGCTGATCGTTTCGATCGCGGGGATCTCGTTGAGTAGCGTTTGGCTGACCGCTTCGGGTTGGGACGTATGGACGCCGAACCACGTCAGCAGTCCGTCCATTTCCAGAAACACATCGTTAGGCTTCTTGATCGAATCCACGACGCGGAAACCGCCGGCCTTCAGCGATTGTTCGACGTCGATCCACGTGGTGTCCGCGAGGTTGTGGCCGTGATCGGACATCACCGAAATCTGCACCGCGCCTTTGCGTTCGTAGAGCACCTGAAGCAGAAAGCGTTCGAGTTCGTCGAGGGTTTCGTCGAGCCCGGTGGGCCCGTACTTCATCAGCATCGCCGCGGCGGACGAGATGTAGACCACGGTCGTGCGGTCGGGGCTGGCATCGAAGGCTTGGCGGGCGCGCTCGAGTTCGACGCCCAGCCACGGCCGAGGCTTGAGCCAGGCCGATGTGTTGTCGCGGTAATCGATGTTGTAGTGCAGGCGTTGCTGCCAGGGGTTGCGGTAGCCGTCGAGGCGTTTGTTGATGAGGTTGGTGACGCCGTTGGTTTGGGGCCGGGGGTCGTAGTGTTTGTTGATCGCGCCGGGCATCGGCGGGGCGTCGAACAGATCACTGAAACACACCGCGGACATGCTCGGATAGGGGGCGATGACTTTGGTGGGCTCGTCAAACACGCCCCACACGCCCGGCGGCCGCGACGCGATGTTTTGCTTGAACGCCGCGTACGGGATCGAATCGATCAGCACGATCAGGTGCGGCACCTCGGCGTCGGCGTAGTCGGCCAAGCGGTACCGCCGATCGGCTTCGCCGTCCTGATCGTCGTCGTACCCCAGCGACACCAGCCGGCCCGCGTCGTTGTGGGTGATCGAAAAATCGGGCCGATCGTCGTCGTTGGTGTCGTACCAAGTTGCGCCGCGATCGGTGTGGGTCGGAGCGGCGGGGAAGTGCAGCCGATCGCCCGGCGTACAGCCCACGGCCAACGCAACCCCGACCAACATCATGAAGAAACACCAAGCGCGATTCATGGTGCCTGGGCCTCCAAGTTGGGCGTAGACCCCGACGGGTTCGATATCTTCGCGGGCTGACTACGGGGGCGGGGGTAAGTCAACAGCAGGATCGGCAGCAAGAGCAACAGCGACGCCGCCCACGCCGCGCCGACGCCCGTCGCGGTGAACCAGCCCAGCGAGCGGATCGCCGGCACACTGGTGAAGGCGAGCGAGCCGAACGCGAGGCCCGTGGTCACGCTGGTCATGGTCACGGCGTGGGCGCTGGCGGCGAGTTGATCGACCATCGCCTTCCGCGTTTCGCCGAGCCGACGGCACCGTCGGGCGATGGCGACGAGGAAGATGCCGTCGTCGACGCCGATGCCCACGACCAACGGCAACGCTACCAGGTTGATCGCGTTGAGCGTCCAGCCGAACAGTTCCGCGCACGTGACCAACGCCAACACCCCCGCCGCCGACGGCACCAAGGCCAACACCAAATCGCCCGGCCGACGGAAGAACACCAACAACCACACCAACACCAACCCCGCCGCGATGAGCAGCAGTTGGGTGAGGTGGCCGCCGATGGCGCGTTGGGTGTCGTAGCCGATGACGGTGATGCCGGTGAGGGTCGCGGAGTAGGGGGGCGGTTGGGTCGACGAGACGCCGACGACGGAATCGATCGCTTGCCGCGCCGCTTCGATCGTCTCGTCGCGGTCCTGCACCGTCGCCCACGGCCGGGCGAGCGTGACCAGCACCAAGCCCTGGGTGGGCTCGTCTTGATCTTTGGGTAACACCATGCCCGCCAGCTCGGGGTAAGCACGCACCTGATCGAACTTGGGCGGCGAGTTGCTCAGCAGATTACGCAGGAAGTCGTCGGTCTCGCCGAAGGCTTCGGGGTTGAAACCCGCGGCCTCGGCCGAGGCGAAGAAATCGTCCAGCGTCGCGTCGATACGCGCGTCGGCCCAAGCCCACGATTCGCCCGGCGACGCGGGCAGCAAGGTCGCGGGCCCGAGCACGCCGGCACTGCCCGACGGCAACGAGTCGGCCGCGACGAAGCGTTGCTGCACCCGCTTGGCCACCGCGAGCATTTGTTCGCTCGTCGGAGCTTCCATCAAAATCATCAGCGAATTCGGCGCGGCGCCGAACACCTCGGCCAGCGTGTCCTGCGTGTCCAACGGCGGATGCGGCTGGGGGTGCAACGCATGCAGGTCGCTGTCGAAACCGATCGGCGAATGCCAACCCGTGCGGTCCACCGAGCCCAGCACCACCGCAAAGCTCGCCGCCGCGACCAGGGCGGTGCTGAGCCAAACGAACCGCTTGGGGTGGCGGGCGACGTGGCGGACCAACGGCGTGAGATCGAAACGCGTCGCGGACAAGCCTTTCTTGGCGAAGCGTGTCGGCCCGAGTCTGGCCAGCAACGCGGGCAACACCGTGACCGACGCCAACAACGCCAAGGCCAAGCCCAACATGCCCAGGAGCGCAAACTCGCGCAGCGACTGCACGCTCGAGCTGAGCACCGCGCCGAAGCCGATGAGCGAGGTGACGCACGCCGCCATGACCGCGGGGCCGACCGCGGCCACGGTGTGCACGCCCGCGGCGCGATCATCCACGTCTTTTCGTGAACGCTTCACCGCTTCGTGATGCGACAACACGTGCACGCAGTAGTCGATGCCCAGCCCGGCCAGCACCGCGCCCGCCACCGCCGTGACCGGCGTCAGCCGACCCGACAACACCGCGTACAACCCAAACGCCAACACGATCGCCGCGTACACCGGCAGCTTCAGCATCCAAAACGCCATCGGGTGGCGGTACACGACGATGAACACCACGACCAGCAGCAAAATCGACCCCGTGCAGCTACGGATCATGTCGGACTGGGTGCGCGACGCGCTGAGCTCGGCGATCGCGTAGGCCCCGGTGTAGTCGATCCACAACCGACTGCCGGCATTCGCGGTCTCCACCGCTTCGCGGATGCGCGGCATAAACGCCGCGGTGAATTCGAGGTCGTTGGCCGACTCGACGCCGGCGATCCGCACCATGATCGCGCTGCCGTCGACGCTGACCATCGCGTCCACGCCTTCCATAAATTCATTGCCGCCACCCCCGTCTCCACCGCCGGAGGCGAAGCCCAGCGAGCTTTCGGTGATGAAGTCGCGGAGGCGCAGCGGGTCGCGGATGAGTTCCTTGGCGAGGCGGCCGGCGGCGGGGCCGGGCGCGGCGAGCATCGCGGCGTTCTGTTCGAACTGCGCGTCCATCGCGGCGCGGGTGAGGCGCTGGTCGAAGGCCTGGCGTTGGGTGTCGTCGAGGTAGTACCGGCCGTGCGGGATGACGACTTCTTCGATGAACGCCGCGGCTTGGGCCGAGGGGCGGAAGCGCAGGTCGGCGATCATCGGATCGTCGGCGAGCTCGGCCTCGAGACGCTCGGCGAACGCGATCAGGCGGGCCGGGTCGGGGCCGTAGCCGCTTTCGGGCACGCGGGCCAACACGATCAGGTCGTCGACGAGGGTGTAGTGGTCGAGCACTTTGCCGAGCGCCAGCGCCGCGGGCTGGTCGTCGGCGAGCATGTCCTGCACGCCCGTTGCGGGTTCGAGTTGCAACGCGAAGAACAGCGCGACGAGCGAGAGGATCAGCGTGGCCAAAAGCGTCAGCCCCGGCCGGGCCGTGACGACCCTGGCCCACGCCGCGAACAGCCCGCGTGGCTCGTGGGTCTTCGGGGTACTCACGGTGAGTCTTGCTCCGCTGCGGAAGAGGCGGCTAGTACTTCCACCCGCACCGCTCGCCGCGGCGGCCGGAACGCGCGGGGGTTGAGTTCGCCGTTGAGTTCGACGTCGCGGAAGGTCATTTCGACGGTGCCGAAGTCGCCGGTTGCGGTGACCGTTCGGTACCAAATGCCGTTGGTGTATTCCGAGTATTCAGGATTGAGAACAACCGCCTGATTTGTTTGGGCTGACGATAAATAAAATTCATAGGGTGCAAGCGTATTCGCGTCAATTCGTGCGCTACTTCGTTCCCACTCTGCGTAAAGACCGTAATCCCTGAAATCGAGCGGAAAGCGTTCAGCGGGTTCAATTCGAAACAACTGAGCATCCGAAAAGTTCGGCCCGCGTAACAACCCATTTAATTGATCGGCAAGCTCGGCGAGGTCATGCTCGGCTTCGGGAGCACGTTTCTTCATCTCCTCGTTGGCCACGATAAACGTGCCATCCGGCGTGGCGGTGAGGTCGAAGATCGTTTGGTTGAGTTTCCACGCCCGCAAGCGAAACCGGTCGTCGCCTTGCATCACCAACGCCGCGTCGAGCGTGTTGGTCTCGCTTTCCGGGGGCGGGGTGGTGATCTTGAGTTTGAGCTGGGCCTGGACCGATTCGATGGCGTTTTGCCGATCGATCAGGATTTGGCGGGCGTCTTCGAGCGTGTCCCATTCCACGGTCGGCAGCGGCGGGGCGGTCGTGACGCAGCCGGGCAGCACGCAGGCCAAGAGCAGCAAGATCACGCCCGGTTTCATGCCGACACCCGCAGCTTCTGCCGCAGCACCTTGCCGGTCGGGCTCTTGGGCAGGTCGGCGCGGACCTCGAACGTGCGGGGGATCTTGTGGGCGGCGAGGCGTTGGCGGAGAAACTTGCGCAACACGCCGTCGTCGACGTGGCCGTTGGCCGCGGTGATCACGGCCTTGACCCGGTTGATCGTCGGCGAGACGGGGTCGGGCACGACGACGCACTCGTCCACCTGCGGGTGCTCGGCCAAGACCTGTTCGACCTCGATCGGGTTGACCTTCACCCCGCCGACGTCGATGAGCAGCTTGAGTCGGCCGGTGATGTGGAGGCTGCCGTCGGCCGAGCGTCGGCCGAGGTCGCCGGTGAGGAAGTAGCCGTCGGCAAGGCTGTCGTCGGTGAGTTCGTTGGGCCCGAGGTAGCGGTCGAACATCGACGGGCTGCGCACCGCGACGTGGCCTTCTTCGCCGTCGGCCAGCGGCAACGCGGGGTCGGGGTGGTGCGGGTCGAGGATGAGGATGTCGACGCCGTGCATCGGTTGGCCCACGTTGCCGGGAGTGGGGCCGAAGGTGACCGAGCCGATCTCGGTGCTGCCGTAGAGTTGGCCGAGGCGGAGGCCGTCGCGGGCTTCGAGGCGTTGGGCGAGTTCGGGGGGCAGCGTCGCCCCGGCCGAGTAGGCCACGCGGATCGCGCCGCGGCCGGCGCCCATGCGGTCGATCATCTCGAACATCGCGGGCACGCCCGGCAGCACCGTCGCGCCGCTGGTCACCGCGAGCGTCGGGTCGAAGCCTCGGCCGGGCTGGTGGTCCTCAGCGACGTGGTGCAGCGCACACGCCCCGGCGACGATCGGGGCGAGCATGCCGTTCTCGATGCCGTAGGAATGCGAGAGCGGGACCGAAGCGACCACGCGGTCGTCGGGCCGCAGGCCCACCGCGTTAGCAACGTTACGAGCAACCGCGTCCAACGACGGCCCCGAGCGTTTGACGATCTTCGGCCCTCCGGTGGTGCCCGAGCTTTGGAGCAGCAGCCACGCGTCGTCGCTGCGGTCGGCAGAGGGGTTGCGTGAATCTTCGTCTTCGCGGGGCGAGACAAAATCATCGAGACTTATCACGGGGATGTTTATGTCGGCTAACCGTGGCTTTACCGAGTCATCCGCCACGACCAGATCGACGTCGGCCCGTTCGATCAGTTGCTTGAGTTCGACCGCGGTCAGCGCCGCGTCCACCGGGAAAACCGTTTGGCCGGCGTACAACACGCCCAGAAACATCGGCACGCCGGCCGGGCGGTTGGGGCTGAGGGTCATGACCGTCGCGTCGGGGGGCAACGACGCATCAAGCCGAGCCGCGACCGTCTGCACTTGCCGCCACAGCGCCGACCAAGTGAGCGGGGGGTGGGTGTCGATCAACGGCCCGATGACCCGCACCGCCGCTTCGTCGCCGCGGTCGGCGGCGTGTCGTCGCAGCTTGGCAAACAGGTCCAGGCCCATGGAGCGGTCTCGGGAAAACAATCGACCACGCCCGGCAACACGCCCGGCGTTTGGCGAACGGGATTATACGTTGACCAGCGTCGGGCCCGACACCGCGGGGGGCGATTCGGGTTCGGGCGTGGGCGTCGCGGGTTGGGGTGCTTCGTTTAGCAACGAAAACCCTTCGCGGCGCGGCACCAACGGCAGCCAACGCTGCGCCGCGACGCAGGCGTAAAATAATCGCATCCGCCAACGCACCGCCCACGCCGGCCGGGGAAACACCTGCCCGGCCAAGACCGCGATCACGGCGCGGTGCATGTCCAACGGCCCCGCGCCGTTGAGAAACAGATCGCGGAACCGCGGGTTGTAGTACGCCCGGATCAGCCGGAAGAAATGTTTCGTGCCGGTGCGGAGAAACTTGGCGTAACGGGCTTGGGCTTGGGCGGGCGTGGTCTTGCCATTGAGCAGCGCGTCGATCTGCTGCGCCGCTTCGCGGGCGCCTTCCATGCCCAGGAAGATGCCGGTGCTGAACACGGGGTCGAGGAACGTCGCGGCGTCGCCGACCAGGAAATAGCCCGGCCCGGCAAACGGGGCGCACGAGTACGAATAGTCGCTGATCGAGTTGTTGGTTTCGGGATGAACCGCGTGTTTAACGCGCTCGCGGATCAGCGGGCAGCGTTCGATGCCCCAGGCGAGCATCTGGTTGGCCGGGCGTTTGACCTGCCGGGCGACCGCGGCGTCGAGCACCATGCCGATGCTGGTACGGGTGGCGTCGATCGGGATCATCCAGAACCAGCCCTCGTCGCAGAGGACCATGGTGATCTCGTCTTCGCCCAGCGCGTTGTCGTGGTCGACGTGTTCGAAGTGGCCGAAGTAGGCGATTTTTTGCAGCGACGGGTCGGTGAAGTTTTGGCGGGTCTTGAGGTGTCGGCCGACGACGGTGGACTGGCCGGTCGCGTCGATCAGGTACTGGGCCCGGACTTCGCCCTCGGCGGTCTGCAGGCGGACGTCGCCGTCTTGGAGTTGCAGGATTTTTTGGGCCGGGCAATCTTCACGGACCTCGGCCCCGGCGTCGCGGGCGGCGGCGAGCATCGCGTCGTCCAGCACCGCCCGTTCGATGTTGAACGTGTCGCGCGGGCCCCCCTTGCGTTGGTCCAACGACTGCGCGAATTTGATCCGGCTGCCCGCCGAGTCGTCGCCGAGCGCGAACTCGACGCCGGTTTTCTTGAACTTCGGCAGCGACTCGAAATCATCCAGCAAGCCCAGGTCGGCGAACACGTCCATGTCCGACGGGATCAGCGATTCGCCGACGTGGAACCGTGGAAACGTCGTTTTTTCCAGCGCCACCACGCGTCGGCCCGCCTTCGCCAAGACCAACGCAGCGGTCGCGCCCGCGGGGCCGCCGCCCAGCACCACGGCGTCGTACACGTCGCTACGGGGGATAGGTTGATCCGGATTATTCCGCATCGGCCATCCCCTCGATCTCGACGCCCAGGTCGGGCCGACACAGCGGGGCGTGGACCATCTCGACCCGGCCGACGAGGTGCGGCAGGCGTTCGTGGATCAGTTCGAGGATGGCCGGGCCGTGGTGGTTCTGGACGTGATAGACCCGGACGTCGTGCAGCGCATTGAGGCCGTCGGCTCCGGCTTCGTGGAGCAAAGCTTCGATGTTGTCCAGCGTCTCACGGGTCTGCTCGGCGAGGTTGCCGACGTGGACCGAGTCTTCGCCGAGGATGCTCGAAGTGCCGCCGACCAACACCCGGCGGCGGTCGGCCCGCGTGTCGTCCGCCACCAAGGTGGCGCGGGCGAAGCAGGGCGGCAGCGGGCCGTAGGTTTCGGAGTAGCGATACGCCGCACGCTGCCGCGGGTTTTCGATGGGGCGGCCCGGCAGCCGGTCGGCCAGGCAATGGACCACGAGGTCCGAACCCATGTGGCCGACACCGGTGGCGGTGGCGATGTGCGGCGCGAGTCGATCGCGGTCGGCGGCGCTGAACCAATCCGAGAACGCGGCGAACCGCCCGGCATTAAAAACCATGTAGCGGTCCAGCCCGTCGGCCGCCGCGGCGTCGACGATGCCGGGGATGAAGTTCCAGAACCGCACGGGGTGTTGGGCGTCGCCGTCTTCGAGCGCACGGCGGATCATAAGGTAGGCGGCGCTGGTGGCGTGTTCGAGTTCGAGGTCGGGCAACACGTCGGCGTGGGGCACGCGGACGGTGGCGTGAGTGAAGCGGTCGCCGTAGGACACTTGGCCGACGAAATCCAGCGCGTCGATTTCCTGATCGAGCGACTTCACCGTCACCGAGTGACCCAGCCACTGCTGCACCCAGCGGGGAGCAGTCGGCGTGTAACGGGTTAAAACCGACGGGACAATCACAGAAAATCCTCACGGGTTCAAGCGCGGAGGCCAGCAATCGCAATAAAATTGCACGCGCAACGGATATTACATTATTTTAACTTTTCACCACGCGGATGCGAGTTCCACTCGCCAAACCGTTGAAGTCGCTGCCGAGGGCGAGCAAACGCGGTTCACCGGGGTTTTCGTCGCCTTGCGATCCGTTGATTCCGGCAGTTGGCCGTTGCGCGCCCAGCAGCCCCGCGGCCACCGCCGCCAAGGGCCCGGCACTAAAGCACTCGCCCAGACGGGGTTGCAGACTCGAGGCCCCCAACCCGCTGCGACGTAAAGCCAATCGCTCGACGCGATCCAGCCAAGTGCCGTTCGGGGAAGCGATCGCGTGAGCAACGCCGGCTGCTTTCTCGCGTTCGAGCATCCGGGTCAGGCCATGCACCCCCCGAGCGATGCGGCGGTTGAAGTTGATCTGCGCCCCGCTCTCGATCACGCCCCGGCAGGGCGCGCCCCGCGCCTCGGCCGAGGCCCGGCTTTCGAGGACCAACGTCACCGCCGCGGCGCAGGTCTGCATCGGCAGGCCCAGCTCCGCGTAGCAGCGTTCGACCAACTCGTCGTGTTCTTCCCCGGCGCAGACCACCGCCCGGTCCCATTGCCCTTCGGCGATCCGCAGCGCGGCGAGTCGCAACGCGTCGAGCCCGGCGGTGCGCGAACCGATGATCGACTGACACGCCCCGCGGAGCTTGAGCGACATGCTTAGGTGGGCCGCCCCGGCGTTGGGCACGCCCTCGGCAAAGAGCATGGGGTTGGCGGTGTTCAGGCCGTCGTCGACGATGCCGCGGTAGTAGTCGTAGCTGTAGTGCGTCGAGCCGTGCGCCGTGCCGAGGATCGCGGGGCAGTTGGCGGTAAAGGCTTCGCGTTGATCGTCGGCGACTTTGGCGTCGTCGAAGGCGAGCGTCGCGGCGGCGAGCGTGAGCTTGACGTAGTCGCTGAGTCGTCGGACCCGGCGGGCGTTGAGCAGGTGCAGGTAGTCGTCCTCGGCCAGGGGTCCGACCGCGACTGGCCCGTTCGAATTCAAGTGTTCCACGAAGGCGTCGTTGCCCACGCAACCCGGCGCGACGACGCCGATGCCGGTGACCCAGACTTCTTGAACATCTTGATGGCTTTCGGCCGAATCGTTGGGCCGATCGCTGACCACCACGCAGGTGTTGGCCCCGCCGAAGCCCAGCGAGGTGTTGACCGTGGTGTGGATCGACGCGGCTTCGCTGTGCCCGGCCGAGAGCTTGAACGATTCAAAGTCCACGTCGTCGGCGGTCGTGGTTGCGGTGGTCGGTTGAAGTTGGTCGCGGATCGCAAGCCCGGCGAAGATCATCTCGGCCGCGCCAGCAGCGCCGAGCGTGTGGCCCAACCGGCTCTTGAGTCCGACGACGGGCGTGTCGGGCATCGCGTCGCCGAACAGCGAGGTCAGCGCCGCGACCTCGGCGGCGTCGTTGTCCGGGGTGCCGGTGGCGTGGGCGACGATGAGATCGATGTCCTTCGGGGTCGCCTCGGCCTGACGCATGGCGGTGGAGATCGCGCGGGCCGCGCCGCTGCCGTCCTGCACGGGTTGGGTCAGGTGGTGGGCGTCGGCCGACTCGCCGCTGCCGCGGAGATAGAGAAACGCTCGGCCGCCGCGCCGTTGCGAGTTCCGGGGGCGTTCGGCGGTGACGATGCCGTAGCCCTCGCTGACTTTCATGCCGGCCCGGTCGCGGGCAAACGGTCGGGGCAGGCGTTCATCGACCAGCCGCAGGCTGTTGAACCCGGCGTAAGCGTATTCGCTGATCGGGTCGTACCCGCCGGCGATGACCAGGTCGAGTTGATCGGCGCGCAAAAGCGTCGCGGCCAAGAGGATGCTGCCGAGTCCCGACGAACACGCCGAGCAGGTCGTTGCGTTGAGTCCTTCGAGTTGCAGGTGGTTGGTGGCGCGGGCGACAACGGCGGGCGCGAGAAAGTCGCGTAGCGGCTCGGCCGAGTTTTGGCGGACCATTTTGCCCGCGGCGGTCATGCCGTGCAGCGTCGTGCCGAGCATCAACCCGCAGCGTTCGGGGGCGTAGGGCCAAGAGGACTGATCGTCGGGGTTGAGGCCCGCGTGTTGCAGCGCTTCGTTGATCGCAAAGCGCAGAAACGCGGGTTCGCGTGGTTCGGCGGGGTCCGCGTCGTTGGGATACACGCCGGGCGCTTGGGCCACTTCTCCGCCGCCGCGGTCGGCTTGCTGCGGATCTTCGATCGCGGTGTACGGCCCCAGCCCGATGCCGCCGTCACGTAACGCCGCCCACGACGCCTCGCGGCCGACGCCCAGGCTCGTCGCGAGTCCCGCCCCGGTGATCACGATGCCGGTTGAATCCAATCCCAATGCCCAAGACCCTCATTTATCCAAATATGATCCACCCAATGTATCGGTTCCGCGGGGTCGGCGTTGCTCGGCGATCTCCGGAAACCGGCGGCGGTCCGCTAGACCTCGGCGTCTTCGACAAACGCGGGATGCAGGACGTGCCATTGCTCGGGATGCTGGGCGACCATCGCTTGGATGGCCGCGCCGATGGCGGTAGTCGCCGATTCAACCGCGCCCGCGTCGGGCACTTCGATCGGCTGCCCCAGGACGATACGCACCCCGGCGGGGTGATCTGCGTCTGCGCCTGTTTTTTTTGCCGGGGTCCGGACCGCGAACACGGGGATCAAGGAGGCACCGGTCATGAGCGCGAGCTTCGCGGGGCCGATGGGCAGCGCGAGGTGGCCGTCGAAGCACGGCACGTCGAGGCTGCGCTGGCCGGGCATCACGCGGTCGCCCTGAAGCATCACGACCGCGTCGGCCTGCAGCGCGTCGCGCAGCGCGAGCCAGCTGGCCATGCCGTCGTCGATCGGCGTCTCGATGATGCCGAGGTTGTGGTGCAGCTGGCTACGGATCCGTTCGAAGCGGGACTGTTGGTCGCGCTGGAAGACGACGTGGACGCGCTCTTCGATCTCGCGCATCGCCGCGAGGCCGACCTCGAAGTTGCCGAAGTGGGCGGTGACGAGGATCGCGCCGCGCTGGTTCTGACGCTCGGCGAGGAACGCTTCTTTGCCTTCGATGTCGACGATGCGGGCCAGCAGCTGGTCGAACGGCTGGTCGTGATTCGCCCCGACCTCGCACACAAAATCGTAGAAGCTGGCCACCACCGCTTGGCCCACGCGGTCGATTTCTTTGGCGGAGGTGTCGGCCCCCAAGACCCGCCGAAGGTTCGCCCGCACGGCACGTCTCATCGACCCGCTCGTCCGCCACGCCCCGGCGACCCCCACGGGCCGGGTGGTGCTCAACAACCACGGCGTCCGCCGGGCGAGGCCGAAGAACACCGACAGCCAGAAGTCGTTAAGGCGTTGACCCAGCGGGCGCGGATCGACGGCGCGGGCCGCGTCCGCTGAGGCTTGCGAGGGGTGGGCGTCCGTGGGGATCACTGCCCCACAGCCTCGAGCGGGCGGATGATCTGGGTGCCGTCGGGGACCGTGAGTTCGAGGTCGGCCGGGTCGAGCTCGGGGTTGAGTTCGATGTTCTCGAAATGCATGACGGTGGTTTCGCCATCGAGGTCGGTCATCGACAAACGTCGCATCGAGCCGAGCGTCGCGTCGATGTCCACGGTGATTTCTTCAAGAGCGTCCAGCATCGCTTCGGACTTGGGCCGCAGCGTGAGGCGGTACAGCGCGTTGTCCTCGGTCCAGCCTGACGAATCGATCGCAAAGTTTTCTTTCAGCACCGCCAGGTCCGGGACGGGCGAGGCGGCGAGGGCGTCGAGGCGGTCGCCGAGCTCGTAGACCTCCAGGGATTTTTGCTCGGGGTAGAACAGCTTCAACTCGCCGTCGGCGATGAGCATGGTCGAGGCGTAGGGCGCATCGGTGTCCCACCGCGACACGCCGCCCGCTTCCCCCTCGGCGATCAGCACCCGGCCGGTGGACTCGATCGGGTCACGCAGCAGCGGGGTAAATTTTTCTTGCCGGAAGTCGGCGGCGTAGGTCGTGATCGGTTCGCGCTGCTGCGACAGGCTTTCGAGTTCTTCCCACGCCGCGTCGTCGTCGGCCGCGGAAGCGTCGGCCCACGCTCCTGCCAAAAGACAAGCCGTCAACAGCAACAACCCGCGGCACCGTTTCACATCGATTCCTTCATCACCGTGGCGATCGTCAGCGACCCCTTGGCGACCAGCTTCTGGTTGCAGCGGGCCAGCACGTCGAAGTGGGTCAACATCCTGACATTACGGACCAGCGTGGCGTGCAGTTCGATCTCGCCGGGCGGGGCGACCGGGCGTTTGAGCCGCAGGTCGATCTGGGCGAGTTGTCCGCCGGCGTGGTTCTCGGCGTCGACGTGGGTCATCGCCACCAGCCCCGCCATCTGGGCGAGCGCTTCGCCGATGAGCACGCCCGGCACGATGGGGTTACCCGGAAAGTGGCCGGCGAAAAACGATTCGTCGCCGGTGACCTCCCAGATGCCGTGGCCCTCGACACCCGGATCGATGGAGACGACGCGATCGACAAAGCGGAAGCTTTCGCCGTGGGGCAGTTGTGCGAGCAGGTCGTCGAGTTGGGCTTGGGTCATGGGAATCCGGGGGCGGGCGGAACCGCGAGCAGATCAACGCGGCGGGCGGTGGAGGGGTCGATACCGGGGCGTGACGCCGAGGTCGTGAGGCGTGGACTTAATCCGAAAGATGCGGGTCGAGGTAGTTGGCGAGCGTGGCGACGCTGGTGAAGATCTCCGGGCCGATCTGATCGTTGGGGATCTTGTAGCCGTGGTCTTTCTCGACGCTGGTGACGACCATGAGGAAGTCCAGCGAGTCGAGGTCGAGGTCCGAGCCGACCAATGGCATGTCGTCGGTGATCTCGAACGAGCCGCCGAGCTTGAGGTCCCGGCGGAGGATGTCTTTCACTTTGTCGAGGGTCTGGCGTGAAGCGGTGTTGGTGGGGACTTCCGGGGGATCCGGAGTGTCGGGCGGGGCGGGGGTCAAAGTGGAGTCCTCTGCAAGATAGATGACGGGATGAATCTTGGAGTATATCGCGGTCCCCGGGGCGCGGCCCGCGCGGCGAAAAAAACGCCGGGATTGGCGATGGCCATAGTGGGTGCCGTGGTCAAGCGAAGTGCCGGCCACGACGTCCCGTAAGCGGCGTGGCCAGCACTCGCTACGCTCGTTTGACCACGGTACCCCAGTTTTTTGTGATAGTGCCCCTCTACTAGAAAATCGCCGAGATCGGCGATGGCGGTCGTCGCTTTGAATGGAGTCGTGAGGCGAGGCCGAGTGTTAAGGCCGCAGGAAGGGCTGCTGCCGCAACGCCGCCGCCGCCTGCCGGGCAGGCGACACGCTCGGCACCTCAAACACCAGCCGAACGCCCACATCCGCGTAGCCGCGGGCCCCGCTGAACAGATTGAGCGGTTGCGGAGCGGTGGGGTTGAGCGAGGCGGGCGACAACGCCGAGCCGCCGATGACCGCGAACGAATCTTTGTGTTGTTGGCGGAACGCTTCACGCCGCGGGACGATCGGCAACGAGGCGTCGAGCAACGCTTCGGTCTCGACCGGAACCAACGTGACCAACTCGGCGACGTTGCCCACCAGGTCGACGGGCGAGGCCGAGCCGTCGTCGTGTCGAGGCGTCGGCGTGAACCAGAGGGCCGCGTCGTTGATCGGGTGGAAGTCGCCCACCGGGTCGGCCGAGACCTGCGCGTCGAGCACTACGGGGCGGAAGACGTCGCTGTTGGCCCAATCGACGCCCGACGTGCCGACCCGAATCAGCTGGGCGGTGTGCTGGGCGTGGCCCGCCCAGGTCGTGTCGCGCAGGTTCGGCAGCGTCCGCGGTGGCACGGGGTAACGCTGCATCGCCGCGGTCCATTGCGTCACCGTGGGCAGGCGACACCCGAGTTGCGCCGCGAGGTAGGCCGCGCCCTCGGCGGTGACGTAGTTGATCGGGTGCGCGGGTTTCGGCGGCGAGGGCGTGAGGTCGCGCAGATACGTCGGCGAAGCGCCGAGCCAATCCTGCGGGTTCAGCTGGAGCGCGTTTGTGCCGTAGATCCACGTCCGCGGACCCTTGCGAACATCTTCGTCCCCGCGGCTGGGCATCACGG
Source organism: Planctomycetota bacterium (assembly GCA_039199695.1). Classification (GTDB taxonomy): domain Bacteria; phylum Planctomycetota; class Phycisphaerae; order Phycisphaerales; family Phycisphaeraceae; genus Algisphaera. Next base: position 30,637 of record JBCCST010000023.1, on the reverse strand, counting down.
CGAGCAGCTCGGCGGAAGCCCGCTCCCACGCCGCCGCCTGGAGCGCCAGGCCGACGGGCAGTTCGGTGGTCGCCAGGTAGAACGGCGGGCCACGCTCGGGATCGATGCGGACGAACGTTAACGCCCAGCCTTCGCGGGTGAAGGTGACCGCCCGGCCGTCGTCGTGGATCGTTGCGTTCCAGCCGCGCTGGGCCGGGCCGGCCTCGGCCAACACTTGGCGGTCCGGGGCATCGGGGGCGGTGAGCGGGTCCAGCGTGTCGAGCAACATTTCGACGCCGGGCGTGTCGGCCAGCGGACGGACCTGCTCGGCAAACGCCTCGGCGATCGCGAGCACCTCGGCGTCGCGTCGCGGGCCGGGCGCGGTGGGCAGCGACGCGAGGGCGGACCGCGTGCGGTGCAGCGCCAGATTGAAACGCACCGCGGCGGGCCGCGATTCGACGTCCACGTTCATCGGCTCGGCCAAGCCGGCGATCGCGGCGAGGTCTTCGTCGGTCGAGGCGGTTTGCATCGCGCTCAGCCAACGCTCGGGCCGGGCCGCCTTAAGCTCGGCGGCGAGTTGCGTGGCGCGCGGCGGGTCATCGTTCTGCATGGCCGCGATCAGCTTGGCCAAACGTTTTTGCGACGCCAACTCGTCGGTGAGTCCGCGCCACGCTTCATGGGGCCAGTCGATTTCGCCCAGACGCCGCCACGCCGTAAACGCCGTGGCCGGGTCGTCGGATTCGCGGACGGTTTGGGTCAGCACGTCCCACCGTTCGATCTGCTGCCATTGGGCCAGCGACGCCACGCGATTCAGCAAAGGCGTGGCCGCCTCGTTCACCGCCGGGTCTTGGAGCAAAGCCGATGGCTTCCACGCCTCGGCTTCGCCGGCCAGCCCGCCGGCGGCCGTCGACACCGCGGTGTCGTTCAGCCGATACGCTCCGTCGAACGCCCGCTGTGTACGTTGGGCAAAATCGAGCCCGGCGTCGACGCTCGTTAGCCGTTCGTTGTATTGCTGGCGAAGCGCCGACCAACGCGACTCATCGAGCGGCAGACCTTTTGCCAGCCCGCGTTCGAGCGTCGCTTCGCGTTGGCGAACTGCGTGAGATTGCAGCGCCTCAGTCCACGCCTTGGCGGCGGGGCCGAGTCGGCGGGTATCTACGGTCGGCGCGTGCGCGAGGCCGGCGTCCGCGGCGGGATCGTTCAGTCGCAACAGCGCCCGGCGGGCGGTTTGGAGTTCGTCGGCGGCGCGTTCGAGGTCGCCGTGGTGTTCGAGCTTTTGGGCGATGCGTTGGCGTTCCGTCCGCCATGCCGCTTCGACCGCGGGGGATTGCTGAGTGGCGTCTTCGACCAACGGTTTATCTTCGCGGAGGGCCCGGGCGGTTTGCTGCGTCGTGACCTCTTGGTCGAGCCGTTGGGCGGAGGTGGCCAGGTCGCGGACTTCGCGTTCGAGGACGTGGCGTTGGATCTCGATTTCGCTGGCGTGGCCGGCGTCCAGGGGCAGTTCGAGCAGCGCGTCGATGCGGGCGTGGAGTTGGTCGATCCGGTTGGCCAACGGCTTGGCGGTGAGGTGCCCGGCGGCTTCGAGGGTGCGCAGCGAGGACTTGGCGGGCTCGAGCGCGAGTCGCTGCTCGTTGGCCCAGGCCGGCCGCCAGTCGTCTTCTTTGATCCCGCGGTAGGTGTCGACTTCTTCGAGCCAGGTCCGGAAGATGTCGCTGTGGGCGTGATCGCCCTCGGCGAGCATGGCGTAGGCTCGGCCCTGTTCGCGGAAGCGCGTTTGATCGACGGTTGACCAGCGGTCGCTGTCGACGAGTTGGCGGAAGCGGTGGGCGAACGCCTCGAGCGGGCCGAGCGTCTCGGCGAGCCCGACGAGTTGCACGGTGTACGGGTCGTCGCCCAACAGTTGCGGCTGACGGGCGACGGGTGATTGGTGGTCGAGGTCGCGCACGGCCCGGGCCAATGCTTGGAACACCGGGTCGTCGTGGGCGTCGAGCACGGCCAATTCGTCTTCGAGGCGTTCGATGGCCGAGGCGATGCCCGCGGTCTGGGCTTCGAGGCGGTGCATCGCGATCAGGCTCGCCCCGACCGGCGCCTTGCCGTAGGGCGGGGCCTGCTTCAGCGTCAGCTCGACGAACTCGGCGGCGCGGTCCCAGCCGTGGTCGACGAACATCACGTGGTGCGACTCGAGCGCGACGGCGGTGGGCCATTGGGCGAACGCGGTCTCGATGCGCGCGAGCGCCGCGGCGGCTTGTTCGGTCGCCCGGATCGCGTCGCGGGTCCGGGCGGTGGCCGGCGGTTCCTGGCCGATGGCGGCGACGTTGCTGCCCGGGCGGTCGGCGATCACGCGGGGATCAAACTGCTCGGCGTTAGCCAAGATGTCGACCACCGACGTGAGCCCGAAGTCGCGCAGGACCTGCTCGTCCTCGTACTCGATGGATTGGTTGAGCGGCGAGAACCACCGGGCGTAGTCCTGGCAGAGGCCTTGCCACTGCGCCCGGGCCGACTCGTCGAACGGGCTGGGTCGGAGGAGCAACGCGAAGATCAGGCCGAGCACGATCGCGCCGCCGGCGATGAAACCGTAGCGCACCCAGCGGTGGTCCACCTTGACTTGAACCTTGGGTATCCGGGGGATCGGGGGCAGTGACGCGCGGCGCGGCTCGACTTTTTTGCGGATACGGTCGGGGATCGGCGGCGGGTCGGGCGCTAGCCATTCGGTGTCGGTCGATTCACTCTGCCGCGGATCGATCGGCCCGAGCGTCTGGGCCGACCGCGCCCCGTTTGCGGGTGCTTGCCCGGGTCGGGGCGGGGGCTCGGGATGGGTGGGCTCATCGCGCATGCGTCTGGATCGCGCTGGGGCAAGACTTCGCGGGGGTTGACATCTACTTATTCGGCCAGAAGGGCCCCCAACACCAAGCCGCAGTATAGCCCAAACCGCCGAAAACCCGCGGAAACTCCCATATTCGCCACCCGCTCCGGGCTATCGGACGCGGCGGCGGACCGCTCGATACCGACCCGGGAAACCGAGGCCGCGGCACGTCAAGCCGTGGTGAATCGCCCCGGCAAACCGCCCGATGTTGAAAGGGAGGAAGACCGCAGGAGCTTTGCGATGACTTGGACCTATTTTGCCAGCCTGACCACCACCGCCGCCGTGCTCGCGCTGCTGCTGGGCGGCTGTTCCGCGAGCCCGACGGGGCAAGCGGCGATCGATCAGCCGATGCCCGCACACCTCGAACGGGCGATGGCCAGCGATTTACCCACGTTCGGCGTCGGCGACGAGCTGGGCTGGTTGGCGTTTGGTGACTTGGCGTTGGCTCCGCTCCCCGCCGAGCCGCAGGACGTGTTGGTGATTGTGCAAGCCGAGCCGATCAAGCACGAGCACTTCGATTGGATCGGCCAATATCTCGCGCTGGCGGATTAACCCGTCCACTTAGAACTAAAGAACAAGTGCAAAACGTTTAGCCGCGGATCGAAGATCCGCGCTGGGTGTCGTGACGAGTACGGATGCCAATCACCACCCAACGCACGGCGATCTTCGATCGCCCGCTAAACGTCGCGAAGTGGAAGTTATTTACAACCCGCCTGCGGCGGTGACGAGTTCGTCGAGCGTGCGGAGGCTGACGCCTTGCGGGGCGATCTTGCCGTAGGTCCAGGCTTTGAAGTTTTCGATTTCCGCTGCGCCCAGCCCGAGGTTGGGCATCGCGTCGTTGACCAGTTCGTTGAGGCCGGTCAAGGCGTCGAGCGTCTCGGCGTCCTGCTGCTTGAGCCATTCAACAAACTCGACCGGATCGATTTCCGTGACCTCGGCGTCGGCCATGTAGCGGTCCGACGCCTGCTGGATCATCGAACGCACCTGCTGGGTCGGGTCGGCCGAGGCGTCGGCGTTGGACCGGGCCGCGTTGTTGGCGCCCGCCGTGTCCCCCACGCCCGCCGCCCCGGCAGCCGCCGCGGACTGATCCGCGGTAACTTCGTCGACGATGCTGTTGACATAAAACACATCTTCAAACGCGCCGACCGCGTTTTGCGCCGCGGCAAAATCGAGGCGGTTAGCGCTCACCCGGGTCGTGCCGCTGCCCGCCGCGTCGGCCGAGGCACCCGCGTTCGGGGCCAGGTTCAAGTCGTTGAGCACCGTGGCCGCCACGAGGTATTCGACCAACGGCTGCTCATCAAAATCTTTGACTTCGATGCCCAGGTCGTTTTGCAGCGACGCCACGAGGCCCGCGTCCACCGTTGCGGGGCTGACCGCCGCGACGGCCAACGGCTCGGTCGGCAGGAACCGGGCGTAAGCATCGATAAACGTGCTTTCGGGCAGGTCGTCGCCGGGCGTTCCGGGATTACCGGGACCGCCGGGGTCCCCGGGATTTCCGGGGGGGAAGGGTTGGCCGTTGACGATCGATGGCCCTTGGTTCGGGTCGCCGTCGAGGTTGATGAAGCCATCCGGGGCGTTGAGGATCAGCCGATCGTTCGGAGCGTTGTCGGCGTGGTAGGAAAGTTGCTGCGTGTTGATCGTGATGGTGGCGTCGTCGCTGAAGTTGCCGAACGCCGAACTGTCGGTGGACAGCAACTGCGGCTGATCGCCGGTGTCGAGGGTGACTTGCCCGGCCTCGACCTGTCCGCTGCTGAACACCGACAGCCCGAGCAGGTCGCCGGCGCCGAGGAACACTTGGCCGTTGTCGCCGGCGTCGACCGTGCCGCGGTTAATCAGTTTGGACTGCCTTGCGTCGGTTGTACCGAAGCCTTCGAGCCGGATGAAGATCTGCCCGTCGGGTCCGTCTTGGAGCAGGATGTCTTTGCCGCTGACCAAAACGATGGTGCCGTCGGCCGACGAGATCGTGCCGTCGTTGCTGACGTTTTTGCCGACGAGCACAACGCCCTCGTTGCCGAAGAGGTTGTCGGTGAAGTTGGTCACCCGGCCGTTGGCGTCTGTGAAGCGGTCGATGCCGGCGAGAAAGTCGGCGTCGTCCATGTTCGCCCCGGCCGCGACGAGTCGGCCGACGTTGACCACGGCGCTGGGCGAGAACGACACGCCCGCCGGGTTGACCACGTAGACCTGCCCGTTGCTGCCGAGGAAGCCCTCGATGGTCGAGCGTTGCCCGCCGATGACGCGGTTGAGCACCGCCGAGTTGGCGTCGGGCTGGTTGAAGACGACGCGTTCGGAGTTGGCGATGTTGAACTGCGAGAACTCGAGGATCGTACGCGCCGATTGCGTGTTGATCGTCGTGTTCTTGCCGACGGTGCTGATCGTCGCGCTGCCCGAGACGACGGTGCCGCCCTCGGGGCCGGCGTGCAGCGGGAGGGCGACGGCCAAGGTGGCGAGGGTTACGCCGAGGCCAAGGGTCGTGCTGATTCGGGGTGTCATGGGTCTCTCGCTTTCTCGTGTTCCGCCGTTCATTGTAGTTGACGGCATCTCATTCTTACGAAACAAATTGGTGCTGGATCGCTCGGTTCTTGTTGCCTGATTGGGGATTTAGTACAGCAACGTAAAGCTGAAGTGGAACTGCGACGAGCCGGCGGTGGTGTCGACGGCGTCTTCGAGGGCCACGCCGTAGTCGATACGGAAATTGGCGTTGCGTTTGAACAGCAGGTCCACGCCGACGCCCGCGCCGACGAGGGTTTCGTTTTCTTCAAAGAACTCGCGGTCGTTGTTGAGGCTGCGGCCCGCGTCGATGAAGGCTTTGGCGACCAGGTCCCAGTCGGCGCTGCCGTAGGGCTCTTGCGGGAAGGTACGGAACGGCTCGCCGAAGACCTGGGTGACCGGGCGCTGCTTGCCGGGCGTCGGCGTGAACAGGCGGGGGATATGCAGGCGGTACTCGGCGGTCGCGATAACCACGGTGTCGCCGGCGGTGATCGCTTCGTCGTAGCCGCGGACGGTGTACAGCCCGCCGAGGACTTCCTGGGCCTGGGGGTTCAGCCGGCTTTCGGGCACCCACTGGCCGCGGACGGCGACGAAGAGTTCGTGGGCGAGCGTCGAGCCGGGCGTGGTGATGTTCAGCCAGTCGTCGCGGTTGAAGATCGGTTCGAGGTAGAACGAGTGCGCGACGCTGAAGGGGAACTTGACCCAGTCGGCGTCGGTGTTCAGTCGGCCCAGCCCGTCGAGGTCCGGCGAGTCCGTGCCGGCCAAGCTGTCGAGGTTGAATTCGACGCCGAGGTAGGCCGTGGTGGTGTTGACCTGGGTGGTGTTTTCGAACGCGACGCCGAGGTAAGGGACGAAGAACGGCTCGGTTTTTTCGATGCCGGCGAATTCGTTGTTGACGTAGACCGATTCCCACCGCGCGCCGCCGACGAGGTCGAGGAAGCTCGGGCCGTCTTGCCAGAAGTTCCAGATCAACTCGCCGCCGACGCCGTACTCCCGGCCGTCGAAGTCGGCCCCGGGGAAGCCGACGTCGGACGCGGTGAAGTCCTGGAACGTGCCGTAGGCCCGCCAGTGCACGCGGTCATTGGCCTCGAACGGGCGCTCGTAGCTGATGAACAGCGCGTGCGATTCCTCGAAGCCGGCGGTGACGTATTCGATGCTGAAGATGTCGTCGTTGCCGGTGAGTTGGGTGTGCAGCAGGCCGAAGCGTTCGCGCCACTCGCGGGTGTCCGCGGTGCCGGTGTTCGAGAGGTTGAAGAACGCGGTCCAGGGCTTGGCTTCGCTGACCAGGTAGTCGAGCACGGTGTCGCCCTGGCCGGGGTTGAGCCCGGTGGACACAGCGACCGCGGCGCTGCGGCCCGGGTGGCGGTTGAGGTCGAAGAGGTAGCGGTCGATCTCGCCGCGGGACACGAGGCTGCCGACGCCGACGGGCGAGCTTTCGAGGATGCGTTGGTGGGCGGGGTGGTTGACGCGCTGGTCGTCGGCGATGCGGTCGCCGCTGGCGACGGTGCGCATCTCGCTGACAACGTTGGTGCGGATGATCAGGCGGAGCGTGGTGGTCACATCGTCACGCAGGTCGTCGCCCCAGACGGGGGTGCCTTCGTCGCTGAGGGCGACCTGGATCTGGTTGGGGTCGGGCGAGACGAGGACGCCGATGATGCCCCGGCCGTTGAAGTCGCGGACGATGGCGGCGGCGGCGTGGTTGACCGCGCTGGCGTGAAGGGTGGGCGTCGGGAGGTTGCCGACGTCGCCGAGGCGAGTGGTGGTTTGGGGTTGGTCGGGGCGGGGCGCGACGTAGCCGGTGGCGGTGGGCGTCAGGTTGATGGTGATGTCGTTGAGTTCGTCGCTGGTCGGCAGGCCGGGCGTGTCGCTGAGGGTGATGAACTCGAACGCGCTGACGGGATAGGTCGGCCCGTCGGCGGTGGTGGCTTGGGTTTGCGCGGGGTCCGCGGCGGGAGGCAGGCTGAGCGGGTTGAGGCCCGAGGCTTCCTGAGCCAGGGCGCCACGCGCAGCGCTCAACGAGCCGACGACGAGAAGGGCAGCGATGCACGGGCGGGTGAGTTTCATGGCGGACTTTCTAGCGGGCCACGGCCGGGCCGAGCGGGCGCTTGGCCCGATTCCCTGAACCCGCTCCGTGAGGTGACACCTCCATTTTATTTGATGCCGACCAGATTCGTCACCCTGAACTTTCGTTACCGGACGGATGGGTTACCGGACAGATGTCGGGCACAGCAGACGAGGCGAAGCGGTGGAGCGGATAGGATGCACCGATGACCGACGCGGCCGAGATCACCAGCCTGACCAACCCGCGGGTGAAGCGGGTGGTGCGCTTGCGCAAGGCCCGAGAACGTCGGCGGGAAGGCGTGTTGATCGCCGAGGGGCAGCGCGAGATCAGCCGGGCGTTGGCGGCGGGATTGGAGCTGGTCGAGTGGTACGCGTGTCGTGAATACCTGGAGCGACAACCCAACGAGAACGACGGCGCGTCAACGGAGTTGACGCCAATCCAGGTCAGCGCCGCAGTGCTGGCGAAGATGGCGTACCACGACAAACCGGAAGGCGCGTTGGCGGTCTTTCGCACGCCGCGGTGGTCGCTGGCGGAACTCGCCGAGGTGGGCCCCACCACTTCCGAGGGTGAAACTTCCGGGGGCGGGTTTTATCTGGTCGCGGTGGGCACGGAGAAGCCGGGCAACCTCGGGGCGATGGTGCGGACCGCGGCGGTCGCGGGGTGCGACGCGGTGTTGGCGGTGGGCCCGGCGGTGGACGTGTTCAACCCCAACGCGATCCGCAACAGCACCGGCGCGGTCTTCGCCTTGCCGACGGTGACGGTCGAAGACGCAAACGAAGCCGTGGCGTGGCTGCGGGAACGCGGCGTCACCATTGCGGCCGCGCTGGCCGACGGCGGGACGGATTGTTTCGCCGCGGACTGGGCGAAGCCCGGCGAGCCGTTGGCCGTGGTCGTCGGCCCCGAACACGCGGGGCTGGACCCGACGTGGCGCGACGCGGCGGACGTGAAGCTGACGATCCCGCAAGCGCCAGGTTCCGTCGACTCGCTCAACGCGTCGAACGCCGCGGCGGTCTTGGTGTTCGAGGCGGTGCGCCGGCGGACGGGCGGGTGACGGGTTACGGGGTTTTGGAGTATTCGGTCAAATAGCCGGGACCTAAACAGGTCCCGGTACCGCGGCTCGACTTCCCTAAAGCCCGAAAGTGACGCCGCGGCACCGGGGGCGGTTCGCCCCCGGCTAAATTTCTAAATGATCTCGCGTGACGGATTGGCTCCCGTACAATTCAAAAGAGATGCTGAGGGAATGGCGTCGCAGAGTTGTTGTGGAGAACGTGTGTTGGCTGACCCCTCAAACAAACAACCCGCCGAGAGCCGTTGGCTCAACAAACGCTTGGGCAAGTTCCGGCTCTTGAGTTTGCTGGGCCAAGGCGCGATGGGCAAGGTCTTTCTCGCCGAGGACACCGCCCTCAAACGCCAGGTCGCGCTCAAGGTCGCCTCGACCAAAAAAGACGACAAGAAAGCCGAAGCCAAGGCCCAGCAGTTCATCCGCGAAGCCCGCGCCGCGGCCAAGCTCAACCACCCGCACATCGTCAACGTCCTGGAGATCGATCAGCAGAAAGACCTGCTCTACATCGCGATGGACCTGGTGCAGGGCGGCGACGTCAAACAACTCATCAAACACAGCGGCACCCTCGACCCGGCCAAGGCCTGCGACCTCGCGGCGGATGCGGCGGACGCGTTGGCGTTCGGCCATCGGCTGGGTGTCGTCCACCGCGACGTGAAACCCAGCAACCTCATGCTGACCCGCGACGGGCGGTGCAAGCTCGCCGACTTCGGCCTGGCCGACCTGGGCGACCCCAACGATGACTTCCGTCTGCCCGACGGGATCATCGGGACGCCCGCGACGATCGCGCCCGAAGTCGCCCGCGGCCTGCCGGCCGTGCCCGCGTCGGACCAGTACAGCCTCGCCTGCACGCTCTGGCAGATGCTCGTCGGCGAATCCATCTTCAGCGGCAAGACCATCCGCGAGGTGCTGGACAAACAGGTCAACGAGCCGACGCCGTCGCTCGCCAAGCGTTGCCCCGACCTGCCCAAGGCGCTGGTCGAAGGCATCGAGACCGCGCTCGCGAAAGACCCCGACGATCGTCACGCCGACTGCGAAGTCTTCGCGCGTCTACTTCGCGGTCACAGCATGGCGTTGGGCCCGGCGACGTCTTCGTCGAGCCTGTCGATGTCGAGCGCCGAGTTGATGGCCGCGTCGCGGGTGGTGCCCAAGAAACGTAACACACCGTGGCTGATCGCCGGGGCGTCCGTCGCGGTGTTGGGGTTGGTCGGCGGCGGCGCGTTTTTAGCGCTCGGCGGTGACGAAGGTCGAGGCGACGTGGCGTCCGCGGTGACGGCGGTAGATCAAACTTCAACCGTGGCGACAAACGACCGGCCTACCCCCGAACGCACCCGTTCATCTTCATCGGCCAACGCCACGTCCGGCCTCTTTGCTGAACCCGCAGCATCGTCGCCGTCGTCCGCGGCCCCCCCGGCGGCATCAGCCGCGGCGCCCCCGCAGTTCACCGCCGACCAGACCGAGCAGATCAAGCCGTTGGTCGAGGACGACACCGTGGTCACCGTCACCGGCACCGTGGGCACGGCCCAACTCAGCAGCAGCGGCAAGACGATGATGGTCAAGTTCGACGGCAGCGCCCGGGGCGATTTCCAAGTCATCTGGAAACCGCGGGTGTTCGACGACATGGCCGCGGCGTTCGGCGGCGACCACGGCGAAGACATCGCCGGCCAACGCATCCGCGTGACCGGCGAACTCTCGTCGATGTTCGGCACACCGCAGATCAACGTGACGTCGGCCGAGCAGATCGAAATTGTTGAATAAATCGGTGTGACGCAGCGCGATAAATTTTTACGTTTAGCGGGTACGGCGAAGCCGCCCGCGTTCGCATCTTCTACGCCCGACGCGGGACGCTTCGCGTCACCCGCTAAACCGGGCGTGTCGTATAACGATCAACGCGGCGGGGGGCGACGCGAACGCTCGCCGTCTTCACCGCCACGCTCGCCGCGTCGGCGTTCTCCGCGTTCGCCGCGTCCCTGGCCTTCGCCGCCGCCGCGGGCGGGGGAGAAGCTGCGGTCGGGGGTGCCGTAGAAAGTGCGGGGGATGAAGGGGTATTCATCGGTGATCATGTAGTAGTAGATGCCGTCGGGGTATTCGGGGGTGATGCCGAACTGGCCGTGGTGCTCGTCGAGGTCGCCGGCGTCTTCGACGTACTCCCAGTCTTGCACGAACGTGCCGTCGTGGGCGCCGCCGGGGGAGATGTCGCTCTTGGCGGGGCGGTTGCCGGCCTTGACCCGCCAACTGGTGGTGGGGCGGACCAGCGGGCTGTCGGGGTCGGTGGGGTCTTCGTGGGCCCAGACGCCGTAGATCGGGAAGCCATCGGCGGCGTAGCCGATCAGCACCATCTGGTCGGGGACCTCGGCGACGGGTTTGCCCGCGACGCTTTCGTAGACGCCGACGGGCAGGGCGTGGTAGTGGTACGCGCCGGTGGGTTGGACGTGGGCGTTGTGGTCGTCGAGGCCGAGGTTGATGTTGCCGGTGAGGGCTTCGTAGCGGTAGCCGTTGCGGGGCGCATCGCGGCCGCGGGTTCGGCCGTCGGGCGTCCAGATCTCGGCGGTGCCGGGGTCGAAGGGCACGCCGTTGATCGCCACGCCGAAGAGTACCCGGCCGCGGCTCGCGGACTCGCGGGTCGCTTTTTCCGGTTCGAGCGGCACCCGGTATTCGTAGTCCTGGGCGGAGATGGCGTTGGGGTTGCCGCGGCTGGGGAACCGGCCGGGCTCGTGGTCGGGGATGCCGTTGGCGGTGATGATCCGGTAGCCGTCTTTCTCGGTGATGCGGACCTTGTGCTCGACGCCGTTGACCCGGGCCAGGTGGACCACCATGTCGCTCGGCACGGTTTCGGGGCCCAGGTCGAGGTCTTCCCCGTGGCTGCCGGGGTGGGCGAGGGCGGCACCGCAAGGCAACAGCATGGCGGCCGCAAGAAGGGGCATCGAAGATCGGGGCATGGGAGGTCTCCAGCGGGGGGGCGATTTCGGGGGCGAGTCGGTGTAGCAGGAACCGTACAACGCCTGTGCTTGAGCTTTATTGCGTTCAGCGGGTGGCAACTGCGTAGGGCCTCAACCGCCATGCCGTGATGGGTCTTCCAATTTAGCCCCCGGCGAGTCGCCGGGGGCACCCCCAGGTCATTGACCCGGGGCTAAATGAATGATGTCCTCGCTTGCCTCCCGCCCCCGCGTCGCTAGAGTTGCGGCATGACCGAAACCTCCACCCACGCCGCGATGCTCGACACCCTTGCCCAACGGGCCACCGACGCCGACCTGTTCGAGTCCGTCGAGATTGACCAAGGACTGCTCAAAGCCCACGCCCGCGTCGTCGAATCGCCCTGTTGGTACCAGGTCGGCCCGCTCGAAACCGTCGACGAAACCTCCCGCGTATGGGTTGGCATGTACACCCCCGACCGCTGGCTGTCCGGCTCGATCGAGGCGGATGTCCTGCACCTGGGCGATAAGTACGAAGACCTGCTCGAAGAAGAGCTGATCGACCAGGGCTACAACGCCCGCTTCGACATGCAGCACTTCCGGGACGACGACAAAATATTTGTTTTCCGTTCAGCCGTGCCGATGGCGACCGAGCAGTCGCTCGACGATCCCGAGCTGTTGGAACGCGTTTTTCAGACGCTTTTGGCCTACGAAGCCTGCTTCCGCGAGCTGGGCGACATGATCCCCGAAGAAGACTGATCCGCTTGGGCCCGGCCGACTTGCGTCAGGCTTCGCTTTGTTTTACCGGGCCTTGGGAACGGGCCGGATTGAATTCACAGCCGGTCCTGCTATGTTGGGGCCGAGAAGGAAAACCATCGCCCAAACGGTGGTCTGCGGACAGGTTCCAGGACAACTCATCGCTTCCCGAGTCATTCGTTTCGATCGGTCAAGCACCTGCCCTGTCGTCACGATTGCGATGGAAGGATCACGATGCGCGTCTTCATGCTCGGCTGGGAGTTCCCCCCGTTCATTAGCGGTGGCCTCGGCACCGCCTGCTACGGCTTGACCAAAGCCTTGTCCGCCCAACACACCGGCGTCACCTTTGTCCTGCCCAAAACGGTGGACAGCGACTACACCTCGCACGTCAAGCTCCTCTCGCCCCAGGCCCCGCAGGCCGCGGCCGGCGATCGCGCTCCGGATTCAGTGTCGAGTTCGTTTGAAATCGACGCCCCGGTGATGCCCGGCGAATCCGAAGAAGTGTTTGAACACGTCAGCTTCCGGGCGGTGCCTTCCAAGTTCAGCTCGCCCTACGCTGGCGGGGCGTCGGTCGCAGCACGGGGCGAATCTTCTGATCGTGGCATCAGCTTCATCAATCCCCAGGCGTCGATCCCCCAACCTCCGCCGCTCACGCCGCCGCCCGTGGCGACCGAAGCCGAGGTTGACGAGTCGCCGTCCGAACCCGTGCGGACCCAGGACACGCCGGACTACGACGGCGACCTCCACGCCGAGGCCCGGCGGTATGCCGACCTCTGCGTCGCGCTGGCGGCCGGCGAAGACTTCGACGTGATCCACGCCCACGACTGGCTTACCTTCCCCGCCGGGATCGCCGTCGCCCAGGCCACCGGCAAGCCGCTGGTGGTTCACGTCCACTCCACCGAATACGACCGCTCGGGCGAGAACGGCAACTCCATCGTCCGCGACATCGAGGCGCAGGGCTGCCACGCCGCGCGCCGGATCATCGCGGTGTCCCGGCGGACCAAGGCCGTACTCGTCGAGCGCTACGACCTGCACCCCGACAAGATCGAAGTCGTCTACAACGGCATCGAGAACGGCCCGGCCAACCCCGACATCACTATCCCGCCCAAGATCGCCAAGGACGACAAGATCGTCCTCTTCCTCGGCCGGGTCACCATGCAGAAGGGGCCGGAATACTTCATCCGCGCCGCCAAGCGCGTCCTGGAGATCATGGATAACGTCAAGTTCGTCGTGGCGGGCACGGGCGACAAGATCCAGGAACTCATCGAGATGGCCACGCGGGCCGGCATCGGTCACAAGGTGGTGTTCACGGGTTTTCTGCGGGGCGACGACGTCGAACGCGTCTTCAAGATGGTCGACGTCTACGTCATGCCCAGCGTCAGCGAGCCCTTCGGCATCGCGCCGCTCGAAGCGATCAGCCACGACGTGCCCGTGATCATGTCCAAACAGTCCGGCGTCAGCGAAGTCATCGAACACGCGCTCAAGGTCGATTTCTGGGACACCGACGAGATGGCCAATAAGATCATCGCGGTGCTGCGCCACCCGCCGCTGGGCGCGACCCTGCGGGAACACGCCGACCTCGAAGTCCGCAAGCTCACCTGGGACGGCGCCGCGGCGAAGTGTCTCGAGGTTTACGAGTCGGCCGTGGGTTAAATCCAGCCCGAGGCTAACGGCGAGTCATCATTTCCCAATTTCACTATCCCGACCAGTCCGTTATCCGGACGTTGATGCGTCGTGAAATCGCGTGTCAGTTCGACGGTCGCCGTGGCGTTTACCGATAACCAACGGCATGGAGCACGAATTTTCTCGCCGACTGTTTCTGAAGGCTTTGGCCGTTACGCCCCTCGCCACGCTGCCGACGGGCTGTGGCGAACCGCAGTCCGCCGTGGCCGCGACGCACCGCTCGAATGTGACGTCCGGCTCGTTCGACATCGGCCTGCCCCAGAAGTACCAACGCAACGGCGTCTATACCCAGTTCGCCAAATCCCATGGCGTCTACCTCGTCTCGGGCCACCGCATGCTCGTTGCCCTCGCCGCGGAGTGCACCAACGAACGCCACAGCCCATCGGTCGTCCGCTGGGAGCCCGAGGTCGGCATCTTCCGCTGCCCGACCTGCGGGGCCAAGTTCACCCGCGACGGTCTGAACCGCGGCACGTCGCAGGCCGAACGCCCGCTGGAGCGTTGCCGGATCCGCGCCTCGGGTAAGATCTACGACCGCAATACCACCCTCGTCGTCGACCCCGGCAAACGCTTCCGCCAGGAAGAGCAGGAGTGGTCCAAACACACCTCGTTCTTCCCCCTCGAAGAAATCGTCCGCACCCGCGACGAGAAAGAACGCATCCGCCTCGAAAACGCCCGCCTGCTCGAACAGCCGCCACTACGTCGGCAGCGGGATTAAAGCAGCATCTTGCCCGTTAGGTAATCCCGGCTGCGGCCACGAACCTGTCCCTACGGCGGCCACATCTGCCACTTCGTCGATGTCCGCCTGCATTACTAACACGACAGCTACGGGTCGATCGGAGTGGTGAAGTAAAACTAGCCTGTTTATAGACGAGATCAACCATTAGACGTAATGTCTTGCGTCATCTCGCGGGTTGTTGTTCTATAAGTTGAAGTGAACGTTAGGCATTCAGAACCATAAGTCAAATTTACCCGATTTTACTGACTTTCATTGAAAGCAAATATACAAGAATTATCCGTGATCTTCATGAGGGTGACAATGTAATGCTTATTCCCAAGATTTACTCGATGCTTTTCGCCTGGATATGTAAGCGTAGATTGATTATCTCCGAATCTGACCGAAGCGAATGACCCGAAGGTATTTTCGACACCAATCGAAAATGTATTAGGAATTAAAAAGCGTGCTTCGCCTTCTAATATTTCAATCGAATCTGATTCGATCAGTAGGGTGTCTAGAGTTTTCTGTAATTGATCGCTATGTATTGTTAGAGTGTTAATTTCATCAGCGAGCCTTATTGTTTCTGCTTCATATTTCTCAGTTAACTCGAAGATTGTTTGCTTGTATTCTATGACTTCATTACGAATTGCAAACAACTCTTTCCGTTCTCCAGAGTTTAATTTTGCTTGTTCCGAGAGCTCTTTGATTTCACTAATGGCTTCTTTTACATTCCAGTCTTGGGCTGTTCGATAGCCCTCTAGCTCATCAGATTGAATTGTTCTCGACAGCGCCCAGGTGGCACCAACTGCGACAACTATTACAGAGCCAATCACGCATAAAATGTTCCAGACAGTCAAATCGGTTTTTTGATTTAGCGGCATAAGAGTTTCCCGGATATGTTTTGCGGTTTACATCACTCGAAAGCCAATATCCTGGCGAAAATGAGCGCCTTCGAACTTGATTTTATCGCAGGCGGCGTTGGCTTTGGTTTGGGCTTCCTTCAGCGTGTCGGCCAGGGCGCAGACGGCGAGGACGCGGCCGCCGTCGGTGACGAGGACGTGGTCGCGGGTGAGTTTGGTGCCGGCGTGGAAGACGGTTACATCCGGATCGCTCTCCGCATCGTCGATGCCGGTGATGGGTTTGCCTTTCTCGTAAGCTCCGGGGTAGCCGCCGCTGGCCATGACGACGCAGCAGCAGACGCGTTTGTCCCACGACAGATCGACTTCGTCGAGCGTTCCCGTGGCGGTGGCGAGCATGGCGTGCATGAGGTCGCCGCGCAGCCGCATCATGAGCGGCTGGGTCTCGGGGTCGCCGAAGCGGGTGTTGAACTCCAGCGTCTTGGGGCCGCCGGCGGTGAGCATCAGCCCGGCATACAGCACGCCCTTGAACTCGATCCCGTCGCGTCGCATCGCGTCGACCGCGGGCACGAGCACCTCGGTCTGGATCTGGGTGAGCAGGTCGTCGGTGAGGAGCGGGGTGGGGCAGTAGACGCCCATGCCGCCGGTGTTGGGGCCGGTGTCGCCCTCGTGGGCTTGTTTGTGGTCTTGCGAGGGGTCGAGGAGGAAGAGGTTTCGACCGTCGACCAGCGCGAGGATCGAGACTTCTTGGCCGACGAGGCGTTCTTCGACGAGGACGGTCGTGCCTTCGTCGCCGAACTCTTTCTTGACCATGCAGCGTTCGAGTGCTTCGACGGCCTCTTCGTTGGTCGAGCAGACGATCGCGCCCTTGCCCTTGGCTAGGCCCGTGGCTTTGACGACCACGGGCGTCTCGCGGGCTTCGACGTACGCCTTGGCCATCTCGAAGTTGGTGAAGGTCTTGGAGTCGGCGGTGGGGATCAGCGCACCCTTCATCAAGTCCTTGGCGTAGGCCTTGTCGCCCTCGAGGCGGGCGGCATCCTTGGTCGGGCCGAAGATGAAACGCCCGGGTGCGGCGAGGCGGTCGGCGAGGCCGTGGCAGAGCGGGTCTTCGGGGCCGATGACGATGAGGCCGACGTCGTGGTGCCGGCAGAAGTAGTCGATCGCGTCGACGTTCTTGGTGTCCACCGGCTCGATCTTGAGGTCGACGTTGGTGCCCAGCGCCGCGGTCCCGCCGTTGCCGGGGGCGAAGAAGAGTTTCTTGCAGCGTTTGGATTGTTTGAGCTTCCAGCCCAGGGCGTGTTCACGGCCGCCGCTGCCGAGGATCAGGACGTTCATCGGGTCGGTGGGCAGGCCGGAGCCGGGGTTGGGTTTGGTTTTCTTCGCCATGGGCGGCAGGGTAGCGGGGTCGCGGCGGATCGCAAGCGTCATTCGTTAGCCCCGGGCTTTGCCCGGGGGGCGTTCCGCCGATCAAGCAAAAACCGTAAGCCCACGAAAAACCCCGGGCAGAGCCCGGGGCTAACCGTTCATGAAGATAAGAGCGTGGCCCTACAGCTTGAACTTGCCGCAGAGCATTTGCAGCGTCTCGGCCTTCTGGCTGAGCATGCCCGCGGCCTGGGCGGCTTGCTGCCCGCCCTCGGCGGTCTGTTGGCTGACGGCCGAGATGGTCTCGACGCTGCGGGCGACTTCTTCGGAGGCGGCCGACTGCTGTTCGGCGGCAGCGGCGATCGCCTGGATCATGCCCGAGACGTCCTGGGCCGAGGCGACGATCTGCTTGAGCGACTCGCCCGCGGCGCTGGCCTTGGCGACGCCGGTGGTGACCTGGTCGGTGCCCGAGTTCATGCGGTCCACGGCCTGAGTGGTCTCGGTCTGGATCGCCTGGATCGAGCTGCCGATCTCTTCGGTCGCTTGCGTGGTGCGGTCGGCGAGTTTGCGGACTTCGTCGGCCACCACCGCGAAGCCGCGGCCGTGCTCGCCGGCGCGGGCGGCTTCGATCGCGGCGTTGAGCGCGAGCAGGTTCGTCTGGTCGGCGATGTCGTTGATCGTCGCGATGATCTCGCCGATCTGTTCGCCGCGTTTGCCGAGTTCTTCGACGCTGCGGGCCGAGGCGGACACGGCGTCGCTGATCGCGTGCATGCCGTCGATGGTGTCGCTGACGACCTGCCCGCCTTCGCTGGCCACGCTGCCGGACTTCTCGGCCGAGTTCGCGGCGTCGGCCGACTTGCGGGCGACTTCGACGATCGACGCGGACATTTCTTCCACGGCCGAGGAGACCGAGTGGACCTGGCCGGTCTGTTCGTTCATGCCGCGGGCGATCTCGTCGCTGCTCGCGGCGATCTCGTTGGACGCGGCGGCGACTTCCTGGGCGGCCGAAGTGACGTCGCGGATGACATGCTGCAACGATTCGGCCATCTGGTCGGTGGCCCGGGCGAGTTCGCCCATCTCGTCGGACGATTTCATCGCGATGGGTTCTTGGGTCAGGTCACCGTCCGCGACGGCGGAGAGCACGCGGAGCACCCGGTGGATCGAGCCGACGAGCATCCGGATCAGCAAGACGCTGACCACGCCGGCGAACAGCACCGCCATCGCGGCGACGCCGACCGTGAGGTTTTTGGCTTGGGTCGAGCGTGCTTCGGCTTCCTGCATCAAGACTTGTTGGTCGTGGTGCAGGTCGTCGATGAGGGCCAGGCCTTCCTTGTCGATCTTCTTGCCGAGCTTGTGCAGCACGTGCTCGATGGTTTGCTCGCGTTCGCGGAACAGCTTCACGGCCAGATCGAGTTCCTCGGCGTAGAACCGGTAGCCTTCTTCGGCCTGTCCCATCCAAGCGAGTTGCAGGTCGCCCTGGACGTCTTTACGCATCAACTTCAACAGCTTGGCGCCCAGTTCGAGCTCGCGGGTCGCGTATTCGGCTTCGCCTTCGTCGCCGGTGCGGAGGTAGATCTGGGTATGAATCCGGGCCAGCGCGAGGTGGTCGAGGGCCTCGGCCGCTTCTAGAGCTAGCTTGTAGTTCCCTTCGGCGTAGGCGGTTTCGATGATCGCCAGCATCAGGTCATTCAGGTGTTCGCCGGTGGGGATCAGCTGGCTGTCAATGATGGCGTTGAAATGGTCCACCTGTGCGACGATCGCGCGGAACTCGTATTCGTATTCGAGGAAGTGTTCTTTCAAGACGGTCGCGGCCTGCCGTTCCTCTTCCTTGTTCAGCTCTTTCTCGGCGTGCTGGAGACGGTCGAGCATGCGGGCGGCGCAGTCGGAGAAGATGAACAGGTCTTCCTCGGCGTGGGTGAGGAGGAAGTCCTCGGCGGCGAGTTCGAGGTGCAAAAGGTCGCGTTCGATCTCTTCAACCATGGCGACGTTGGTCGCGGTGAAGCCGAGGTGGTGGTTGGTGTTGGAGTTGTTCTGCATCGCGGTCACGGCGATCGCGCCGATCACCATGAGCATGGTGGTCAGGCCGCCGAACGCGAGGGCGAGCTTGCTGCCGAGGGTGAAGCGCCGGCGAACCGAGCCGTCGGCTTGGCGTAAACGGCCCAGACGATACGCACTCGCTAACGTGGCTAAGAGGATCAGGACCACCATGCCCCAGGCGCTGTATGTCAGTGTGGGGCTGACGTGATTCAGGTGGTTGGCGGGGATCGCTTCAAACTTACCGTGTTCGTGGCCGAACGCGATGCGGTCGTAGGTGGCCAACTCGGGGATGGGGAAAGTGCTGGTGTTGCCGAGCTTTTTCGCCCAGGCGTCGGCGTCTTTCACGATCTGGTTGATGTCCGCCAACTCGGCGTTGGCGGTGTACGCGGACTCGATCTGATCGAGGGGCGGGGGGCCCTTGATCAAAATCTGTTCGCTGGGGTCCGCTTGGACGGCGGGGTGCGCGGCCGGGCCCGCGGTTGCGCTGTCGGAGCCGGTGGGGCCCGCTTGGGCGTAAGCGGTCAAGCACAACACCAAGAGCCAGGCGAGGTGAATAGAAATGGTTTGGAACAATCGACAAGGCGTGTTCGGCATGAGACGTCTCGCGGTGGGAGCGATGGGTGGTGCGGCGCAGACAAGCAGCCGCCGTGATGCCGTATTGATTTCGTCCTGATTGCGTCTGGATTTAATCTGGGATGACCGATTTCCTTGTTTTTGCGGGTTATTGGGACCCAGTCACCTATAAAAAACGAACCGGCGTTGGCCGGTTCGTTCTTGGAGCGAGGAGTTGTGCGATGGCCGTTGGCTCAGAACGCCCGCGGTCGTCGTTGGCCGTTGCGTGGGCCGTCGTCTTCGGCCGGCGGGGCGAACTGCAGGTACGTCTGCACGCCGAAGTCGACCAATGCGTGGGGGATGAACATCCGCATCGCCACGCCCTCGCCGTCGGACGCCCCGCCCATCGCCAGCGGCGGCAGGTCTTCGGGGATGTTCACCGCTCCTGCGCCAGGCATGAGCATGGGCAGGAACAGGTTCGCGGTGCGGGCGATGCCGTCGAGGCTGAGGTACACCTCCATCGACGAGTCGTCGGGCAGCGCGTTGTCGCGGAGCGTGGCGATGGTGCCGGCCGAGCCGACGCCGTCGTCGTTGCCGACCGCCTGCAGGCCGCGGGTGATCAGTTGCGGGTCGGGCACGGTGCTGACCAGGACCTTGCCGTCTTTGGCGGCGATGTACCCGCCGGTGCCGGCGTTGCCCATCAGCGCCGCCATCGGGCCGAACTGCTGCATCATCTCGGGGGGCAGGATCGTGTTGATCTGGAACTGGTGCACGTCCGTGCCGTCGATGACCAGCGCCTTCTCGGTGTACGTCGTGGTGAAGGTCATCTCCGAAGCGGGTTGACCGGCTTCCATGGGGGGCAGCGGGACTTTGAGTTCGCCGAGCTTGTCGAGGCTGGCTTTCTGGTTGGCCAGGAAGGCGTCGGTGTCGTCGATGTCGTAGACGGTCAGCGAGGTGTAGAACCCGCCGGCCATCATCGCGGCCAGCTCCGGGGCGTAGAACACGCTGGCTACGCCCTTGACGTCTTTCATCACCGAGAGCGACTCGCGGTACATCGCCATGAACCCCGCGTCGTTGTCGCCGCCCAGGGCGTCGGTGATTTTCTCGGCCACGGCGGTGAGGCCGAACTGCGTCGCGTCGATCGAGCTGGCGTAGATGTACGGCTGATCGGGCAGCGTGGCGAGCAGCACGCCACTGGCCGAGGCGCCCTCGGCGTCGGCGGCGGGGGCGAAGTAGCTGGCCAACTCGCTGTCGGCGGTCAGCTTCGAGGAGATCGTCATGCCCAGGCCCGCATCGCCGAAGTCCATGGACAGGAGCAGCTGGTCGGTGCCGTTGACGAGGATGCGGCCGGATTGCTCGTACAGGTTGATCAACGACTGGACGGTGCCCCGCATCGAATCGGGCAGGCCGTTGTCGGGGTCGTTATTTTCGCGGTTGATCTCATCGACGCCAAGATCGATCGCCGCGTTGAACGTCGGGGCCAGCGTGGCGATGTCGAGGGCGATCAGGGCGTCGCCGCCGTTGAGGTATTCCACGACCAGGGGGCCGAGCGCTTCGACCATCGCCTGACCTTTTTCGCCGCCGGCGTAGGCTTCGACGGCTTCGCGGGTGTCGCCCATCACCGCATACCCGTTGAGCGTCTTGGCGTAGCCGTCGGTTTGGTAGCCGTCGAGGTTGTCGTAGGTCACCGCCGTGATGTCCGCGGCGGGGTCGCCGCCGAGTTGGCTGACGAAGGCGGCGTAGTCGGCAACGGGCACGAGCATGATCGCCGTCGGGCCGTCGGTGGGTTGATCGTTCAGCTCGGCGTCGATCGCGTCGGCCAGGCCCGAGACGACCACGAGCATCGCGCCCTCGTCGTCGACGCCTTCGATCCAGCCCATCTGGCGCTTGAACGCGCCCAGGCCGTCGTCGAACTCGGGGGCAAACTGGTCGATGCCCGTCGCGGTGGCGAAGGAGGCGACGGCCTCGCTGAGCCCGCTGAGCGAGGGGATCACGATGACGATTTCGGCGTCGCCGGCGACCTGGTCGAGCGTCGCGGTGATCGTCGGGGCGGCCGCGACGTCCTCGGCGAGGGCCGGGGCGGTCAGCGTGGCCAAGCCGACCGCCGACGCGGCGGCCAACCCGCAGGTGTTTCGGTAAAAGGGGGCGAGTCCGAGCATGGTGGATTCCTTGTGATCGGGAAAAGAATCAAAAATTAGTTCAATGGATCATACCCCGGCGGGCCGCTCGAAACCGTCTCGCGTGGGCTACAATGGGGCTTCTCATGCCCAAGAACGGTAAAAAAGTGCTCGTCGCCATGTCCGGCGGCGTCGATTCGTCCGTGGTCGCGGCCCTGCTCCAACAAGAGGGCTACGAGGTCGTGGGCTGCTTCATGCGCCTGGGCAGCGACGACTCGCTCGAAGCGGCCGACGGCTACGACAACATGGCCCCACAGGAGTGTTCTACGGACGCGGGGGGGATTGCGTTACCGCAAGTGAAAAAGCACAAGCAAGGCTGCTGCTCGGTCAACGACGCGGGCGATGCCCGTCACGTCGCCGCGATCCTGGGCATCCCGTTTTACGTGATGAACTTCAAGAAGGACTTCGGCCGAATCATCGACTATTTCGTGGATGAGTACAACGCCGGGCGGACGCCCAACCCCTGCGTCCGCTGCAACGACTGGCTGAAGTTCGGCAAGCTGCACCAGTACGCCAAGTCGATCGATTGCGATTACGTGGCGAGTGGCCACTACGCCCGCATCGCCCGCGGCCCGGGCGGCCGGGCCGAGCTCCGCCGCGGCTTGGACCGCGGCAAAGACCAGAGCTACGTCCTCTTCGGCAGCCCGCGTGACCGCTTGGACCACATGCTGCTACCCATCGGCGAGATGCAGAAGTCCGAGGTGCGTCAGGTCGCCGACGATCTGGACCTGCCGGTGTTCAACAAGCCCGACAGCCAGGAGATCTGCTTCGTCCCCGACAACGACTACGCCAAGCTCGTCGAGCGCCGCACCGAGGGCGGCTTCGCCCCCGGAAAGATTCTAGACACCGACGGGAACGAACTCGGCGAACACGCCGGCCAACAGCACTTCACCCTCGGCCAACGCCGGGGCCTGGGCATCGCCACCGGCTCGCCGATCTACGTCGTCGACAAAGACCCCGCGACCAACACCGTGACCGTCGGCGGCAAAGACGACTTGCTGGCCGAGGGCTGCACCGCGTCGCAGACCAACTGGCTGATCCCCCCGGAAGAGGTGCCCGCGCAATGGCGCGACTGCGAAGTGAAGGTCCGCTACAACTCGCCGCCCACGCCCGGCCAGGTCCGCCGCACCGGCGACGACCAACTCGAAGTCCGCTTCGCCGACCCGGTTAGCGCGGTGACGCCCGGCCAAGCCGTGGTCTGCTTCGACGGCGACGTCGTGATGGGCGGCGGCTGGATCGACGCAGTGAACAAAACCTCGGCCCAAGCGTAGCGCGTGTTAGACTGGTTTAACGTCATGGTTCGATTCCTGCTTATCTTCACCCTTGTTTGCACCGGCCTCGCGCCGAGCGCAATCTGTCTGCAGGCCGCCGCGTCGGCGGGCACCCCGGTGGTGGTGGTTGAGGATTGTGCAATGTCCTGCTGCGGCTTGACGTGTTGTTGCGTGACCCAGAGCACGCCGGCAACGCCCGCTCCCGAAGCCCCGGCGACGCCGCCGCGCGGCGCGGACTCGGTGCCCACGGTTCTTTTGCTTGCCAGCCCCTACGAACTGGCCTGGGGCGAAGCCCCGACCCACCCCCGTCTCGAAGCCGCCGTTGATAGCGACGCTTGGTCTTCGCCGCGTGCGGTGCAGCCGATGATCTGCCGCTGGCTGACCTAGGCCCCCACACTCCTGTCCTATCCCCTGCGCCGACGGTGCTGTTCAACGCAGCAGCCGTTGGCCGTGGCTGAGTTTTAGGTGCGCCCGGGTGGTGCATCGTCCGACGCCACCTTTGTCTTCAGGCTCTTTCGCCTGACGCTTAACCCGATTTGAATTGACTTAACCAAGGAAAACACCATGCGTGTATGGATCCCCCTGATCGCTCTGTTCTCGTTTGTATTGCTCACCGGCTGCGCCACGCCCACCGCGACGCTAGACGCCGCCTCCACCTGCTGCGGTTCATCGATCCCCGGCCAGTGTGCCGACGGCTCGGCCTGCGCCGAGAGCAAAACCTGCGCCGGCGGCACCTGCACCACCACCAAGGCCGACGCGGCGTGCTGCGCCGATTGCACCTCGTGTACTTCGGAGAAAACCGCGGAGTCCGTGGATGAAGCCGTTCCCGCGGCGAGTGCCGAGCCCGTCGCGACCATCAGCGCCAGCGGCATGAGCTGCCCGCTGTGCGCGTCCAATATCGACCGTCGGCTGAGCAAAGTCGACGGCGTGAAGTGGACCAACATCGACCTGGGCAACGGGCTCGTGACGGTCGGTCTGGAGGCGGACGCCGAAACGCCCACGGCGGAAGACCTGCAGACCGCGATCCGCGACGCGGGCTACACCGCCGGCGAAGTCACCATGCCCGACGGCGAGGTCACGCCGTGAATCGACAACACCGTTCTTCTCTCAAACGAAGGCTCCCGAAAGCGGGCGCAGCGGCCATCGCTGCGCTCGCCGGGTGGGGCTCATTTTCAACGCACGCTCAACAGTCCACCGACATGCCCGCCGCGGTGCAGCCCGGCTGGGAAGTCGCGATCGTCCGGCAAGAGACCCACTACATCCGGACCGACGACCCCCGTCCCGGCGGCTTCGGTTCGGTCGACATGATCGAAGTGGAGACCACGTTGGCCTACGGCATCGGCCGCAAGTCGGCACTCATGCTCCACGTCCCGGTCATGGTCCACGACCTGGAAAATCCCGCCGGCAACCCCGAGGCCGACGGCTGGGGGCTCGACGACATCACCGTGATGCTCCAGCACCGCTTCTACCAAGAAGACGTCGGCCCGATCGAGACCCGACGGGCGGTCCTGCTCGCCGGGGTGGAAGTGCCCAGCTACGACGGAGGTTTTTCCAGCGAAAGTTTCGACCCGATGTTGGGCGTCGCTTACACCCGTATCGATGGCCGACACGGCCTCAACGCATCGGCCCTGTGGAAGTTCAACACCGGGACCCATGATGATTTCGAGTTTGAGTTCGGCGACAGCAAGTTCGACGCGTTCAAACTCGACGGTTCGTACCTTTATCGCTTGTCGCCCGAGCAATACACCGCCGAGACGACCGGTTCGAATTACGTCCAGGCTCAACTCCTGGGCCGATACGAAACCAACGGCGATCACATGATGATGTTCGCGCCGGGCTGGATGTACGAAGGACGCCGGTGGGCGTTCGAGGCCACGTTCCACGTGCCGGTGTACCAGGAACTCGAACATCGGACCGAGTTGGAGTACGGCATCAACTTCGGCGTGCGTTATTTGTTCTAGCGCGCGAACGTCACGATCTCGTTTAACCCCAAGCCCACGCCAAGGCGGCGTGGGCTTTTTTCTGCGCCGCGGTCGTTACAATCCTCGGATGTCCGACACGTCTTTCACGGTCCGCCCCGACTTGCTCGCCGACCTCAACATCAAACACGCCGTGGACGCGCCGCTCGGTGCGTTGACCTGGTATCGCACGGGCGGCCACGCCGCGATCCTCGCGTCGCCCAGCAACGCGGCGCAGCTGTCGGAGCTGACGGCGCGCTGCCGGGAGCGGAACGTGCCGATGAAAATTTTGGGGGCGGGGGCGAACTTGTTGGTACGCGACGAGGGCGTGGACGCGGTGGTGGTCCGGCTGGACGATCCGAACTTCAAGCAGATCGCGATCGACGAGAAGTCGGCCACGATCACCGCCGGCGCGGGCGTGGACCTGTTCAAGCTGGTGCCCGCCTCGGCCCGGGCGGGCCTCGACGGCTTGGTGCACGTCGCGGGCATCCCGGCGACCATCGGCGGGGCGGTCCGCATGAACGCCGGCGGCGCGTTCGGCGACATCGGCGAATCGGTCAAACGGGTCCAGGTCATGTCCGACGCCGGCCAAGTGTATTACCGCGATCGCGACGACCTGGAGTTCAACTACCGCCACACCAACATCAGCGCCCCGTTCATCCTCGAGGTCGAGTTCGACCTGGTCGCCAGCGACCCTGAGGAACTCATGAAGCGGTACAAAGAGGTGTATCTGTATAAAAAGAACAGCCAACCGATGGGCGACAAGTCCGCGGGGTGTTGTTTCAAGAATCCGCCGGCGGACGTGGGCGTCTCCGCCGGTAAACTCATCGATCAGGCCGGGCTGAAAGGCTTTTCGATCGGCGGAGCCAGCGTGTCCGAGTTGCACGCCAACTTCGTCGTCGCCGAGCCGGGCCAGACCACGTCTTCGGATCTGCTGGCGGTCATCGAACACGTCCAGCAGACCGTCGCGCAGAAGCACGGCATCGACCTGGAACGCGAAGTCGTGGTTTGGTAGCCAAGGCAGGAACCGCAGATTTCGCAGATTAGGCAGATTGAATCACTTATCGTCCGGCATGACGAAGAACAGCAAGACGTAGATGAGGATGCCGGGGAACGCGGCCGAGATAATCGAGACGACCATGTATAAAATGCGTATAAGTGTGGGATCCCAGCCCAACCAGCGGGCGATTCCGCTGCAAACTCCGCCAAGCATGGCGTCGTGACGAGAACGGGCTAGGGTGTTATTGCTCATGATTTTAGTTTCCCATCTGTGCTAATCGGCGAAATCTGCGGTTATGGTTTTTACTCTCTGATTTGAATCACGAGCTTCCCCGTTGCCGTACCGGTGGCTTGCAATTCGTGCGCGGCGGCGAGGTCTTCGAGGGGGAAGACTTTCGAGACGTGGGGTTTCAGCGTGCCGGCTTCGATCATCGCGGCGGCTTGTTTGAGGATGCCGCCCTGGTGGGTGGGTATACGGCCGGCCATGGCGGTGGCGCCCATGAACTCGGCGTGGAGGCTGGCGCTCTTCAGAAACAGCGAGTTGAGGTCGGCGTCGGCGGGGATGCCGACGATGGTGCCGAGGTGGCCGCGGGTGGCGACCAAGGGGATGCTGGACTTGAACACCTCGGTCCCGACGAGATCAAACACGGCGTCGCAGCCCCGGTCGCCCGTGATCGACGTGACGCGGTCGTGCACGTCTTCGGATTTGTAGTTGATCGCGTGGTCGATCTTCAGTTCTTCGAGCAAAGTAAACGACTCGTCGGAACTCGCGGTGCCGATTACGACGCAGCCGCGGGCTTGGGCGAGTTGCACAGCCAGGTGTCCGACGCCACCCGCCGCGGCGTGGATCAGCACGGTTTGGCCTTCTTGCAGGTTTGCCATGTCGTACAGCAGTTCCCACGCGGTCAGCAACGCCAACGGCACCGCGGCGGCTTCGACGTGCGAAAAGCTCTCCGGCTTGCGGGCCGCGATGTCTTCGTGGACCAGGACGTACTCGGCGTGGGCGCCGGGTTTGAACAACGACGGCGAAGCGAACACCGCGTCGCCCGGCCGGAACTTGGTGACTTGATTGCCGATGGCGACGACGCGCCCCGAGACGTCGAAGCCGGGGATGAGCGGGAAGGTGACCGGAGCGCGGAACTTGCCGCTTCGGAGCTTGGTGTCGACGGGGTTGAGGGCGGCGGCGTGGACCTCGATGAGCAGGTCGTGGTCGCCGGGCGTGGGCTGTTCAACGTCGGCCAGCGTGAGCACGGAAGGCTCGCCGGTCTGGGGGATGGTCATGGCTTTCATGACCGGAGTTTAGATCAAGTTTGTGTGGGTCGAAGCGAAACCCGCTCGGAACGTCCCTCCCTTGAGAGAGGGGTTGGGGGAGGGTGCCGAGTGATCTGATGTTGACGAGCGTTCGACACCCCCACCCGGCCTCCCCCTCGAGGGGGAGGAGATAAGGCAAACCCGACGCTCAACCCATTAGTAGCTATGTCGGCGACGCCGACGACCGGTAAACGCGAAGCCGGCCGTACCCACCGCGAGCAAGCCGAAGCTGGCGGGTTCGGGGACGACGTTGAAGCGGACTTCGTAGTTCCAGACGCCGTTGGAGGTTTGCTGGAACCAGAAGGCGTGGTCGCCGGGGCCCAGGGGGAGCGAGCCGGCAAACAACGCGTCGTCGAAGGCGTTAAAGAGTTCGAAGGCATCGACGTCGCCACCGCCTTGGCCGGTGAAGGCGTTGGCCGCGACGGTGCCGACGAAGGCGAGGTCGGCGTTGTTGCCGGTCGTGGTGTATTCCAAGAGGGTGATCGCGTCGATCGACTGATCGGGGGCGAGGGTGAAGGTGAGATAGTCGGCGTCGCTGCCGTCGGTCGCACCGGTGTTGCCGTTGCTGCCGAACGAGCCGCTGACGGTGTTGATCCCGGGGATGAAGGTGATCGGCGTGGGGTTGGCGAGGTCGCCCGACAGGTCGCCGGAGGCGGTCTCGTCGTAGGCGGTGTTGGCCCCGGCGGTGGTCGCGAGCAAGAGCAACAGGGCGCTGCCGGACAACAGGGTGGACTTGATCATTTCTCGATTCCTCTTGGGTCGATTGACGACTAAAGCATAAAAAATAAATGAAATGGCAGGCTTTGACAATAAAAAAATTGTGACGGGCCTGATCACGTTGGGTGGCGGCGGTTTCGGGGTCGGTCAATCGCGCTTGGGCGATTCGAGCAGCAGGTACAGCACGTTGTCGGCGAACACCGGGTCGGCGGTCAGGCCCAGGTGATCGGTGAACAGGAAGTTCACGTCGCTCCAGTCGATGGGCGTGACGAGTTGCGGTTCCCACTCGGTTCCGAGGCGTTCGTCCATCACGGCGGATTCGCGGGTGACCGTGCCGTCGCCGGAGGATCTCGTCAGGCTGGTGATCTTGCCGTCTTTATTCACCGTCGCCACGTCGTTGGTCGGCACCCCGTCTCCGGCGTAAAGGACCAGCGAAAGGCCTTCGGGCCGTCGTTGTGGGCTGTCGAGGGAAGCATGAAATTGGTTGGCTCGAGCGAGGCATTTTCTTAGATGATCTTCCGCGATTAGCCGACGGGTCAGGGGGCTGTCCACGTTGGGTAAGAGCTTCTCGAGCTCGCTGTCTTGGTGGTCAGATACCAGCCCCCACCCGGACTGGTCCCAGACGTCGAGTCGAAAGAGGTCGGGGGTGCTGACCGGAAGCGGTGATAAGCCGGGCGGCAGCGGGGCGGACAACCATGCGGTCTCCGGTTGACGGTTAACCGTCCGGACTTCGCCGCGAGGCTCGTCCCAGACGATGCGCTGATGGCGGCTGCGTGGTAATAACTGATAAATCGATGGCATCGTCCCGAGGATCGCCGGCGAATAACCCGAGTGGAACGGCGAGAATTTCGCGCCCTCAATCAACTGCACCAACGCGCTGATCGAGCCCGCGTTCGGCGTACCCACAAGCACAACGCGATCGACGTGTTTCGCGCCGGCCCAGGTGACCTCGGGGGTGCTGCCGTCTTCGGGCAGGTCTTCGTCGCCGTAGCGGAGCATGTAGCGGGTGAGCAGGCCGCCCATGGAGTGGGCGACGATGTCGAACTTCACGTCGTAGTCGCCGGGCGTGCCGCCGTGGTCCTGAGCCAGGTTTTCCTGGACCTCGGCCCGCTTGTTTTCGATGAAGGCGTAGAGCTTGTGGGCGTTCTCGACGTTGTCGCGTCGCCAGTCGTAGTCGAACTGGAAACAGGAGTAGTGATCGGTGCCGTAGTCGATCGCGCCGGACATGGAGAGTTGGTCGTCGATGTAGCCGCCGACGCCGAGCGTGCCGAGGATTTGGGCGTAGGCTTGGAGCTCGACCGGCAGGCCGAAGACCGAGAGGCGGACGGTGTCGAGCGAGCCGTCGGACTCGACGTCGTCGGTGAGTTCTTTGAGCGGCTTGCCCATGGCCATCGGCAGGGCGATGAGTTGGGCGCCTTCCGCGGGGCCGGGGTCGGCGGCGCCGCCCTCGAAAGCGCCCCAGACGCGGGTGCCGGTGGGGGGGTGGGTGAGTTTGGAGCCGAGGATGCCGGGGATGACGATGACGGGGTTGCGGTCCGGGCCGTGGTACTGGGCGGTGCGGTTGTAGCGTTCGCCGAGGTCGGGCATGGGGATGCTGGACGAACAGCCCGGCAGGAGGACCGACGCACACGCGACGACAACGGACCAAACGGCGGAACGAGCGAAAGTGGGCATGGTGGATTCCCTGTTGCCGGGATAAGGATGGGACGAGCCGCGGGCTGGCCCTATGTTGCAATCCTACCGCAAGCCGACGGGTTGAAACACCCCGCCGGGTTGCTATGGTTGCGGTGATCGAAATGGTCAAAGGGCCGCGGCCGCCACCAAGCGGTGCCGCCCCGAATGTTCAACCCCACCGCCTGCGAGAAGATTCCATGTCCACCCAAATCGCTGCCCAGATGTACACCCTCCGCGATCACTGCGAGACCCCGTCGGACATTGCCCAAACGTGCGAAAAGATCAAGGCGTTGGGCTTCGACGCGATCCAGGCGTCCGCCGCGGGGTTTAACACCATCGACGCCGTGGAACTCAAAAAGATCCTCGACGACACCGGCCTGGTCTGCGCCGCGACGCACCGGTCTTACGATCAACTCCAAGACCACGCCGCCGAGATCGACTACCACGCCACGCTCGAGTGCAAGTACACCGCGCTGGGCGGCTGGGGCTGGGGCGGCAAGGAGACCAAGGAGGAATGGGCCGGGTTTATCGATGACTTCAGCGCGTTGGCCGCGACCTACGAGGGCTCGCCGGTGAAGATCGGCTACCACAACCACAGCCACGAATTCGCCCCCTTCGGCTGGGCCGACGCCCCGGAGACGATCGACCCCGCGTCGACGCCGTACACCACGCTCGAAGAAAAGCTCGGCCCCGCGGCGTTTTTCGAGGTCGATACCTATTGGGTCGCCCACGGCGGCGCCGATCCTGCGGCGTGGCTGAAGCGGCTGGCCGGCCGGGTGCCGGCGATCCACATGAAAGACCTGACCGTCACCGGCGCCCGCGAGCACAAGATGTGCGAAGTCGGCGCGGGCAACCTGAACTGGCCGGCGATCCTCGAGGCGGCGAAAGCAGCCGGCGTCGAGTGGTACATCATCGAACGCGACAACGGCGACCTCGACCCGTTCGACAGCCTCAAAATCAGCCTCGAAAACATGAAATCGTGGGGCCTGAGCTGACCCTAGGGACGTTTTTGGGGTCCCGCGACCCATTCCGCCGACCGATTCGGGCAAATTTAGCCCCGGGTCACTGACCCGGGGTGCCCCCGACGACTCGCCGGGGGCTGAATTCGAATGCCCGCAGGTCAACGTCCACCCGCCCCCCGGCGCGGCTTTACCTTGCAAGAAAACAGCGATCCGCTACCATACGCGGTTCCCCGTTAGGCGGGA
>JBCCST010000022.1:0-48658 GCA_039199695.1 Planctomycetota bacterium | reverse complement strand
GGCCGCCGTAGATCTCGGATGCGGGGTAGACAAAGCCGCGTCGCTTGCAGAGCGCGACGAGCTCGTCCATGGGCTTGGCGGCGGGGTCGAGGGGGGCGGCAGGGGAGGGGGTGTCGGACATGGCGATTCGGTGGTGGTGGGTTTGGGCGTTTAGCGGGCGATCGCAGATCGCCGTTTGGTGGGGGTGTAAAGTCCGGGTTGGTTTCCGGGGCCAAGTTCAGGGGGAGCGTCGATCTGCGATCGACGGCTAAACGGGGAATTGCGGGTCGTGGACGAATCGAGCATGGTAGCATTTACCGCATGGTGGAGGCGTATCACGCGGTCTGGGGGTGTTACGGGTTTTGGTTGCCGAACGATCCGCGGGGGTCGTGGTCGACGTTTGTGCGGAGTATCGAGTTGTACGCCCACGGCCCGGCGACGAAGGTCAACACGCGGCGGTCGTTGGCGGGTCGTCAGCACGACCCCCGGAAGCGGCAAGCCGCCAAAGCAGCGCTTAAGCACCCGCCGATGCGGTTGACGGGGGAGATGGCGAAAGTGGTGGGGACCGCGATCGGCGGGTTGCGATTGCGGGGTATTACTTTCCGGGCAAGCGTCGATCTGCGATCGACGGCTAAACGGGGGTGGACGCGGCGTGTTGGTGGTTGTCGGCGTTGTATTTGGCGTAGAGGGATTGGGGGCGCCACCCCAGCCGGTGGGTGGCCAGCAGGGCCCAGTCGTGGAGCAGCTGGCGGATGACGCCGTGCTTCAGGAAGCGTCGGGGGCTGGTGGAGAGTCGGGTCGGGCTGACGCGGAGCTTGCCGAGCTTGAGCAGCGCTCGGCATAGGTCAACGTCTTCCATCAGCGGCGACTGCGGCACGCCGCCGATCCGGTCGAGCGCCGCGGGGCGGACGAAGATGCCCTGGTCGCCGAAGTAGACGCCGGTGAGCCGGTAGCGGGTGCGGTTGCAGAAGATCACGAAGCGCAGGAGGCGGCGTTGGACCCACGACGGCCGGTCGGCCGAGTCGTCGCCGAAGTGGAACCGCTGGGTAAACGCGCCGCCCACGACCGCAGGATCGGCGAGCACGGCTTCGATC
Organism: Planctomycetota bacterium; assembly: GCA_039199695.1. Classification (GTDB taxonomy): domain Bacteria; phylum Planctomycetota; class Phycisphaerae; order Phycisphaerales; family Phycisphaeraceae; genus Algisphaera. Next base: position 47,585 of record JBCCST010000022.1, on the reverse strand, counting down.
GCGTCGCGCCAGTTGGCCGGGGCGAGCGTGTCGCCGTGAAGGAACCACAGGGCGTCGGCGTCCGGCAGCGTTTGTTGAGCGAGCTTGGCCCCGGTCTGCAGCGCGGCCCCCCGGCCCCGCAAGCCCACGCCGGTGATCACCGTGGCCCCGGCGGCCCGGGCAAGCTCAGCGGTGTCGTCTTGGGAATCGCAGTCGGCGACCACCACGAGGTCGGGATTGCCCCGCGAGAGGCTGGCGATCGTCGCGGCGATGTTCGCCGATTCGTTGAGCGTCGGGATGACGACGGCGATCCGCATGGATGAAATGGTAACGGGTTAGACGCGATGGCCCCGGGTCATTGACCCGGGGCTAAATTGACGAACGTATCGCGAAGCGCCTCATTTCGCCTGGTTGATCGTCCAGTCGTAGCCTTGGAACTTGATCTTTTTGTCGTCGAAGGCTTGGAGCACCTGGGCTTTGCGCGGGTCGTTGTCGTCGAGGTGGGTTTCGATCATTGCGTCGAGGCCGCCGGTGGGGCGGAAGTCGTCGCGGTACCAGCCGAAGATCGCGGCGAGGCGGATGTCGCCGTTGTCCCGGATTTCGATGGCGTTTTCGGCGGGCGTGTTGAGCCAGGCCCGCATGATGCCGTCGAGTTGGTCGTTCAGCCGATCGCCGACGTAAGGCTCGTCCAGCAACGGCGGACAATCCACCGCGCCGCACACCAATGCGCCGTGGATGCGGGCTTCGTTGAACCTCGGCCGAATCAGCCGTTGCTCGAGGAAGTCCAGCGACATCGTCCGCCGATCGATAGCCCACTGGTTGACGGTGAACCACCATCCCCACTGCACCCGGGCGTTGTCGCTGGCGGTCCGGGCGCCATTGTCCAGCCAGAGCCGGATCATGATCGCGTTGTAGGCGTTGAGGTAGTAGGCGAGTTGGTCGTCTTCGGTCGGGAAGAGCTCGGGGGTCGACTCGGGGCCGAAACGGGCGACGGCGTCGAGGTAGATTTCCAACTGGCCGTCGAGCCCGGCGAAAGCCGCGGCCGAGGTCACCCCCGGCTTGGAATCGAAAGCCTGGAAGTAATCGAACGCCCGGTAGTCCACGTTGCCGTCGCGGATCACCTCGGCCAACACCGCGGCGTACGGCCCGTCGTCGTAGGTGCTCAACGCGACTTCCGGGGGCACGCTCGGCCCCGAGGCGCAGCCGATCAACAACAAGGCGGCGGACAAGAGCGGGGCGGCGATCAGGGGTCGAGGCATGGGGTTTTTCCGGGCGAAGGTGGGCGGGGGCGGGGATCGGTTCCGGGGTGTACGCATCCAATCGTCGAGCGGATGCGGATATTCCTACAATAATGTTTGCCGGTTTGTTCGAATACGCGTGGCCGGGGCGGTTCGACGGTGCGAAGCGTTTGGAATAGGACGCTTAGTTTCGGAGTTGTTTGAAGTCGGGTCTGTTTGGCCGGCCTGGCTTGCTTGATTGGGTTCTCGTTTTCAGGTGGTTCGTCGCATGAGCAGTCTTTCGTTACCCGTGGTCGAAGAGCAGGCGTTCCATCGCCATTTCGAGACCGATCTCCGCTCCGCCCCGACGATCACGACGCTGCAGATCAACATCGGCCTGCGTTGCAACCTCGCGTGCAACCACTGCCACGTCGATTCGTCGCCCGCCCGGATCGCCGAGAGCGAGAACATGACCGCCGACGTCGCCGACCGCGTCATGCAATGGCTCAGCGAGAACCCTTCGATCCAGACCGTGGACATCACCGGCGGCTCGCCCGAGATGAACCCGAACTTCACCCGCATCGTCAAGCACGCCCGCGGCCTGGGCATGGACGTGATCGATCGCTGCAACCCCACGATCCTGACCTACACCGAAACCAAAAAGTTTGGCGGCGGGGATTATCGCTGGGTGCCGGGGTTTTTGGCGGAGAACCAGGTGATCGTGACCGCGTCGCTGCCGTGCTACACCGCCGACAACGTCGACGCGCAACGCGGCCGCGGCAGCTACGACGCCAGCGTCGAGGGCCTCTTGCTGCTCAACGACGTGGGCTACGGCAAGGACCCCGAGCTGCCGCTCAACCTCGTCTACAACCCCGGCGGCGCGTCCTTGCCCCCGCCCCAGGAATCCCTGGAAGACGACTACAAACGCGAACTCCGCGAACGCTTCGGCATCGAATTCACCCAGCTGTGGACCATCACCAACATGCCCATCAAACGCTGGCGCCGCGACCTCGAAAAAGCGGGCAAGCTCGAAGCCTACATGGACCTCTTGGTGCACGCCTACAACCCCGACACGATCGATGGCCTGATGTGCCGCCACCAGATCCACATCGACAGCCAGGGCCGGCTCAGCGACTGCGACTTCAACCGCGCGTTGGACATGGACACCCCCGGCTACGAAGACAAGTTCCTCTGGGACACCACCGCCGACGAACTCGCCGACCGCGTCATCGCCACCGGCGACCACTGCTACGGCTGCACCGCGGGCTCGGGTTCGAGCTGCACCGGATCGTTGGCCTGAGCTAGGAGTTGCCGCATTCCGGACAGCGATCGGGCGACGCCCGGAGGTCATATCCACATGTCCGACACATCCCCGCTACATGATGGTGACGATAACCCAAACGAACCATCAGCAACACCGGGCCGATGAGCAGGCACCCTAGAGGGGTGCCAAAATAGATCGTGCAAATGGTGATCCATGGCCAAAAATCATCATCGAATGGGTCCCAATTAGCATGACCCAAAGCAGCACCCGCAACCCATCCGATCACCAAGCACCCCGTAGCCAGTATCAGGTAACGCATCGGCTTATTTTAATCTGCGTCGGCGCTCACACCCGGCAGGCGTGTGTTGCAGGCGTCGATCTCGCCACGGATGGTCTGGGTTAGCTTCTCCAGGGCCTGGGTCTGGGTTTCGCAGTACTCGTAGAGCGAAACCGGGCTTTCGTGGTCCGGGGCGATCAGGCGTTTGAGCGTGGCGTCGGCGAGGCCGTGGAGCCGGGACACCGCGGCGGCGAGGGCGAAGGGGTGTTCGTTGCCCGGGGCGTCGCCGAAGGCTTGGATTTCCAGGAAAGCGTTGGACCGCGTGAGCGGGAGCGTGTCTTCGAGCAGGAGGTGGAAGACGTCGAGGTAGCCCGCGATCTCGACTCGGCCGAGCTTGTTCTTTTGCAGCAACCGCAGCAACACCTCGGCCACGGGCAGCAGCCGCTGGGCGCCCATCACCAACTCGACCCGAAGGCCAACGTCAACGCCTCCCCCGGAAACCGTCGCGTCTTCACGCAAAGTTTCTAACGCATCGGACGCGGATTGAGAACTTCCGGGGGCGGGGGGGGCGTATTCGGGGTCGCCGAGCAAGAGTTGTCCGGGGTGGAGTTGCAGGGCGGTGGCGATGCGGTGGCCGACTTCGCGGGACAAGAGGACCTTACCCTGTTCGTAGGAGTAGATGGCGTGTCGGGTCAGGTCGCTGCCGACGGTGCGGTCGTTGACGAACTGGGCCAAACGCTCGGCCGAGAGCCCAGCCGCCTTGCGGGCCTGTTTCAGGGCCGAGCCACGTACCGCCCGGATGTGTTCGGAAGAAGGGATTTCAACAGTCATCGCTTTTTTCTCGACGTTCGGTATCATAATCGAGGTTCATCATCGTCATTTTTATATTTCATCGACACTAAACCGGTGATTTCGTCCGATAATTTGATTATTTGCGGTGATTCAGGACCGAATAACTCAAAATTTGAGATATTTTAGATAAATTGGATTGACATCGTGGTGGCGAAAGTTAAACTTTGGCCATGCGAATGAACGGATTCGTTCGCCTCCAGGTCGCTGCTCACGGATGAGCATCAATGCAATCTGGAATTTTGGCCCCGGATCATGGACGGTTTGGGGTTGCCGGTCGCAGGAGCATGGATGCTCTTACGACCGGCTTTTTTTGTTCCCGTGGCGGCGATTGTCTTGGGGTTGAAGCGGAGATTGTTTTACACTCGGAAGTGCTGGGCCGGTTCGGCCGGGCTCTGATCATCCACCGCTCCGGGAACTCGGCATGACCACGCCCCGACAACGCTTCCTCGATAACCTGCAAAAACGCGGCGAACGGCCCACCCCGACCGCTGAAGACGTCGCCAATCCGCCGATCCGGCTGGGCTGGCGCGGCCGACTCATCGCCTTGGCCGGCTTCGGCCTGCCCATCTTGCTGCTGGGCGGTTTCCTCGTCAGTCAGCTGCCGTGGTCCGAATGGTCCAGCAGCTGGCAAACCGCGACCACCGGCGGCTTCGGCCAAACCTACCACCAAGGCCCGAGCGTCACCGCCACCGGCACCGCGGCGGACCCCGACCAGGCCCCGGGCAACCTCGACTGGGACGTGTTGCCCGCCGTGCTTCTGGCGAACAGCCCGGCCGCGCCCTCGCCGCCCGAACGCTTCAACGAAGGCATGGTCAGCAACGCCCACCAACGGCCCGGTCAAGCGTCGCCGCTGCGGCACGGCGGCTTCCGCATGGACGTCGGCGCAACCGCGTCGCTGCCCCGGCCGGCCGTGGTCGACGGCAAGGTGTTCGTCAGCTCCGGCTTCGGCGACCACGAAGTCCACGCGGTCGACCTCGACACCGGCCAACCCGTCTGGTCGAAATCACTGAGCGACAACGGGCCCTCGGCGGTCGCCGCGAGTGACGGCGTTTGCGTGGTCAACACCGAGTCGTGCACCGTCTTCGCGATGGACACCGAGACCGGGCGGGCCAAGTGGTCGTGGTACCTCGGCGACCCGCAGGTCGCTGCCCCGGCCGTCGCGGGGGGGCGGGTGTTCACCAGCTACCCCGCGGGCGGCGGCAACGTCGTCGAGATCCAAGACGCCGCCGGCCACGCCACCGGCGAGACGATGGCCATGACCCACGTCCTGGCTTGTTTCGACTTGCACACCGGCCGGCTCCTCTGGCAGAAGTGGATCGACGGCGACGTGATCACCCAGCCGGTCCCCGCGCCCGACGGCCGGGTGTTTGTCGCAACGCTCGGCGGGACGCTGATGGCGTTCGACATGACCGACGGCACGCCACGCTTCGCCCGGCGCAACCGCGTCACCACCGCCCCGACCGTAACCGCGTCCGAGTTGGTCTTCGGTCGTCGGATCGACGCCTCGGGCCAATCCGCGCGGGAAGCGTTGGTGCGTGCCGATTTGGAGAGCGGTATCGAAACACTCCGCTTCACCGAACGCTTCGCGCCGCAGCTTGATGCGAGCGTGCAGTTCGCCTCGACCTGGGGCAGCACCGGCCGACAACTCGACCTCGCCGCGGGCCTGAGCAGCGGGGCGGCGGGCAACGGCGCGTCGCTCGTCGGTGCCGGGACGGTCGCGACGCTGCAAGCCTACCAGGGCTCGCGCCCCGCGATCCACGACGGCCGGGTCATCGCGACCATGGGCGATACGGTCTTCGCCTGGGAGATCGAGACCGGCGAACCGCTCTGGCAACACGAACTGCCCGGCGACTTGCAACGGGTCGGCGGCTCGCTCGCGACTCCGCCGGTGGTCGCCGAGGACGCCGTGGTCATCGGCGAACTGCACGGCACCCTCCGCGTGCTCGATCCGCAGACGGGCCAAACCCGGTTCTATTGGCCGACCGACCTGCGCTTCCGCGTCCCCCCGGTGGTCCACGACGGCCGACTCATCGCCGCCAGCGAAAGCGGCGAGCTGCGCGTCATGTCGCTGCAGACCGAGGACTGGAGCGATGTGAACTCCACGACCCTGCAAGGTGGATGAGATTGGTATGCGTGCGTAGCGGGTGACGCGAAGCGTCCCGCTTTGGACTTTAATTGCGTGTCGGTTTTAATCGCTGGCCGCGGGCGGCTTCGCCGCACCCGCTAAACGTTTTTGGGTTTCGTGCCTACAAACAACGCCCAGGCGCTCTCGTCTTCGCCGTCTTCTTCGCCTTGCTCGACGTATTCCGACGCGAAGCCCGCGTCGTCGATCATCTGTAGCCACGCGCCGTGTTGAAACAAGCCCAGGGTGTGGCGGTCCTCGACGGTTTTGACTTGCCGGGTCTGCGCGTCGCGGATCAGGTACAGCAGGATCATCTCGAACGTGTCGTCGGCCGGGTCGGGGTCGTGGACGTAGGTGAAATAGGTCAGGTCTGCCGCATCGGTCGTCGTGCCGTCGTCGGCGACTTCGCCGTCCACGAAAGTTTCGTGGGTGTAGGTCGGTGCGATAAACGCCAAACCGCCGGGCGTGAGGTGCTCGTGAATGGTCGCGAGCGTTTTCATCACATCGCCCGGCGTGAGCAGGTAGTCGATTGCGTCGTGGACCAAAACGACGTCGAACGTTTGGCCGAGGCGTAGGTCGCGCATGTCACCCGCCACGGTTTCGATCCCCGGAATCAACGCCCGGCAGTTCGCCAACATCGGCTCGCTCAAGTCCGCGGCGACGCAATGATGGATGCCGCCGCGATCGCCCTGCGCCGACAGATGCACGAGCGTGTGCCCGCCCCCGGCCCCGAGTTCCAGAACACGCTTGGGCCCGGGCCCCAAACGCTCCGCGATCAACTGATTCAGCAACGCTGCCTCAGCCACATAATGCTCGGGCGGCGAGAGGTGCGGCCAAAGCCAGGCGAGATCGTCGTAGAGGCGGGGCGGGGCCATCGCGTTCACCCGACCATGTGCTCGGCCAAGCCCAACGCGCTCAGCCAAGCGCGTTCGATGTTGGTGTGGCTGCCCGCGGTGCAGGCGTCGCCGCAGACGCCGAGGCCCAACTCGGCGTCGTAGAGCCAGCGCTCGCCCAGCGGATCGATCACGTTGGCGTAGCGCCAGCGGTGCACGGCGGCGTAGGTCGGCGTGGGCAGCGTTCGGCCGATCGCCCGGCCAAACGCCGCGGTCAACGTCGCGGCGACCGACTCGGGCGAATCCTCGACGTGAGCCTGCGACCAATCGGATCGACCGTGGATCGTCCAGCACTCGCCAGCCTCTTCGACGCTCGGCCGACCGGGTTTGGCCGAGACGTTTACGACGATCGACAATTCGTTGTTGGGGTCTTCGACAAACGCCGCGTCGAACGGCTGCCAGAGTTCCAGTGGTTTCTCGAAGGCCAGCATCAGCGTCCACGTCGCCGACACCGTCGCGTCGCCGAGCGTGTTGGCGAGGTCGGGGGCCGCGTCGGTGAGCAATTCGCGGGCTTGCGGCGCGGGGATGGAGACGATGACTTGGGCGAACGGGCCGTGGGTCTTGCCGTCTTCGTCCGTCGCGGTCCAACCCGCGTCAGTTTTTTGCAGTTGGGTAACCCGCACGCCGAAGTGCGGGCCGTCGATCTCGGGGATCGATTCGGTGTCGCCGAGGTGGCCGACGATCGACGCCATGCCGGGCGTGCCGACGTAACGTTTGGCGATGCGTTGCGTGTCGGTGGGAGCTTCGCCTTCCTGGAGATCGACGAATCGGCCGTCCCACTCGGCGGCGACGCCCGCGTCGATCCACCGGCCGACTTCTTGTTCAAACGTCACGCTGCGAGCGGTGAGGTACTGCGCCCCGTGGTCAAACACCGGCCCGCTCCGCGAGACGCGTGTCGACATCCGCCCGCCGGGGCGTCGCCCCTTGTCCAACACCACCACACGCTGCCCCGCCTCGGCCAGTTTCCGCGCCGCGGCCATCCCCGCAATCCCCGCGCCCACGACCAACGTTTGAAGTGAATCACTCATCCCATGAGCATACCCGCGCCACGGGGCGGGGCAATCCAAACCGAAAGCGTGCGGTTTACGAGACGCCGATCAATTCCCGCAAAGGTTTGAAGTTTAGCGGGCGATCATAGATCGCCGTTTGGCCGTTACCCTTCACCCGCGAGCGCGGATCTGCGATCCGCGGTTAAACATCAAATCATCCAACACGTTTTGGTGGACTTATTTATCGGTGACACGGTTGAGGTAGTCGCGGGTTTCGGTGTTGATGCGGACGACTTCGCCTTCTTTGATGAAGGGGGGGACGCGGACCTTGAGGCCGGTCTCGCAGACGGCTTCCTTCATCACGTTGGTCGCGGTGGCGTTTTTGATGCCCGGCTCGGTTTCGGTGATGGTCAGTTCGACCTGCAGCGGGAGTTCGACGGTGATGCAGTTGCCGTCGAGGAAGAGGCCGGTGATGGATTCGTTGGGTTTGATGAACAGCAGGGTGTCGCCGAGGATGTCTTCGGGGATGGTGAACTGGTCGTAGGTTTCGCCGTCCATGAAGATCGCGCCGCTGCCGTCGGAGTAGAGGTACTCGACGTCGCGGCGGTCGAGCGTGGTGCCGTCGACGTCGTCGGCGGTGCGGAAGCGTTTCTCGGTGACGTTGCCGTGCTTGATGGATTTGAGCTTGGTCTGGACGAAGGCGCCGCCTTTGCCGGGCTTGACGTTTTCGATCTTGGTGACCAGGTAGGCGGTGCCGTCGAGGTTGAGGACTTGCCCGGGGCGGATTTCGTTGGCTTTCATGGAGAATCTTTCGGGTGATTTCCGGGGAGACGATTTGTGGAGTGACGTATTGTGCGCGAATTTAGCCCCGGGTCAATGACCAGGGGCCGTGATGACTTCATGTACAACGCCATCAGCCTTCATCGCCCGCGGCACCCCGGGTCAATGACCCGGGGCTAAGTTTTGGTGATCTCGCGCACGACCATGGTGGCGAAAGCGCCGCGGCCGAGGGTGAACGCCAGCCGGAGGTACGGGCCGTGCTCGTCAACGCCGCCGGAGTAGTCGGGGTCGACGAGGCGTTCACGCAAGGGGCGGCGGGTGCCGTCGGTGGACAGGTGGCGTTGGTCGGCGAAGTCGGCTTCGGTGAGGCCGAAGTCTTCGAGGGCGGTACGTTCAGCGGCGAGGACGTCGCCGGCGGCTTGGGTCATGCCGGGCCCCCAGAACGGGCCGGAGGGCGAGACGGCGAGTTTGGCGACCCGCCCGCCGCGAGCTTCTTGTTCCCCGCTTATGTCACCGCCGGGCGCAGCGGACGGGTTGTTCTCCAAGTCGGCCGCGGCTTGATCCACGGAGAAACACGAGCGGTTGTCGTGTTTCCAAGCCAAGTCGCCCGGCAGCAGTTTCGCCAACGTGCCGTCACGCAGCCGGCGGTCGACGACCGCGTTGAACACCGCGGATTGGGCCGCGGTCACGAGGAAATCGCGTTGGGTGCGATCGATGCGGTTGACCGCCTGCTCGGGTGATTGGTGTTGGCGTAGCGCATCGAGCGCTTGGCGGTCGGGGCGGAGCGACTTGGGCATGTGTTCGAGGGCGAGGTCGTAGTCGCCGGCTTCGTACGCGGCGCGGGCGGCTTGTACCGCTTCGCTTTCGGTGGGCAGCGGGTGGCCGAGCATTTCGTCGAGGAAGGCCTGCCACTCGCCTTTGAGCAGCAGTCGGCCGAGCGTGTGCGAGTTCTGCCGGTAGCCGAAGCGTTGCTCGCCGAGGTAGTTCGGGAAGCCCTCGGCGGCGAGGCGTTCGAGGATCGGCTTGGCTTTGAGCACGGCGGTGGGTTCGACGTCACGGAGTTTGATGACGAAGCGGTTCCCGCCGTGGTGCCCCCGGCGGAGCTTGTTGGTGTGACGGTCCGCCCAGATCACTTGGGCGTAGGGATATTCTTTGAAACGTTCGAGGCATTCGTGGTCTTCCTCCGGCGTCGTGCCGGGGCGATAGATCGACAGGTGCTGCCGGGTGATCGCGTGCTTGTCTTTCTGTCCGGCATAGCCCACGTCTGACCGCTTCACGCGAAACGCCTTGGCGACCCGGCGGATCAGGTCCTGCGTCGTCGCCTGCTTCTTCTCGATGAACAGGTAGAGGTGTTCGCCCTCCCCGCAGGGTTCGTAGAGCGGCTGCTCATCGACGAGAAAATCCTCGGGCCGCTGCTTGAGCGTCCCGCCTGTGCCGGGAAGGTCTGCGGTCAGGTATGTGAGTTTATTCATGGTTGCCAGGTAGAAACTTACATACAACCATTTGATTTGAGGGTTTGTGTAGGACTTCATCCCCCCAATAATGCGGGTCATCCTGGTTTCGGTAAGTAAACTCAGCTGGAAGGTTGGAGATATGAAGTCGCTTAGAGAACATTACGACAACTTCATCCATAGGCCAACCGTTCCAAGTCTGTACGATCTGATTTCCTCGTTCGATTTCACTTTCGACATACTCTCTGACGGGAGCACATAAGCCATCGAGATGTTGCCGGTTGACTCTTTGCACTAGTCTTCCGGCGCGTCCTTCACCATCTCCCGGAACGCGGTGATGAGTTGTTTGGTCGTACTTCCCACCTGGCCTTCACCCCCGGCCGGGCCGATGAGGCGGTTGTCTAAATCAACCACGGGGATGACCTCGGCACCGGTGCCGGTGAGGAACATCTCGTCGGCGGTGTAGAGGTCGTGGCGGGTCAGGTTTTCTTCGCGCACCTCGAAGCCCGCGGCGCGGGCCAAGTCGATGACGAGGTTGCGGGTCACGCCTTCGAGGCAGCCGGCCGAGAGTGGGGGGGTGCTGATGATCGGGTGGCCCTCGCTCGTGCCGTTGACGACGAACAGGTTGTCCGCGGTGGCCTCGGCGACGTAGCCCTGGTCGTTGTACATCACCGCCTCGAACACGCCGGCCTCGAGCGCTTCGGTCTTGGCCAGGATGTTGTTGAGGTAGTTCAGACTCTTGATCCGCGGGCTCAGGGCCTGCGGGTTCACGCGGACAAACGACGAGCTGATGAGCTTGAGTCCGTGGTCGTAGTATTCCTGGGGATAGAGCTTGAGCGGGGCCACGATGATGAACACGCACGGCCGTGGGCAGGGCACCGGGTCGATCCCGAGCGTGCCCGGGCCGCGGGTGACTACGAGGCGGATGTAGCCGTTGTCCATGCCGTTGGCGGCCACGGTTTCTTTGGTCGCGTCGAACAACTCGTCGAGGCTGTAGGGCAGCTTGAGCTTGATCGATTTAGCGGATTGGGCCAGGCGGTTGAGGTGGGTGCGCAGCTTGAGGACTTTGCCGTGGTAGATGCGGATGCCCTCGAAGACGCCGTCGCCGTAGAGCACGCCGTGGTCGAAGACCGACACGGTCGCCTCGGCCGCGGGCTTGAGCGTGCCGTCGACCCAGACCTGCCGGCCGTCGTAGGCGGCGATGGGGTCGTCCGCATGTCCGGGGGCGGGATGGGCTTTCGAATCGGTTTGCATCTGGGTCACGGCGGGTCCTTTCGGGCAAGCCTTTATTCTATCGGATCAAATCGGCCAAGCGTTTTCGAGGTGGCGCAAAAAAACGCCCACGGGCAGGGACCCGTGGGCGTTTGAGATTTCAAACAGCTGACGGGTTCAGACCGCAAAGCGGACGAACTGGGTGACGCTGGCGCCGGCGGGGATGTAGTCCTTGACCGGCTTCTTGGCGTCCATTTCTTTGATGTAGGTTTGGCCCAGCAGGGTGTGGTCGCTGACCCACTTGTTCATCTTGCCGCCGGCGATCTTCTCGGCGATCTCGGCGGGCTTGCCGGTGGCGGCGGCTTCTTCGACGAAGGTCTTCTTGGCCTCGGCTTTGGCTTCTTCGGGGATGCCCGATTCGTCGATGGCCAGGGGCGACGGGCACATCGGCGGGGCGGCCGCGGTGACGTGCATGCACAGGCCCTTGAGCAGTTCGTCGTCGAGGTCGCCCTCGGCGGTGACGATCGCGCCGGTCTTGCGGTTGGTGTGGACGTAGCTGGCGGCCTTGGCGGCTTCGAGGCGGACGCCTTCGCCGAACGCGATGTTTTCTTTGATCGTCAGGCGGAGGCCTTCGATGATCTCCTTGATCGCGTCGTTGGGCTCGATGCTGCCGACGGTGTCGAGCTTGACGGCTTCCTCGGCGGCCTGCTGGATCTTGGCGAGGAAATCTTCGTTGCGGGCCGAGAAGTCGGTCTCGGTCATGACCTTGATCATGGCGATCGCGCCGTCGGACTGAGCCACGGCGATCGCGCCTTCGCCGGCGGCGGCTTCGCGGGTGTCCATCTTGCCGCCGGCGCGTTCACGCAGCAGCTCGATGGCTTTTTCGACGTCGCCGTCGGCGTCGGTCAGGGCTTTTTTGCATTCCATCATGCCCATGCCGGTCTGTTGGCGGAGGGCGTTTACGTCTTTGGCGGTGATCGCCATGGTGGATTTCTCCGAATATTGGGTGTGAGGAGTTTGGGGTGAAAGCTTCGGGGTGGCCGCGGTGGCTCGGCACCCTCCCCGGGCCCCTCCCTCAAGGGAGGGGAGTAAGCGTGCACCTACGCGGTATGGATGTCGGGGGGATCAGCTGGCGGCGGGCTGGGTCGCGGTGGCTTCCGGGGCGGGAGCGGGAGTCTCGCTGCCTTCGGCTGGCGTATCGACTTCGACCGGCTGGGCCGGGGCGTCGGCCGAGAACTGAGCCCGGCTGCTGCGGCGGCGAGGCTTATCTTCGGCCGGGGCGTCTTTGCCTTCGTTGGCGACGGTGCGGGACTGCTTGCCCTCTTGCACCGCACGGCAGAGCTGGTCGACGACGACTTCGATCGCCCGCATGGCGTCGTCGTTGCCGGGGATCGGGATATCGGCGAAGTCGGGGTCGCTGTCGGTGTCGATCAGGCAGACGGTGGGGATGCCCAGCTTGCGGGCTTCCTTCACGGCGTTGGTCTCGGCGTTGACGTCGATGACGACCATCAAACCGGGCAGCTTGTTCATGTTGCGGATGCCTTCGAGGTTACGAAGGATCTTGGTTTTCTCACGGTTGAGTTGCGACTCCATCTTCTTGGAGTAGCTCTTCATCTCGCCGGACTCTTCGATGCGTTCGAGTTCTTCGAGACGCTTGAGGCGGGCGCGGATGGTGGAGAAGTTGGTCAGCGTGCCGCCGAGCCAACGCTCGGTGCAGTAGTGCATGCCGCACTCTTTGACGTGTTTCTCGATGATGTTGCGGGCCTGACGCTTGGTGCCGACGAACAGCACGTCTTTGCCCGAGGCGACGGTCTTGGTGACGTATTTGCGGGCCAAGAGCAGGCCTTTGATCGTCTCCTTGACGTCGATGATGTGGATGCGGTTGCGCTTGCCGAAGATGTACGGGGCCATCTTCGGGTTCCAGTGGGTCGAGCGGTGGCCGAAGTGGATACCGGCTTCGATGAGGTCGTTAACGAGCGAGGCCATGTGCGAAACTCCTGACGGTGGGGGGCTTACTAAACCGAGCCGCCCCGGTGGGGAAAAATGTGGCCGATCATCCGGGGCTCGCCAACGCGGCGAACGGGTGAGCGACACGGGGTAGGTTGCCGGGCCGAGAGCTCCGAAAACGCATTTAAGCGATCCGGGGAAACGCTCCGAGAGGTGGGGGACGACACCCGTTCCGCCGGCGATGAGCCTGAGCGGTGGGATGAAGAGGCTGGCGTCCTGCCTGCCTTCCCGCCTTGACCGATAGCAACTGAATACAAAACAGGTCCAAACCGGGTCGTTTTTCCCTCTTGGAGGGTGAAAAACGCGGTTTAGACCAACGTCCGACATCCGCGGCAACTCCGCCGCGAATGTCATTGTAGCCCCATGGCGGTGGCCTGCAAGCTCCAGCCGGGGTGTCGCCGGCCGGATTCACGGCCGGTTGTCGAGCGCCGCGCTGGGGGTTGGCCGTGGCGGCCAGGCGAACCGGCTACCATTGGGCTCCGCCTTCAGCGAGGAACGGTTTTGGCTTTGGTCTCCATTCTGAAATCCAAGCGGGGTTGGACGATCGCCGCGGCCTTGTTGGTCGTGTTGCTGGCCGTTGGGGAAGGGGTGGCCCGTTGGGGGTTGGGGCTCGGCGACCCGCCGTTGATGGAGGTGGATGAGCGTTACGAGTACCGCCGGCAGCCCGGGGTGTACCACCGCTTCGGCAAGGAGATCCGGGTCAACGAATACGCGATGCGGTCTGATCCCGTGACGCCAACCAAAACCGATCCGCGGGAGCTGCGGGTGTTGTGCCTCGGCGACAGCGTCATCAACGGCGGCACCGTGACCGACCACGCCGATCTTGCGACCACGATGTTGCAGCAACAACTGGCCGAGCGATTGGATCGGCCGGTGTGGGTGGGCAACGTCAGCGAGGGGTCTTGGGGGCCGGGCAACCTGTTGGCGTACACCCGGGCCCACGGCTGGTTCGACGCCGACGTTGTGGTGATCCTCTTGTCGAGCCACGACGCGGGGGACGTGATGAACTTTAAGCCCATGGTGGGGGTCAACCTCGACATGCCCGACACCCGGCCGTGGTTCGCGCTCCAGGAAGGGGTGCAGCGTTACTTCTGGCCACGGTTCGTAGCGTGGTGGTCGCCACCCGAAGGCCCGCCACGCCACGTCGTGGCCCGGGGATCGGATTTGGAGTTTGATCAGCCGCGTGTGCAGCAAGGCTTGAAAGAATTTGGCGAGTTACTCGATGCCGCGGCGGCCGACGGTCGGCCGGTCGTGTGGCTGGCCCACGCCGAGGCGTTGGTCGAATATCCCGGCGACTGGCTCCCCGCCCACGGCTGGATGCGCGAGGTCGCCGATGCCTCGGCCGCCGAAGTCTTGGACCTACGCGAAGCGATGCGATCCGCCGCGCGCCAAGGCGTCGAACCGTACCGCGACCAGATCCACCTGAACGAAGCGGGGCAGGAAGTCTTGGCCGAGGTGATGTTGGAGTGGGTGACCGAGGCGATCACGGCCGAGTGACCTCGGGCCGGACGCGTCGGGTATGTCAGTTGCGTTGGGCCGGATCGATCGCCGGGTCGAAGCCCGCGGCGCTGTCACCGTTGGGATCGCTGGGGCGGGGCATCGGGCGGTTGATCGGGGCGGCGTCGGGGATGTCGGGTTGGGCTTGTTGCTGAAGCAAGCGGTCTTGGGCGATGCAGTACGCGCCGTACTTGAACGCGGTGACCATGATGAAGCCGTAGATCACGAAGAACATCGCCAGCGAGTAGCGCCACTGCAGGTCCAGGCCGATCATCGAGACGCCGATGGTCGCGAAGACGATCGCTGCGAAGTACATCACGAAGACGGATTTTTTCACCGACAAGCCCGACCGCCGCAGCAGGTGGTGCAGGTGCTGGTTGTCGGGGCTGAAGATCGGTTGGCCGCGCATCTTCCGGCGGATGATCGCCAGCGACGTGTCGGTAATCGGCACGGCGAACACGATCAGCGACGCGGTGACCAGTTTCAGCGACCAACCCCCCGCGTCGCCGAAGAGCAGGATCGCGGTGCACGCCAGGAAGCCCAGCAGCAGCGAGCCCGCGTCGCCCATGAAGATGCTCGCGGGGTTGAAGTTGTACGGCAGGAACCCGAGGATCGCTCCGATCGCCGCGAGGCAGAGCACGATCCGCTTGGCGTTGTCGGGGGCTACCACCGTCGCAGCGTCCGGGTTCTGGGTGATGAGCAGGGCGATGATCAGGAAGCCGATCATCGAGATCGTGACCACGCCCGACGAGAGCCCGTCGAGCCCGTCGATCAGGTTGACCGCGTTGCACGCCCCGAGCACAAAGAACGCCACGAGGAACGTCGCGCTGAAGTACACGATGGTTTCCGAAGGCGCCAGTCCCACGAGGCCGAAGAGCGTTTCGGTCAGGTCGATGCCGATGCGGTCCCAGGTCAGGGCGGCAGCGGCGAACAGCTGCCCGCCGATCTTGACCCGGGCGCGGATGCCGTAGACGTCGTCGAACAAGCCGGTGATGGTGATCACCCCCGCGCCGATCAGGATCGAGAGCGGAAAGCTCTTTTGCAGCAGTCGGCTGTTGTCGTTCAGCGTGATCGACATCTCCGGCGTGATCGCGTAGCTGGAAAACACGCCACTCACCCAGGCCAGAAAGATCGCCACGCCGCCGAGATACGCCACCGGGGCCGCGTGGTTCTTCCGCTTGAGGTCGGGCCAGTCCACAATGCCGTTGCGCAGCGCCAGGTGTTTCATCACCGGCGTCATCGCGATCGCGACGAAAAACGCCACGAAGAAAACGCCCATAAACGGGCCGAGTTCCTGCACCATCCCGCTGAACGCCCCCAACGAAGCGGGCGGGGTGGTCGCGGGCCAATCCATCTCGCTCATTCCGCCTCTCCCGTTCCGCTCGAAGACTCGGCCAAACTAATCCGCGTCTGTTCAGCCGCGATGAGCTCACGCAGGGTTTGCGCCAGATCGACCTTCGGCCTAAACCCGATCGCGTCACGCAACCGCGTCATGTCGGGCAACCGGTGCGGCGGGTCCTCAAAGCCTTCGCCGTAGACCGCTTCGTAGGAAACAAACGTCTTGCCCACCCGCGGCCCGCCCGCCGCGGCGACTTGTTCGATGACCTGGTCCGCGAGTTGTTCGATGGTGATCTGCGTTGTCGAGCCCACGTTGAAGACGCGTCCGTAGGCGTCTTCGTGTTCGATCAATCCCGCCAACGCGCCGACCACGTCGCGGACGTCGCAGAACGCACGGGTCTGTTGGCCGTCGCCGTAGAGGGTCAGGTCTTTGCCGGCCACGGCCTGCGTGACGAACCGCGGCACCACCATGCCGTAGCGTCCGACCTGCCGTGGGCCGATGGTGTTGAACAGCCGCACCACCACGCTGCGCAGGCCCGTGCGACGGGCCAGGTCGATGGCCAGGTGTTCGTCGAGTGCTTTCGACAGGCCGTAGCTCCACCGCGACGCGGTCGTTGGGCCGTAGACCAGTTCCATGTCTTCACGCAGGGGCAAGACCGGGCATTTGCCGTAAACCTCACTGGACGAGGTGATCAGCACCGCCGCCCCCGCCTTCGCCGCGGCGCGGAGCACCACGTCGGTCTCATCGATGTTGTTGCGGATCATGGCGGCGGGGTCGTCGACCACCAGCTTCACGCCGACCGCCGCGGCCAAGTGGAACACCCGCTTAACCCCGTCGAGCAGATGCGGATCGGCAAACGCCTCGGCGGCGGTGGACTCCATGACCCGGCAGCGGTCGCCGAGCAGGTGTTCGATGTTGGATCGTCGGCCCGTCGAAAAGTTATCGACGAGGATCAATTCATCGCCCGATTCGAGCAACCGCTCGGCGAGGTGTGAGCCGATGAAGCCGGCCCCTCCGGTAATAATCGTTTTGGTCTTTTCCAATGAAATCCCTGGTCCTCTTTCCCGGAAAGGGGCGG
The DNA here is from genome assembly GCA_039199695.1 of Planctomycetota bacterium. GTDB lineage: Bacteria > Planctomycetota > Phycisphaerae > Phycisphaerales > Phycisphaeraceae > Algisphaera. The sequence continues at coordinate 30,628 of JBCCST010000022.1, read as the reverse complement.
AAGGCTTGGGCCCGCAACGGGACGGAGCCGGGTGGTCATTCGTCGGGTAAACACCGACGGACATCCGAGGGTGCGACCGAAAGACGCCGCGGGCTTACGCCCGCTCGGCGAGGTCGGTGGGGGCGGTACCCCGCGGGGCTTTACGGCTTCATGTCTTCGTCAGAGAAATCCAGGTCGATGTCCATCTCGTCGATATCGGCTTCGGCCACGGCGGAGACTTCCTCTTCGATCGGGTTCCGATCGATCGAACCGTTCTTGTCGAGCTTGCGGTTCTTCTTGACTTTGTCTTTCTTGGCCTTGCCGTTGCGTGGGGTGTCGGCCGCTTCGGATTGGCGGTAGCGGTAGAAGTCTTCGTACGACTTGCGGAAGTAGCCGCCGGCCGACGACTTGACGCCGTTGAGCACGATACCGAGCACGTCGGCACGCTGGCCGTCGAGTTGGTTGAGCATCCGGCCGAGCATGCCGCGCTTGTCGCTGTTGGCGTTGACGATCACCGCGATCGCGTCGACGTGTTTCGACAGCATCTGGCTGTCGGAGGTGAGCAAGGCCGGCGGCACGTCGATCAGTACCACGTCGTACTCGGTCTCGAGTTGGCCCAGCAGGCCGCGGAACGCCGCACCTTCGAGCAGTTCCGGCGGCGAGTCGGACGCCCGGCCGGTAGGCAGCACGGACATCGACATGTCGGGGTGCTGCACGATGACGTCGGCGACATCGATATCGTCTTTGAGTACGTCCACGAGGCCGCGGTCGTTGCCGCAGTCCATGAGCTTGTGCTGGGACGGCCGACGGAAGTTGGCGTCGATGATGAGCACGTCTCGGCCGTTGAAGGCGAGGCTGGCCGCGAGGTTTTGGATGACCGTCGAGGTACCCGATCCGGGCTGGGCCGCGACGCAGACCAGCGTCTTGTAGCCCCGCCGGTCCATCTTCGAGAGCACCGCGGTGCGGACCTGACGGTACGACTCGGTGAGCAGGCCGGTGGGCAGGCGTTCGACGGTGCGTTCGGCGGTACCGCCGCCCGACGGGTCTTCGTTGGCGTTGGGGATCAGGCCCAGCAGGTTGGTTTCGATCGGCAGAAGTTTGAGGTCTTGCGGGCTGCGGATCCGCTGGTCGAGCATCTCACGCAGGACCATGAACCCACCCACGAGGCCGCCGACCAGCAGCATGATACCCGGCACGATGGCCCAACTGGGAGAGGTCATCTTCGGTTCGGTGGGGTTTTCGCGAGGTTTGACGCGAACATAATCGTCGCGGTTTCGGACCTGACGCAACGTATCGAGCGCGGCGTCGGCCCGTTGTTTTTTCTCCATCACGATTTCGAGATCGATCTGGAGGGCGGAGTATTCGTTGAGCTTCTGCGTGAGTTCTTGAAGCCGCGTTTTGGTTTCGGCGAGCTGGGGTTCAAGGGAAGCCATCTGACCCATCAAGCCTTCGACCGCTTTGGCGGTGGTTTGGATTTGCAAGGCCCTGATCTCGCCCAGTTCTTTCTCGGTTTCCCGGTCGAGCTCGAATTCCACCGAATCGCGCCGACGGTCGAGTTGTTTGATCTGCGGGTGGTTTTCCTGCATGCCACTCGCGATAAATTGTCGCCGGGTTTCATCGAGCACACGGATCTGCTCCTGTCGCGAAGCGATCGCGGCCACGGATTTCAGGTAGGCGTTTTCCTCGTCGGTCATCTCGGGGTTCGAGGCGCTGGCCCGTAGGCTTTCATAGCTGCCCTGCATCGCGGCGAGTTGGCTCGACATGGCAAACTGTTGTTCGAGCAGGATGTTGTAGCCGACCTGTTCCTCGGAAGCGGCGAGCCCGACGGTCTCGATATCGTTATCGCGGATGAACCGGGCCATCTGGTTGCGGATGGATCGAACGTCGTCCTCGTAGCGGTTGGTCTCATTAATGAAAAGGTTGCGAAGGGATGATCCCGCTAAGTCGCTGTTCAGTTTCTTGCGGTTGAGATAGGTTTGCATCACCTCGTCGAGCAGGACTTGGGCGTCTTGCGGATTGGGAGCCGTCATGGCGAGGCCGATCAGCGTCGTCCCGCGAAGGGGATTGACCTCCAACATGTCATCCATCATTTTTTGACGAGCCCGATCCACATCGCCTTCAAAGCTTTGGAGCCACGCGGTCTGTTGGGCCCGGGGACGAACCAATGTGTCGCGGATAATCTCTTCCGACTTGATATAGCCCGCCTCGTTTGCCATGTAGGTGCCGACACCGTCGCCGCCGGCCTGTCCGCTCGTCACGTTCGTGTCCCAAGGTCCATCGATCGTGCGGGTCTCGACCACCAATTTGGCCTCGGAGGTGTATTGCGGCGCGGTTTCTCTGAGCCCGAGGTAGAGGGCTGCCCCGACGACGAGGCCGAGCGTGCTGGAGATGATCAAGGCTTTGTAGTGCTGACGCAGCAGCCGGACCGGATCGATCGGCTTGAGCCGGCCGTTGGGCGGCGGCGGCGTCATGCCGGTGGCGGGTCCGATGGGTGGGATGGTCGATAAGGGGTTAGCTGTCATGGCGAGTCTCCTCCCCGAGAAGTGTCGGTCCGCCGGAAAATCCCTAGGCGTGGGGCTAGTCTGACCGACGGATCGGGAATATCAAATCTCTTCCGGGTTTTACTCAAAGTTGTTTCAAAAAAGCACGGGCACGGTCCGCGGTATCGTTATCGCCGGCCTGTTCTGACAATTCAACGGACTGTTCCAGCAGCGGCCGGGCCCGCCGAAGATCGCCGGTTTCGAGGTAGATTCGGCCCAAGTGGAGCGTGTTGGCGGGCAACGGGCGGGCGCGGATGCTGCGCTCGAGCGTGGCCCGGGCGTTGTTGGTGTCGCCGACCTGGTAGTACGTCCAGCCGAGCGTGTCGAGGATTTCCGCGTTGTTGGGCGCTTGCTCCACCGCCCGCTTGGCCATCGGCAGGGCTTTTTGCGGGTCATTGAGGTGGCTCGCGAGGATGAACGCCAGGTTGTTGAGCACCTCGACGTTGTTGGGGTCAACCTCAAGCAGCCGGAGGTACGCATCGCGGGCACCGGCGTAGTCGCGGTTTTGCAGCATCGCCAAAGCGGCGAGCCGTTCGATCTGAATATGAGCCACGCCGTTGGAAGTCGGCACGACCTCACGCAGCGATTCGAGACGCGTCAAGGCACCGCTGAAATCGCGCTCGCTCATCGCCAGGCTCGCCAGAGACAGGCCGGCCCACGACGGGTCCTGAAGCCCGTCAATACTTTCAATCAGGGCGATCGCTTCGGCCCGGCCGAGGCTGCCGATCATCTGCCGTACGATGCCGTTGACCATCGCCTGTGAGGTGCTGCGCTGCAGAGCCAAGGTGAAGACCCGTTGGGCTTGATCGGCCTGGCCAAGGGCGGCCAGCACCGTGCCGCGGACGCCCTGCAATGCGGGCGAAGCGTTGATCTGTTCGGGGTACTGCTCCAGCAAGGCTTGGGCGTCGGCCGCGCGGTTCTGCTGAACGTAAAGCCCGGCGAGTTGGGCCAGGGTCTGAGCGTTGGGGTTGGTCTGCATCAACCGTTCGAAGGTCGCGATGGCGTCTCGCATGTCTCCGCGTGAGGCCGAGAGGCTGCCGCTGAGTTGCAGCCAGGTCGGGTTGTTGGGGTCGATTTCCAAGCCTTCGCGGATCAGCAATTCGGCGGAGTCGGTTCGCCCGGCGTTGATGTAGAGCTGGGTGAGTTGGCCGCGGGCGGCATTGTTACCCGGGGCTTTATCGAGCAGATTGCGTAAGGTGATCGAAGCCTCCTGCTCTTGGCCGAGTTGGATCTGTAGCCGGGCCTGCAAAGCGAGGGCATCGATAAAATCGGGGTTGATCACCAAGGCTTGCTGGACGTCGTCGAGCGCTTTGGGCAACGTCTCGGGGTCGCCCGCCAAGAGGCTGGCCCGTTGGACGAAGGTCATGGGGTTGCGGTTGTTTTTGCCTAGCGACGCGTTGACGTAATCGATCGCTTCTTGGCGGTCGCCCTTCTGGCTGGCCGCGAGCGCACGCAGCGCCAAGGTCGTGGCCGAGTCATCGAGTTGGTCGAGGACGGAAACGGCGCGATCGGTCTGGTTCTGCCGCATCAGCGACTCGGCGAGGCGGGTACCCAGTCGGGCTTTTTCTTCGGCGACCCCGTCGGGGACGGTGTTGAACAGGTTTTCTTAAAGCTCGGTGGCTTCGACGATTTGGCCGGAGTTGAACAACACGTCCGCGTATTCACGGCTGGCGGGTCGGGTGGCGGGGTCTTCGACGGTGATCGCCTGCTGGTAGGCAGCGTAGGCCTCGGCGACTTTACGGGACGAGAGGTAGAACCTGGCTTGAAGCAGGTAGTCGGTGGTGGTCACGTCTTCACCTCTTTCGGTCAGGTAGTCGGCGATGACTTGCTCGCCAGCCTCCGTGCGGCCGGCTTGGCCGAGGATGCCCGCGCGGGCGCTGACGATTTCGACGCGGACGCCTTGGGCTTCCTCGGCTTGGTCCAAGAGGGCGAGGGCTTCCTCGGTGTCGCCGTTCTGAGCGTTGAGCAGCGCGAGGTTGAGCAGGTTGCCGACGTTCTGGGGCTGAGACTCGGCGAGTTCGGTGCGGATCCGTCGGACCGTCGCGGGGTCGCCGTAGCGTTGCTCGTAGGTCAGGTACTGGTTGAGCAAACGCTCGTCGTTGGGGCTGTAAGACCGGGCGGTCCGCAGAGCGTCGAGCGCTTGGGCGTGACGCCCCAACGTGTTCTGAGCGTTGGCCAATCCGATCAGGGCCTTCGTGTTGTCGGGTTTTTGGTTCAGGGCGGTGGTGTAAGCCGACACGGCCTCGGACGGGTCTTGGGCCCGCATCAATAGGTCGGCGTACTGGCGCCACCCTTCGTCGAAGATCGGACGCGCCTTGAGGGCGAGGTCGTACGACGACAGCGCCTGCTGCAGTTTGTCCGCGGCGGTGCTGCCCGTGGCCGCTTTGGCTTCGGCCGAGGCCAATTGCCCGCGCAGGAAGTGGCCGTCGGCGAGGTCGAGGTTGCGTTTGGCGGCCGTCGCCGCCAAGCGTCGAGCTTTGTCGAAGGCTTCGTCGCGGATGGCCAGATCGAAGGCCACGATGAGCACGTTGTCGTTGTCTTCGTCGATTTTTTGGGCGACTTCGAAAAATTCACGGGCTTGATCCAGCCGGTTGTATTGCAGGTAGATCTGGGCTTTGCGGATTGCTTTGTCGAGGTCGCTGGCTTCGGTGCGGTCGATCTGGGAGACCATCTCGTCGAGTGTCAGCGGAGTTTGATCGATCTGGCTCTGGACCTGGGTGCGGAGCATGCTGATGGCCGAGGCGGTGGCGCCGGCGGCCTCGGCCTGATCGATGGCGGCCAACCGTTCTTCGGGCGTTTCAAGGGTCTGAAGCATGCGTTGGAGCAGCCGCAGGTCGGCGGGGTTGCGTTCGAACTCGGCCTGCAGCATGGCGGCGCCGCGCTCTTCCTGGCCGTCGGATTTGTAGAGCTCGGCGAGCGACTGGGCGACCGCGGGATCATCGGAATCCAGCATTTCGAGTAGCTCGATGGCCTCATCGAATTGTTGTTGGCTGGAATGCCACTGGGCCAGCAGGCGGATAGCGACCACGTTGTTGGGGTTGTTGTCGAGAACCACCGTCAGCTGCTCACGGGCGTCTTCGAGCTTACGGCTACGGATCAGCATTTCCGCCAACTGGAGGCGGATATTAGATTGGATGTCCTCGCGAGTGCCGGCCTTAACCAGCGAGAGAACGAGCTCGAGACGCTCAACCGCGGCACCCCACTGCTTCTCGGCCTGACGAGCCCGGGCGGAGAGCAGCAGCGCTTCGATGTCGCGGTCTTTGTAGAGCGCGCTGGCCCGGTCGATGAAGACCATCGCTTCGGTGGTTTGACCGCGGAGCATGGCCAGTTTGCCGCGTAACATCAACACCCGGGCGTCTTCGTCGGTAACACTTTCTAACTCATCGACGGCCTTGTCGGCGTCGGCCAGCAGTTGTTTGCGACGCTCGGGGTCTTTTTCGGCTTCGGCACGGATCAATTCGATGTTGGCGACTTCGTACACCGCGGCTTGACGCAACGCCTGGTCGCGTAGCGAGGCTTCGAAGTTGCCCGCCACCGGGAAGTCGCGGGCCAAGAGATAAATCTCGTGGGCGGCGTCGAGTTCGAGTTGGAGCTTGAGCACGTTGGCGAGCATGAGCTTGTACTGCAGCATGTCCGGCCGGGCGTTGGATGCGCTACGCAGCAGACGCTCGGCGCGGCCAAGGTGAGTGGGCTTGAGGCTCTTGTTGCTGGTTTCGACGTCTTCCCCGGCAATGATGAGGTCCATCTCGGCCAACTGTTTATCGACCCGGGGCAGGATATCAGCGACCTGCTGCACGACGAGGGCGGGCTCGGGGTTATTCAGCAACGCCGATTCCAAGTCGTTGAGCACCGGTTCGATTTGTTTGAAGGCCTCGCGGTATTGCTGGGCGGCCTGGGCCCGCTGCTCATCGGTGTCCGAGTCACGGATCTGTTTGCGTTGAACGTCGATGATCGACAGCATCACGTTGAAGTATTCGATCTTGACCTGCGGGGTATCGGGTTCGGCGGCCAGGGCGAGGGCGGCGTATTCGGTAGCCCGTTTTCGGGCTTGTTCGGCCCGTTCCGAACCGGGGTCGGCGCGTTCGGTCCGGTTGGCGTCGTAGAGGTGCCAACGGGCCAGGTAGTGCAGGACGTCGGTGTCGTTGGGCTCAGCGGCGAGGACGAACTCGAGGTCTTCGCGGATCTCTTGCTGTTTGGTGCGGTCCATCGTGTCGGAGATCTGGACCGCTTGGGCGATGCCGCGGAACTTGCGGGCGGGGATGTTGTCCGGGTCGGTTTCGAGGCGGGTCGAAGCAAGCGAGTAGATTTGGTTGTAATACCCGACCATGCCGAACTCACGAGCCCAGCGGTACATCAGTTGGTAGAAGTCTTCGAGAAGTTGTTCGTCGCCGGGACGCAGCTCGGTGGTTTTGCGGGTCAGATCAACGACCTGTCTGAGGACACGTTGAGCCTCAAACTGATCCTTAACGGTCGTGTTACTGCGGGCTTCGATGAACTTGAGCAGGATGTCTACGTTCTGCGGGTCACGGTTCCACGCTTTCTGATAGCTCTGGGCGGCGAGGCGGAAGTCGCGACCACGCTTTTGTTGAGCCTCGGCCACCGTCTCGCGGTCGGCGGTGACATCCACCTCGGCGTTCTGGGCGCGGACCAGATAGCTGTCGCCCTCGGCTTCGAGTTCGGAGCTGCTCTTCTGGAGCACGGAGTAGACATACAGCGAGCCGCCGCCCATGAGCAGGACGAGGACCGTGGAGAGGATGAGGACGAACTTGGTGTTGACTTTGCCGGCCATGAAACCGTGCTCCCTGTTTCTAAAACGGACGTCTGTGTGTCGTTCTTGGTGAAGTTAAATCGAGTGGGTGGTGCGTCGCAGGGCGGAGGCCCGGCGGGCGTGTTGTTGTTACCAATTAAGGATTGAGCCCTGCGCTTTGGGGCTGGGGTTGTTCGGGGTCGGCGGGCCAGCGCCCGGCCTTGACGTCGTCCCAGTCGGGCAGACAGGCCATGATGTCGGGCAAGAAGGTATCGAGCAGAGCGGTGGTGTGCTCGGCGACCTTCTCGGGATCGCTCTCGCCCAGGACCTGGATTTCGATTTTGCAGTAGTAGCTGTGGGCGTCGCGGATGTCGAAGCCCTGAACGCGGACCGCATTGGGCGAGGCGAGGAACTTGCCGTTGGCCGCGAAAAAGTAGATGACGTGTTGGTCCTGATCGACCGAGTCGGGGTTGCCGTAGGTGAACCGGACGGTGTCGATGTTGCGTTCGGGCAGGGTGACCACGGTGCCGGGGGCGTAGTCGGGTTCGCCGGGCGGGGGCAGCAGCGCGGTGGCGGCGTAGCCGGGCAGGCTCTCGCGGGGGGTCGCGACCGCGGGGTCGATCGCGATGATTTGCTGGCTCAGCCCTTTGTGTTTCACGCCGCCGGCCACGAAACAGCGATCCGGGACGTGGGGCACGGTGTCGTTGATGCCGGTGTAGTAGGCGACGTGTAGGCGGATGAGGTGGCCGGGCTGACCTTCGGGGATATTGACGTTGCGGTACCACCGGCTGAGGTAGTCCTCAGTGCCCAACTCGTCGACAATCTCGGGTGGCAGGACTTGGTCATCGACAAAAGCGAACTGGTCCTTATTCAGAGGCAGTTCACGAAGGTCGTGACGCAGTTCAACGGCTTCCTTGTGCAGGACGATCTGCTGCCACGACAGGATCGACTGCTTGCCCGTGGCCGCCACGCCAAACAGGCCACAGATCATCGCGGCGGCGAAACAGGTCGCCGCGGCGCCCGAGCGTCCCGGGGCCGAGCGCATCGCGAGGAAGCCCAGCCCGAGCAGACCCACCAGCCCGATGGCGACGCCGACCAGCGACATCGCCGACGACAACCACTCCAGCCCCGGCACGGGCCGGGCGGAGAAGCCGTTGAACAACATCGCGTACACGATCCCCGTGATCAGAGCGAGGACCGCCCCCAGCGCCACGCCCTTGATGATCAGGGCCGGCTTGATCGGGGCTGAGTCTTGCGGCGCGTTGGCCTGTTGGGCGGCCGCGGCTTTGAGTTCGGCGAAGGCCTTGGCCTCGGCGTTGGCGTCGCGGATGACGATCTTGTCCAGCACCCAACCGACCAGCAGGAACAGACCCGCGGCGGGAATGAGCATCAGCATGCCCACGAACAGGTGGAAGTCGCCCTGGGCGTATTCTTTGTTGATCGTATAGATGACGCCCAGCACGGTCACCCGGCCGATGTTGACCGCCACGGCGATCGGAATCGCCAGGCTGATCATGATCAACCGCTGCCACCACGCCCGGTCGAACAAAAACGCCAACGCGACGCCCAACGCGATGAACGCCATGAGCATTCGGAGACCGGCGCACGCCTCGGCGACGTTCATGCCCTCTTCGATCCACACGCCGTTTTTCATGAAACCCAGCGTGATCGTGTTGCCGGAGTTATTGACGGTGAAGTCCATAAACTCGGCGATGACCTTGAGCATCACCGTGGCGCCCGCGGCCGCTACGTCTTGCAGCGTCTCGGCCACCCGGCTCCAGATCGCGTCGGAAATCTTGACCGCCAACAACAGATACGCAATCGGGAACCACAATACCCGCATGGCCGCCGGCCCGAACAGGAACAGCGCGGTGGCGAAGATCGTCAACACCATGCTGTAGCCGCGGAACATGTCGTTCCGCCCCGGGAAGATCCAGAAGGTGTAGCTGTAGAGACCGATGAAGACCAGCGGCAAGGCCCACCAGAACAGCCGCTTCGGCGCGGCCTGGAACTGGGTCTTGTGTTGGTAGATGTAGTAGATCGAGATCGCGGGGATGACCAGGACGTGGGACCAATCCGGGTCCTTGGACCAGAGGTAGGTCTGGTACAGGAAGTTCCAGTGCATCCAGCCGAAGAAGGCGACGCATACCCCGATCCACGTCCAGCCGACGGGGGTGATCAATGGCTTGGGCCGGGCCTCGGCCGCGGGGTTGGTCATCGGGGTGCTGGTCATATCTCTCGGAGCCCGCCTCCACGGGGTAAAGTCGAGATCGGGGCAGATTGGGCGTCAGACGCATTCCCCAGACCGTTGTTACGCGGCGGCCCGGCGGCGGGTTCGTCGGTTACAGCCCAGATGGCCGAGTCTTTTTGGGGGGCGGCGGGTTCGCTCATAATCCGTGCGGGGCTGCGGACAGCCGGCGGCGGCGTCGGGGCGATCCATGCCGAGGAGACGCGGGGTTAAAACAGTTTCAGCCCAACCGGGCCGATCCTGACCGAGACCAGAATGGTTGCGGGATGCCCGTCCGTTGGCATCCCCTCCGAAACTTGCGACGTGTCCTGATCGTCCCGGCATTGTAATCTCGCCGGGCGGACGGGCCGGCCACGAATGGGCTCAGCAGGTCGGAAACATCGAATTTTAACCCTAGGGCGAGGCCCAGGGCGAAATCCACGGCCCCGCGTTTCCGCGGGGCCGTGAAGAAGAGGGCGAGGGTTTAGTTGTTGTTGCCGTCGGCGAAGACTTGGTTCGAGAAGTTGCGGTCGAGCACGAAGCCGAAGCCGTAGGTGAACCGGAAGCCGTTACGGATGACCGCCAGCGGGGTGGCCGCGGCCGACGAACCGACGTTGATCAGGTCGTCCGGCTTCAGGAAGATGTCGGGTTCGTTGCCGTGGAAGATCGCCGCCAGGTCGAGGCGAACGGTGACTTCTTGGTTGTTGGCTGTGCGGCGGATAAGGTCGACCCGCTCGGGGTTGGCCAGCCCGGCCAGGCCGCCGGACGAGGCGATGAGCTGCTTCAGGGTCAGGTCTTCCTCGCCGGGCACGGTGTAGGCACCGGGGCGGTTGGATTGGCCCATGATGTAAACGAAGCCGGCCGACTGGTTGGGGATGCGGATCACATCGCCGGGGCGGATGACGATGTTGTACCGCATGTCGCCGTTGATCAGCTGGTCGTAGGGCACTTCGATGATGCGCTGGGCCACCATGCTGCCCAGGGCGTCAGCGCCCGGGGTGCCGAAGGCGTTGCCGCCGGCGGTGGCTTGGCCTTCGACGCGGACGAACTTGCCGTCGACGTAAACCCAACGCGGCGAACTGCCGCTGCCTTCCAAGCCGGCCTCGACGCCCGAGGGCGGAGCGGGGCGGTCTTCGGGGGTCACGGCGTCGCTGAGCTCGGCCGGCTCGTTGCCCTCGTCCAGCAGGTCTTCGATCAGATCGCCCGCGTCGGCCGGGGCGGGTTCGACTTCCCGCGTCGTCGCCGGGGTTTCACCCGCGGCCGCCGCGGTCAGCGGGGCTTGACGGAAGATCAAAATCCGCTTGATCCGGTTGCTCACGCCGCCGGCCTGAGCGATCGCCTGCAGCAGGCGGAAGTCGGGCTGAGGGATGAGGTACGGGCCGAACCGGGTGCTGCCTTCTTCGGGAGCACCGATGATGGTGTAGAGGTTTTGGCGGGACTGCTGCACGACGACGCTGACCGTCGCGTCCTGCATGATGCCCTTGTTTTCGAGGATCTCGATGATCTCTTCTTCGAGTTGGCTGGGCGAGAGGCCCGAGGCTTTCACCTTGCCGATGATCGGCAAGCGGATGCTGCCGGTCTCGTCGATCGCGCGGTTCTGCACGTCGGTGACGCCGACCTGAATCAGCTCGAAGGTCGAGACGGTGATGAAGTCGCCGGGGCCGATGACGTATTCCTGGGCGTCGGGCACCAGGTCGTCGGGGCGGACCGGGGTGATCTGTACCGGCACGTCCGAAAGGGTGTGCGCCAGGTCCAGCGTTTCAAGGATCGGCATCGAGACGGGGGTGCGTTCCCATCGACCCACCACGCTGGGGTCCAGGTAGCTGTCGGTTTCACAACCCACCAGCCCCAAGCCCAACGACGCCAACACGCCACACAGCGCCAATCGCCCAGTTTTCATGATCATCTTGGTTTGCCTCACCGTCTTCGGCTCCTGGTTGCTCGGTCCCGCACAGCACGCTGCCGACGCTCGGACCGTCCTGATTCGTTGTCCCGTGGGGCTCGGCTCGGCCGGCCCCGGCGTAGCGGGCCATGGTAGCCCATTACCCACTTTATCGCACCCCTCGTTAACGCATCGAAACGCGTGGTTAAGGAATGCCCCAACTCGGCCCTTCGGGCCACTCGGCGAACCCCTCGGCTCGCATCTCTCGGTCGGTCGGCCGTTACAATCGCTATGCTCGGCACAACCTAAAACTCAGCCACACGGCCGGCGGAGCGGCGGGCATCGAACCCGGTACACCCGCAACGCGTCCTCAACATCGGACAGCCCACCACCCCTCGGCCACCCCAACCCGCCCGAAACCCGCCGCCACGCCAAGTTTCACGTTCTCGGACCCTCACCCCGCGCAAAACCTCACCCAAGCCATCGCAATCCGCCCCCGAAACTCACCCCGGACCCGCCTCGGATCACCCCCATGCCCGACTCTTTTCAAAACGTGACGTTCGTCGGCGACGGCGCCATGGCCACCGTTCTGGCCCTGCTCTTGGAATCCCGCGGCCTCAAGGTCACGGTCTGGGGGCCCACCGCCGAGAACGTCGCCGAGGCGATCCAGACCCGCGAAAACCGCCGGTACCTGCCCGGCCACCGGCTGCCCGACTCGATCCGCCTCACCGCCAGCGACTCGTCCTGCTTCCGCGACGCCGACCTCGTGGTCTCGGCGATCCCCACGCAGTACGTCCGCAAGGTCTGGGAACGCCTCGCCCCGTATTGCCCGGCCGACCTCCCCATCGCCAGCGTCGCCAAGGGCATCGAAAAAGGCACGATCCTTCGGCCCACTCAGATCATTGCGGACGTGCTGGGCACGACCGATAAAGTCCAGGGCGTCTCGGCCGAGGGTTCCGGGCCGTTGGCGTCGCTGTCCGGGCCGTCGGTGGCGGATGAGTTGGCCAAATGTCTGCCCGCGACCGTGGCCGCCGCGTCCGAAGACCTGGCCTTTGCCGAGCGGCTTCAGGCCACCTTCACCACCCAGTGGTTCCGCGTCTACACCAACCCCGACCTCGTCGGCGTCGAGCTGGCCGGGGCCCTGAAAAACGTCATCGCCCTGGCCGCGGGCATTCTCGACGGCCTGCAGGCCGGCAACAACGCCAAGTCGGCCCTGCTCTCCCGCGGCCTCGCCGAGATCACCCGCCTCGGCGTCGCCATGGGCGCCACCCCCGAAACCTTCTTCGGCCTCACCGGCGTCGGCGACCTCGCCACCACCTGCTTCAGCCCCACCGGCCGCAACCGCACCGCCGGCGAATTGTTAGGCAAAGGCCGCAAACTCGACCAAATCCTCGAAGACATCCCCGGCGTTGTTGAAGGCGTCCCCACCACCAAAGCCGTCGTCGACCTCGCCGCGAAACACGACGTCGAAATGCCCATCACCCAAGCGGTGAATCAAGTCTTGTTCGAAAACCTCGACCCGCTGGACGCGATCAGCAACCTGATGTCGAGAGAACCGAAGACGGAGCGGGTGGGGTAATTTGTACCTAATTCGTGCTATGAGAATAGGTCAGAATCAGAAATGTATTTCTGCTTCGCTTCTTCGTAACGCGAACCAATAACCTCGTGCATCTGCTTGAAGCGTTTGACCAACATGACGGTTTCAGGTGTTGCTCTTTTTGCGAAACTGCCGGACAGATATTCTTCGTAAAAATTAAAAAAGAGTTGTTGATTGGCTGGGTCCAGATTTTCAATAACTATAAACCAATCATCTATATTGGTTTCATCGTTATTTTGATAATCGATTAACAACTCGAACGGCAGAGAGACTCCGCGTAATTTTTTTGATCTAGCTGATTTTGCGTACACCTGAAACTTTTCGATATCCGCCATATCGGTTTTTATGCGTGAGCAGCATCTGATACCGTAGTGGGTAACCATCGTCCAGGTTGTCCCTGATTCGCTGAGCAGCAAATCACGATGGATGGAATCTATGGAGTCAATGTCGGTTTCCATGGAGGCGAGGTGAAAGTTATCGACAAGACTTTCTAGTGTAGTACTAAAGGACGGAAGCCTTTCTACAGAAGTATTTGAGCATAACTTGAGTAGTTTTCTTGCCGTTTCGCTGTCTTGGCTGCTTATTGAATCGGATTCGTCGATTTCTTGGACTAGTTTTTGTAAATCAATAAAAGATAGCTTTGCATCGACTTCGCCTTGAAGTTCAACGATTACATCGTTTGTTAAACGTGTTTTTATGTCTTCAAATTGTTTATTCACTGCAATCGATGCGGAGTCTTCAATTTTGGATTCAAAGTCCTCGGCTGCGTCGGTGATAATGGCGTAGTATTGCGTGAGTTGGGTGTTTATAGAGTCTTCGGATTGCTCGATCTGTCTGGCGAGATCTTGACGTATTCCCGTAATGTTGGAGTATCCGAAAAAAGCGAGGATGCCGATAACAATGGTAAGTAATCCTCGCCAGCGCTTTTCGTGGTTCTGGTGCTTTTCGGAAGCGATACGTCCGGCCAGTTCGGCTAAAGTTAATGCGTACTCACCTTCTGGAATTTTTATTGTGTTGTGAGTTTTCTGTTCATCGTTTCTCGGTTGTTTTTCCATTTTTTGCCCCAGTATTAAGCGACTAGTAATAAATCGAATCACATTTCGATTTTTGGCCGAAGCTGTTAATTTATTTTAGAGGTTTAGCCTTTTTTGCGATTGGTTTGAGTGCCAATAGATTGGCACTCGCCAAATATTTATTAACACCAACCCCCCGAAGGCGGAGTAGGCGATCGCGAAGGCCCACCACTCGCCTTCGATGAACAGGAGATTGCCGAGCCAGTAGGCGACGAAGGTTTCGTCGTAGGTCTGTTGGCCGGCGGCTTGGCGGAGTTGCATCTCCCAGGTGGTCAGGGGGCAGACGATGCCCAGCCAGGCCTGGGCGACGATCACGGCGATGAACAGCAGGTGGACGCCGCGGAACCAGCGGTTGCGGACCCAGCGCCACTTCAGGCATCCGCCCAGCAGGGTCAGCAACAGCCCCAGGATCACGAACGCGACCACCGCGACGTGCAGCAGCAGCATCGCGTCGGCGGCGAGTCGGTACCCGGCGGCGGCGTCCATGGCGACACTGTATCCCCCGGCGTGGGCCGGGCAGAGAGGTATTTCAAGCCTTTTTGGCAATTCGTGTTGCGTAGCCCAGGGGTATCGCGGACACTAAACGGTCGGCTGAAAGTGTGCGAGAAAGATTGATCCCGTGGAGGGTGATCCCGTGGGCAGTTCGAGATTTGGTGTGGTGGCGGCGTGGGGGGCGGCGGTGGCGGTGTTGGTCTCGCCCGGGCTGGCGGTGGCTGACGAGGCGTATTTTTCGATCGAGGGCCAGATCACCGCGGCGCTCGGGCAGCACCAGGTGTTCTTCGACCTGGATCGCCCGGTCGGCAGCGGCGAGAACCTGCTTTTCCAGACCTTCACCCACAGCGGCGGGACTAACGCGGCGGGAGACACGATCACCGCCAGCGGGTTCGATTCGGTGTTGGATCTGTTCAACGCGGGCGGTGGTGGGGTGGTGGCGAGCAACGACGACGGCGCGGGCGGATCGGATGCGCTGCTGAGTTGGCCGGGCGTGGCCCCGGCGGGGGGCGGGGTGTTGTCGCCGGACCCGCTGCCGGCGTTGGCGGACTATCGCTTAACGGTGAGCGACTTCGGCAGCAACAACACCGGGCCCTGGGCGGTGGACGTGGTGGGGCCGGCTGACGCGTTGACGCTGACCGACCTCGTGCCGGCCACTGCCGCCCCGGGCGGGGTGAGCCAGGTCGATTCGGTCAAGTTCGGCACCCGCCTCGGCGCGGCACCCGGCCCGCTGGGGTCGCAGCCCGCGATCTGGAACCACGACGCCGGCAACACACTCGATATCGCGGACCAACTCGTCATAGCGAACACCGGCCACGCGGAGCTGAACCAAAGCGGCGGCTTGATCGAAGTCACCGGGCAAACCCGCATCAATAGCGGAGGGTCGGTTCATCTCACCGGCGGCACGTACACGGCGGACGGCGGCGTGGTGCTCGATGGCGGGACGTTCCAGAAAAGTTTGAACGCGACGTTTAACCTCGGCCCCAACCAAGCGTTCGTCGGGACCAACAACGCCACCGCCACCATCGAAGCGGCCGGAGTCTTGGCCGTCAATAACGGAAACGTCTATCAATTTACTTCGGGTTCGGATTTGAACTTTGACAGTGGTGCCTTGACGATCGGCGGGGAAACGACCGCTTCGATCATTGTCGATGGCACCGGTTCGAGCTTTAGCTCCAGCGGGTTCACGACGATTGGCTTAGCCAATAGCAGCTCGCCCGCGGTCAACGGTAGCCTGACGGTGCGCAACGACGCGACCGCTGACTTCGGATCCGTGGCGGTTAGCGGCTCTTTTCAGCCGTTTGCATCCGGCCGTTTCTCGATACTCAACGGGGCCAAGGTCAGCGTGAATGGCAGCGTCGGGGTAGGCACATCAGACTCTGCGTCCAGCCAAGCCTTCCTCTCCATAGGCGGCACCGGGGCCACCGGCAATGCCACGCTTACACAGACGGGCCCTACGGTTTTTTTTGTGGGTAACGGCAAGAACGACGGATCATTTGGCCAAGTGGACATCAACGCCGGCGGCGTAATAAGCACCGGTACCAGCACGGCTGGAGTCGCGCCTACGGGCTTCATCAACATCAACGGAGGTGACTTCCAAGTTAATGGCGAGTTTCTTTTCGACGGTGGAGAAGTCAACCTCTCGGCTGGCACCTTCTCGGCCAACCACATCCAAGTGATCTTTGGCCGTTTCAACTTCACCGGCGGCACGCTCGGCCTTAACATTTTCGACGGCGATTTGGTTCAGGACGGGGGCACGTTCGATCTGCGGGCGGCGTCGTCCACGGCCGCGTTGTCGGCCGACGTCACCGGCGACTATCAACTGCAGAACGGCACGTTGGCGTTGTTTGCCGTCGCGGGCGGCGGGCCGACGCTTGAGGTCGGGGGCGCGACGACGCTCGGGGCGGGCTCGACGCTGGTGGTTGATCTCGATCCCGGCGGCGCGGACTTGGGCGTGGGTGAGTCGTTGGTGTTGCTGCAGAGCACCGCGCCGATTACGGGCACGTTCGAGAACGAAATCATCACGTCCCCGGCGGATGTGATCTACGAGGTTAGCTACACCGCCAACTCGGTCTTGCTCACCGCGATCTCGACGTTATTGGCCGGCGACTACAACGGCAACGGCGAGGTGGACGCCGCCGACTACACGGTGTGGGCCGACAACTTTGGTTCGATGATCGACCTCGACGCCGACGGCAACGGCAACGGCGTGATCGACGCGGCGGACTATACGATCTGGGCGGACAACTTCGGCAGCACGCTGAACGGATCGACCTCGACGGTGCTGATCCCCGAGCCCGCATCGTTGGCGATGTTGGCGCTCACGGGGGCGGGGCTTGGCGTTCGACGGCGGAGC
Source organism: Planctomycetota bacterium (assembly GCA_039199695.1). Classification (GTDB taxonomy): domain Bacteria; phylum Planctomycetota; class Phycisphaerae; order Phycisphaerales; family Phycisphaeraceae; genus Algisphaera. The sequence goes on along the minus strand of JBCCST010000022.1, from coordinate 13,735 downwards.
CGGCGGTTGGTTGTATGAAACCGTCTCGTGGGTGTGCCGCACCGCGTGAGGCGGCTCATGGCATTTCTGACAGCGACGCATACACGTGGTCGAGCGCACCGCGCAGCGCCCACGCTTGATCGCTCGCGCTGAGGCCGGACTGGATTTCATCGAGCGCTTGGTCGAGTTGTTGAATGTCGCCGTCCGAGAGGTTGTCGCGGTGCAGGCTCAGCAGTGAGGTCGCGGCGACTTCGTAGATCGCAGCACAGGCGGCGGGGTTGCCGTGGTTGAACTGGGGGACGCCGCGTTGGATGGCCAGTTCGATGAGCGTCATCGCTTGTTGGGTGGGCGTGTTCGGCGTGGCGGACGGCAGCAGCACACGGTCGATGACGTGGATGACGCCGTTGCTGGCCCGGACGTCGGCCGCGAGGACCGTGGCGCCGTTGATCTTGACTTCGCCCGTCGGTTGGATGTTCAGCGTTTGGCCCTGCAGGGTCTCGACTTGTTGTTCGAGAAACACCGCGCTCGGCAGCACGTGGTAGCTGAGGATCGCGACCAGTTGGTCTTGGTTCTCCGGTTGAAGCAGCGACTCCACCGTGCCTTCGGGCAGCGCGGCGAACGCGTCGTCGGTCGGCGCGAAGATGGTGAGGTTGGCGTCGGAGTTTTTGAGGGCTTCCACGAGGCCCGCGGCCGTGGCGGCGGCGAGCAGGGTGTTGAACTGCCCGGCCCGCGTGGCGACGTTGACGAGATCCCCGGCCGGGGGCGCGGCGGAACCCGAGGTGTGGCTTGTCTCGGCCGAGGGGTTGAGGTTGGTCGCTTTCACCCCGCCGATTTCGAGGCGGAACGGGCCTTCGTCTTTGTCCGAGAGCGTGAAGCCGAAGCTGGCGATGTCGCGGGCCCGCGGCGGCGGCGCATCGACGCGTCGGCCAAACGAGGTGAGGACAAAGTCTTCGAGGGGGAATCGGATGTCGAGCCATTCGCCGTCTCGGGTTTCGAACGATTGGCGGTACGAAGACGCCATGCGCGGCGAGGCGGTGCGCAGATCGAAGTTGTAGGTCCGTCCATCGCCCTTGACCCGGATCGCCACGGCGTCGTACCCGGCCAAATCCAGGTCGGCCGTCCGGGTGCGGACCGACGCGAACCCGCCGTTGTTGTCCAGCGAGAGGTTGCCGCGGAAGAGCAGGGTGTTGTCGCCGGTGAACGTGTATTGTCCTTCTGATACCCCGCCCATGACCGTGTCGTTGACCGTGACCCAGGCCCGTTGGACTTGCTCTTCGGAAGAGAAGTCGGTCAGCAGTTTGTCTTGGGCGTTGGCGGGGAAGGCGGTGCCGAGCGCGGGCAACACCAGGAGCGCTAGGCCAAGCAAACGGTTTGGTCGGGAGAGGACGGCAAACATGACGGGGCTCCGTGACGGTGAGGAGGCGGATGAGCGGGTCTAACTGAAAGGGCGTATTTCACCTGACGATAGGCGTCCCGACACGCGGAGAAAGGACGGATGCGTTCAATCGTCGCGGTACGCCTGGGGCGAGCCGCTTATTCTTTGGATTCGGTGAAATATCTTGTCTTGCGTCCGGGCGATCTTTACACTCGGATTTCGGGTCTCGCGGGATTCTGCTTCCGTGAAAACTTGTCGTCAACAGTTTCAACGCCAACGAAAAGCGAAACGGATCATGTGCAAAGAGCGGTGTCGTTTGTGGAATTTGGGTCGGGTGACGCGGGGGCTGGCTTGCGTCGTATGCGGGGGGTTGGCGTGGCCGGCGGACGCGGCGATTCAGGGCTTGTCGTTGGCCGGGAGTCTGCCGGGGGCCGACGTCTCGACGGTGTACGCGACGTACGCTCCCGGCGAGGCCGACCTGTTGTATGTTGTCGAGCAGAGCGGGTTGATCCAGACGCTGGACCTGACCACGGGGACGTTCGCGTCGACGCCGTTCCTCGATATCCGCGGCTTCGTAGACAACGGGGGCAACGAGCAGGGCCTGCTCGGCTTGGCGTTCGACCCCGACTACCAGAACAACGGCCACTTTTACGTCAACTACACCCGCGACCCCGGCCCGGGCCTGGACCGCACCCGCATCGACCGCTTCACCGTCGCGAACCCGGGCGTGAGCACGACGGTCAGCGCCGGGACGCGACAATCGGTGCTTGAGTTTGAACAAGACTTCTCCAACCACAACGCCGGCTGGATCGGCTTCAGCCCCAACGACGGCTACCTCTACATCCCCACCGGCGACGGCGGCTCGGGCAACGATCCCAACAACCGCGGCCAAAGCCTCAACACGCTGCTGGGCAAAGTCCTGCGGATCGACCCGACCGGCGACGACTTTGCCTCCGACACCACCGCCAACTACGCCATCCCCGAAGACAACCCGTTCGTGGGCAACTCCGCGGCCCGCGACGAGATCTGGGCCTACGGCCTACGCAACCCCTACCGCGACAGCTTCGACCGCGAGACCGGCGACCTCTGGCTGGGCGACGTCGGCCAACAGGCCCGCGAAGAGATCAACTTCCAGCCCGGCGACAGCGCCGGCGGCGAGAACTACGGTTGGCGTTTGCGTGAAGGCGACATCGCCACGCCCGGCGGCGGCGTGGGCGGACCCGAGCCCGCCGACCACGTCGGCCCGGCCTACGACTACATTTCGAACGGCGCGGGCGACTTCGGCGGCAACTCCGTCGTCGGCGGCTACGTCTACCGCGGCCCCGATCTGGATTTGCAAGGGCTGTACTTCTTTGCCGACTCGTTCCCCCGGCAGATCTGGACCTTCGACCCGGCCGACCCCGACGGCACGGTGCAGAACATCGAGAGCCAACTCGGCGCGGCCATCAACGGCCTCAGCACGCCGGTGTCGTTCGCCGAGGACCTCGAGGGCAACCTTTACATCCTCGACCGCGACGGCGACATCTTCCGCATCGACACCGACCTCCCGGTGCTGGGCGACTACAACGGCAACGGCGAGGTAGACGCGGCCGACTACACCGTGTGGGCCGACAATTTCGGCTCGACGGTGGATCTGGCGGCGGACGGCAACGGCAACGGGGTGATCGACGCGGCGGACTACACGATCTGGGCGGATAATTTCGGCAGCACGTTGAGTCCGCCGGTCTTGACGGCGTTGGTCCCCGAGCCCACGTCGTTGGCGCTGGTCGGGGTCGGAGTGGGTATGTTGGTTTTCCGCCGGCGGTGAAGGCGGCAGAGTTCATTGATTTATTTGGCTTAATCTAAAAGTAAGGTTTCATCGTGATTGATTTAAGTGGGGGGGACATGGCAAGAGCTGGTGTGCTTTAGGAGTGGTCTTGGCGGCGGGCCCTAGTTTGAGCCCGGCGGTGGCGCAGCAAGGGTTTTTCTCGGCCGAGGGCGAGTTGACCGCGGGCGGCGGGACGCAGGATTTTTTCTTTAATCTGAACTCTCCGGTGAACAGCAGCCAGACGTTTGGCTTCAGCACACTGAGCGACACCGGCGGGGTTAACTCGGCGGGCGACGCGGTGGCCGACAGCAACTTTGACTCGGTCCTGGAACTCACCAAGCCCTTCGACGGTACGTTCTCGGTGGTCAACGACGACGGCGGCAGTGGCCGCAATTCGCTTCTTTCCTGGGAGGGCGTAGCTACCAGCACGCCGGGCGCATTTCTGCCCAGCCCTTTGGACGCCACGTCCTACCGCTTGCGGTTGCGCGAATTCAATACGACGGCGACCGGTACTTGGTCGGTGGACATGGTTACGCCGCTGAACTCGTTTGTGTTGACCGCGATCGGGGACAACGGCGATAGCGAACTTAACTCGCTTAAGTTCGGCACCGACGGCCCGAGCGCGACCCCGGCGCTTTTTGAATACACCAACGGCTCGACGTTGGTGATTCGGGAAGAACTTGGCGTCGGCAGCAGCGGCAATGGCACACTCACCCAGACCGCGGGCACTATCACGTCGGTGGGGCCGCTCAATGTCGGCAGCGGCGGCATCGTCAACCTCAACGGCGGCACGATGAATCTTGGTAACCAACTCTCATCCATCTCCGGGACCGTCAATGTGGACGGTGGAAACCTTGCGCTCGCGGGCGTCGGTCGGCTGCGTACCATCACCGGCGGCGAACTCAACGTGAACTCCGGCGCAGTGGACTTTGGGCAACAGCTGTCGATCGATGGCGGCTCGACAGCCAATATTGACTTCGAAAACGCCACCGTGGATCTGGGCTTCAATCAGGACCACCAAGTCATCAACACCGCAACGCTCAACACCTTCGGCACCTTCGGGATCAACAACCGGACGGATTTTGTCGCACGCGACAGCGGTAAGATCAATGCCGAGTCGCTGCGGATCGGGTTTACTCAGCTGGGCAACACCCGCGACGGCACGATGACCGTCACCAAGCCGGGCTCACGATTGGTTATCACCCAGACCACTTTCGTCGGCGACACCGGCGGGTTGGGCACTCTCACGGTCAGCGAACAAGCTACCGCTGCGTTGGGCACGCTGGTTATCGCCGGGGACCCCACGGCGGGCACCCAAGGCACGGTCAATCTCGAAACCGGGGCGGTCGCCACCGCCGGTTTTATCTTCATTGCTGATCTAGGCACCGACTCACCCGGCGAACTCAACCTCAGCGGCTCCAATACGTCGTTGACCCAAAGTGGAAGCGTCGGGTTGATCCTCGGCCAAGCTAGCGGCGGCACGGGTACGGTCAACGTTGGGCTTAACTCCACGTTCAGCACCGGCACCGGCAACTCCACCGTGAACCCCACCGGCACGGTCGATGTCGAAGGCGGCACGCTCAACCTCAACGGCAACACGACCATCAGCGGCGGCACCATCAAGCGCACCTTCCGCCTCGGCATTGACCCCGGCCAAATCAACCTCGCGGCGGGCAAGACCTTGACCGTGCAGGACGGCGGTACGCTGACGACCGGCTCGACCGGGGCGGGCCTGCTCAACGCCGTGAACAAAACCGTGACCGTCACGGGGGCCGGGTCCAGCTTCAATATCCTCAGAAACACCAACGGCACCGGCGGCGAGCTTCAGATCACCGCCGATGCCACGGTCAACGTACAAGCCGGCGGTATTGTCCACGCCCATCGATTGAAGCTCGACCACGGCACGCTCAACGCCAGCGGGAGTAGCAACGACGGCGCCGGAACCTTCACGTTCGACACCACCGGCTCGATCGGCGGCATGGGCTCGGCCAAGCCCGCCACGCTGAACGTAAACCTCATGGGCGAAGTCAACACGGGTTCAGGCACGCTGACCATCGGCAGCGGCGGACTGTTGCGGCTGACCCAAGGCACGCTGAACGCCAACGGCGACATCGACGTCAACAGCGGTCAATTCAATCAGAGTGTCAGCTTCGATACCGCCTTCAACCTCGCGGCCGGCAAAGACATCACGGTCCGTAACGAAGGCTTAGCCCTCTTCTTCGCCCCGGCCAAGCTTAATCAAGGCTCTCAATACACGGTGCAAAGCGGTAGCACGCTTAGTTTTGCCGAGAGCTTTGATCTGGGTGATACATCGACCGGGACGCTTGTGGTCGATGGCGAAGACTCCCTCGCGTCGATCGGCCTGCTAACCAGTCGGCTACGCAGTGGTTTCAACGGCGGGCGTGGTGATGCGACGTTCCGCAATCAGGGGACGGGCCGGTTCTTCGATGTCGAACTTGCTTCGGGTGCCGCCGCAAACTCGCAGGCGACGTGGCGGGTAGAGAGCGGTGCGAGTCTGCAGGTCGACAACTTGAACTTGGCTGCCGACGGCGGCAACGGGAGTAACGCCAGCTTGACCGTGACGGGCGTTGACAGCGTGTTGACCAACCGGCTGGGCGATAACTCAGTAATCAACATCGGCCATGCGACTCAAGGCAGCGCCACGCTCACCATCGAGAACGGGGCCGAGTACATTGCTGGCGAACGCACCGTCTTTCCGCAAAAAATACCCAGCATTAACGCCACCGGAACGGTCAACGCTAACGGCAGCCGGTTCATCGCCGATACCATCAACCTCAACGGCGGCACGTTCAATCACAACAGCGGTGTCTTGGACTTTGACACCTTCAACGGCGACTACACCCAGAACGGCGGTACGCTGACCCCCAACCTCACCGACCGCTCGATGACGATCGACGGGGCCTACGAACTGATCGCCGGTGGGATCGAGTTCACCCTGGCCGAAGGTGAGGATGGCAGTATTTCGGCCGATAGCATCGACCTGGGGTCGCAAGGGTCGTTGAAGGTCTTGGCCGAGGTCTTGCCGACCTCGCAGTTCGCTCTCGGTGACACGTTTACCATTCTGCAGAGCGACACCGCGATCGTCGGCACGTTCGCGTCCGAAGACATCGTCACGTTTAACAACCGTACGTTCGAGGTGATTTACAACCCGCTTTCGGTCGTACTCGAAGTCGTCGCGGCGTTGACCTTGGCCGGCGACTACAACGGCAACGGCGTGGTGGATGCGGCGGACTACACCGTGTGGGCCGACAACTTCGGCTCGATGATTGACCTCGACGCCGACGGCAACGGCAACGGCGTGGTAGACGCAGCGGACTACACGATCTGGGCGGACAACTTCGGCACCGGTGCCCCGGCGAGCCAAGGGGCCGGGGCGATCCCCGAGCCTTCGTCGCTGGCTTTGCTTTCGATCATCGGGGCTGGGTTGAGCCTTCGCCGGTGCCGGGGCTGATTTTGCTTGCCGGGCGAATGACCCGCGGATATAACCAATCTGAGGCAGTGGTGGGTCAGGCGTACCACATCCATCTTTTCACCTCTTTGGGCCTTGGCACTTCTCAGGGCTTTTTCAATGTGGGTCGGTGCCGCGGGCTCGGTTCGGCGGCGAATGGGACAGGAGTCGGGATGCACATCTTGCAGAGTCGTCGGGCGGTCGCTTTTACGGCGAAGGGTTTGGTCGTCGTGGTTGCGGTGGCGGGTATGCGGACGGAGGCGCAGGATGCCGAGTGGATCAATCCCACGCCGCCTCCGGGGCCGTTCGGCTTTCTCGCCTACGGCACGAACAGCAACTGGGACACCGGCAACGCCCCGACGCTCGCCGACGACGCGCTGTTTCAAATCGATTTGATGGGTAACCCGATCGTGCTCAGTGCCGGCAGCCAGAGCAACAACCTGACCGTCGCCGCGAATGCCTGGAACTTCTCGGGCTTCACCGGCGGCGACCTGACCACCGCCGGCGTTGCGCTGATCGATGACGTCTCGGCCACCTCGTTGGCCACCGGCGCATCGCTGAACCTCTCCGATAACGCCCTGTGGAACATCGCCGATGCGGCGCTGACCAACGACAACGACCTGCTCGTAGGGCAGCAGGGCTTCGGCACGTTGGGCATCCAGACCAACTCGGACGTCACGGCCGAGAACATCTTTGTTGGTAATTCGGCCGGGGCGGTGGGCGTGGTCAACGTCGACGGCGTGGGCTCGACGCTCACGGCGGTCCGCACCGACAGTCAAGGACGCATCATCAACATCGGCGGCGATGGCGGCACCGGCACGGTCAACCTGACCAACGGCGGCCAACTGCTCACCACCAACGCCGGCGGCAGCGCCAACCAAGACATCGTGGTCGGCCGCAGCTTCTTCGACGCCGACCCGGTGGACCCGGCGAACCCCGTCGTCCGCTCCGTCGGCACGCTCAACGTCTCGGGCGCCGGCTCGCTGGCCGAGACCAGCGACTTCCTGGTGGGCCACCTCGGCGGGATCGGCACGGTCAACATCCTCGACGGCGGCCAGGTCGTGCTCGCCGAAGGGGCCAGCCCCCAAGCGCTCTTCGGAAGCGGCGAAGGCTCGGTCGGCAACGGCACAATCGACGGGACCGATTCGGTCCTGCGGGCCCACGCCGTGTTCGTCGGCACATCCGGCGGCACCGGCCAAGTTGCCGTGACCAACGGCGGGGAGTTGATCACCGAGATCACCGCCCAAGCCACCGACAGCACCAACGAAGGCGACCTCATCATCGGCAACACCAACGCTCCCGGGGCGATCGCCAACGGCTTGGTGGCGGTTTACGGCACCGACGGCACGACCAGCTCGGCCGTGAACGCGGATAGCATCGTCATCGTTGGCAGCGACGGCCTGGGTGAGTTGCGCGTCGGCCGAGACCTCAACGGCAACTTCCAAGACTTTGGGCAGGTCAACGCGGCCCAGATCATCGTCGGCGACCTCGACAACAACGACCAGGACAACCGTGTGGTGGTGGACGGGGCCAACGCCCAGGTCCAGACGTCCGGCGCGATTACCGTCGGCGACGCGGGCCGGGGCATCTGGGAAGCATTCAACGGCAGCACGACCACCGCCGGCGCCGGATTTAATGTCGGCGTCCGCGACGGCTCGGTCAGCACCGCGCTCTTCGACGGCACCGGCACCACGCTCACCGCGTTCAACCTGTTCGTCGGCAACGGCACCGGCGTCGGCTCGACCGGCACCGCCACCTTCCGTAACGGCGCGACCGCCACGCTCAACGGCGCCTTCGCCACCAACGACGGCGGCAGTGCGGTCACCATCGGCGACGACGACGAAGGCCTCGGCACACTCAATATCGAAGGCGTCGGGTCCCGCGTCGAAACGACCAACTCCACCTGGTTCATCGGCGGCTCGGAGAACGAGGACGGCGGCACCGGCACCGTCAACATCTCCGCCGGCGGCGTGGGCATCGCCTCCGGGCGGACCTGGATCGGCTACCGCGTCAACGCCCAGGGCACGCTCAACGTTACCGGCAGCGGCTCCCACTACGACGCCAACGGCGACTTCATCCTCGTCGGCTTCCAGGGCGACGGCTTCCTCAACATCGACGACGGCGGCGTCGTCAACGGCAACGGACTCATCCTCGCCGACGAGCCCGGGTCCGCCGGCAGCGACATCACCGTGGACGGCGCCGGTTCGCAACTCAACCTCACCCAGCGGCTGTTCATCGGTGACGAGAACGACGCGACCATGACCGTCAGCGACGGCGCGGTCGTCAACGTGGCGAGCAACTTCGCCGACCCCGATGTCGCTGACCGCCGCCTGGTCATCGGTCGTATCAACAGCAGCAACGACTCGTCGCTGACCGTCACCGGCGACGGCTCGGCCGTCAACTACTTCGGCGGCGAACGCATCAGCGTCGGTTTCCAGGCGGGCACCACGGCGGACCGTAACAAGCTCCATGTCCTCGACGGGGCGGTCGTCCGCGCCTTCCGCACCGACGCCGCCAACCCGGCGACGCAGGGCTTCATGGTCCTCGGCGACGAATCCAACGGCCACGGCGAACTGCTTGTCGACGGCGCGGGCTCGCTCGTCGACGTCCGCTACCTCGACATAGGTCAGGCCAACAGCGCCAGCGGCAGCGTCACCGTTAGCAACGGCGGCGAGGTCCAGATCGCCGAATTCTCCGAGGTCGGCGCGGGCGGCGACGGCGACAACTTCCTGACTGTCGAAGACGCCGGCTCGCGCTACGAAACCGGCGGCGACCTCTCCGTCGCGGCGGGTTCGTCTTCGCTTCGCGTCGACGGCGAGATGCGCATCCGTGACGGCGGTGCCGTCGTGACCGGGGGTAACGGGTTCATCGGCCGCGCGTCGACCAACGTCGGCCGCGTCGACCTCGGCGGGCCCGGCGCGATGGCCACGTGGGACGTCGCCGGCAACTTCTACATGTCCGGCAGCACCAACGTCTCGTCGTCCGGCGGAAGTCAATCGTCCGGCTCCTCGACCCTCAACCTGCTCGAAAACGGGCGGCTCACCGTCGACGGCGATTTCTATCTCAAGGACCGTGGCACCATCAACCTCACCGGCGGCGAACTCATCGCCAACGACCTGATCTTCCTCGACTTCACCGGCACGAACTACACACCGGTGCCCACCGTGAACTGGGACACCGGCCTGATCCGCTACACGGAAGGCAAAACCTTTTCGGCCAGCGATATCGACACCATCTTCTCCGGCGGCCCGGCCCTGCTCGACGCGGGCAAGCACCTCGCTTTCGACGGCTTGGCCGTTCTCGGCGGGCCGATCGAAGTCGACGGCGGGTCGCTCAGCATCGGGTCGATCTCGACGAGCAGCTTCGATGAAGTCGAGTTCGATTCGGGCACGCTCAATTTCACCAACTCGGGCATTGTCGTCACCAACTCGGGCCTCTTCGGCAGCACGCTGGTGATCGACGAAGACGAAACCATCAACGTCACCAACAGCGCGTTCGTCCAGGCCGACGGCCTGCTCAACGTCGCCGAGGGCAACTTCTCGTCGGGCGCGACGATCAACAGCGGCACCATCGTGATCGCCCAGGGCACCGCCGACTTCGGCAGCCTCAACAACACCAACGGCGACCTCGTGCTCGTCGATGCGATCACCACCGGCACGATCAACGGCGGCGACATCACCATCGTCAACACCAACGCGGCCAGCGCCCTGGCGCTGACCAGCGGCAGCAGCATCGCCTTCGGCATCGAGACCGCGGCCGGCGCCGACGACCTGCTGCAGGTCGATGACACGGCAAGCCTGGCGGGTTCGTTGGTGGTGTCCGCCGCCGACGTGTCGGGCATCGGCCTGGGCGATGAATACGACCTGATCCTCGCCGACACGGTTACCGGCACGTTCGACAACATCGCGCTGCCCACGCTGGGCGGCGGCTTGGAGTTCGACGTGCTGTACGAAGCCAGCCGCGTCGCGTTGTCGGTCGTGGCGATCAACCTGCTGGCCGGCGACTACAACGGCAACGGCGTGGTGGATGCGGCGGACTACACGGTGTGGGCGGACAACTTCGGCTCGACGGCGGCGTTGGCTGCGGACGGCAACGGCAACGGCGTGGTGGATGCGGCGGACTACACGATCTGGGCCGACAACTTCGGCACCAGCGCCGCGGCCAGCCAGGGCCTGACGCTGATCCCGGAGCCGACGTCCTTGGCGTTGTTGGCGGTGGGGGTAGGCTTGACCGCTTCGCGGCGTCGGCGCTCGGCTTGACTTAGGTCGTCAGTGGCTTGCGCGACGTCCACCACAGGCTCGCCCCCAACGCCGTGATCAGGCTCAGCGAACTGATCATGCAGGTCGCGCTGTCGTCATCATCTTCGTCATCGTCGGTCGTCGCGAGGGTGAGCAGGATCGGAGGGCTGGCGTGGGGATTGGCCCAAGCCGGTTGGGAGAGCAAACCCACGCCCGCGGCCCCGATGACCATAATCAACAAATAACGAGTCGTGGGGCGCGAGAACGTCATGCCGGGTTTTACGCCGAAGGGTTGCGACCGTTACCCGAATTTGGCGTACTTACGGCGCTTCGCAAGCCTTGGACAAGAGCTGATTCGATCGAGCGACGACATAGACGCGAGCCAGTGATCGGCGATCACCCGTTGCGCGAAACGAGATCCGTCCCGCAGATTCGTCCCGCGGCGGTGTGGTGGCCGAAAAATAGGAGATGGATCGGCTTCACCCGCTCACTTTGTCTTTGCGTTTGCCCGGCCTGCTGCTGCTCGCGCTGGTCGTTTGGGGCGCGGCCATGGCCGGGGGATGCACCACGGCGGGGCGGTTGTCGTCGCTATTGCCCGAAGAAGTTGCCGAGCCGATGGAAGAGGTCTTGCCGATCGGCATCGCCGAGACGCTGGCGGTCATCGAGCCGTTTGCGATCGTGCGTCGGCTCGACCAGGGGCTGACCTACATCGAGATCGACGAGCAGACCCACCGCCAACGCGGGGCGTGGTTCAGTGTGAACCAGGGGCCGTGGACCACCGCGGCGACGCTGCGGCGCGGCGACCAGGTGGACGTGACCTACACCCGTGAAGACTCCGCGGGGACCACGAGTTACGAGTTTTTCGGGCCCACGACCAAGGGCTACATCCGTTTGGTCGAGACACGGTGGTATTTCGACGGCTACCCCGAAGAACGCCGGGCGTTGCGGGTCCGGCCCTACGAGATCAGCCGGGAAGCCTCGGCGTCCGCTTGGCGGTAGGGCGGTCTTTAGAACCACATTGAGCACTTCAAAATAGATCAGGCGTCGGGAAAAAGATGCCGGGCGGGCCGTGACGCACTCCTCCTGGCGCCACGGCCCGAGACGGGCCGACACCTTTCCCTGCCCTCACGTTCTCCCCGACTCTCCCCGCGGGCCTTCTCCAGGGCCCGTGAGGCCGAAAGATATCGGACTCGTGTGACCGCTCGATGGGTTTGTGGTGAATGATGCGTTAAATCGAGTGCTCCTCCGCGGGCGGTTGGTGGAAGCCTTGGGGAAGCCCGGGGGATAGCCGCGTCCGGCGGGACGGGTTCGGCTAAACCCGCGCTCCATAGGCGTCGATAACCACGAAGGTTATTGAGGAGAAGGCTTTGACGCTCGCGTTTCCCCCCCATGCTGATGCCGACGACTTGGACGCGGGCTTGCCCGGCGGCGAGTCGGATACCGCGCGGCTCTGGGTGTCGGATCAGCAGTGGATGAGCATCCTTGAACGCGTCCAACGTGGCCCCAGCGACGAAGAACTCGCCGCGCAGGCCCCGTCTTTCGCCGGCGGCGAAAGCGACGCCACCGGCCACCGCGAACACGCCCGCCACGCCATCAGCTTCCGCTGCATGATCCGCCTGGCCCCGCCGGAAAACACCGAGGCGGACCACGGCACCTACGTCGTGCACAGCCGCAACATCTCCACCGGCGGCCTGGGCTTCGTCCACGACCAAGAACTCCACGCCGGCACCCGCTGCACCGTGGCGCTCCAGTCGTCGCAGCACAAAGGCTTGATCGTCCCCGCCCGCGTGGCGTGGTGCCGAGCGATCCAGCGCGTCGCCGAGGACGTGGCCACCTACGACGTCGGCGTGCAGTTCGATCGCCCGATCGACATCAGCCCGTTCATCCCCGCGGCGTGATCGGCGAATCATCGCCGTTCAACTCCACATCGACTGATCCATCCACTTGCGGCCTTCCGTCGCCCGAGTGTGGTTTTGCGCATCGAGTCAACTCTCTGCGTGCGTTGATAACTTTTTCATCGCGCTATTCGTTGCGATCGGCGGCCTGGTTTATTCATGGGCGCGGCGGACGACATGGGCTTATCGGTCTGGCCGACGGAAGCGGTTGTACGGTTTCGCGCGGTTGTGGCGGTGGGGCGATTGAGAAATTCGGGGTAAGCCACGCACTTATCTGCTGCCCCGGACCGGTCGATACACACAAGGTGCGGATTTACCGCGCGGCGTCGGCGTGAAGTCGGCCGCCGTTGTACCCCCGATTGATCTCAACCCCACCCCCGAGGCGACGACGCATGGAACTCGACACGATCTTGAAAACGGCACTCGATTTGGGTTCGTCCGACATCCACCTGGTGTCCGGCCACCCGCCGATGGCTCGCGTGCACACGACCATGACGCCGCTGGACTACCCGGTCATCACGCCCGAGGGCGCGATGCGGATGCTCAAGCAGATGGCGACCGACGACCAGATGCGCGTCTTCGACAAGATCAAAGACTCGGACTTCTCCTACGAAATCCCCGGCCTCGGCCGTTTCCGCGTCAACGCTCACAGCCAGCGCGGCAGCGTCGGCATCTCGCTGCGGGCGATAAAGACCGAGATCCCCCCGCTGGCCGAATTGAACCTGCCCGACGTGATCAGCCGGTTGACGTATCTGCCCCGCGGCCTGGTGCTCGTCACCGGCGACACGGGTTCGGGTAAGTCGACCACGCTCGCCGCGATGATCGACGCGATGAACAAGCGTTACCACAAGCACATCATCACGCTCGAAGACCCCGTTGAATACGCCATGATCTCCGACAAGTGCTGCATCGAGCAGCGCGAGCTGGGCATGGACACGCCGTCGTTCGCGTCGGGACTGCGTCACGTCCTGC
>JBCCST010000021.1:0-48769 GCA_039199695.1 Planctomycetota bacterium | reverse complement strand
GGGGTTGGTGATCTGGATGACCTCGTTGTCGCCGCCCTTGCCGATGATTTTGATTTCGTAAGTCACGGTCGGCGCGGTCTGCACGATGCTGACGTTGCCCTCGCGTTCGAGGCGTTCCTGGATGATGTCCATGTGGAGCATACCGAGGAAGCCGCAGCGGAAACCGCTGCCCAACGCTTCGGAGTTGGTGGGCTCGTAGGTATAGCTGGCGTCGTTGACGTGCAGCCGGGCGATCGCGTCGCGGAGATCGTCGAACTGGGTCTCGCCCGACGGGTAGAAGTCGCAGTAGACCATCGGGGCCGGTTCTTCGTAGCCCGGCAGCGGCTCGTCGCAGCGGGCGGTGTCGAGCGTGATGGTGTCGCCGATGTTGACGTCTTCGAGGGTTTTGATCGCCGCGACCATGTAGCCCACGTCGCCGGCCTCGAACGGTTCGGTGGTCGGGGTCATCTGCGGGCGGAATTTGCCGAGTTCGGTCACTTGGAACGTCCGCTTGGCCCCCATCATGAGGATGCGGTCGCCTTTTTTCATCCGGCCGTTGATCATCCGGAAGTAGACCACGACGCCGCGGTAGTCGTCGTAGATCGCGTCGAAGATGAGCGCTTGCAACGGTTTTTCGGGATCGCATTTGCCGTCGGCGGTTGGTGCGGGGAAGCGTTCGCAGATCGCATCGAGCAGTTCGCTGACGCCCTGGCCGGTCTTGGCCGAGGTCATGATGCAGTCGGCGGCGTCGAGGCCGAGCACGTCTTCGACTTGCTCGGCCCGTTCTTCGGGCTGGGCGCTGGGCAGGTCGATCTTGTTGATGACGGGGATCAATTCGAGGTCGGCGTCCACGGCTTTGTACAGATTGGCCACCGTCTGGGCTTCGACACCCTGGGTCGCGTCGACCACGAGGACCGCGCCTTCGCAGGCGGCCAAAGCCCGCGAGACTTCGTAGTGGAAATCGACGTGGCCCGGCGTGTCGATGAAGTTGAGCTCGTAGGTTTCGCCGTTGAATTCGTGTTCGACCGAGACGGCGGAGGCCTTGATGGTGATGCCGCGCTCGCGTTCGAGTTCCATGTTGTCGAGCGTTTGTTCACGCGCATTGCGTTCGTGCATCACGCCGGTGCCCTGGAGCATGCGGTCGGCGAGGGTCGACTTGCCGTGGTCGATGTGGGCGATGATGCAGAAGTTGCGGATGTGGGGCGGGGTAGACATCGGTTGGCGTGGGTCGCGGGGGACCCCGGCGGGGGCGGTGGTGGACGGATATCGGGGTTTCGTGGGCGTGGTCGGCCGTCGGGCCGATCCGGCGAAGTGGGAGATTGTAGGGCAGCCGCGGGGGTTGTGTCGCGTGCTGCGGAGATAGCCTTCGCTTGGCCGATCGGGGAGATATCATAGAAAACCTGAGAATTGAGGAGCCCCACTGATGAAAAACCAATCCTTTTGTTTAGCTTGGCTGGTGACGCTCGTCGGCGTGTTGGCGGTGTGCCCCGCGGCCCACGCCGAGGAGGCCGAGGCCCCCCAAGGCTACGACACGCCCGAAGCGACGTACGAAGCGGCTCGCGATGCGTTTAACGATCGGGATTGGGAGGCTTTCGTAGCGATCGTTTCCCCGGCCAGCCGGGACGAAGTCATCGGGCAGATGGCTTTGGCGATGGCGGCCATGGCCCAAGATCCCGGCAGCGATCCCCGGCTGCGGGCGTTGGTGGACGAATACCTGCCGCGGAACCTCAATCCGATGGACCTGATGATGAGCGACAACGCCGAGGCGGAGACGATCCGCTTGGCCAAACGCATCGGTGACCCCGAGGGCTTCTTCGTCGAAGCGATGTCGCTGATCTTCGCCATGCAGTACAGCCAGGACGAACTCGCCACGCCGGAGGACGCTACCGAAGAAGGAACCGCGGACTCCGAGTCGACGGCGGGCGAAGGTGAATCTGACGAAGAAGCGACCCAGACCCTAGACGCCGAGATCACCGCGCTCGACGACCTCACGATCGACGGCGAAACCGCCACGGCCATGGTCACCATCACCACGTCCACCGGCGACCAACGCGACCCTTGGACCTTCGAACAACACGAAGGCAAGTGGTATCTCTCGATGCGATAACCCCTGTCCGGATCAATCGAATTCACGCGATCGCGGCAGGTGCTGCAGCCCGTCGGGCAGCGTCGGCCAGGCGGTCAGCATCGCACGGAAAAACCGTTGGCGGTCGGCCCGGGTGACTTTGGCGTCGTTTCGGCCGGAAGCCTGGGCGGCGCCTTGGGCGGTGCGGTTGAGCAGTGTCAGCATCCGCAGCGCGATCGCAAGCAGCGGCGTGCCCTTGCCGCCCCGGCAACCACCCGCGTCGATCAACCAGACCTTGCCGGCGTCGTCGATGACGAAGTTCCGGGCTTTGAAGTCGCGGTTGAACACCCGCATCTGCATGATCCGGCCCGCCAGTTCGCCGAGTTGTCGCGCGACCGCGTGGCGTCGGGGTACGTCGTCCGCCAATCGGCCGTGCTCAATCCAGGTCGTCAAATCGTCGCCCCGCCATTGGGTGACCAGCCAATGGCGGCCAAGCTCATCGTGGCCTGCCGCAGCGATCGGGACCACCGGCAACTCGGCCGCGATGAGCTTGGCGTGCCAATTCATCTCGCGATGGGCGGGGTGTTGGCCGAACGCCGCGGTGATTTTTTGCCGCAGCGGGCTGTGTTCAAACCGCTTGACCACCCAGGGCCGACCCGCGTCGTCCTCGACCCGCCACACCCGGCTGCGCCGGTCCTGCTTGTACACCTCGACCTCGGGCAGCGACAGCCACGCCGAGTCGGCGGGCAGGTCGTCGGAGGCAATCGTGGGGTCGGTGTCGGCCATGTTGGGTGGGTCCGCGATCCGCTCGGATCGCGTGGAGTCGAGCAGTGTATCATCGCCAGCCTCATGGCCGACCCGATCCACATCCTTGCGGTGACCCGCAAGCCGTCTTCGGCGTCGTACCAGCAGCGCGTCGAGAATTGGATCGCGCCGCTCGCCGAGCAAGGGATTCATGTCACGCCCCGCACCTGGCCCCGGCCGAGCCCGGAGCGAAACGCGCTCTTGGACGAGATGCGCCGGGCCGACGCGGTGTGGTGGCACCGCAATATCCTGACTGCCCGCGACGCCAAGGCGGTGCGCGTGGCGGCGAAGCGTTGGGTGATCGATTTCGACGATCCGTTGAGTTATTCGAGCAAGAACGGCGGGCAGCCGAGTTGGGTCCGCCGTCGTCGGTTCAAGGCCACGGTCGGCCGGGCGGACGCGTCGTTGGTGGGCAGCCGATTTTTGGCCGAGTTGTCCGAGCCGTTTGGCCATCGGGTTGAAATCATGCCGATGGCGGTCGATCTGCCCGACGTGGTGCCTTTACGCCCCGCCCCGGAATCGAACGGGGTGACGATGCTCTGGCTCGGCTCGGGGAGCACGCAGGCATACATACGCGATATCGCTGCGGTGTTTTCGCAGATCGATACCGCCGTGCCGATCACGTTCCGCTTGGTGGGCGGCGAAGCGTTGGCGTTTCCGGGATCGAAATTGAAGATCGATCATCGGCCGTGGTCGCCCGACGAGCAGGATCGTGCGCTGCGTGAGGCCGACCTGGGTTTGTGTCCGATGCCCGACACGCTGTGGACGCGGGGCAAGTGCCCGTACAAGACTTTGCAGTACATGGCCTGGGGCTTGCCGTGGGTCGGCTCGGCGGTCGGCGAGAACCTCGTGGCGGCGGGAGCTAACGAAGACCAGCGCGGGCTCACCGTATCGACCACCGCGCAATGGGCCCGGGCCATCCAATCGTTGGCCGAAGATCAAGCCTTGCGTCTGGAACTGGGGCAACGCGGCCGGGCGTACGTCGAACGGGTCCACGATCGTGTTGCGCTGGCCCGGCAACTCGGTGCGTTTTGGCGCAGCCTCGTCTCTTGGCGCTGATCGATACGATTTACATGGGTATAGGCGCGATTAATCGATGCGTGATCGATAAAGTATGAGGCCAAGTCGCATCCAAACGGACGGCCTTTCTTTATGCAAAACGGACGCAAACCATGACCCCGCCTTCGCTCGGCACCATGTTTCCTCCTCACGCGGTGCCGCGCAAACTCCGCCGGACGTGGTGGTCTTTGTGCCGTCGGGTGTCGCCCCGCGCGACCGTCGACCTGCCGTTCACCGGCGGCATGAAAGTGGCGATTCCGCGGTACGACCGCTTAGCGAGAAGGATCTACCTCGACGGCTGCAGCGATTACGAGCAGGCGGCGGTGTTGGCGGCCTGCCTGAAGCCCGGGGGCGTGTACTTCGACGTTGGTGCACATGTGGGACAGTTTGCGCTACTCGGGGCGTACCTTGTGGGAGCGTCGGGCCAGTCCCACGCGTTCGAGGCGACCCCCGCTACGTTCGAGTTTCTGAAACGCAACGCCCAGATCAACACTCTGCCGCAACTGACGATTAACCACCTGGCCGTCTTCAGCGAGGCCGGCGAGGT
Source organism: Planctomycetota bacterium (assembly GCA_039199695.1). GTDB lineage: Bacteria > Planctomycetota > Phycisphaerae > Phycisphaerales > Phycisphaeraceae > Algisphaera. The sequence goes on along the minus strand of JBCCST010000021.1, from coordinate 44,315 downwards.
GACGATCCAGGTCTGCGATCCCGCGGACGCCGCGTTCAACTCGATCAGTACGCCGCTGCGGCCCGACGGCTCGGTCGTCGACACGGTGCAGGTCCCCGCCGTCGCGTTGGCCGGCTATTGTGTCGAGCACCAGATCGAGAAGGTCGATCTGATCAAGATCGACGTCAACGGCCCCGAACTCCAGGTCATCCGCGGCGCTGGCAGCCTGCTGGAGGGCCCCGACGCCCCGGTGCTTTACGTCGAGTTCAACGACAACACCACCGCCCCGCTGGACTACACCACCGCCCAGATGCGAGACGAAATCGAAGGCTTGGGTTACGAACTCTTCACGTTCGACACCGAAACCGCCCGCATCGTCCCCGAGCCTCGCCGAGAGCACTACGAAGAGACGGTCAATCTGGTCGCCACCAAACGGCCGGAAGAAATCAACGATGGATGACGGCGGGCCGGTCTTCAAGAAGCCTTGATTCTTTAGACCGCTTGATCAAGTTAGTTGTAAACCCGTTTCGGGGACGCGCAGCAGGCCGATGCCGATCGCCCGGCCCGGACCCACGAATTCCTGCGTGTGATCGGGATACCGCTCAACGATTTCTCGCCACAGGCGATCGACCTGAATCGTCGGTTGTTGGGGGCGCGGCTGGGTGTCGTGGAACCCGATCAGACCGCCGGGCCGCACAAGGGGGCCGTACATCTCGAAGTCTTGCTTGACGCCCTCGTAGAGGTGGTCGCCGTCGATGAAGGCGTAGTCGATCGGTTGGTCGCCGAAGTCTTGCTTGACCAGATCCAACGACGCCGGTTGGTGGGAATCGGCGCGGTGCAGGTGCATGGTCTGTTCGGGCCGCGCAAACGATTGATAGAACGGCGTACGGCAATCGGGGTAGGCCCCGCCGTAGTCGCCGCCGGGCAGATCGACGCTGACGAGCGTGGCGTCGTCGGTCGCGGCCTGGCTCCAGAGGTAAAGCGATCCGCCGCGGGCGGTGCCGATCTCCAAGACCCTTTGGGGCTTGAGGTCGCAGAGGGTGTGGTACATCGCCTCGATTTCGGTGGGGTTTTGCTTCGGCTTGATTTTGCGGAAGTGCCCCTGGCCCTTAAAGACGAAGGGCACCGCGAAGCGTGACGCGGGGCTGGGCAGTTTGCTCTCGAGGTCTCTGATTTGGCGGATGGCCGCGTTGCGGTGGGCGTTGGCCATCAGGTCATAGATGAGTTTTCGCACGCCGCGATTATCCGGTGATCGTCGCGCGTGATCAAACCCGACCTGCTCTGGCCGGGGGCGTTGTTCATCGTTTGTAGCGAGGGCGATTTTATGAGGGAGTGTTGATCGTCACGCGGTGGCTTGACGCAGAATCCCGGCCGAGGGGAAGCGTTGGCCCAGCGCTTGCTCGGCGTCCAGCTTCATCCAGTCTTGCAGCAGGTCGGTGTAGAGGCTGCGGAAGTCGATGTTGTGGATCAGGTCGCCGTTGTCGAGTTTGGTGAGCGAAGGGTGCTGGCCGAGGATGCCCGAGTTGATGTGTTCGCCGAAGACAAACGACGGCCCGGCGCAGCCATGATCGGTACCGCCCGAAGCGTTCTGGCGGACCCGTCGTCCGAACTCACTGAAAGCGAGGCTGACCACGCGGGAGCGGTCGCCGGTGGCTTCGAGTTCGTCGTAGAACGACTTCATGGCCTTGGCGAACTGGTCCATCAGGTTCTGGTGGTTATTCAACTGGTTGGCGTGCGTGTCGAAACCGCCCATCGCGACGTAGTACACCCGCGTCGGCAGGTCGGCGCGGATCATCTTGGCGACCATCTGCAGTTGCTTGCCCAGCGAGCCGGCATTGGGCCATTTGGTTTGGTTCTTCGACCCGACGGCCTTGCGGACCTGGTCGCTGGCGACCTGGGCGTCCATCGCGGTGCGGTTGATGAAGGCCAGGGGGTCTTCGCTGCCGGCCTCGACCGCGGCGTCGTGGACATCGTCGTAGGTTTCGCTCAGTTTTTTGTCGAGGTCCCGGCCGGCCCAACGGAAGAGTTGGGCGTTTTCAAAACTGACGGGCCGGGACGTGTTGCCGAGCATTGCCAACGGAGCCGACTTGCCGATGCTCAAGCAGTCGAGCCCCGTGGGCTCGGCCAGGTGATCCATCGCGGAGCCGATCCAGCCGCGGCCGCCGAGCCCGTTGTTCGAATTGTCGGCGGTGTGCCAGATATCCATCGAGGAGAAGTGCGAGCGGTTGGGGTTGGGGTAACCCACGCCCTGGATCGCGCCGGCGAGACCGCCCTGCATCATCTCGTGGATCGGGGCGAGGGCGGGGTGGAGCCCGACGCCGTCGGTGCCGTCGAGGGTGAGGATGCGGTCTTCTTTGATGCCCAGGCCCGGGCGTGACTTGTAGTAGACCTCGTCGCCGAAGGGGATGACGGTGTTGAGCCCGTCGTTGCCGCCGGAGAGTTGAACGACGACGAGCACGCGGTCGTCGGGTACGCCGGGCTTGCTGGAAAGCCGCATCGTGGTGTCGGCGGCGAGGGCGTCGCCGGCCCGCATCAGAAACGCCGGCACCGTGGTCGCCGCAGAGACCAGCCCGAGGCTGTGGCCCAGGAAGCGGCGGCGGGTGAAGCCGGCGTCGGTCGGGTCGGGGGTTTCGCAGCTCTGGGGGTGGTAATGATCACACATGGAGGGCTTCCGTTGGTCGCAGTGATGAGCTAAACGTAGTGAATGAATGATGAGTTGAAGGCGACACCGCCGTTCAACCCTAGGCGCCAAATGGACGCCGCATGGGCTTTGGATTTAGCAGAGTTGGTACTCGGGCATCGCGGTAATCAGGCAGGCCAACTCGACGAGCGTGGTGTTGGTGATGTTGTCGCCGGATTCGCGTTGGGCGACGAACTGGTGGATCGGCGCACGGCGGACGGCGGGGATGTGCGGACCCACCAAGTGGTCGATCAGGGCATCGGTCGCCGCGGCGGGTGAGCGGTCGTCCCGGCCCGCCAGCCAGGCCTGCGGGTCGTAGCCGACCTTCTTCGGCGTACTTTTCTTCGACGGGTGTTTGCCGCTGATCAGGTAGGTCGTTAGGTTTTGCCGGACGAACAGTGTCGAGGTGTTGATCCAGGATCGACCTCCGTCCCAGCCGTCGACGGTGGGCGGTTCGAAGAGCACCTGACCCATCGCGGCCATGCCTCGGTCGATCAGGCTGCGGTCGCGGGTCGGCAGGCCTAGGCTGCGCATCGTGCCGACGGTGAGTTGGGTGGGGTCTTTGATTTTTTTGCCGACCACCGCCGCGTCGTGGAAGTGTTGGCTCTTGAACAACACGGTGAGCACGGGTTTGAGTTCGTAGTTGTTGCGCTCCAAAAGACGGGCGAGTTTGTTGATGACGCTGAGGTTTTCTCGTGGCACGGCTTCGTAGACATCGCCGACGTCGGCCACAAACGCGTCGTAGAGCTTCAGCGCTACGAACTTCGCGCAGGATTCTTCGCGCAACAGGATGTCGACGAAATCATCGCCGTCGAAGGCGCCGCTTTGGCCGAGGATGGATTTTTCCGACTTGTCGTGCTGCGACTCGCGGAATCTGAAATCGTTGTCGTCGATGCCGTAGCCGGTCAGGGCGCGGGCACCGGCTTTGATGTCGGCTTCGGTGTAATGCCCGACGCCAAGGGTGAACAACTCCATCAACTCCCGGGCGAGGTTTTCGTTGGGCCGGCGTTTGTTGTTTTGATTGTTGTTGAGGTACTTGAGCATCGCCGGGTCGCGGATGATCCCGCGGGCCAGGTCCGCGAAGTTGCCGTTGGCGTTTTGCCGAAGCAACTCGTGCTGTTGATACATCAGGTAGGTGTCGCGGACGCTACGCCAACTGCTGGCGAAGTGGCCGTGCCACAACAGCGTCAGGCGGTCTTCCGCGGGGCGGGGCGTCGCGACCATCCGCTGCATCCACCATCGCCGGAGTTCGGTCATCATCTTCCCGTCGGCCCGGCGGGCTTCAAGGTTGCGCCGCCGTCGTTCGTCGATGATGTCCTGATCGCCGTTGCGGCGGCCTTCGCGGAAACGCTGGCGTTCTTCGTCGGTCAGTTTTCGGATCACCTCGGGGTCCAGATCGATGCCCGGCAGGTTTGCGACATCGATTTGGGCGTAATCGATCAGATAATCGACCGCGTCGTCCCGGCCCATCGCGTGCAACTCGCGCTGCTCCGTGGGATTACCGCCGAAGCCCACCCGGTTGATGAGGTGCCAGGCCGCGGCGGAGTCGAATCGGTTCGCCGGGATTGCCGCTAAAGAAGTGTTCATCGCCATGGGATTTCAACGCCTCAACGGGGGACTTATTGCACACCCGCCCGAACGGACGGCACCAAGAATCGCAGGTGGCCGGTGATACGGCAAGAAAACGGATTCGTTACCCTCGAAATCGGCCATTCCGAGCGTTCAGGCCACCTTTTCGCACCACATTGTAGTGGGCGGAAGCGAAAACCGAAGCGTTAAATCGAAGCGGGAACGCCCGGGCCGTGGGTGTCGGCCGAGGCGGGGGCCGCGCCCATCGTGAGTGGCAAGTGGATGGTAAACGTGGTGCCGTGGTCGCGCGTGGACTCGACCGAGATCGTCCCGCCGTGTTCGTCGACGACTTTTTTGGTCACCACCAAGCCCAGGCCCGTGCCGCGCAGGCCCTTGGTGGAATGGAAAGGCTCGAACAACCCCCGCTTGGTCGCCGGGCTCATGCCTTCGCCGTTGTCCGCCACCGACACGACGACACGCTCGGCCGCCGCGTCGAACTCGCAACGCAGCGTCACGATCCCCTGCTCGGGTTCGACCGCATCGAGCGCGTTGCTCAACAGGTTCAGCACCGCCTGGTGGATCGCCCCGCCGTCGATCGGCACCGGCGGCATGTCCGACGCGAAGTCCGAGATCAACGCCACCTTTTTGTTCTCGTACTGCTTACTCACCAACGCCGCGACTTCTTCGAGCAGCGGCACGAGGTTTTCCATCTCGATCTCGGGCCGACGCTGCTTCGAGTACGCCAGCATGTTCATGGTCAGCTCGTAGATCCGCTCGAGGTTCCGCGAGACGATCTCCCAGCCGGAGTTGACCACGCCCATGTTCTGCTTGCGCAGGCCCAGCTCGACCACGTCCGCGCCGCCGCGCATGCCTTGCAGGATGTTTTTGATCGAGTGCGACAGCGACGCGACGGTTTGGCCGACCCCCGCGAGGCGTTCGCTGCGTAGCCGGGCGTCCACGAGGCGGAGGTTCGCCAGCGCCAGCCCCGTCTGCACGCCGATGGCGGTCAGCAGCGTGAGCTGGTCTTCGGTGTAGGTGTAGTTGGCGATCTTGGAATCGACCTGGATGACGCCGTAAAGACGGTCTTTGTATTTGATCGGCACGCACATCGCCGAGCGGATGCCGTAGCCCTGCACGCTGTCGCCGGCCGCGAAGCGGGTGTCGCTCATCGCGTTGCTCGACAGCACGCCGACGCCGTGTTTCATGACGTGTTGCACGATCGTTCGGCTGATCGTGATCGGCTTGCCCTTGTCCCGCAGCTCGGGCAGCAGGTTCTTGCCGCCGTCGTGCCGGCGACGCACCACCATCGGCTCGGGCGGGTCGCCGACCTTTTCGGTGACCAGGATAAAGCCGCGGTCGGCGTCGAAGTAGTTGAACACCACCTCCATCACCTTCTCGTACAGCTCCTGCTTGTCGGTGATCGTACCGATGAGGTTGACCAGCTCGTAGATGATGTCGAGTTGAAACTCGGCCGACTGCCGCGGGTCGGGGGAGCTCATGATCATCGAGTCGTCGTTGCTCGCGACGGTGTGCTCGACGTTGACGTCGATTTCTTTTCGCCCCGCCAGCCGCACGCCCGCCATCTTGCTGCGGCGTTGTTTCTCGTCTTCACCGAAGATCAGCAGCGACGTGCCCGCGCGGATCTGGTCGCCGGGCTGGAGCGTACGGGCCTCGGTGACGCGGACGCCGTTGACGAACGTGCCGTTGGACGAGCCCAGGTCGCGCAAAATCCACCGCCCGGCATCGGGCGTCATCTCCGCGTGGCGGCGGGAGATTGTCTGGTCGGTCAACGGCAACGCTTCGGACGATCGGCCGATCTGCTGCGGCTCGTGGTCGGGCAGTTCGAAGCGTCGGCCTTTGTCCGGGCCTTGGATGACGGTGAGGATCAACATAAAACAAAAACCTTTAACCGCAGATTTCGCAGATCAACACAGAGTTTAAATCCACAGTGATCAAATCTTATCTGCGTAGATCTGCGAAATCTGCGGTTCCTGCTTTAATCCTTCTCGCCGAGCCGTTCCTTCCACGCCGCAAGCTGCGCCTCGAACCCGCTCAACCCCGCGTTGCCGGCACTCTGGTACCGCTTGACCACGTTCTCGGGGCCGAGCCAGTCGAACACGTCCTGTTCGATCGCGTCGCACTCGGCCTGCATCTCTCCGAGGCTGAGTTTCTTCAGTTCGTGGCGTTCGAGTTCGGTGGCTTTGCGGACCAGTGCGCCGACGATCTGGTGCGAAGTACGGAACGGCACGCCCTTGGTCACCAGATACTCCGCCAACGAGGTCGCGTCGAGGTACCCGCGGTTCAGCCCGGCCTTGATCTTCTCTTCGTTGAACGTCGTCGTCCGCACGATCGCGGCGGCCATGTCGAGGCAGTCGCACACCGCGTCGTAGGCGGCGAAGACGTGACGTTTGTCTTCCTGCAGGTCGCGGTTGTAACCGATGGTGATGCCCTTGCACATGGTGAGCAAAGCCATGAGCGAGCCGTACACCTGCCCGGTCTTGCCGCGGATGAGCTCGAGCATGTCGGGGTTCTGCTTCTGCGGCATCATCGACGACCCGGTGGTGTACAGGTTGTCGAGCGTGATGAAGCCGAACTCCGTCGTGGCGTAGATGATCCACTGCTCCGCCCAGCGGGAGAGCGTCATCGAAAACATCGTCAGCCCATAAACAAAATCTATCGCCTTATCTCGCGATGCGGTGTCATCAATCGAGTTCGCACAATCATAAAGCCTCATGGTAAGGCTCCTTGCGACTTCACCTCGATCAAGCGGAAGGCTTGAGCCCGCAATCGCCCCAGCCCCCAAAGGACTTTCAACTTCATTCTCAATGAGGTTGGTCATGCGTGTCATTGCACCATTCAATGCCGCAACCCACGCCATCAATTCGCCGCCCACAACGATGGGCTGTGCACGTTGTAAGTGTGTATATGACGGCATCACCACTGTGCCATAGGTCTCCCCACACGCGATAAACGCTCTGTGGAGCGCAAGCCATTTTTGATAAATTTCGCCATAAGCGTCACGCATCCATAGGCGGATATCGAACGCCACCTGATCGTTCCGGCTCCGCCCGGTGTGCAGCTTCCGCCCGGCGTCGCCCGCTTTCTCGATCAGCGCCGCTTCGATGCACATGTGCACGTCTTCGAGTTCGACTTTCCAGCCGGGCCAGGCGTCGCCTTGGTCTTCGATCTCGATTTCGATCTGGCGGAGGCCGACCTCGATCTGTTGGAGGTCTTCGTCCGTGATCAGGCCGACCTTGTGCAGCATCCGCGCGTGGGCGATAGACCCGGCGATGTCGTGTTTGTACAGGCGTTTGTCGTAGTCGAGCGACGAGACGAACCGGGCGGCAAGCGGATCGCCCTCGCTGCCCGAACTTTTGGCGTGTTCCCAGGGTTTTTGACTCATGGCGTGATTCTACTTTCATTGCGAAAGACATGAACCCGCACCACAATCCGGGGCGGGGTTCAACGGTTGGCGGGTTTATGTTCGGGCGGCGACGCGCGGCCGTCTTGGGCGAGGGGCGAGCGTAGTGTACGGCCGCGGGGCCTGGGCACCAAGTCTTTGGCGGGGCGGGCGTGTCGCCTGATGATTGGAGTCGCGAAAAAAGAAGCCGTCGAGTTACTCGATGGCTTCAAGGGGCTTGCGGAAGTTTGGCGCCGTTTTTAGAACGGCAGGTCGTTGTCGGCCTCGTCGTCGAGGTCGACGCCGAAGGGGTTGTCCGTGTCGTCGCTGTCGTACGACTCGCCGTAGCTTTCGTGTTCGTCGTCGCTGAACAAGGACCGGTGGTGGACGCGGATAATCTTTTCGAGCGCTTCGCCCATCATCGGGGCCAAGGCCGAGACGCGGTCCAAGTGGTCTTCGACAAACGGTTGATCCACGTCCCGGAACAGCACGAGCACGGCGAGGCACTCGTCGTCCCACATGCACGGCACGGCGAGGAGTTCGCTGTCGCCCAGCGCCCCGGCCTCGGGGCCGATCCAGCGTTCGATGTCTTCCCGCCGGGTCAGGTGGACCAGGTCCTCGTGGGCCGCGATGCGGGGGGCGAGGCTGTCGGCTAGCTGTTCGAGCAGCAGGTCGGCGGCTTCTTTGGTGCAGTCGTAGTTGACGTAGCCGCCGAGCGAGTACTCGTCCATGGTCGCGGGCAGGAAGATCGCCGCGTTGGCCGGGCCGAGCTTGGCCATCAAGTGTTCGAGGGTTTTACGCAGCAAGACTTCGAGGTCGAGTTCGTCCTTGACCACGCCGTCGAACTCGGAGGTCTGCACCACGTTCTGCATCTGGCAGGCGAGTTCCTGGTAGGCGGTGACCAGGTCGTTGCACAGCACGTCAACCTGCTTGGAGACTTCCTCGCGGGCGGCGTTGAGTTTTTTGCACAGGCGACGCAGGCGTTCGACGCGTTGGACGTGGGCCTTGTCGCGGGTCTTGCGGTCGAGCGCGGCGGCGACGCGGGTTTTGAGTTCTTCTGGGCTGATGCTGTCGACGACGTAGTCGTCGGCGCCGGCGCGGATCGCTTGCTGGGCTTTGGCAAAGTCGGCGCTGCCGCCGATCACGATCTTGGCGGTGGTGTGGCTCATCCGCGAGAGCTCGGCGGTGAGATCGAAGCCCGAGCCGTCGGGCAGCTGCGGCGCGATGACCGCGAGGTCGACGCTGTGGTCGGCCAAGTACTTGCGGGCTTCGGTGAGCGTCGGGGCGTGGACGACGCTCATGGGCCGGTGGGGCGTGCCGCAGCCTTCGAGGGCGGCGCGTTGGGCGGGGCTGGCTTCAACCAGAAGCACCCGACAGGTGCGGCGGCGGGCCTTGTTCTTCTTCGGGGTGGCGGGGGTCCGCTTGGTGGACACGGGAAGCTCCGGTTACGAATGAATCACCCAGGGTCCGCGGCCGGCTGGGCGAACTTTCGCTCGGCCGGAAGCCCCGCGGGTTGGGCTTTCTCCACCTTGCCCATCGGGCTTTCACTCCGGCGAATCCAGCGCGATCGACAAAGTTGCGACGGTTCCCTTGCCGGCCTCGCTGCGTAACCGGACCGACCCGTCGTGGGCCTGGGCCAGTTGCTGGGCGCGGGGTAGGCCCATGCCGACCTGGCGGCCCGCGGCCTTGGCCGAGAAAAACGGGTCCAACGCGTGGTTGAGGGTGTGTTCGTCCATGCCGTCGCCGTCGTCGGTGACCTGGATGTGCAGCGTCCTCCGAACGGGATCGGTGGCCCCGTCTTCGCTAACCGGCACAGACGGTTCGGCATTGGCGTCGGGGTCGCCGGCCGCGGCGAACGGCGGGTCGGCCACAACCTTGACCAACACCGCCGACTTGGGCTCGGCCTGCACCGCGTTGAATAGTAATTCGGTCACGGCCCGGTCGATCTGGGCGGCGTCGATCTCGACGGCCGGGAGTTGGCCGGGCAGTTGGAGATCGATACCGAAGTTGGCCTGGCGTTTGGTCGCGGCTTTGCGGACCTTGTCCACTACGTTTTGCAGCACGGCGGTCAGGTCGGCGGGCTTGCGGTCGGCGATCGGCGGGTCGGCGAACATGCGCAGGCAGGAGATCAGATCGCTGAGCCGATGCGACTCGCGGAAGATCATCTGGGCGGACTTCTGGTGGTCGCTGCCGGGCTCGAGCGTCATGCTCATGAGTTGGCTGCGGCCCGAGATCACCGCGAGCGGGTTGTTCATCTCGTGGGCGGCGCCGGCGGCCATCTCGCCGAGGCGGGCCAGCGATTCGGTGTGCAGGAGTTTTTCCTGGGCGGCGGCGAGCGCGGCGTTGGCCGAGGCGAGGTCTTCGCTGAGCCGGCGGGCCCCGGCGTGTTGCGCGGCGGCGGCGATGGCGTTGCCCCAAGTCCCCGCAAGCGGGCCGAGGATGTTCCAGCCCGGCAGCTTGTCTTTGTCGTGCAGCAGGATCGCGACCGTGCCCCAGCCGCAGGGCAGCGGCAGCATCTTCACGTCGCGCAGGTCATCCGCGGCGATGAGGTAGTCGGCGATCCACGGCAACACGCCCATCAATTCAACCCCGATCGACCGCGACGCGTCGAGCGCAGCGATGTCGGGCGTGTGCGGCGGGGTGTCGATGTACCGGGCGTCGACGGGCTCGGCGTGTTGGTTGTACTGGCTGACCAGCCAGTAGCCGTCGGGACGCGGCGCGGCTTCGGGATCGCTGACGTCGTGGTGGCGGGTGGGGTAGATGACGGCGTAGAAGCCGTCGCCCATCAGGCCTTGCGAAGACTTGACGACGTTGTCGATGGCGTCTTGCACCGAGCGGGCCGGCGCGGCCGAGGCGTTGAAGTCGCTGAGCACTTCGAGGACCTTGGCTTGGCCGGCGGCGACGCGGGAGCGTCGTTCGAGCGCGTCGTTGGCCTTGCCCAAGGCGGCGTTGGCACGCTGGATGGATTCGAGGGCGAGTTCGTGGGATGGGTCGTCGTGGATGCCCAGGGCCTGGCCGCGGTCTTCGAGTTGGGGGAAGAGGTCGGCGGTGGCGTCGTGGACTTTTTCGAGCGAGAGGCCGAGCTGTTCGACAAGCTGTTCGACGTGGCCGGGCGTGTGGTTGCCGGAGTAGCCGACGTGGCGGCCGCGGACGACGGCGTCGGCGAGTTTGACGAGGCCGACCATGCGGCGATGTTCGACCTGGGGCAAGGTTTCGTAGGGCGAGCCGTGCAGCCAGATGCTGTCCTGCAGGCGGAGCGGCAGGTTCCACTGTTCGGCGAGGCGTTTGCCGGCGGTGTGGTGGTCGAGGCCGACGATCTTGCGTTCGACCTCGGCGATGTCGCTGCGGTGGAGCTCGGCGAGTTCGACGACTCGGCCGTAGCTCCGCGGCAGGACGTGGTCGAGCGCGAGCTTGCCGATGTCGTGCAGCAAGCCACAGACGAAGGCTTCCTCGGCGGGCAGTTCAGCATCCCGATGAGCTCTGGCGATCTGCTCGGCGGCGATCGCGACGGCGAGGCTGTGCAGCCAGAGCCCCTTGCGGTCGAGACGGGTTTGCGGCGTGTCGTCGCTGGCGGCGAGTCGGCCGCCGGCCATGGGTTGATCGAGGTCGCCGTCGATGTCGCCGCCGAAGACTTCGAGGACTTTGACCGAGAGCACCGCGTTGCGGATCGCGTTGAAGCCGAGCAGCACCACCGCGCGGTCGATGGTGATCACGTCGTTGCGCACGCCCTTGTCGGCGGTCTTGCAGAGCGAGAGCACTTTGGCCGTCAGCGACGGGTCGCTCTGGATCAGCGTCGTGACTTCCTTGGCGTTCGAGTCTTCGTCGGCGGTCAACGACAAGAGCTTCGTCGCCACCGCCGGGAGCGTGGGCAACGTCTCGATCTGCCGCAGGATCAATTCGATGCGGCGCGGTTTGGAGAGCTCGTGGGAAACCATGGGTTCGGTGATGAGTGACCAGTGAACAGTGATGAGTAAAGCAAGGCGTGTTGAGTTATTTCGTCACTCGTCACTGTTTACTGTTTACTCATCACTCCGCCTCAGATCTCCAGTAACGCTTCGACCCGCCCCATCAGTTTCTCGAGATCGAACGGCTTTTTGACAAACTCGTCGGCCCCGGCGGCGAGCAGCGCGTCGATCTCTTCGCGGTTGACCACGCCCGAGACGATGATGATTTTCATGTCTTTGAGTTGGTCGTTTTTCCGGACGGTTTCGCAGACCACGTTGCCGTTGATGTCCGGCAGCATGTAGTCGAGGATCATCAGATCGGGTTTGAAGGTCGACGAAACGATCCCCGCGTCGTAGCCGGTGGCGGCGCTGCGGACTTCCAGGCGGTTGTCCCGACCGAGCAAGTCGGTGAACAGCTCGACGATGTTGGGGTCGTCGTCGACGACCATTACTTTTTTCTTGCCGGTGGCGAAGCCGTCGGTGGGGATGTCGTTGGCCTTCATGAACCGGATCAGTTCTTCGCGCGGGATGCGGCGGAAGCGGGAGCCCGGCACGCGGAAGCCGTTGAGCCGGCCGGCGTCGAAGCAGCGGATGATGGTTTGTTGGGAGACCTTGCAGACCTCGGCCGCTTCGCCGGTGGTGAAGACCTGCTTAGCGAAGAGTTCGGCGGTCTTGTCTTTGGGTGCCGAGCCGTTCTTGGTGGTGCCGTGGTGGTTGCCGTTGATTTTTGCTGAGGCCATGTCGTTTCTCCCATGATCGAAGCGGTCGGCCGTGGGCCGAAAAGCGGCCGGCCCGTGGATACGGACCCGGCTTACCCAACTTCACTAATCGGTCCATCGGGGAAAGTCCGACGCGACTTAATGCCACGGGGTTTAAGGCTCAGCGGTTGCGCGGCTCGTGTGGGTCGTAACGATTGGGGTGTGGTGCGTTGGCTTTGTCGCGTTGCAGCAAGTGGCCGGGCTTGGACCAGGATGGGTTATCGGTACGGCGCACGTTGAAGGGCGCCCTGGAGCTTGGGTGGGTGAATGAACGCGGTGTGGTCACGCCGGATGAAAAAGCTCCGACGCGCTTTCCAGCACGCGGAGCTTGAGGGAAAATCGGGATGGGTTTGAGGTCGGACGTTTCAATCGATGCGTCGACCGCTTCAGCGCGAGGCGCGGCGGCGGTGGAACGCCAGCCCGGCGGAGGCGAGGCCGATCAACGCGGCGGACGACGGTTCGGGGACCACGCTCACGGTGATCGTCGCGAGCAGTTCACCCGATCCGATGAAGTCGGTGATGGTGGTGCCCGCTGCGGTGGTGCCGTCGAAGAAGTTGAGCAATTCAGCGCCGTCGAGCGGTTGGACGGTGCCGAACTCGTCGGACGCGATCCCGCCGGCGGCGGAGAAGGCGGCGCCCAGCGAATCGTTCACTTCGGTGCCGGCGTCGTAGAGGTCGCTACCAAAGATCTCGATGGTGAACACGCCCGAGGGGTCGTTGATCTCGCCGGCGGGGTTGAACACCTGGTAGGCGAACGGGTTGCCGTTGCCGATGAACGTGTCGTTGGACGGGATAACCATCGAAGCGAACGTGAAGTACTGGTAGGCCGCGGGGTTGATCGGCGTGACAAACGCGGTCGCGGTTTCGCCCGGGTCGATCACCGGAGCGCCGCCGAAGCCCGCGGGGTTGGCGGCGACACCTTGGATGTCGCCCGGCACGCCGGGGGCGGCGGTGAAGTCGGCGACCAGGCCGTCGACGATGCCATCCTCGGCTAGCGCTTCGAGCGACGCCGACGCGGCTTCGCCGGGGTTAAACAAGTCGAACCCGCCGTTGTGAAAACCAAACCAGACGGGCGTCAAGAAGAAGTCCGAGTTGCCTTCGTTGGTCACGGTGATCTGCAAGTCGCCGTCGGCTTGGCCGAACGCGGCGGGCGCGGCGGCGATCAGCAGGCCCGCGGTCAAGAGGGCGTAGCGCGATAACCCTGAACGGAAACGTTTTGCTTGATTGAGCATCTTTTACCTCCAAGTGGGCGATGCCCACGTCGTTGAATGGCTGGTGGCCGAACCACATCGGCCTGTTCCAACGGGTTGGACGCTTGCCGCGTCGAGTCATTACAGCGACATCAAAAAATTATTTAGAAACATCCGATAGCCGTTGGGCGATGCGTTGTTTGGCGTCCGCCGAGAGCGCCGGTTCGAGGCGGCGTTCTTTGACCGCGGCTTGGATGTGCTGCACTTGAACTCGAAACCGCCGACACGACTTGCAATTGATGCGGTGCAGCCGGCTGGACCAGCGCTCGGCGGGTTGCAGCGGGCGGTCGCATTCGTCGGAGATCAGTCGGCTGACTTCCGCGCACGTCCCGGCCAGAACAAATCGGATGGTTCGCAGATAACGCACGCAGGACCTCGGGCGGATCACTTGCTCCCGACCGCGGCCTTGAACCAATTCAGTTCGAGGCAACGCCGAAGCGCCAAGCGGGCGCGGTAAAGCCGCACCCCGAGGTTAGACGTGCTGACGTTGAGTTGATTACAGCAATCTTGCGTGGAAATCTCGCGTATCGCCCGCAGTTTGAAGGCCTCGGCCTGGTCTTCGGGCAGGCCGTCGATGCACCGGGCCAACACGCGTTGCAAATCACCCTTCTCGCAGTGGTCCGCGGGGTCGGCGTTCCACGCCTGCGGCTTGGTCAGCCAACGCCCCTTGGGGCTGAACCATTCGTCGGCCGAGGGCAGCACGGTCAACGCCGGTCGGCGGGCCTTACGCCGCCGTTCGTCGATGATGCGTCGCCGCAGGATCGCGATCAGCCAGGTGCGGCGGGTCGCTTGGCCACGAAACGTGTCGCGGTGCTTCCACGCGGCCAGCAAGGTGTCTTGCACGACATCTTCGGCCAATTCGCGCTGCCCGAGCCGACGCCAAGCGTAAGCAAACAGCGCATCGCCGTGGTCGTCCAGCCACTCCTGGGGGTTGTCCGCATCACTCACCATCGGGTTAATCCTTAGCCTCCCGGAAATATTCCACGACTTGCCGATTGGTTCATATTTTTGTGAAGCCGGCGGATTGTGTCGTGATACGTCCGCCGACAAGCCGCGAAAGCATCGGTTACGATTTTTACACTTACTAATGTCGTGAACCTCCGGTAAGTATTGCACCGCCATGGCGTCCCTGACCGGCCCGCCCATTCCGCCCGCCTCCCCGGCCCCCGACCCTTCCGTCCGCTTCGAGCGGATCGGCGAGCGGTTGCGGCGCGATGCGTTGTCGGTGCTGTTGACCGGGCGTCGGGACCCCAGCGAGGCGGCGGTTCGGCCGTTTCTGGCGTTTGCCGAGCAGAATCAACTGGACCTGACCGGGTTGTGGGTGGCGTGGGACGGCAAGCGGATGGCGGCGGCGACGCTGATCGTGCCGGGCGTGGGGAAGACCGCGATGCTGTTTCTCTCGCCGGTGGCGTCGGGCGGGCGGGTGACGCTCAGCGGGCAACTCGTCGCCCGAGCGGTGGCGGACATCGACGCGTCGGTAATCTGCCTGGTGCAATCCTTGTTGGAGCACGGCCAGACCCTGCAGCAACGCGCGATCGAGGCCGGCGGGTTCCGGTTCCTCTCCGAGTTGGCGTACATGCAGCGGCCCGGAAAAGCGTTTGCCCCCCTACCGCCGGTCGTGCTCGACGGCGAGACGCTTTCGCCGGTGCACTGGTCCGAGGCCCATCGGCCGGTGTTTGCCGAGGCGATCAGCGAGAGCTACCAGGACACCCAGGACTGCCCGGGGTTGCTGGGCCTGCGGGAGATGGACGACATCATCGCCGGCCACATGGCCACCGGGCGGTTCGATCCGAGCCACTGGACGGTGTGGCGTGACGGCGTCGGTCGGCCCGCGGCGGTCTTGCTGCTGGCCGAGTCCACCGGCAACGGGGGGTTCGAGCTGGTCTATCTGGGCGTCAGCCCGCACGCCCGGGGACGCGGCTTGTCGAAGGTGTTGATGCGTTACGCGTTGGACCTGACCGACAAGCACGGCCGGGGCGATCTGTTTCTGGCGGTCGACGACCGCAACGAGCCGGCGCTGCGGCTGTACCGCGGGCTGGGGTTCCGCGTCAGCGTGCGCAAGACCGCGTTGATCTATACGCCCGAGTGATCGCTTGGGGTTGGATATTGCAAGATTAGACGCCGCTTATTTTCTGTATGCGCGCCCTTCAATCGTGTGCGGTGGATAAGCGGTGTAAGCCGTGTAACCGTTGAGTAAACGAAGCGTTAATGAGGCGTTCGAAAAGTGTTTGCGGTTATCCACAAGGATGTGCACAAACGCCTTGGTCCGTGGGGGAAAAAAAGAATCCGCGCCCTAACCTGCTGTCTTCGCTACGGCTGAGAATGTCAACCCGATAAACGCGGCGTTAACACGGTTGATAGCGGCATCGACAAGTCATATTCTCACTCCACGCGGAAGGAATCCGCGACCCGTGTGAAAACGCGACCCCGTCACGATTCAGTGACCACGACGCCAAGGACAGGCCAGACAGGTTCAGGGAACCCGCCGGTGTTGCCGGGCGAGTTTTCTGATGGCTTGGATCGGCTCCGAGCGTCCGCGTCGTGGGTGAGAGGGTTGAGGCGTTTCGGTCAGGGGCATTTCGGAAGGACCCATCTCAAATCTGTTTGCGGCAAGCGGGAGTTGCCGGTCGGGCCGTTCGGCCCAGACCCCACCGACCCGCCGCAATAAAACCCACGCCCGGCCCGCGTCACGGCAGGTCTCTCGGCGGAAAGGAGCAGGTGGTCCATGTCCACACGCCACGACGGTATCAATATGCGCATCGCCGACCGACTCGCCCAGACCGTGGGCCAACGGCGGTACGAGCTCTGGATTCAGCCGTCGGTGCAGTTGGACTACCGCGATCAAGACCAGACCCTGCACGTGGCGGTGCCCAACCGGTTCGTGGCTGAGAAGATCCGCACGGATTTTTCCGACGAGCTGCGACAAGCCGTGCGCGACGAGGCCGGCCTGGGCGAGGCCGGCGAGCTCCGGCTGGACCTCTGCGTCGAGCCCGACCGCTTCAGCCGCCCCGCTCCGTCCGCCGGTGACCGCGGCTTGTCCGACCGCGAACCTCACGCCTCCCGCCGCCAACCCACCGCGCCGAGTCCAAAGCAAGGCCGGGACGCGAAACCGGCCGCCTCGTTCCGCCACCGCTTTGAAGATTTTGTCGTCGGGCCGTGCAACGAGTTGGCCTACGCCGCGGCGGTCTCGCTCGCCGACGCCGACCCCGCCGACGCCAACCCCGCGTCCGCCGGCCCGCTGTTCCTGCACAGCGACTGCGGCATGGGCAAGACCCACCTTTTGCAAGCCGCGTGTCGCCGGGTGCGCGAGCGTCAGCCGCAGGCCCGCGTGCTCTACACCACCGGCGAGCAGTTCACCAACGAATACATCACCGCCGTCCGCAGCAACACGCTCGAGACCTTCCGCCGGAAGATGCGTCGGCTGGACCTCTTGGCCGTGGACGACATCGGCTTCTTCGCCAACAAAGACAAGACCCAGCAGGAGTTCCTCCACAGCTTCGACCACATCGAGCTCGCCGGCTCGCGGGTGATCCTCGCCAGCGACAGCCACCCCAAGCTGATTCAAAAATTCAGCGACGCCCTGGTCAGCCGGTGCATGCAGGGCCTGGTCGTCCAGCTCCAAGCCCCCGACCCCGCGACGCGTTTGGCGTTGGTCAACCGCTTGGCGAGCAACCGCGGTCTGGTGTTGCCGCCGCAGCTCGACGAACTCATCGCCGCCCACGCCGGGCGTTCGGTCCGCGAGATCGAAGGCACCCTCGCCCACCTCCACGCCCTGGCGACGCTCGCCCAGCCCCAGGGCCCGACGCGACTGGTGAATCGAGCCTTGGCCGAGAAACTCTTTGCGGGTCAACGCCAGCTCGCCGCCAAACGCCCCGTCCGGTTCACCGACATCCAGGACACGGTCTGCGAACACCTCAACGTACCGATCGCGCAGGTCGCCGGCTCGTCGCGGCACCGGATGGTCGTGCTCGCCCGGGCGATCACGGTCTACCTCGCCAAGCAGATGACCACGCTCAGCTACCCCGAGATCGCCGCGGCCCTCAACAAGCCCAGCCACTCCACCGTGGTCACGGCCGTGCAACGCATGACCCGTCAACTCGAAGACAATCAGCCGATGCTGCTGCCGGGCCAACCCGACGCGACCACGCCGGTGCAGCTGGTCGAAGACCTGCGCCGCCGGGTGCTGCAAAGTCTCGCGGCCTGAGCATGGCCAAGCTTCACCTCGTCACGTTCAACTGCCCGAACTGCGGCGCCAAGGTGCGCAGCGGCGCGTTGGCATGCCCGGAATGCGGCTCCGACGACGAGACCGGCTGGTCCGACGACACGATGTACGACGGCCTGGATTTGCCGAGCGAAGACGACGACTGGAGTGAGTTCGACCCCCAGCCTCCGTCGCCCAAGCGGGCGGCGGTGATCCTCACCGCGGTGTTGCTGCTGATCGCGTTTCTCTGGTTCTTGGCAACGTTCGGCGGGCGGCTGTGGTGAGCCGCTTGAGCCCAACAAACAACCCCGGCGTAGAGGCCGGGGTGGAGCGTCGGTTGCTCTACGGCCGCGGGCGCGGCGTGAAAACTTCCGGGGGTCGGGGGGTAGTGGGCGAAGCAGGATTCGAACCTGCGTAGGCGTAAGCCAACGGGTTTACAGCCCGTCCCAATTGGCCGCTCTGGCATTCGCCCGATTGAGCTACATAGGTTAGCGGATTAGGCCGAGGCTGTCGATGCGTCGATTCGCGGCCGGTGCGGGCGGCTTTGCGGGCCACTTGGACTAGTTTCCGGGTTGAGCCTTACTTGCGGATCACACCGAATTTGCGCGATCTTTACCGTGGACCCCGATGAGTTATCGGAGTAGGATTCTGTTGGACATTGTTGTTTGAGAGAAAGGTTTTCGTCGCATGACCGGATCGCCTACCGCCCTCAACAGCCACGTGCTTGTGCTCAACAAGTTGTGGATGGCCATCCGTGTCGTCGATGCCCGCAAAGCGTTTTCCATGCTCGTTCGGGACATGGCCGAGGTCATCCGTGTGGATGACGGCAGCTATACCGGGCACGGCTTCGCGGACTGGGCCGAGCTCTCCGAAGCGCGGGCCGAGTTCGAGGCCCACGAAGACGACGCCGAATACGAGTACATCCAGACCGTGCGGATGCAGCTGGCGGTGCCCAAAATCATCCGCCTCTTGGGTTACGACCGCCTGCCGGAGCAGGGCGTCAAGCTCAACCGCCGCAACATCTTTGCCCGCGACCACAACCAGTGTCAGTACTGCGGCCAGTTCTTCTCGACCAACGAGCTCAGCCTCGACCACGTCATCCCCCGCTCGCAGGGCGGCGGGGCGACCTGGGAAAACCTGGTGTGCTGCTGTGTGGGTTGCAACTCGAAAAAAGGCGGCCGAACGCCCGCCCAGGCCCGGATGCCGCTGATCCGCAAGCCGGTCAAGCCCCGGCGGAACCCGGCGATCAGCCTCCGCGTGGGCCACGACAAGTACGCGTCCTGGCGCAACTTCCTGGACAACGCCTACTGGTCGGTCGAACTCAAATAGTCCCGTTAGCGGACGGTCCCCGTCGCATCACAACCGTTGCCCCGGTTGGGCGTCGCTCGTACACTGTATGGCCGCGGAGAACGCTGTTCCGCGCTGTTTTTTGTTCTGCCTCTGTCTTGCTGAGGAATTTGATGATGCGTCCATCGCTGCTGTTGCCCGCCCTGCTCGCCGTCCTGCTTGGGGGTGTTGGTTTCCAAAACGCGTCCGCCCAAGACGACGCGGGCACCTTCGCCGAGCCGTCGATCATCAACCCGACGTGGGAGTTCGAACTCCACGTCAACACCCCCCAGCCGATCGCCGTGGCCGACGCCAACGGCCGGACGACGTGGTACTGGTACCTGCCGTACAAAGTCGTCAACCACACCAACGAAGACCGCTTGTTCATCCCCGAAGTCACGGTGATGGACAACCACGGCCGGATCGTCACCGCCGGCCGCAAGATCCCGCAAAACGTCTACCCCGCGATCGCCGAACGCCTGGGCAACGAGCTGCTCGAAAGCCCCGACGACGTGCTCGGCCGACTATTGCAGGGCGATGACTTCGCCAAGGAAAGCGTCGCGATCTGGCCGGCCTCGTCCCGCGACGTCGACGAGTTCACCGTGTTCTTCGCCGGCGCGGACGGCGAAACCAAGCAGCTGCTCTCGCCCAGCACCGGCGAGCCCGTCCTCCAGGCCGCGATCGATCCGATCACCGGCGAAGCCGTGCTCGACGACGAAGGCAACCCCGTGATGCAACCCGTTATGGTCCGCCGCACCCGCACCTTCACCTACGCCACCCCGGGTACCCTCAGCAGCAACAGCAAGCTGCGTCTGCAGCCGGTCCAACTGATCGGTGAGTCGGTGGTGATGCGGTAACTGAATTCTTGGTTTTATCCAATGCCGCTTGCGGCTTAGCGTTTTCCAGATACCGCTAAGCCGCAAGCGGCTTTTTATTTGGCGTGAGGGGGACACGCGAATAGCACCCGCGGCAGTTGTTCGTGGTCTTTGAGGATTTCGAGTTCACCCCAACCCGCCTCGGCGGCGAGTCGTCGCACCGCGTCGCCCTGGGTGGAGGACATTTCCAAAAGCATCCGGCCATCGGGCGCGAGGTGTTTGGCACCGTGGGCGATGAGCGGACGCAAGTGGTCGAGGCCATCGGTGCCGCTGCGTAAGGCCAGTGTCGGCTCGTAGTCTTTCACATTCGGTAAGACCGCGGCCCACTCGGCGTCGCTGATGTAGGGCGGGTTGCTGAGGACGAAGTCGAAACGCTCGTCGCCTAAGGGTTCATAGAGATGGCCTTGCCGAAAGTCGATGCGGTCGGCGACGCCGTGGTCGGCGGCGTTTTGTCGGGCGACGGCCAGGGCGTCTTCGCTCAGGTCGGTGGCGACAAAAGTGGCCCGGGGCAGTTGGGTGGCGAGCGTGACGGCGATAGCGCCGCTGCCGGTGCAGACGTCGGCGATCCGGCCGGCAAAAGCGGGTGGTGGCTTGGCGGGGAGTTCGAAGGCGGCCGGGCGGGGTAAGTCTTCGGCGGGCGATGTCTCGGAAGCAGTCTCAACGCTGGGTTCGACAGGCATGGCGGGTTCGGGCTCGTAAGTGAGTTCGCCTATGGTGGACGCGGCTGGTGTAACCGTTGCGGCTGCGATCGGTTCGGCGGTGGGGTGGCGGTCGATCCGTTCTTGATCACGCAGGGCTTGCATCACGGTTTCGATAATGGTTTCGGTGCTCGGCCGGGGGATGAGCACGGCGGGCGTGACGCGGAGTTCGAGGCCGAAAAACGGGGCTTTGCCGATCAGGTAGTCCACCGGCTCGTGCTTACCGGCCCGAGCGACCAACGCGCGGAAGGTGTCGCGCTCGGCGTCGGAGGCCGGCCGATCGGGTTCCAAGTAGAGCTTCAGCCGGGCGACGCCCAAGACGTGGCCGAGCAGCATCTCGGCCGCGACGCGGGGGGAATCGACGCCTTTGTCTTCGAAATGCTTGGTCGTCCAGGCCAAGAGCTTGCGGGTCGTCCAAGTTTCCATGCAGGCATGTTAGAGCAGGAAAGCCGGAGAGCAAGAAAGCAGGGAATTCAAGGCAAAATGTAGGTACGGAGTTTTCCTGTTCGCCTGCTCTATGGCTTTCGGGCTCTACCTCCAGTTAAACTGGATGCCATGCACACGGCCCTGCTGACCAACACCGCTTGGCTGGACGACGAGCTGACGACGTTTCAGCAACTGACCGTCGGGTTGATCGACGAGCAGGTGAAGCTGACGCGGATCATGCCGGCCGACGTGGGCGGGTCGGGGTTGGGGCTCAACGATTCGTCGTTGTTCGGCCTGAAGCTGACGTGGAACGAGTCGCGGTTCGCGGCGGTGAACCATCGGCGGGTGGTGAAGCTCTGCGACGCGATCGATCGCGAAGGCGTCGACCTGCTCCACGCGCTGCACGGCGACCTCTGGCAGCCCGCCGCGGTCATCGGGGACCAGCTCGATCTGCCGGTGGTCTTCAACGCGGCGTCGAGCGACGACGTCCAGCAGGCGGTCAAGCTGGTCAAGCAACTCAACCCGACACGGAGCGTGTTCTGCGCGACCACGGAGCCGTTGGCGGCGGAGCTGCGTAGCCGAACGCAGAATTTGGTGCGGATCGAAACCGTCGTGCCCGGCGTCCACGCGGGGGACCCGCACCTCAACACCCGTACGCCCGGCGAAGCTCCGTGCGTCGCGGTCTGCGGCGACGGCGTGATGGACGAGCAGTACCAGGACCTGCTCGAAGGCATCGCGCTGCTCGTGGCGGATCGGCCCGAGGTGCAGTTTTTCTTCGACGGCCAACGCACGGATCAACACCAGGTCTGGAAGGCGGCGCAACGATTAAATCTATTGGGCAACCTGTCGTTTGTCCCCCGCAGGCTGGGCCACCGCGAGATGCTGCTGATGGCCGACGCAATCGTGCATCCGCAGACGCTGGAGCGTTCGCGGGGCGTGACGCTTTTGGCGATGGCCCACGCGGTGCCGGTGCTCGCGGCGGCGGACGAGATGCTGGATTACCTGATCCCCGACCACACGGCGTGGGTGCTGGAGGAGACGACGCCCGAGGCGTGGGCGGATTTGTTGATGCGGGTGGTCCGCCACCCCGACGACGCGGCGGACCTGGGGATGCGGGCCCGGGCGTGGGTCCACGATGAACGGCTGGCGTCGGACCAGATCGAGCGGATACTGAGTCTGTATCGCGGCACGGCCGGGGCGCCGCTGCCGTTTCCGGGGTGATTCAGATTTTTGATTTCCGATTGAGGATTTTTGATTGGCCGGGCCCACGCGAGGGGCGGTCTTACGGGGCTGGCGTTACACTTTCGGGCCATGAAAATCTGCACCACGGTTGATGAGTTGCGGACGGTCCGGCGTGAGCTGAGCGGCCGGGTGGCGCTGGTGCCGACCATGGGGGCGTTGCACGCGGGGCATCTGGCCCACCTCGGTCTGGCCCGCCGTGCGGCCGATCACGTCGTGGTCAGCATCTTCGTTAACCCCACCCAGTTCGGCCCGCACGAAGATTTTGATCGCTACCCCCGCACGCTCGATGTCGACGCGGCGAAGTGTGAAACGGCCGGGGCGGACGTGGTGTTTGCGCCCGAGGTCGAGGAGATGTACCCGCCGGGTTTGCCGGGGGTGGCGTTGGACGTGCCGGGGGTGGGCGACGGCTTGGAGGGAGCGCACCGGCCGGGGCATTTCGCGGGGGTTTGCCGGGTGGTGTTGAAGCTGCTCAATCTGGTGCAGCCCGACGCGGTGACGTTCGGCCGAAAGGACTACCAACAGCTCGCGGTGGTGCGGGCGATGATCGAAGACCTGATGCTGCCGATCGACGTGGTCGAGGTGCCGACGTTTCGGGAAGACGACGGCTTGGCGATGAGCAGCCGCAACCGCTACCTCGAAGGCGACGACCGCAAGCACGCCCGCGGTTTGTCCAAGGCGTTGCGCCAGGCTCAGCACATGGCGGCCGAGGGCGAGCCGGACCCCGCTGCGATCGAAGCGATGATGAAAGAGGTCATGCGGGCGCACCACTTCGACGTCGACTACGCGGCGGTCCGCCACGCCCGGACGCTCGGCGAAATCGACAGCGTCGTGCCCGACGACAGCGTCGCGCTGGTCGCGGGTCGGCTGGGCAACGTGCGGCTGATCGACAACGTGGTGTTGAGCGAGGCGATCGCGTAGAGCCGGGGTGTAAAACCACCGCGTTTTCGGTGAGATGTTTGCTTGAGTTGTTGGTGAAGTTGCCGGGGCGGATTATTCCGCGTCCGGCGATTCTTCGTGAGCCGCGGATTCGGAGGTCGGCTCAACCGCAGCGGTTTCCTGATCGGCGGCGGCGGGCTCCGGGGTATCGGAGCTTTCGGGCGTCTCGGGCGTTTCTTCGACGACGAAGGGCTCGGGTTCGGTCCAGCCGTTGGGGAAGGCCGCCTGGGGGAAGCGCATCTGCGAGGGATGCGGGATGGCGGAGAGCTCGCTGACCGGGACGCGTTCGAGACGCAGGTTGGGGTAGGCCTGTCCGTAAGACCAGGCCTCGCCCGGCGTGTGGCCGGCGTAGCGGTGGTTGAGCCGGTGATCCATGAAGTTTTCGTGGGCGGCGGGCCGGGTGTCTTCGGGGGCTGTCGGGCGTTCGAGGGTGAGTTGGAAGACGGTGTTGGCCGGGACGATCATGACTTCGCCGCCGTTGCGGAGCGGGGCGTAAGCGGGGCGATCAATTAGCGCTCGCAGGCCGGGGCTGCGGAACTGGTAACCCTGAGAATGCACGAGTCCGGTGCTCGGGTCGGTCGCGGTGGGCGAGGCGGGGTCGAACGGCGACCACGTCCGGCTAAAGTTCGCGACGGTCAGGCGGCTTTCAAACGAAAACTGGGCGTTGCCCGGGTCGATCCGGCGGAGGCTGGTGGCCAACGGGTCGAGATCGGTCACGCCCGTGTCGACCGTGGTTCCAGGGGCGGTGCCGGTCTGGCTTTGCTGCGCCTGGACGCTCGCCCCCACGGCCAACCACCCGCACAGCAAAACACCACCCGCGAGGGTGGTGAGACGCGTCGTCATGGGCGGGTGAGGGCTCATGCGGGAAGTCCGGTTGGGACGAGTCGGCGGGCGATCAGCTCGCGGGAGCGACTTCGGGGTCGAGCTTGTCGACTTTGATGATGAACGCTTGGCCGGGCAGATCGACGCTGCCGCTGTCGATCTTCTTGCCGCCCTTCATCTTGCTGCCGTACCGAGCGATGGCGTCGAGAGTCCAGGTCTCCCATTTGACTTTGTCGGCCGGGATGTTGGGGCTGGAGTATTCTTCGCCGCCCTTGCCCTTACGGGAGAAGTCCAGGAGCAACTGTTCGCCGACGGGCACGTTTTTGGTCCAGAGCGTGTTGCCGGTTTCGATCGAAACCAGCGAGACGCTCTTGGGCGCCAGCGCGGTGGAGCGGTAGACGTGGCGGTCTTGGGAGCATCCGGTGAAGACCAGGACGGCCATCAGGCAAACGGTCGCGAGCAGGGTGGTGGCAAAACGGCTGCGGGTCGGCGTGGTCATCTTCGGAAGGTCCTTGCGGGAGGGTTTTCGGGGGTGGAGGGCCCAGGGCCCGTGAATCGCCAGTTTAACAGAATACGACCTAAATCGGCATCCGGCGAATGAATCTCGCGGGCCGGCGTCGCGGCCGATAACTCAGAGCGGACCTTGGTTCGCCCCGCGTTGATCATCGCCAAGGTGCTATCGGCCAGCGGGGGCGGGCCGGGTCAATTTCGAGGGGCCTGATGAGGTTGCGGAGCGGATTCAGCCGAGTTGATGTTGGGCGTGACGGTCGCGGTAATCGGTCGGGCTTTCGCCGACGATCCGGTGGAAGGTCGCGGTGAAGTGGCCGTGGCTGGCGAACCCGGCGGCGGTGGCGACGTCGCCGACCGGCTGGGTGCCGGTACGCAGCCGCCATTTGGCCATCTGAAGCTGGGTCCGCAGCAGGTAGTTTTTCGGGCTCACGCCGACGATCCGGCTGAACAAACGGTGGAAATGGAACGGGCTGCTCTGGACCACCGAAGCGACGTCTTTGAGCCCGGGCGACTCGGCGTGGCGGTCGATCAGATAACCCAACGCGGTACCCACCCGCGGGTCGTCCACCGCCCCGATGGGCGGCGAGTCGTTGGTGTCGACCGGACGGGTTTCGACGTAGTCGCCGCCGCTCAGCCCCGCGGTCGGGGGGCGGTGAAACAGGCGGACCCACTCGGCCTCGGGGGCGGCTGAGGGTTCATCGCTGGCGGGTGCCGCCGGGTGATCCACAGAATCGTTTGAGGCTTCGGCCCGGTCGAACACCATGTCGTAGCAGCGTTCGTCGGTTGCGCCGACCCACCGTTGGCGGATCACGTCGTGGACTTGCGTGGCCCACGCCGGGGCCGGGACGCCGGTCATCGGCCAGGTGGCCTGAGTCTGGGCGTCGGCGTGGAGGACCCGGCCGTCGGCCCCGAGCAACCACCGGCCCATGCCGGCTTCGGCGGGGTGGTCCCAGATCGCTTGCATCCGCCGGAGCGTCAGCCGAACGTGGCGTTGTTCCTGCGGCGACCACGCCCGATCGGGTCGGCACAACACTGCGTACCACACTGTCGCGTCCGCATCACGGTCGAGCGGCCCGCCCGCCGAGGCTCGCCAGGTGACCAGCAAAACGTGATCTCCCGAAGCAGCCAGGTCGTGGCCGGCGTCGGCTTGGCCGGTGGCCACGCCTTGCGTGAGAGCGGTGGACCACAGGGCGTCTTGTTCGTGCGACTGGTTGAACCAGGCGCCGGCGTTCGGCCGGTCCGCGAAGTCGGCGCACAGAACCGCGTCGGCCGCGGGTTTGGAAGCCGGGGCCAAGCCGATCACCCACCCCGACGCACCGAGCGTCCGGGTGAACCAAGGCGAGACTGATTGTTCCCCATCACACCACGGCCGTAGCGGCGGCACCGTGAGCATGTTGATTCCTTTTGGGTTGTCGAGTTTCGAAGCCGTCTTCGCCGCGGGCTAACCACCCGTGACCACTGAACCGACGAGCCCCGACCCACGCCGTACCGGCCACGGGTCTCCACTTACCACAAGATTGGTGTTAAACAACACCCTCGTCGCACACGCGGATCGGCATCCGCATCGACATGATAGCCCACGTTGGGACGGGCGGTTTTCCCGAGAAATGATGTCGAAATTCGGTTTAGAAACTTTGCTCTAGCCGCCAAACCATCTCGGGCCCCTCGCAGGCGATGTGGCCCGCGAAGAATCGGCCGCGGTGCGCCCAGAACTGCGGCCAGAGCACCTTCCGATCCGACTCGGGCAGCGGCAGCGCGTCGAGCTCGTCGCGGGTGAACCATTCGAGCGTGCCCTCGTCGAACGACATGCGCTCGACCTTCACCGGCCGGGTGACTTCGTAGAGAAACATCAACCAGTGGGTCTGGTTTTCGTAGCCCGACTCCGAGACCATGCCGGTCAGGTGCAGGTCGTCTTCGGAAACGGTGAGGTCGACTTCCTCTTGGATCTCGCGGACGGCGCAGGCGGTCGGGCTTTCGCCGACCCCTTGCTCGAGCTTGCCGCCGACCGGGGAATACAGGTCGCGGTTCGGCGGCTTGCGGCGGTGCAGCATCAACACCCGCCCTTCTTCATCGAAGAGGTAACACAGCACCGCGATTTTGTAAGGCAACTCGGAGGTGGGGGCAGACATGGCGGGGAGTGTAGCGGCTTGCGGCGGGCAAGTGTGAAGGGTGGCGTCGCACGGGCGACATCATGCCGATACCAACAGAACCTCACGGCGTCTCGTCGTTCGCCGTGGGGTTCTTGATTTCGCGTTTCGAATGATCGACTTCAGGCTTGCCGTCACGCCGCGTCGGCTTGTTCGCCTTCGGTCGTGTCGGGCTCGGGGAACGCGGGGGCGTCGGCGGCTTCGACCCAGTCCTCGGCCCCGGGGATGTCCAGGTCCATCTCGGTCGTCTTGCGGTAGCCCAGCTTGCGGATGATCTCCAAGACCTCGGTCCACGTCGGAAACGGGCGTTGGTTGACCCGCTTGTAGGCGTCTATGGCTTTGATGAACAGGAACTGCTCGGGCGTCATCTCGCCTTCTTCGGCTGACTTCATGAAATCGGATCGGCGGCGGCCGGGTCCGCGGCGGCGCTCGAGGCCGGTGCCCGGGGTGCGGTCATCCACGACGTTCTGGCGTCGTTCCGGGCCGCGGTAGACTTCGTCGCGGGTCTTGTCGTCGGCTTTCTTGTTTGTGTCGTCGGCCATGCGGTGGGCTCCGGTCGGGATCGACCGGGCGTCACCCACAAGGCGGGCCGGGGTCAATCGTCGTCGGGGGCGAAGTAGTCGAAGTCGTCGTCGTCCGCTTCGTCGTCATCCAACAGATCGTCGTCTTCTTCGTCGTCATCGAAGAAGTCGTCCTCGTCGTCTTCGTCGTCGAGGAGATCGTCATCATCTTCATCGTCGAAAACGTCGTCGTCATCCAGTTCGTCTTCGTCGTCGTCGATCGACATCGACAGCGGTGCACGGCCCCAGAGGTCGCGCTGGTCCCAAGTCGTGGTGGTGTCCCAGGGGGTGGTTGGGGCGTCGTTCATGATCGCATCCTCCGCGTAAATGCAGCCACTTCGCGGGGTTGAATCCAACGTGACGCCGGTCGTCGAGCGTGGTCCAACTCCGCTGGCGGTTAAACTATCGGGCCACAGACTTTTGTCAATCCCTCCGCCGGACTTTTTGTTCCAACCGTTAAGACCGGTTTCATCCGCGCAACCCCGACCGCTCATGGCCGCCGATCCCCCGCCCCCGCCGATTCCGAAAGACCCGCCGGCCTCGCCTTCGCCCGCCGCGCGCCGGGCGTCGTCGCCGCGCTGGAACTTCGCCGCCGCGTTCTTGGGTTGGCTCTTGCCCGGGCTGGGCCACTTCGTGCTCAGTCAACCGCAACGCGCGGTCGTGTTGGGCACGACCATCGGCACGCTCTGGTTGTCGGGTCTGCTCATCGGCGGCATCTCGGTCATCGACCGCAACGATCACCCCGCGTGGTTCCTCGGCCAGATGCTCATCGCTCCGTCCTTCGCGGCCAACCACTACCGCGACAAGCTGGTCCGCGACCACGACGGCACGTTTGATCCCGAAGACAACCCGCCGTTCGAGCCCGCCTTCGCCCGCGCTCACGAACAGGGCACGTTGTTCACCTCGCTCGCCGGGTTACTGAACCTGTTGGCGATCATCGACGTGTTGTACCGCGATCCGCGCGACGGGCGTGACGCTTCGCCGAAGTCCACGGCGAGCAAGGGCGCAACGAAACCGCCGGGGGTCACGGTTTGACCGCACTCTTGTCTACCATCCTGGCCTACCGCCCGTTCCTCGATCCGCTGCCCATCGGCAACTCGGCGGCGTGGGTGTGGTTGTTGGTGCCCCTGGTGGTCTTGGTGTCGGTGGCGTACAAGACGATTAAGCTGCACGACCTCCAGGAGTTGCCGAAAAAGTCGGCCATCCTCGCGCTACAGATTTTCATCTTCATGGGCCTCGCGGCCGGGGTGTTGTGGGCGATCACGCTGTTCGCTTGAGCGGGTTGCCCGTTAAACTCTGGGGATGAAGACGCTTCTTGCTCAACTCGTCGATGGCCAACCGCTCAGCGCGGAACAGGCGGTCCAGGGTTTCGAACTGATCATGTCCGGCCAGACCGAGCCGGCCCAGACCGGGGCGCTGCTCGCTCTGATTTCCCAACGTGGCCCGACCGTGGATGAACTGGTCGGAGCCGCGACGGTGATGCGGCAGAAGGCTGTGCCCGTGGCGGTCCCCGAGGGTTTGACGGTGATCGACACCTGCGGGGCGGGCGGGACGGGTACGACGTTTTTCAACATCTCGACCGCCGCGGCGTTGGTCGCCGCGGGCGCGGGTCGGCCGTTGGGCCTGGGCGTGGCCAAGCACGGCAACCGCTCGGTCACTTCACGCTCCGGCTCGTCGAACGTGTTGGAAAACCTCGGCGTCAACCTGCAAGCGCCCCCGGACGTGTTGACCCGGTGTTTGGACGAAGCGGGCATGTGTTTCTGTTTCGCGCCGGCCCACCACCCGGCGATGAAACACGCGGGCCCCGTGCGGGCGGCGCTGGGTTTCCGCACGGTGTTCAACCTCATCGGCCCGCTGACCAACCCGGCCGGGGCGCGGCGGCAACTCATCGGCGTGCCGTCGGCCGAGGTGGCGGACCTCATCGCCGAGGCGTTGCTGCGGCTCGACGCGGAGCACTGCTTGTTGGTCAACACGATCCTGCCCGATGGCCACAGCCTCGGCGAGTTGACGACGTTCGGCCCGGCGCAGGCCGTCGAAGTGAATTACGGGATGACCAAGTCGTTCCCGATCGACCCCGCGGCGCTTGGTTTGCCGTTCGCCTTGCCCGACTCGGTCACGATCGAAACCCCCGCAGACAGCGCTGCGCTCTTGACGCAAGTGCTCGACAACGAGGCCGGCCCGGCCCGCGACATCGCCGTGCTCAACGCGGCGTCGGCGCTGCTCGTCGGCGACGTCGTCGACTCGATGGAAGCGGGTTTAGAACTCGCGGCTCAGTCCGTCGCCGACGGCGCCGCCAAGCGGGTACTCGAACAACTCGTCGCCCTGACCAACGCCTGACCCGCGCGAGGCCCACGACCGTGACCGATCGGCCACACAACCTCGCGATCGAAACGTCGTCTCGGCGGGGCTTCGTCGCGCTGGGCCGAGGCGACGACATCCTCGAAGTCGTCGAACTCCCCCCGAAGCGTCGGCACAACCTCGACCTCGTGCCCATGATCGACGCGGTGTGCCAACGCCACGGCCTCAGACCGGCCGACCTCGGCGAGCTTTATGTTTCGCTCGGCCCGGGGTCGTTCACCGGCCTCCGCATCGCCGTCGCCACCGCGAAGATGCTCGCCCTTACCGTGGGCGTCAAGATCGTCGGCGTGCCCACGCTCGACCTGCTCTGCGCCCAACACCCCGGCGCGATGGTCTGTCTCAACGTCAAGCGCGACACCGCGTGGTCCGCCGCCCCCGCGCAAGGAAGTCATGCCGATTCGGCCTATCCCCCGGCCCTCCGCCGCCTGGACGACATCCGCGCGACGGGCCTGCCGCTGGTGGCCGACACGCTGGGCGATGCCACGCCCGCCGAGCCGGACGTGCGCGTGCTCCACCGGCTCGGCCGCGCTGCCGCGGCCGACAACGGATACCATGACCCGTTGACGCTGTTGCCCGAATACGTCCGCGAACCCGAAGCCGTCACGCTTTGGGACCAACGCCACGCCGAAAACTAATCGCTTTTATCCAAGCGATCCTTCGTGGCGGCCCAATCAAAAATCATCAATCCAAAATCAAAAATCCCATGCCCGCCCTCCCCAAAATTGTCATCGTCGGCCGCCCCAACGTGGGCAAGTCCAGCCTGCTCAACCTGCTGGCCGGGCGTCGCGTGTCGATCGTCGATCCCACGGCGGGCGTGACCCGCGACCGTGTCTCGACGAACATCACCGTCCCCCCGCCCCGCGAAGCCACGGACGGCGAATTCATCAAAGCCGAGCTCATCGACACCGGCGGGATGGGCATCGAAGACTCGATGCAGCTCACCGCCGAGGTCGAGCAGCAGATCGCCCACGGCCTGGCCGAAGCCGACGTCGTGCTGTTTGTCGTCGATGCGCAGACGGGCGTGGTCCCGCTCGACAACACGGTCGCCAAGGCGCTCCGCACCAGCGGCGCGAAGTCCAAGCCGGTGTTGCTGGTGGCGAACAAGGTCGATGCCGAGAACCTCGAAGCCGCCGCGTACGAGACCGCGGCCTTGGGTTTCGGCGAGCCGATCTGCGTCTCGGTCAAAACCAAGTACCACCTGCACCGCTTCACCGACCGCCTGCACGAAACCCTCCAAGACATCACGCCGGCCGACGGGCAGGACGTCGATACCGACCCGGGGATTAAGTTGGCGCTGGTGGGAAAACGCAACGCGGGTAAGTCGACGTTGATCAACGCCCTCGCCGGCAGCGAACGGGTCATCGTTTCCGAGCAGGCGGGTACGACGCGCGACAGCGTCGATGTCCGCATCGAGCTCGACACCAAAGACGGCAAGCAAGTTTTTACTTGCATCGACACGGCCGGAGTCCGGAAGACCAAATCCTTGGCGGGCGACATCGAGTTCTACTCGCAGCACCGCTCGCTGCGCAGCGTCCGGCGGGCGGACGTGTGTCTACTCTTGATTGACGCAGCCGTGCCGGTGAGTCAGGTCGACCATCAACTCGTCGGCGAGATCAACAAGCACCACCGCCCCACCGTCATCGTTGTGAACAAGTGGGACCTGGCCCAGGAGAACTACACCCAAGAGCAGTACGTCGAGTATCTGGACGAGTCGCTCAAGGGGCTGCCGTTTGCGCCGATCATTTTCATCAGTGCCGCGCAAGAGGAAGGCATGGAGGAAGTCGTGGCGATGGCGTTGAACCTGCACGAGCAGGCGAGCCACCGGATGAGTACGTCCGAGATCAACCAGTTCATCGAGCAGATCATGGCCGAGCGCGGCCCGGCCGCGAGCAAGGGCGGCAAGCAGGCGAAGATCTACTACGCCACGCAGCTCGAGACCAACCCGCCGACGATCGCGTTGTTCGTGAACATCCCGGATTTGTTCGACCACAACTACCAGATGTTTTTGATGAACCGGATGCGGGACGAGCTGCCGTTCTCGGAGGTGCCGATCCGGCTGCTCATACGCGGCAAGCCGAAGATGCACGCCGAGGACCGCGTGGCGGCGCGCGAGTACGACAAGGGGAAGTAGGCCTTGCCAAAACTGCTGGGCCAATTGTTGCTGGGTTGCTTGCTCTTCGGGGCTGGGCACCTCAGTGCCGAGGTGGATACCCCCGCCTCACCCACCTTCGTCTGGTGGGAAGCCGAGCAGCCCTCAGCTTCGACGTTTCCCGAACGTACCTGGTTTTCCGCGGACGACGACCCGGGTTGGCAATACCTCTCCGGCGGGGCGTGGCTGACCAGCACCGGCCCCGCAACGAATCAGCCGCCCGCCGCGTCGTACGAGATCGGCATTCCGATGGAGGGTCAGTACCAGCTGTGGGTCCGCAAGTTTTGGCGGCACGGGCCGATGCACTATCGCTTTGGCGACGGTGCGTTCCGTACGCTCGGCCGTGACATCCCGTTGGTTGATCGTCAGCGTCTGCCCAAGGACGCCGAGGTGGACTGGGTTTATCTCGATACGGTGACGCTCCCCGCCGGGCCGACGACTTTTGAGTTTCAGCTTGCCTTGCAGCCCGGCGAAGACACGGTGAGCGGGATCGATTGTTTCGTGTTGACCCGCGAGCCGTTCTTTCCCCGCGGGAAACTTAAGCCGGGTGAATCGCCTGCGCTTGCAGAAAGTAGCGATGAGTGGTTCGTTTTCGATCCGCCGATCGATACGTTCCGCGAGGATGCGCTGCTCGACCTGCGCTACCTCAACGAAAGCGAAGCGGGCGTCCACGGCCCGCTCCGCCGATCGCCCGACGGCAACTCGATCCATCTCGGCGACGGCACGCCCGTCCGCTTTTGGGGCGTCAACCTCAGCGCTCAGGAAGCCGGGCAGCCGGACCACTTGGTCGAACACACGACCCGCCGCCTCGCCAAGCTCGGCGTCAACATGATCCGCCACCACAGCCCGCTGTGGCAAGACAACGGACTGACCTACGGCACGGCCACCGGCACGGTCGCCCTCGACCCGACTAAAGTCGAACGCCTGCAGCACCTCGTCGCCGCCGCGAAACAGCAAGGCATCTACACCAACCTCAGCTGGTACTTCCCGCTGTGGATCAACGACGCGGGTCGGATCGGCCTGGCGGGGTACGACGATCGGGCGCCGGACAAACGCAAGCCGTTCGCGGTGCTGTTTTTCAACGAGAAAGCGCAACGGCACTACTTCGAGGCGTTGCGTGAATTGCTGACCGCGCCGAACCCGCACACCGGGCTGACGCTGGCCGAGGACCCGGCCGTCGGGCTGATCGAGATTTGCAACGAGGACAACCTTTTCTTCTGGACGTTCGACGAGCGCAACATCCCCGAAACGCAGTGGGCGATCCTCGAGCGCCGGTTCGCCGAGTACCTCCAAACGAAATACGGCTCGCTCGAAGCGGCCCGCCAGCGTTGGCCGCGGGCCAAGCACAACCGCGACGAATTTGCTGTTGGAGCTTCCGGGGGCGGACGTGTCGGCGTGTACGGGGCGTGGCACATGACGCGGGAGGCGCAGGAAAAACTCTCGCGGGACGAAAAGAAACGCGTCGCGGAACAGGTCGCGTTTTTGGCCCAGCTTCAGCGCGGTTTTTACGAACGGGCGGTCCGCGTGTTGCGCGATGAACTCGGCTACGAAGGTTTAATCAGCGCTTCGAACTGGTACGCCGCCGACCCGACGCTGATGGACGCGGTCGAGCGTTGGACCTACACCGCCGCGGACGTGATCGACCAGCACGGCTACTTCAACCCTAAACACGAAGGCGAGGCCGCGTCGTACTCGGTCCGCGTCGGCCAAACGTTCGACAGCCGGGCCGCGGTGTTGCTGCCGAGCCGTCCGCCGCTGCGGACGAATCAGGTCGAGGGGCATCCGCAGATGATCTCGGAGATGGGTTGGACGACGCCCAACCTTTACCGGGCCGACGCGACGCTGCTGACCGCCGCCGCGATGTCGTTGCAGGGCATCGACGCGGTGAATTGGTTTATCTGGAACGCGACGGGCGACTTCGACACCACCGCCAACAAGTTCGCCCTCGCCACGCCGACGGTGGCGGGCATGTTCCCCGCGATGGCGTTGATGGTCCGCCGGGGCGATCTGGCGGAAGCCGACACGGTGGTGCACGAAGCGCTGCGCACGGCCGACCTGTTCAATCTCAAAGGCACCGCAGCGGTGACCGACGCGGCGCTCGACGGGTTCCGCGCCGCCGACGTCCCGCCGGGGACGAAGATGCCGGGTGATCTCGAAGCGTTTGATCCGTTTTCCGCTTACGTCGGCCGGGTGTCGCGGTCGTTCGACAAGCCGGGGGATGCCGATGTTCAGATCAACCTTGCCGACGCGATCGATCGCAATGCGAAACAATTCGCCTCACTCGACGGCGGGTTTCGTTGGAATTGGGGCAACGGTCTCGTCGTGATCGATACGCCCCGCACCCAAGCCGCCGCGGGTTTTTTGGTACGCAATAACCCGATCGTACTTGGCGATCTGGTTTTCGAATCGACAAACGACTTCGGCCAAATTACCGTCACCGCACTCGACGATCGCCCCATCGCCACCTCGCGCAAACTACTGGTCCAAGCGGTCAGCGTCGAAACACTGACTGGTTTCGATGTCGAAGGCGACGACAACAGGATCACCTCTCTCGGCCAGTTGCCCTGGCTCATCCAAAACATCGAGGCCACGGTCACGTTTCCGCTAGATGCTTTACCCATCCGTGGGCTGACTGCGCTCGACGCACACGGGCAACCGGTCGAGCAATGGGTACCGCTGTCCGGTGGGGTGGGCAGTGATCCGCTGCGAATCAATTTACCGCCGGAACGTCTGTACACGATCATCGAACGCTGAGTGTGGCGATCAGCCAGCGGGCGAAGGCGGTTTTGCTCAGCGGCGTGCCGCCGTCGGGCGTTTCGCGGCGGCCGTCGGCGTGCAGCAGGACGGCCGAGACCGCGTCGTCCTCCATGGTCACCAACGGGTTCGCCACGATTGCGTCGACGCCCTTGCGTTTCATCTTCGCCACCGCGCGGGTTTCGAGTTCGTGGGGTTCTTCCAACGCGAAGGCGATCACGCGCTGGTCGTCGCGTTTGGTTTGCGCGATCCCGGCGACGAGGTCGGGCGTGCCTTCGAGTTCGATCTGGAGGTGTTTTTTTCGCTCGGTCTTGCCTTCGGTGAACTGGGCCACGCGGTAGTCGGCCACGGCCGCGGCCATGATCAACTGATCACACCCCCGGAAATGTTCATCGAGCAGCCCCTGCAACTCGGCGGTGGTCTGAAACCGCACGACCTCCACGCGGTCGCCCAGCGTGGTCGGGGCCATCACGGGGCCCAGCAGCAGCATCACGTCGTGGCCCGCGTCCGCCGCGGCCTCGGCCAGCGCGATGCCCATCCGGCCGCTGGAGCGGTTGCTGATGAAGCGGACCGCGTCGATCGGTTCGCGGGTGGGGCCGGCGGTGATGAGCGTCTTCATCGCCGTGCCTTCAGGGTGCCTTGAGCGGCTCGGGGCCGAGGGTGACCAGCGTCATGTCGCCGGGCGGGTGCTGGGCGACGTAGGCGTTGAGTTGCTTGAGCGTGACGGCATCGACCTCGGCGGCGGCCTGTTCGAGCGAACGGGGTTGGCCGAAGACGTACACGTCGGACGCGATCGACGCGGCGCGGGCGCTGGTCGATTCGCCCTGCATCACGAGGCTGGACTTCATCCCGACGATCGCGCGCTGGAACTCACTTTCGTTGATCCCTTCGGACAGTCGGCGGAGCTCGGCGGTCAACACGTCCAGCGTTTCCTGCGCTCGAGGCACGGTGGTGCCGGCGTAGGCCAGGACGTCGCCGCGGTCTTTCTGCCCGGCGTAGCTGGCGTAGACCGAATAGACCAGTCCGCGCTTTTCGCGGACCTCGGTGAACAGTCGGCCGGACATCCCGCCGGAGAGCACCGCGGTCGCGGCCTGCTGCAGCACACGGCTTTCGTGGGTCTCGGCGACCGAGGGATACGCCAGCGCGATGTGCACTTGCGTCGACTCGGCGGTCAGGTGGTGCGTCCCGCCGGGCCCGTCGCCGTGGCCCTCGGCCGGGTCGGCGCTGCCGCCCCAATCGCCGAGCAACTCGGTCACGGTGGCCAGCAGTTCGTCTTCGTCGAAGCTGCCGGCGAAGCCGAGGATCGAACCCCCGGCGACGAAACGCTCGAACCAGAATTTGCGGACCGCTTCGGCGGTGATCGCTTCGAGGTGTTCACGGATGCCCAGCGGCGATCGGCCGACGGGGTCGGGATAATGTCGCGAACGCAGTTCCAACATCGCCCGGCGTTGCGGCTCGTCCGCGAGGCCGTCGATCGATTGCAGCGCCAGGTCCACGCTGGGGCCGAGTGATTCGTCGGCCAGCGTGGGGCTGCGGACCATGTCGAAGAGCAGCGGCAGCGCCTCTTTCATCTTCGAGCCGATCATCGTCGCGCCGAGGCGGGAGAAACGGGTCTGGGCGTCGGTTGAGCGTTGGACGCCGAGGGTGTCGAGCGCATCGCTGTGCTCGCGGGCGGTTTTGCCCCCGGCCCCGCGGCAGACCATCTCGGCGAGGAGCGGCGCGACGCCTTGCCGGTCGGCCGGCTGGCTGGCGAGGCCGGCGGGGATGAGCAGCGTCATCGCCAACGACGAGGCGCCGGGTATCGGCTCGGCCACGACGGTGAGGCCGTTGGGCAACTGGGTTTGAACAAGGTCGGACATGGCCGGGATTGTAGCGGGCCCGCTTGCGTGGGGTGGCCCGATCGCCGCGCGCTCGGCCTAGGGCGACTGGTCTTTCATCCGGCTGCGTCCGCGGCGGGGCGCGGGCGGCTCTTCGTCGACGCGGGGCGCTACCACGGACTCGGCCGGGGCTGTGGTGGGAGCCGGGTCAGACAGGAACAGCGTCGGCTGGCTCGGGGCGGGTCTAGCCGGGGCCACTTCGGCCACGGTCGCGGGTTCGCGGGAAGCGAGCGTGGAGCTCGGCGTGGTGCCGGGGGTGTAGGCCAGCGGGATGCGGGCGGGGTCGGTGTCGCGATCGAGCACGGCGAGTTCGACGCCGTTGAGCTGGTTGTAGAGCGCGGTGGCCTCGGTTTCGCCCAGGTGCGGCGCGACGCGGGCCCGGAACAGGCCGACGTTGGGGTTGTACCAGAACTGGGCCTGCTCGGGCCGAACGGCCACGGGGTCCGGCGGGTGCGGCGAACGATCGCCCGGCGGGGCAACGTCGATCCACGGACGCGGCTGTTCGTCGAAGCGGATCAACAACGCGTTGGTCGGCAGGTCCTCGCCGAACCACGCGGGCATCACCGCCACCGGCCAAACGGTGTTGGTGTTGTCGATCGAGTTTTCCAACGCCCCGTAGTACGACGCGCGTTCGTACAGCCGTTCCATGTCGTGCTGGACGTCGGCGATGGTCGCGGCGCGGTCCTCGGCCGACGGGCGCGACTGCACCACGAACACGACCACCGCGAGCACGGCCACGACCACGAAAATATCGACCAACCTGCGCATGAAACGGTCCGAGCCTCGCGGGACTTGCCGGGTGATTCGTCGGCCCGACGCCGGGTGACGAATTCGACAGACGTTGTCGGAAATATCGGACAGCCGAGGCGTGGGGATGGGCGGAAACCGGCCGTATCCCGCTTCGGGGCTCGGCGTGGCCCCGCCCAAACGTCACCACCCCCCCAACCCGCACGGCCGACGGCCCGGGCCGTCGCGTTATACTCTGCGCCACCACGCATTCCCTCCCGCGAGAACCGCCGTGCACAAGTACATCATCATGGGACCGCAAGGCTCGGGCAAAGGCACGCAGGCCAAACTGCTCAAAGCCAAACTCGACCTCTCGCACTTCAGCGTCGGCGACATCTTCCGTTGGCACGTCCAGTCGCACACCCGCCTCGCGGCCCGGATCAAGCGCCTGATCGACGCGGGTAGCCTTGTCCCCGACGAGATTGTCGAGGAGATCATCCTCCGCCGGCTCACCGAACACGACTGGAACTACGGCTTCATCCTCGACGGCTTCCCGCGTAACGAGGAACAAGCCCGCTTCTTCCTCGAACGCTTCGACATCGACGCGGTCATCTACATCGACGTGCCCAAACGCGTCACCATCGAACGCGCCCTGGCCCGCCGCGTCTGCAGCAACTGCGGCCTGGACTACAACCTGATCTTCCACCGGCCGGAACAAGAAGACACCTGCGACGTCTGCGGCGGTTTACTGGTCGCGCGGGCCGACGACAACGAAGAAGCGCTGGGCAAACGCCTCAACGACTTCACCACCAAAACCCTGCCGACGCTGGAGTTGTTCGAAGAGAAAGAACTCGTGCTGCGGATCGACGGCACCCAGGACCGCGAAGCCGTCTTCGCCGAGATCTGCGCGAAGCTGGGTTTGGATTAACGCGACGACACTTACCGAAATTAGCCCCGGGTCAATGACCCGGGGCCGCCGCGGCGAACGTCTGCCCACGACTCACGCAAATTTGTGTCACCCACCCCGCGGCACCCCGGGCGACTCGCCCGGGGCTAAATTTTCGATGCGGTTACGCGGCATATCACTCGGCCGGCACCGCGGCTTCCGCGGCTTGGTACCGCACCAACTCGGCCCAGACCTGGTTGCGTAGGTCGCGTACCGGCGCGGACGAGCCGATGTAGCCGTTGCCCAACAGCGAAAACGCCAGCCAGCGCCCGTCGAGGGTGTGGACGTACCCCGAGATCGTCGACACCCCCGACATCCCGCCGGGCTTGGCGAAGACGCGCTCGGCGTCAAACTCGGCGATCGGCACCCCGCCCCACTTCGCCCCGGCGTCCTTCGGCAGCGCGACTTTGTAAATCGGCAGCCCGTCGAAGAACGGCTCGAAGTGTTCCGACTCGTTTTTCATGTAGGCAAGTAGCCGGATCGACGAGTCGGCCGAGATCAGGTTGTACCGCGACAACCCCGAGCCATCGACCAGCCGGAACGAACCTTCTTCCAGCCCCGCTTCGTCAACCAGCCAATCCGAAATCACCTTCGCCCCCGATGGCCAACTCACCTTCTCGCCCTCGCCGAATTTTTCGGAGAGCGTGAGCAGCAGCATCTCGCCGACCGCATTTTCGCTGACTTTGAGAAACTGCTTGACGGCTTCAGTGTTGGTCTTGCCTTTATGTACAACGACTAAAACGACTTTGTCATTGTCGGGCGAATAGTCAGTCGCGAGATCGGTATAGGTATGTCCTGTTGCAGGACCGCTGTGGCTGAGTGCTTCGTTCCCATCTATATGCGGCATCTCCCGACCGACTTGAACCCCAGTGTTCTCGAGAATTCGTTTGAATGCTGCGGTAGCAAAAAGCCGTGGGCTGTGGACATTGATGCGCGCATTCACCGGATCTGAGCCCGGTTTTAGCCGTCCATTGAATAAGACTTCATGTTCGAAATCATCGCGAGTAATTTCCATGGAATCGGTGTGTGCGGTCTGCGGAAGGCCCATCGCGGCTAGCGAGTCAATGCTCCTCGGTGGATACGTGCTAGAAGGATCGTATCGAATCGAGTAACCCTCTTGTTCCCACAAATCCACGCTTGAGAAATCCGGTTCCGCCAACGCCTCGAACGTGATATTGAGTACGTTGAAGTTCAGCATAATCTGGGCGATCGACATGTTGTAATAGTCCGGGTCATCGTCCCACATCCAGCCCGGCCCCTTAAGTGGAACTTCCGACCAAGCATGGTCCGACGCCATAACCAAACTCTTAAACTCATGTTGTCGTCCGAGTTCATGCTTAAGTTGCGTGGCTAAGGAAATAAGCTGAGACGTGTCGAGCATCGGGTCGCCGCCGGCGATGAGATGAATGGACGGGTCTAATCGTTGATTACCAGTGTCACGGATAGCGACTCGCGTCGTCCACCGGTAATCCGGCCCGAGCAAGTCGAGCGCCGCGGCGCTGGTGTAGATTTTGAGGTTGCTCGCGGGGGTGTAGAGCTTGTCGCTGTTTTGGTCGAACAGGACTTCGCCGGTTTCGAGGTCGGTGACTTTGAGGGCGACGTTGGTCCGCTTGGCGGTGGGGTGGGTGGCGATCAACTCGGTGAGGGTGTCTTGCAACGCCTCGGCGTCGAGCGGCTCGAGGTCGCCCGCTGACCCCGGAATAGCGCAAGCGGTGAGGGCGGCGAACACGACGGCGGCGAAACGGTAGCGCATGGGGTGGCCTTGGGGTAGGTGAAAACGAAGCCGAGGGAGGGCGATCCCTCGGCTTTAGGGTACGGGGTGGGTTGTCGGGGCGAAAGGGTTAAGCGACGCAAGCGCCCTGTTAGCCCCGGGTCAATGACCCGGGGGGGCGGCGGGGGAAGATGACAAAGTGAACATCGCCATATCAATCACGGCATCCCCGGCATGGCGGCAAGCCGCGGCACCCCCGGCGACTCGCCGGGGGCTAAATGGAAGGACATGGCAGACGGGAGTGGGGTCAGACCAGCAACGCCGCGGGGTTTTCGAGGAGGCGTTTGAGGGTGGCCAGGTACTCGGCCCCGACCGCGCCGTCGATGGTGCGGTGGTCGCCCGACAGGGTGACGTTCATCTCGGTGCCGATGGTGATCTCGCCGTTGCGGACGACGGGTTTCTGGATCGCGGCGCCCACGGCGATGATCGCGGCGTTGGGCGGGTTCACGATCGCGGTGAACTGGGTGACGCCGTACTGCGGCATGCCGAGGTTGGAGATGGTGATGGTCGAGTCGGACATCTCCTGCACGGTCAGGCCCTTTTCGCTGCGGGCGTTCTTGGCGAGTTGTTTCACGTCGCTGCTGATCTGACGCAGGCCCTTGGCGTGGGTGTCGCGGATGGTGGCGACGAGCAGGCCGCCGCCCTTTTCCGGGGGCAGGCTGATGGCGACGCCGACGTTAACGCTGCCGTGCTGGATGATGGAGTCACCGTTCCACGAGCTGTTGACCGCGGGGTGTTCGACGCAGGCGAGGGCGACGGCCCGGGTGACGAAATCGTTGATGCTCAGCTTGATGCCCTGCGACTCGAGCTGGCCGTTGATCGTTTTGCGGAGCTCCATGAGCGGGTCGGTGTTGACCGCGACGCTGACTTGGAAGTGCGGGACGGTGGTCTTGGATTCGACCAGGCGTTTGGCGATGGTTTTGCGCATGCCCGAGACGGGGATGGTCTTGGCTTCGAGGCCGACCGCAGCGACGGGGGCCGGGGCGGGAGTGGGCGCTGCGGCTTGAGGTGCCGAAGCCGCGGGGGCACCCCCGGAAGAATCGCCGCCCTGTGCGGCGGCGAGGACATCGCGTTTGA
This sequence comes from Planctomycetota bacterium, assembly GCA_039199695.1. Classification (GTDB taxonomy): domain Bacteria; phylum Planctomycetota; class Phycisphaerae; order Phycisphaerales; family Phycisphaeraceae; genus Algisphaera. The sequence continues at coordinate 3,334 of JBCCST010000021.1, read as the reverse complement.
TGATGCGGCCGTCGGGGCCGGTGCCCTTGATCGTGGCGAGGTCGAGGCCGTGCTCCTCGGCGAGCTTGCGGGCCAGCGGCGAGACGCGGATCTTGCCGCCGCCGGCGGACGATGGCGAGGCGGGAGCTGGCGCGGCCGCGGGTTCGGGTGCGGCGGCCGATTCACCGCCGCCCGCGCTGTCGCCGCTGCCGGCGTTTTTGAAGGCGTCCTCGGCCGATTCGCCGTCTTCGGCGAGCACGAGGATGCGGGCGCCGACCGCGACGGTGTCGCCTTCGCCGACCGAAACTTGCGCGACCTGGCCGTCGTCGAACGCCTGGAGTTCCATCGTGGCTTTGTCGGTTTCGACGTCGGCCAGGTGGTCACCCGAGGCGACGGTGTCGCCCTCGGCGACGCGCCATTTGATGAGGGTGCCCTCTTCCATCGTGTCGGACAGGCGGGGCATGGTGATTTCGATCGGCATGGCGGGTCTCCGGGGGAGTTTAAGACTTGGCACCATTCCAGCCGGTTGACCAGAAGCTTGCGTTCGCGGAACGACATCTTCCGGGGGCGGGGGCGAGCGTTGACGGGCATCGCGGTGCGGGCCCTGCATGGTATCGGGGGCGGGGGCGTATGTCTTGCTGGGTGCGGAAGATGTGGGGCCGAAAGCCGGTTGGCCGAGGGTGTGTTAGACCACAGCGGCGCGAACAAGCGCACAAAAACCCCCGGCGAAAACTTCGGCCGGGGGCTTCGGGTCAGGGGTTAGGTAGAGCGCGAGTTGGGCTCGCGGGGGATCAGGCGTCGTCGGTCTTGCGGTTGCGACGGCCGGCGATCAGGCCGAGCATCGCGAGGCCGCCGAGCACGGCCGAGGGGCTGGGGGCCGCGACGGGCTTGTTGCCGTCACCGTTGCCCATATCGCCGGGCCAGGTATCGCCGCCGGTTTGGCCGTTGTCACCGCCGTTGTCGGGCGGGGTGACTTCTTCAACCACGACGATGGGCGTGGTGTCGGTGTTGTTGGCGGCTAAAAGGGCTTGTCGAGCCTGGTTTTCCAGCTGTTGTTTGTACCAGTACGGAAGTTGAGTGCCGGCGCTGGCTTGGCCAACGGTGAAGAGGATGGCGGCGAGGACTGCGGTGACGGCGAGGACTTTGGTGGCGTGGGTGGGGGCGAAGCTTGTCATGGTGGAGACCTTTCCTGATGCTTGAGCCGGGTCGTGAATCCGTGGTGGTCACGCGTGCGGCGAGCGACAAAGTGAGTCAACCCGGGGCCGGCCGTGGCCCGTTTGGTCCCCTGACACCGGGGCGTGGTGGACTCATGACAAGCAAGCCACAAGTCCGCGGTAAGGCAAACCCCCAGTCAATAATTTTTGGTTTCCCGGGCTTTTGCTTAGCCAGACCCCCATGACAAACCGCGCAGTTTGCCTGCTTTCACAATTTGGTGGGCGAAAACGCGATCAGCGCGACAAAAAGCCCCGCCGAGTGAGCGGGGCTTATGCAAGTTGAGGAGATTCGAGACCGGTCTGGAGGGCCCGGGGATCAGGCGTTGTACGTCGTCTGGCGGACCGCCTCGACGATCTTGCGGGCGTTGGGCAGCATCTCTTGCTCGAGGGCCCGGTTATACGGGGCGGGCACGTCGTCGTTGTGGACGCGGGCCACCGTGTTGTCCAGGTCGTCGAAGCAGTGCTCGTAGACCTGCGACGCAACCTCGGCCCCGACCGACGCGAACGGCCAGCTCTGGTCGACGACGACGCAGTAGTTGGTCTTGCGGACGCTGTTGGCGATGGTCTCGATGTCCAGCGGGCGGTAGGTGCGGACATCGACGACTTCGAGGTCGATGCCTTCTTTTTCCAAAGACTCGGCGGCTTCGAGGGCGAAGTGGACCGGCCGGCCGGCGGTGACGATGGTGCAGTCGGCGCCTTCCTTGATCACGTTGGCTTGGCCGAGCGGGATCACGAAGTCTTCGTCGTTTTCCGGCGGGGCCCAGAGGCCGCCGTGAAGATAGCGGGAGAAGTCCTTGTCGCCGCGGGCGCCCATGCCGAGCATGCGTTCGGATTCGAGATTGAAGAACGGGTCTTCGTCCTGGATGCCGGCCTTGAGCAAACCTTTGGCGTCACGCGGCGTTGAAGGCACAGCCAGTTTCAGACCAGGCACGCTGGAGAACATCGACTCGACGGACCACGAGTGCGTCGAGCCGAGTTGGCCGCCGGCGCCGTTGTTGCCGCGGAAGACGATCGGGCAGCCGAACTGGCCGCCGGACATATAGAGCATTTTCGGGGCGTTGTTGATGATCTGGTCGGCGGAGACGAGGCAGAACGACCAGGACATGAACTCGATGATCGGGCGCAGGCCGTACATCGCCGCGCCGATGCCCAGGCCCGCGAAGCCGGTCTCGGAGATCGGCGCGTCGACGATCCGGCGGGGGCCGAACTCGTTGAGCATGCCCTCGGAGACTTTGTACGCGCCGTTGTACTCGGCGACTTCTTCACCCATGAGGAAGATGCGGTCGTCGAGCCGCATCTCTTCCTGCATCGCTTCACGCAGGGCTTCGCGGTATTGGATTTTCCGGTCTTTTCCGGCGGCGGGAGCGGCAGCAACCATGTCTCTGTATTTCCTCGGGTGGTGCAGCGCGATGGCTGCGGGGTCATTGCGTGGTGGGGTGTTTTCTAGTTCAGGGCAGCAATCACGAAAAACAGGATCAACGCCAAGGCGGGGCCCGCCACACCCATCAGGCCGAAGACGACGAGCATCACGATCCAGGTTTTGTCGTCTTGGTCAGAAGCCATCTGTTGTTCGTCCATGCAAGCTTTGTTTTTCTTGCGTTTTCTGCTGAATCATGACGGGTTGAGCTACGAACCAATGCCATGAAGTCCCACCAACCGTAAAAACAAAGACTAACCCGAACACAATCAGGAATGCGAACGTCCAGGAGTCCTTGAAGTTCGGATCAGGCTTACCCATGTTTTCTTTTAGCGGAAGTCCGGATTGGGCTCGCCCTTCTTGTACGGCCCGAACACGTTCACGTACACGTCGGTGTACAACTCGTCCTTGCCCAAGTCCGGCGATTCCTCGGCGAACTTGATCGCGGCTTTGGAGGCTTCCTTGGCGGCGTTGTCGAGTTCGGTGCATTGCTCTTGCGTAGCTTTGCCATTTTCAATGAGCCAGTTGACCAGGCGGTTGATGCAGTCGACTTCCTGGAACTCGCCGACCTCGTCTTTGGTGCGGTACTTCTGCGGGTCGGACATCGAGTGGCCCTGGTAGCGGTACGTCTTGACGTTGACGTAGGCCGGGCCGGGCGTACGGCCGTCGCGGTCGTAGGTCGGGATCGACTCGCGCTTGTTGGTTTCTTCGTTGTAGTTGATCG
>JBCCST010000020.1:0-49301 GCA_039199695.1 Planctomycetota bacterium | reverse complement strand
CCGCGACTACCTCACCGACCTCTTCCCCATCCTCGAGCTCGGCACGTCCGCCAAGATGCTCTCCATCGTCCCGCTGCTCGAAGGCGGCGGCCTCTACGAAACCGGCGCCGGCGGTAGCGCTCCGAAACACGTCCAGCAGTTCGAAAAAGAATCGCACCTCCGCTGGGACAGCCTCGGCGAGTTCCTGGCGTTGGCCGTGTCCATCGAAGACGTGGCGACCAAGGCCAACAACCCCCAGGCCAAGCTCATCGCCGATGCGCTCAATACCGCGACGACCAAGCTGCTGAACGAAAACAAGTCCCCGCTCCGCAAGGTCGGCCAACTCGACAACCGCGGCAGCCACTTCTACCTCGCGCTGTACTGGGCCCAAGCGTTGGCCGGGCAGTCGACCGACGCCGCGTTGCAAGCCCACTTCAAGCCATTGGCCGAGTCGTTGGCGTCCAACGAGGCCACCATCCTCGCCGAGATCGACGCGACGCAAGGCCAACCCGCCGACGTCGGCGGCTACTACCAACCCGACGACACCAAAGCCGCCGCCGCGATGCGCCCCAGCGCAACGTTCAACGCCGCGTTGGACGGATAAGTCAGCCGAGTCCGAAACGACACGTTTGTGCGCACAAGGCCGCCCGCCTAACGCGCAAAACTTGGGGTTCGCCCAAAATTATTTTTGCCTTGTCCTAACGTAGCTTTCGGCGATGCGCTGAGGCCCAACGACGTTTTGGTGCGCACCCGATTGTCGTCGCGTCCCCTACTGTCGGACCGCGGTGGCACTCCAAGCGTGAAGGTCGCACAGGCAAGGCGCCAGGCTCGCTCATATCCGCGGACTCCGGACTGACGCACAGCCGCGGTGCGTGGCGACGTTCGGGAACCCCCACCTTGCCGGTAGGCCCGAAGTCGGAACCGCGGCTCGTTGGTCGAGGGTTGGTGATTCGGAAGAAAGGCGCACCACAGAGACACAGAGGCACCGAGACAAGGCAATCAACAAGAAACGTTTTGCCTTTACTCCGTGCCTCTGTGTCTCTGTGGTTCAATACGAGTCTTCCACCGCTGCACCCAAGCCGGCCACGGCAAGGGTAAACGCGGGAATCACCAACTCGCTCTTTGGCAATTCAGTACTCAATCAAGCCGCGTCGCTTGCCCGGCGGGCGGGACGGCTGGAAGACTGGGTGATGTCTTCGTCGCGTCGCTTCTGCATGGTCTCAAACCGTCCGATGCAGGCGGTGATCTCGGCGTGGGCTTCGGCGACGTCGCCCCAGCCGTTCGTCACCACTTGGTTGCCGCCTTCGAGTTCTTTGTAGGTCGCAAAGAAGTGTTCGACCTCGCGGAGGTAGTGCTTCGGCACATCAGCCAACGTGTGGTAGTCGGCGAAGATCGGGTCGGTGTTGGGCACGGCCAAGACCTTGAAATCGTTGTCGCCCTTGTCGGTCATGCGGAACAAGCCCAGCGGTCGACACTCGATCAGGCAGCCGGCGAACGTGGGTTCGTTGACCATGACCAACACGTCGAGCGGGTCGCCGTCCTCCGCGTGGGTCCGCGGCACAAAGCCGTAGTCGCCGGGGTACATCGCCGAGCTGTAGAGATAGCGATCGAGCTTGATCAGGCCCGAGGTCTTGTCGACTTCGAATTTGCTCCGCCGGCCCTTGGGGATCTCGACGATCATGTTGACGATGTGCGGCACGGCGTCGGGGTCCGGGCCGGGCGGCAGCTGCATGTAGCGGTTGGGCAGGGGCATCGGGATCTCTCTCTCTTGGATCAATCGGTATCGCGTCAAGCAAGCGGCGATTTCGCGCAACTGGTGTCGCTATCGGCCAATAACGCCGGGCGATCCATTCGCTCACCCGCAAGCGACCCGCGATGCTCTACAATGGCGCAATGTCCGATAGCGCCCCCTCGCCCGCCGAAGCCCCCGGAAAGCCGCGCGACGCTGAGTCGCCCGCGGTCCGTCCGCGGCCGGCGTGGTTGCGGGCGCTGGGTCGGCAAGACCCCCCGGCGCGGTTCGACACCGGCGGACACGTCTGGCGACGGGTGCACATCTACAAACACGACGCGTTCGCCGCGACCGCGCTCTACGCCCGGGCCGACGACCCGGCGGTGCGGGCGGTGGGCAAATTCAGCCGACGGCAGCCCGCGTTCGGCGTGCCGTTCGCTTGGCTGGGGCGTTGGTTCCACGAGCGCGAACAAGCGGTGTACCAGCGGATGCAAGACCACCCCGGCGTCCCCGCGACGCTGGGCGAGATCGTGGTCGACGGGCAAGCCTGGCCGAGCGCCGGGGCCCGGCTGTACGTCGAAGGCCACCCGTTGGCCGAGGGCGAACGGCCGCACGATGCGTTCTTCCCGGCGCTCGAGTCGCTGATCCGCGTGTTCCACGAACGCGGCGTGGCCATCGTCGACCTGCACAAGCGCGACAACATCCTCGTGGGCGACGACGGCGAGCCGCACCTGATCGATTTCCAGATTAGTCTTGTCTCCCCGACGAAGATTAAAACGCGTGGGGTGGGTCGATGGCTTCGTCGGCTCGACCCGCGCGTTTGGTGGATGCCCTCGGCCCAGCGGGCCGACCTTTATCACCTCATGAAAAACTGGCGTCGGCACCGGCCCGACCAACTCACGGCCGAGCAGTTGGACCTGGGCCGCTACCGCCCGGCGAGCATCCGGGTTTGGCGTAAGTTGGTTTGGCCGATCCACGCCGGCCGCCGCCGACTGTTTGTCGCGCTGGGCTTCCGCACCGGGAAGGGCGCCCCCGAAACCGAAGTCGCGCCCGATGTGCGGGCCGCGGACGTGAGGCCCGAACCGTCCACTTCCGCCCCGCCGCTGACCCCGTCCTCACCGGCGGGCCCGAAACTACCTGCTTAACTCCCATTGCGCCACACGCGGCGACCATCGCCCCGTGTCGGCCCTGACCGAAAGACTCGTTTTCCTATGACCGATTCCAAATCACCAACCCCCGTTGACCAATCCATGATCGGCGGCATGGACCAACTCGTCACCCAGGTCGGCGGCGACCCGCAGAGCCTCAAAGGCAAATCCGTCCGCGAAGTGATGCACACCGGCCTCAAGCTGTTGACCGATGGGGCCAACCTCGGCGAGGTCAAGCTGATCTCCCGCGCCCTCAAAGAACTCCGCTACGCCCTGAAGGTCTTCCGGCCCTACGACGACCACCCCAAGATCAGCGTGTTCGGCAGCGCCCGGACCCCCGAAGACCACCCCGACTATCAGGCGGCCGTGCGTTTCAGCCGGACGATGGCCGAGTCGGGCTGGATGGTCATCACCGGCGCCGGCGACGGCATCATGCGGGCCGGCCACGCCGGCTCGGGCAAAGAGTCCGCCTTCGGCGTCGCCATCCGCCTGCCCTTTGAGACCAACGCCAACGACGTGATCGTCGGCGACCCCAAGCTCGTCACGTTCCGCTACTTCTTCACCCGCAAACTGATGTTCATGTGGATGTCGCATGCGGTAGCACTATTTCCGGGGGGCTTCGGTACGCAGGACGAAGGCTTCGAGGCGTTGACGTTGATCCAAACCGGCAAGGCTCCGCTGGTGCCCATCGTCTGCGTCGATGCGCCCGGCGGCGACTACTGGAAACACTGGGACAACTACATCACCAAGTCGCTGTTGGACAACGGCTGGATCAGCCCCGAAGACAAGAACCTCTACTTCGTGACCGACGACCCCGCGGCCGCCGCCCGCCACGTCGCCGACTTCTACCGCAACTACCACAGCCAACGCTTCGTCCGCGACAATTTAGTGTTGCGGATCCGTCGGCCGCTCACCGAGAAACAGATCGACCAGCTCAGCGACGAATACGCCGACCTCATCGTCGACGGTAAAGTCCAGCAAGGCGGCCCGCTGGAGTCCGAACGCGAACACCTCCAACTCCCCCGCGTTTGGTTCCACCACACCAAGCACGGCTACGGCAAGCTGCGGGCGATGATCGACCAGATCAACGTCTTCGACGCCGAAAACGCGGGCTAGAGCCCCTCGGCCGAACCGCGCCGACGCAGTAAAACACTGGGATTTCGGCTTCGCCGACCTATAATGATTCAGTTGGTTGATTAGTCTGGTCCCGACCGCAAGACCGGAACGTGATGGTAAACGCGTGGAGTAAGAGTTGTGTTTTTCGCCGGGGCTCGGGCGTCGCACGTTCACGCAGCGCGTTCACGTTGATTGAATTGCTCGTCGTCATCGCGATCATCGCGCTGCTGATGGGGCTGCTGCTGCCGGTGCTGGGCAAAGCCCGCAAGACCGCACGGATACTTAAATGCACCAGCAACGTCGGGCAGATCTCGACCGCGTGGATGGCCTACCTCAACGATTACGACGAGACCTTCCCGTTCTTCTACTTCGAGACCGGCATCAGCTACCAGTGGACCTACGGCGGATACGCCGACGGCGACGCGCAGAACTACAACCGCGAAGAGCGCATGCTCAACCCTTACTTGGGCCTGCCCCACCCCGCGACGCTCAACGACGTCAGCGTCTTCCGCTGCCCCGAAGAACGCGAACTGCGGTCGTTCCGCACCGAATCCTACTACCAACCCTCCGGCCCGCTCGCCACCATGCCCCCCTTCGAGGTCTACGGCAACAGCTACATGATGAACCCCAACATCGTGCAGCACACCGTCTTCGATTCCGCCGCTTACGATCAAAACCCCACGCAGTTCCTCAGCCACGCCCGCGGCACGCCGCTCCGCCTGACCATGGTGCCCTACGCATTGAGTCAAGTCACGGTCAACTTCGACCTCCAGGCCTTCTACTCCGTCGGCAACTTCGCCGAGATCTGGGACGCCCGCTGGCACAGCCCCGACCACCAGGCCAACCTCGGCTTCCTCGACGGCCACGCCAGCTTCACCACCCTCGAGCCCGGCGTCTCCCACACCCCCGACTACACCTTCAAAGTCGGCCACAAAACCGTCGCCGAAGCCCGCGAAGAATACGCCGCTTCCCAAACCGGCAACTAAGCCCTCTCCGCCGAGCATAAAAATCTACCCTTGCTCTGCCATGGTTCAACTAGAGCAAACTCGGTTACGAGCGATCCCTCGCGATGGTCGACCAAAGTTATAGCCTTCGAGATTAAAAGACTGGGAGTAGCTGGCCAACGGGCTACTTTGCCTTCAACACCGGGGGAGCTTGCATCCAAGCCCTCAGGTCTTGGATGCACTGCTCTTTGTGTTCCTCGGGTGAAAAATGACTGGACCAATGTTGCTCAAGCTCGTTACAAAATTCTGCGAATTCCGGAAAAGCTGATTGTTTGTTCTTCAGGCCGAGCCAAGTCGCAGCCGCGTTCATGCCGTGACGAATGACGTTGTAACCAGACCATTCCGTTAAAGCTGCAAGAAATACCCCCCCGCCTTCACCGAGCAACACATAAGTCGAACCTTCCGCGGCCAGCGATCCGCCCAGCATGCCCCCGCCACCCGGCTTGCCGCCGTCGCGTTCCGCCTTTCTTTTGACTGTCGCATATAACGTCAACAGCAACCAATCGTTGGGTTTGAGTTTTTGTTCACACACCAAGAGATTGAGTACGTCATAGATCCTGATCTTCTGACGAACCAAATCGGTACGTTGGATCACCGCCGCTAAGGCCTCGATCAGCTCCCGGCCTTGTAGATCGCGGCCACCCAACAGCATCTGATAAGAATCTTGAAAACGCTGGCGTACCGACGCCAAAACTCTCGACGCCGGCCGCTCTTCCCAAACCTTTAAGAACGTTTCGTCGAGTTGGGCGATTCGCCGGCACCGAAGCTCCCGGTCGATCATCTCCCGCACCGACCAGCCTTCGCGATCGAAATGCTTAGCCATCTCGGCAACCACGTCATCAATCGTGGCTTCGATCGCGGGGGTAGACCCCGAAGCGTCTTCAGTTGCTTTCCGCTTTTGGAAGTCTTCCTGCTCTTGCTCCGTCATGCCGACCGGGTCGAGCCGTGCGTGCTCGGCAAAGTCCAGCAGCATCGGCTCCACCATCTCCATATTGAGCCAACGATCCAGGACCTGACGTTTGGCGGGCGTGTCGATCCCGCGGACCGCTTCGTCCGGCTCGGCGTGGAACAGATAACCCCACCGTGCCGTTTCCTGGAGTTGCTTCTCTTTCCGGAGCACCGCGAGAAACCGCTGGGGTTCATCTTCCGCCTCGGCTTCGTCGCTGAGTTTCCACCGCAGGTAATAGCCCGCCAGCACGTCGCCGGACCGCTCCGCGAACACCCCGGCCAGCTCATCCCATTCGAAGTTCCAGCAGAAGGCCCCCGCCGCCACGTAAGCCCCGGGTTCCGCCCCTTTGGGCTGTTCGGCGAAGCGCTGCAGCAACACCTTCATCTCCTCGAACGCCGCGTTGGCCACGTCTTCGAGGTGCAGACTCCACAACGCCTCGAACCACAAGCAGGCGCTCCACACGTCCCAGCCCGACACCTGCTCCTGCGCACGCAGCCCCGCCCAGTCGACCCCGGCGTCGCGCACCGCCAACGGATCGCCGTAAGCCAATTCCAACCGGCGTTGCCAACAGCATCGCTCCGCGGGCGTCATCCCGGTGAGAGCGGCCGCATCGGAGGCCTCGAGTTGTTCCAGCCAAGAGCGGACCGATGCGGTGGAATCCTCGAGCCGAGTCTTCGTTTCCGCGAGAGTCGCCAGTTGCGTTAAATCCAGCCCCGCCCCAGACACTTGACGCGACATTAAACGATGCAACAAGAGCGGGAGATGAAGGCGTTCGGAAAGAGATCGTAATACATTCCAATGATAAAATTCATTCCGTTCCGTCTTCCCCAGCCCCTCCATCGCAAGTGTCAACCATGTGAACGTCTTGTCACCCACACGCAAATGAGGAGATTCAAATCGCGTTAATGAAATTGCCACTGTAAGCAGTGAATGTCCCGGGATTTCCGTGATACCGTACGCGTTCTGAAAATCAGACCGGCCGCTTACCTCCATACCGCGATCTATATACACCGAGCCACGTGCAGCTAAAGCCGCGGCGACCTGCTGAGGCGGCGCATCGTCGAGTTTGATCACCGCGCTATAATCATCCACCTGGAGCTGGCAGTCACCCGGCGCATTGCGCTGGCTATAAGAGACTCCGCGGTTAAATAAGGCCTTGGCGACTTCTTCCACCGGCGCATCTTCTAGCTGAATCACAGCGTTATAGTCATCCACCTTGCACTGCCAATCACCCGGGGCGTTACGCTGGCTGTAGCAGACTCCGCGGTTACGTAAAGCCTTGGCGATCTGGGCTGCCGGTGCGTCCTCGAACTGGATCACAGCGTTATAGTCGTCCACCTCCCGTTGCCAATCACCCGGAGCCTTACGCTCGCTGTACGAGCATCCGCGATTATTTAAAGCCGTAGCAACCATATGCGTCGGCGCGTCTTTCAAGTTGATTAGCACGCTGTAGTCATCTATCTCACGTTGCAAATCACCCGGGGCGTTACGCTGGCCATAACACATTCCGCGGTTATTTAACGCCGTGGCGACCTGGGCGACTGGCGCATCCTCCAACTGAATCACGGCGCTGTAATCATCCACTTTACGCTGCCAGTCACCCGGAGCGTTAAGGTTTATATAAGAAATAGCTCGTTTATTTAAAGCCGCGGCAACCACCTGCGCTGGCGCATCCTCCAGTTGGATTACGGCGCTGAAGTCATCTACCCGGCGCTGCCAGTCACCCGCGGCATTACGCTCCTCGTAACAGATTCCGCGGTTGAATAAAGCCTTGGCCACTTGGTCCACCCGCGCATCTTCCAGTTGGACCACGACGCTGTAGTCATCTACCTTCCGCTGCCAGTCGCCCGGAGCGTTACGCTTGCCGTAAATGATGGCACGTTTCATCAATGCGGACACCCGCTCCTCTGACGTTATCGCTTGATCTGTGATTTTTTCTGAAGATTCAGCGATGAGACGCTCAAATTTTCCCGTGTCGGTTGCCAGTGATCTACCCCCTTATCTAGCGGTTAGCCCGGAATAATCATGGACGCTTACGCGAAGTCACTCTCCTCGGCACGCTTAGCACAGATAGGTAACTTCGAAATCGATTAAACACGTCAGCTTCAACATGTGGAATAGTCCACCTATCACGGGTATAGCGCCCGAGTTTTTATTCGACTATAACCACAATATTACGCACTTTCAGCAGATATACGACTTGGAATTGACCAAACAATCGTCTGGGGTGTAAGCGACGCCCGGTCGTAAAGCCAATCGAAGTGCGTACTCAAACCGAAGCGGAGACGGGGGAGCGGTCTTTCAACATCTCAGCCAAACGATCACGGGAGGAGCGCGAGGCAGGCTTTTCGGCGGCCAAGTCAGGTTCAGTCTGCACCCGGGCTTCGACCTCGGCGTTGGCGTTGAGGGTTTCTTGGCTGACGCTGCCGTCGTTGCTGATCTGGTCGAAGTTGACGCTGACGCGTTTGGAGACGCCGCGCTCCTGCATGGTGATGCCGTAGAGCTTGTTGCAGCCCTGCATGGTGCGTTTGTGGTGGGTGATCACGATGAAGTGGCTGTGGTCGAGGAAGCTGTTGATCACGTTGACGAAGCGTTCGACGTTGGCTTCGTCGAGCGCGGCGTCGACTTCGTCGAGGATGGCGTAGGGGCTGGGGCGGGACTTGAAGATCGCCATGAGCAACGCGACGGCGGTCATCGTCTTCTCGCCGCCCGACAACTGAGTCAACGCCCGCGGTTCTTTTCCGGGGGGCTTGGCGGTGATGGCGATGCCCGAGTCGAGGATGTCGACGTTGCCGTTCTCGTCGGGTTCGAGGAAGACGTCGGCCCGGCCGCCGCCGAAGAGCTTGCGGAACATGCCGTCGTTGCCCGCAAAGTTTTCGCGGACCTGGTTGAAGGTTTCTTCGAAGCGGGTGCGGGAGTCGTCGTTGAGTTGTTCGATGAGCGCGTGGAGTTGTTTCTCGGCGTCTTCGATGTCTTTGACCTGGTCGGCGAGCTCGTCCTGTCGGCCGGCGAGTTGGTCTTCCTCGGCGATCGCATCGACGTTGACCGTGCCGAGGCGGGCGATCTTGCCGCGGAGTTCTTCGATGTCGGCTTTGATCTGGTCCCAGTCGTCGGGACTGAGTTCGAAGGGGTTGTGGGTGATCTGGGTCAGGGCTTGGGTGATGGGTTGAGGGGCGGCGGCGTCAGACGCGTCGGTTTCGTCTTCGGGGCGTGGCCACGCGGACTGAAGTCCGCTCGCCTCGCTGGTTGGGTGTTGTTCTTCTTTGGGGAAGAGCGTGCCCTGCTTCTGCTTGCGGTAGGCTTCGGGCAGGTCGAGGTCGAGTTGGTCGGCGGTGCGTTGGGTGACGCCGTCGAGTTTGACTTCGAGTTCGCGTTGCTTCATCTCGGCCTGGTGGACGGATTTTTCGAGTTTCGCGATCTCGGCGCCGCGCTCGGCGAAGTCGGACTTGAGCGTGGCGAGCGCTTCGTCGGCGGCGGTGACTTTGCGTTGGATCAACTCGCACTGGGTCACGAGCTCGTCGAGCTTGCGTTTCGCGACCCCGGAAGCTTCCAAGGCCTTGGCCTGAGTCTCCTCCAACTCCGCGATGCGGGCGTGGGTGCCTTTGAGCTCTTCGGACAGCTTGGTGTGCTGACGGGTCACGTCGGCCCGGGCGACTTCGAACTGGCGCGACTGGCGCTCGGCGGCGCTCAGCTGCTCGGCGAACTTGCCCGCGTCGATCCGCAGCGAGGTGACGCTCTCGCGGGCGGCGTCGGCGGCGTCGGTCGCGGCGGTGATCTCGGCGTCGAGCGCGGCGCGGCGGGTTTCGCGTTCGGCGAACTGGGCTTCGAGTTGCTCGGCCTCGCCGCGGTGGAAGTTGCGTTTGTCGTCCGCCTCGGCGAGCTGGCGGTGCAGCTTCTCGGTCTCGGCGGCGAGGACGGGGCGTTCTTTTTCCAGCGTCGCGATCTGCCCGCGGAAGCTGTCGAGACGACTGGTGAGTTCGACCTTGATGGCGTTGGCGTCGAAGATCGACTGCTGCAGCTCGGCGGTGACGGTTTCGAGGTGAGCGGCCTGATCGGAGATCGCGGTGAGGGTGGTGTGATCGGACGCGATGATCGCGTCGAGCTGTGACAGCTCGGCCTGGAGCGACGCGAGCTCAGAACGACGTGAAATCAAACCACCCGACGCATTGGCGCCCCCGGAATTGAGCGGGCCGGCCAACACACGACACTGCTCGCCGAGGACTTCGCAGGCCTCGGTGACGAAGCGGTAGCCCGAGGGCAGCGTCGCCCGCAGCATCATGGCGGTGTCGAGGTCGCGGACGACGAGGGTGCGGCCGAGCAAACGCCAAGCGACCGGGCCCAGCCAATCGGGATAGCGGACCAAGTCGATCACGGGGCGGAGCGCCGCGGCCATGCCGTCGGTGGCTTGGGGAAGCGGCGGCAGCGGGGGTTGGTCGATCGATAGGAACGTGACGCGGCCGGCGAGGGCGTCGATCGCGGCTTGGCCCGACGCGGGGTCGCACAACTCAGCGAGGCGATCGACGACCAGGGCTTGCTGGTGTTCGCCCAACGCGGCTTCGACGATCGCCGCGTGTTGGACGTCGCAGTCGATCAGTTCCGCCACGAGGCCGCGGACCATATCGAAGCGCGGGTCGGCGGCGTCTTGGTCATCCTCCGCTAAGCCGCAAGCGGCTTGGGAGAGGACGGCCTTGACGGGGTCGGCGATGCCTTCAAGGTTGTCTTCCATCTCCTGCAGCAAACGGCGACGCGAGTCGAGGTCGGCCCGTTGCTCGCGCGACTCGGCGAGGCGGGCGGCGAGGTTTTTCTGTTGCTCGCCGAACTTGCCGACGAGTTCTTTCTGTTCTTCGAGCTTGGTCTTCTCGGCGTCAATCAGGCTGACCGACTCGGCGAGTTGGCCCTCGGCCGCGTCGCGTTGGGTGAGCAGGTTTTCGAGTTGCTCGGCGATTTGGCCGGTGCGTTGGTCGAGTTTTTCACGGGTGCCGACGAGGGACTGCTCGAAGGCGTCGATGGAGGTGATCTCATTGTGGAGCTTGGCGACGCGGCGGAGCAGATCGGTCAGGCCGTTCTTCTCGTCTTCGAGGCGGGCGCGTTTTTCGTTGAGCGTGTGTTGGAGTTCGCGGGACTCGGCCTGCGCGGCTTCGAGACGCAACTTGGCGTCGGACTGGGCGGCGGTCAACTCTTCGACGGCCTCGGCGTGTTGCGTGGCTTCTTCACCAAGCTGGGTTTGTCGGGCGTCGAGTTCGTCTAGGCGTGACTGGTCGCGTTCAATCTGTTTCTTCACGTCGGCCAACGTCGATTCGGCGAAGCGGTGCTGCTGCTCAGCCTGCTCCTTGGCGGACTCCTGCTGGACGCGGGCTTGTTGGAGTTGTTGGCTGCGTTGGGCGACGGCGGCGTGTTCGGTCTCGGCGTCGGACACGGCAGACTCATGCTTGGCGAGTTCGCGTTGGGCGGCGACACGGTCGGCCTCGGCCTGTTCGAGTTGTTCCTGGACTTCGCCGAGTTGCTTGGTGAGTTGGTGGTATTCGGCGAGGCTGAAGGTGAGTTGCAACTCGCGCAGCCGGGCGGAGTGTTCCTGGAACGAGCGGGCGCGGGCGGCCTGCATCTTCACCGAACGCAGGCGCTTCTCGGTGTCTTCGAGACGCTGGCGGACCAGCGCGAGGTTTTGCTCGGTGCGTTCGAGTTTGCGGAGCGCTTCTTTTTTGCGGGCTTTGAAGCGGGAGACGCCGGCGGCTTCTTCGAAGATCTGGCGACGCTCGGCGGCGTTGGCTTCGAGCATGCGGGCGACCTTGCCCTGCTCGATGATGGAGTAGGCATCGGTGCCGATGCCGGTGTCCATGAAGAGTTCTTTGATGTCGCGCAGGCGGGCGCGCTGGTTATTGACCAAGTATTCGCTGGTGCCGTCGCGGTAGAGCTGGCGGGTCACGGCGACTTGGTCGGTTTCGAGGGGCAGGGCGCGTTTGGGCGCTGGCGGCTTCGCGGAATCGTCGTCGGGGGCTAAGCCGCAAGCGGCTTCTTCGAGGACGGGGTTGTCGAAGGTGAGGGTGACGCTGGCCATGCCCGCGGGCTTGCGTTTAGCGCTGCCGTTGAAGATGACGTCCATCATCGCGCCGCCGCGCAGCGACTTGGGCGACTGGTCGCCGAGGACCCATTTGATGGCGTCGACGACGTTGGACTTGCCGCAGCCGTTGGGGCCGACGATGCCGACGACCGGCTCGTCGAAGGGGATCTCCGTCTTGTCCGCGAAGGACTTGAAGCCGGCGAGGGTGAGTTTGGCTAAACGCATGCGGGTCGACCTCCGTGTCGGACCGGGTGCTCAGTGAAGGCCGGGCTCGGCGGAGCGCTGGGCGCGACGCGTGGTGAATCCGGGGTAAAAAGGTTCTCCCAAGCCATTATCGGGCATGATACCGAATGCAGTTCAAAGTTGCTGGGCGCCCGACGCAAAAAAGCCGCGGAAAACGACCCGCGAGATCACCGTGAACTCATTGACCATCAAATACTTGCGCTCAGCGTGAGGCGGCGCTGTCCCCCGGCTCGGCGGCCGCTGCGGGGCGGGCGTCTTCGGGGGCCGTTTCCGCCGCGGGCGCGGTTTCGGGGCGTTCGATCGCGGGTGCGCCGCGGTCGTCACGGGTGCGATCGATCAGGCGGGTGAGCAGGCTGCGGTCGACTTCGACCTCGGCGTCGATCGCCCCGGCCTTGGCGAGTTGGTAGACCGCGTCGGCCACCTCGCCGTAGGTCAGGTTGTAGCCCACTTGGGGGTCGCTCAACGTCGGCCGGTGGGCCAGGACGTAGGCGAGCGTGGCGAGCGTGGGATCGATCTGGTGTTGGTCGGTGACCATCTTGTTGTTCTGCTTGGGGTCGCGGTACTGGAAGAAAAACTCCGCGGGCTCGTTGGCGGCGGTGCGTCGGACCATCAGCCGATCGCCCCAGATGCCCGCCAGCGTCGGCGCGTCGAACCCCAGACGCGGCTGGAAAATCACCAACCGCGGGTAACGCTTCTGCGTGATGTAGACCAAAGGTTCCTGCACCGGCAAGCGGTCGATCACCAGCTTGATCTCGTCGTTGCGGTCGCGCATCACGGTACGCTCGACCAGCGGGCTGCCGGTGCGGGCCAACGATTCGTAGGCCGTGATGCGGACCGAACGGACCGGGTCGTCCAGCAACGTGAGTAACGCCCGGGTGCCGTAGTTGCTCTCGGGCAGATTCACCAACGCCTCGGCCACGCGGATGCGGACCGAGGGTTCTTCGTGGCCCGCGAGTTCGAGCAGGTATTCGCTCGCACGTTCATCGCCGACAAACGCCCCGGCCTCGAGCGCCGCGAGACGCAAGAACAACGGGACCTTCCCGGTACCCACCGAACGGTTGCCCGTGACGGTTTCCGGGAAGCGACGTGGCGCGTCGGCCCGCTCCGGTTTCACCTCCGGGAAGTCGGCGGTGTAGTAATCTCGCAACACGATCGCGACGTTGGGGCCCAATGCCTTCCACGCCTGCACAATCGGATTGATTCGCGCAGGGTCTTCGAGCAGCAGCGCCGCGAGCTCTTCGCCCTTGAATTTAACCAAACTCGGCGAACGATCGATGAAGGTGTGCATCACCAAATCAACAAACACCTTCGGCGTGTCGACGTAACGCTCGGGGATATTGAGCTGAATCACCAGAGGCGAAATCGCGTTGGCGGTGGGTTTTTCGTCGCTGGGCGCAGCGGGGTAGCGTTCGTTGAGGCGGTCGGCGATCGCGCGGGCGCGGGTGCGGCTGGCTTGGTTGAGGATCAATTCAAACGACCGCGTCTGGAGCACTTCGCCCCCCGCCACGACCACCGCGGTCCGCAGGTTTTCGTCGAGCTCGAACACGTCACGACTCGTATCGTCGACCGGGCCGAGGTAGATCGGGCCCCGCCCCAAAGCCAACGGCGTAAGGTAGAAGTTCTCGGGGTTCAAACCCCCGGCCGAGAGCTCGCAGGTCCACAGCCGACCGCCGATGAGGCTGGTGGTGCTGGTGTCGGCTGCGGTGACCAAGAGATCGAACCGGCTGCCTTCGACGGCGCCGGGCGGGATGATGCCGGCGATGCGGACCACGGCCGTGTTCGGGCTGGCCAGCAACTGTTCGGGGCTCATGGGCAGGATGTCGTCGTACATCTGCCGGCCGACGCCCTTCTTGGTCATCTCGTTGATCAGCCATTGCCGCAGCGCCGCGGGGACTTCGCTGGTCCCCGTGCCGTTGAGCCCGACGACCACGCCGTAGCCGCTGACGATCTGTGGCTGGTTGTTGTCCAGCCGGGCCAACGACCCCACGGTGTTGTACAGGTATCGCGGGCCGGTGTACGTCGCCCCGGGCGGCGCCGCGGGGGCCCGGCCGGCGTCCGGCGTGCTGCACCCCGTCAACGTCCACACCGTCAACAGACCCAAAACACAAACCAAAGCGTGGCGGCAGATCATCGACATAAATAGGGCTTTCGGAAGGACAACAACAGCGGGGAGGCTCGGGTCATCCGGACGGGGGACGTCGGAGCCAATCGATTTTATGCGGGTTAACCATTGTCGGCGGCGCCCCGCCCCGGGTCAAGCATTCTTCACGTCCGATTACCTGCCGCCCCCGCCCCACGGGTTACACTGTTTCCATGCGAAACGACCTCGAACGGATCCTGATCACCCGGCAAGAGATCGCCGAGCGGGTCGAAGCCCTCGCCGCGGAGGTGACCGCCGACCTGGCCAAACTCAACCACGACGGCGAAGTCACCCTCGTCCCCATCCTCACCGGCAGCATCATCTTCGTCGCCGACATGATCCGCTGCCTGCCCCAGCGGATGCAGATCCACCTGATGTCGGTCAGCTCGTACCCCGGCACGGCGACGACCAGCCAGGGCGTCAAGATCGAAAACGCCCTGAACACCGTCCCCGCCGACCTCACCGACCGGGTCGTGCTGCTGATGGACGACATCCTCGACTCGGGCAACACCTTCCGGGCCGTCACCGCGGAACTCAAGAAACGCAATCCGTTGGCGCTCAAGACCTGCACCCTGCTCCGCAAGCAGCGCCCCGAAGCCATGAGCTTCCCGATCGACTACGTCGCCTTCGATATCCCCGACGAGTTTGTCGTCGGCTACGGCCTCGACTACGACGACTACTACCGCAACCTCCCCGACATCGGCGTCCTCAAACAAGACGTCATCGAGCAACACGCTTGACCGTAAAAACGCCCCCCGATCCACCACGCCGCCTACCGCTTCGCGCCGATCCCGCCGACGCGACCCGCGCTCCCGCCGCCGCGGCCCCGGACGTCGAAGTCGACGGCGCGATGGCCCCGGAAAACGCCGCGGTCCGTGCCGCGACCATGATCCCCGCCCAGTTGCTCCAGCCCGGCGAGATCATCGTCCTTTTGCTCAAACCCCACCCGCTCTACATCGTCCTCTACCCGCTCAAGACGCTGACCATCATGGTCCTGCTCACGCTGCTGGGCGTGTTGATCGCGCGGGACGCCGAGGCGTACGACCTGGCCCAGAACATCGTCATCGTCGGCAGCCTGGCGATCACCGCCCGCCTCTTCTGGCAATTCCTCGAATGGCTCAGCCGGGTCTACGTGATGACCGACCAGCGCGTCGTCACCGTCGCCGGCGTCCTCCGCGTCCGCGTCACCGACACCCCGCTCTCGAACATCACGCACAGCGAACTGTTCTTCTCGCTCCGCGAACGCTTCTTCGCCCTCGGCACCCTGGGCTTCAACACCGCTGGCACCGCCTTCACCGAAGCCTACTGGGTCATGATCGCCAAACCCCTCGACGTCCACGCAAAAGTCGTCGAGACCCTCAAGCGCTACCGCCGTTAAGCCCAAAAAAATTTAGCCCCGGGTCACCGACCCGGGGCCGCCGCGGGCAACCGCACTCTTCAAAACTCAACCCCGGACGCGCGCCGAAGCGGCGTGGCCGTCTAAACCCTCGGCCTCGGCCATCGCGGCGATGTCGGCGATCGTTTGTTGGGGCATCCCGTCGGGGTACGCCACGGTGCCGGTGCGTTTGAGGAAGGTGTAGACGCTGACGCCGCTGGTGAAGCGGGCGGTGGTGCCGGTGGGCAGGCAGTGCGACGGGCCGGCGTGGTAGTCGCCCGCGGCGACCGGGGTTTGGTCGCCGAGGAACACCTCGCCGGCGTGGCGAATGGCTTCGAGCATCTTCCGGGGGTCGGCAACAGCAAGGTTGACGTGCTCGGCGGCAAACGTGTTGGCGATCTCGATCGCGTGGGCTTCGTCGTTGGCGACCACGGCACACGACTCGTCCCGCAACGCGTTGACGATCGCGTCGGTCCGGCCGCGCTCTTGCAACTGCGCTTTGACCTCGACAACGATCGCATCGATCACGCCAAGCTCCCACGCCACGAGGAAACACTTGCCGGGGTTGTGCTCGGCCTGGGCGATCAGGTCGGCGGCGACGTACTTGGGACTGGCGGTCGCGTCGGCGACGGTGACGATTTCGGACGGGCCGTAGAAGCCGTTGTCCGTGCCGCAGGCTGCGCCGAGCTGGGCTTTGGCGAGTTGCACAAAGATGTTGCCGGGCCCGGCGATCAAATCGACCTGCGGGACCGACTCGGTACCGAAGCCCAGCGCCGCGACGCCCTGGGCTCCGCCGATGCGGTAGACGTTGGTGATGCCCAGCAGTTTGCAAGTGCCCAACACGATCGGCGAGATATCACCGCCATCGCGTGCGCCAGTTCCGGGGGCCGCCGTGGGCGGCGGCGACATGACGTGGATGTTTTCGGGGGCGACACCCGCTACCATCGCCGGGACCGCGAGCATAACCAGAGTCGAGAACAACACCGCGGTCCCGCCGGGCACGCAGAGTCCGACTTGATCGACCGCGGTCCAACGCAGGCCGAGCTCGGCACCGTTGATCGTGACCGTCCCGGTGTCGGCGGGCATGACGTGTTGCTGGTACTCG
Source organism: Planctomycetota bacterium (assembly GCA_039199695.1). Lineage (GTDB taxonomy): Bacteria > Planctomycetota > Phycisphaerae > Phycisphaerales > Phycisphaeraceae > Algisphaera. The sequence goes on along the minus strand of JBCCST010000020.1, from coordinate 32,455 downwards.
CGCACGTTCGCAATGGCCCGCTCGATCGCGTCGCGCAGCTCGCCGGTCAGCTGCGCGTCCGCCGCGGCGAGTTCTTCGGCTGTCACCCGGATACGGGCCGCATCGAATGCGGGGTCGGTCCATTGCTGCATGTACTTGACCAGCGCCGCGTCGCCGTGGGCCTGCACGTCGGCCATCACGTCGGCGACGGTCTTCGCCGCGTCGCCCGAGGCCGAGGCGGTGTCGCGCAGTCGGGCGAGGCAGGCGGCGAGGCCGGCTTGGCCGTGGTCGGTCTTGAGATCGTAAATCAGGAGCACGAGAGAATCCTTTTCCAAACCGTCGCCGGGCGATCGTACGCATCCACGCCGCCGCGATCCGATAGTTTGACAGAAATTTCGGATCGCTACTTTAGCCCCGGGCGAGTCGCCCGGGGACGCGGGGGGAGTTACGAAAAATGGAATGACGTCCGCCAACCGCGCCACCCCGGGTCAGTGACCCGGGGCTAAATTATCGTCGGCGGACGAATAGACCGCCCTGACGCTGGATCACGCCGCGGATTTCGAGCATGGTTAAATCGGCCTGCACCGGACCGACTTCCGTGCCCATCCACGCCACGAGTTGGTCCAACGACCGCCCTTCACTCAACGCTTCAACCAGTTTCTTCTGCGAATCGGTCAACGTCGCGTCGAACAGCGACCCCCCGGAAACGCCCCCGGAACTTCCTGCGGAAGCATCCCCGGCATTTCCACCAGATGCTTCTGCGGATTGCGGCTTGACCGAAGAACCATCCGCTTCGAACTCGGCCTTGAGCAGCTGCCCCGCCTCGCCGAGTTGATCGAGCACGTCCGTGGCGGACGTGACCAGCGTCGCCCAGCCGTCGCGGATGATCTGGTGGCAGCCCGCCGAGGCGGGGGCATCGACCCGACCCGGCAGGGCCATGCACTCCCGGCCGTGGTCTTCGACGCAGAGCCGCGCCGTGATCAAGGCACCCGAACGCTTGGCCGCCTCGACCACCAACACCCCCATCGCCATGCCGCTGATGATGCGGTTGCGTCGCGGGAAGTTTTCGGGCTTGGGCCCGACGCTCATCGGGAACTCGCTGACCACCGCGCCCAACCCTTCGCCGACGATCTCGTCGAACACCGGGACGTGGTCCTTGGGGTAAGGGACGCCCAGCCCCGACCCGATCACCGCGACCGTTCGGCCCTTGACCCGCAACACCGCGCGGTGCGCCGCGATGTCGATGCCGTAGGCACCCCCGGAAATGATGCAGAGCCCAGCCGAGGCACACTGCGCCGCGAAGCGGTCCGCCTGCTCTCGGCCGTAGTGCGAACACTTGCGAGAACCCACAATACCTAGCCCCAACGCGTCGTCTTCTTTCAATTCGCCGCGCACCCACAGCAGCAACGGTGGATCGGGGATGTGCCGAAGCAATTTCGGATACGCCGCGTCGTCACGATGGACCAAGCGCACCCCCGCGGCGTGCGTCGCCTCGAGCTCGCGGTCCACCGCCCCGCTGCGGACGACTTCATCGAGTTTGCGTTTGAGTTCTCCCGCCCGGTTTGCGGAGATACCCTTGATCCCGCCGAGCTGTTGGCCGGTCACGCCCAGCGTCGCCTCGGCCGAGCCGAACGCTCCGACACACCGGCCGATCAAAGTCTGCCCCAGCCCCGGGGTGAGCATCAACGCCAGCAAGGCCCGGGATTCCCGGTCGTTGAAATTCATTCATCAAGTTTACGGGAAAAATTAAGTTAACCACGGAGGGCACGGAGAGCACTGAGGAAGACAGCCTTACACAACTCGTGGCATCAGGACCTTCAAACTTCGAGACACTTCACAGTCTTGGATATCTCATTCTGTTGAATCTCTTCGTGTTCTCCGTGCCCTCCGTGGTGACCCGGCTTGGCATAAAAAAAGACCCACCCGCGGAATGCTGGGGTTCAGCTTCCGAGGATGAGCCGTAGGGTCGTTTCGGACTGCGCTCGACGGCAGTCTCCGTCGAGCTGCCTAGCGCAGGCCGCTCTGTTTCTGCCCGCAACAACAGTCGCAGGTGCATTCACCTTGGGTTTTGCACTTGCACTTATCGCACGAGCAGCTGGTACAGTCTTCAATCACTGGATCACACTCCTTTCGGAAACGAATGGTTCCAGCCGTCCCCCCCGGACGTTTTTCATCCCACGACCATGCGGGTGAAACAACGCGGGGAGCGCCGGAGTCTTTCCGCCCCGCGACGACTCGCGGGGCACGATCGGGTGGGCTTCAACCTTGAAGCCCGGCCCGGCCGAAGCGTTCGGGGCCTCGCCGCATCCTTGGCGTGCCAAGCTGTATGACGGGGGCCGAGGGTCTTCGACCAATCGATTATTTGGAAGCTGACGCCGGAGGTCAAGGAAAAAGACCAGAAGTTTTTGAAGATTGCGGGTAGCAAAAAAACCACACGGCGGGGCGTGTGGTTTGGCGGGGTCTGGGTTTGGTTTACGCGAAGCGGCGATCTTCGGTCGCCGGCTAAACGGCTAGCCCGCGGCTTTTTTGGTGGGCTTGGTTTGGCCGGTGAGGATCTTGTGCTTGCGCTTGATCAGGTCGGTGAGGTGTTCGACTTCAGTCATCGCGGTGGGCGACCATTTGCACCAGTGGATCTGCACGGCACACTTCGCGCCGCGGATGCCGTCACGGATGTAGCGGTTGAGCCGCTTCATCGGCAGCAGTTCGATCATCTCTTCGCGGAACGGCATGCAGAACACCGGCGACTCGGGATCGGGGACGAAGTAGGCCATCGGCTCGGAGGTCGGGCCCCCGTCGGTGGTGAGGGTGTATTCGAGGGTCCACTTCCACGCGCTGCCGTGCCAGATGATGGACTTCTCGACGCCTTCGTAGGCTTCGAGGCGTTCGAGCAGGGTGTGGAGCAACGCCTGGTGCTGCTCTTTCTGCGGCTCCATCAGCTGCTCAAACGTGGGCGGGTTCCAGCGGTCTTCCCAGGCGAGGCGGATCGGTTCAACGGGTTTGGCGGTCATGGGGGAGCTTCCGGGGGCCCGAGATCGTTCGGGCCTGTTCTTTCGGGTCAACGGCCCGCGGCGGTTCGGGGCCAGCAGCACCCGCCGAGCGGGTCGGCGGGGCTTGGGGGACATCATGGGGGGCGAACATCAACACGGCCGCCGCAGGTAAACTTTGGATTCCTACAAATGACCCAAAAAACAGCGGCCTGATCGATTTCGTTACTGTAGCGGATTCTCCCACCTCGGGCAAATCCACCCGGCCGTTCAAAATTGACTAAAACGATATGCATCAAATAGTTACAGCCCAAAAACCGACCCTTTCGGTCGTCGTGATGGCCAAGGCCGCGGTGCCGGGGCGGGTCAAGACCCGCTTGACCCGCGGAGAACGCGGTTTATCGGACGACCGGGCGTCTGACGTTCACGCAGCGATGTTTGATGCGGTGCTGGGGCGGCTGCGGGACCATATGAAAGCCCCCGATGGCGGTCGGCCGGCGTTGGTCCTGGCGATGGATGACCCCGCGGGTGCTCCCGGCGGCGTCGAATCAGCGGGTTGGCGGGTCGTGGCCCAGGGCGACGGCGACCTAGGCCAACGGATGGACCGCGTCTGGCAGGACTGCCAACGGCAGACCGGCCACAACGCAGTGGTCTTCTTCGGCGTCGATAGCCCCGACGTGCCGGCCGACGTGTTGGGCGCCATCGGCGACGGGCTAAACCACGCCGACGCCCTGATTGGGCCGGTGGAAGACGGGGGTTATTGGACGTTGGCCTGCCGGGACTACCAACCCACCCTGTTGCGTGGCATCGACTGGGGCACGCCTGCGGTGTACGATCAAAGCATGGCGATCGCCCGAGACGCGGCCATCGACCTCCAGGCGTTGCCGCCCTGGCATGATGTGGATGAGCCCGACGATCTGGCCGCTCTCATCGAACGCCTCGGCGACACCGAGGAACCCGCCCTCGAGACCCTCCACGCGTTGCTGAAGTCGATCGCCCCTCGCCCCGAATCCCCGAACCCGTCTTCGACCATGACCGACACCGCCCCGGAAACCTCGGACCCTCCGGAAATCCCGGAAACCCCACTCGATTCGCCGCCCCCCGCTTCGACCCGCCAACCCGTGGGCGCAGCGCAGGACGAGCCGATGGACTTGTCCGACTCGACGCTGCTGCTGGTCGACGACAACGAACAGAACGTCGAACTCTTGCAGGCTTATCTCGAGGCGTTGCCCTGCCAAACCCTCACCGCGTTCGACGGCGAACAGGCCATGGCCATCATCGAAGACGACGATCAACCGATGCCCGACCTGATTTTGCTTGATGTGATGATGCCGCGGATGTCGGGCTTCGAGGTCTGCCAGAAGATCAAAGAGAACCCCAAGACCCGCACGATCCCGGTGATGATGGTCACGGCGCTCAACGAATTGGGCGACATCGAACGCGGCGTCGAGGCCGGCACGGACGACTTCCTGACCAAGCCGGTCAATAAACTCGAGTTGATCACGCGGGTGAAAAGCCTGCTCCGCGTACGGCATCTTAAGCGCGAACTCGACCGCACCGAGGCCTACATCGACGACCTCGAACGCAGCCGACGCGGCGACGGCCCGGCGGGCTAAACGACCGGGACAAACCCGACTTTTACGGAATTTGGTTTACGGCGATCTTGAGGGTCGTCGTATTTTTTTAGCTCACGTTTTTCCGGCTTTATTGCTTTGTGTGCTCGGCGCGAACCCGGGCGGTTATTTCCGGACGCGCAGAACACGCAAGTCAAATCAAAACCACGACGGCACAGAGATATTTTGCCCGGCAGAGGCGGGTTATCCGGACAAACGGGTGGGTCTGTAACGGTTGTAACGATTGGCTGGGTCCGACAACCCGTTTGCGGGGTCCGCGAGATTATGCGCGGTGAATTCAATTCGACAGAGGGTCGATGACTCCCGCGTTGGCCAGACCCGGCGGTACCGGGCGGCACGAGGAGACTTCACGCTGCGTTGGCGTGTGGCCGTGCTGAGAGTGGCAACCGGTTTCGAATCATGTGGCTTGAAGCCGAGTTCATTCACACCGCCGGGCGACCAAGGATGGCGTCGTCTACTTCGCGGGAATTAGGGAACAGTTCCAGGAGCTTTTAGATATGAGTCGTATTAACACCAACGTCACTTCTTTGCTGGGTCAGCGTGTTCTGGGTGAGCAGAACCGCTCGCTCAACACGTCGCTTGAACGCCTCTCGACCGGTCTGCGGATCAACCGCGGCGGCGACGACCCCGCGGGTCTGATCGCCAGTGAAGCGCTGCGTTCGCAGCAGGCTTCGATCACCTCGGCCATCGGCAACGCCGAGCGGGCCGAGCAAGTCGTGAACGTCGCCGAGGGCGGCCTGCAGGAAGTCAACAACCTGCTGCTCGAAGTTCAATCGCTCGTCGGCCAGTCGGCCAACGACGCCGGCCTCTCGCTGGAAGAAAAAGAAGCGAACCAACTCCAGATCGACTCGATCCTGCAAACGATCGACCGGATCTCGGAAACCACCAGCTTCCAAGGCACCAAGCTGCTTAACGGCACCTACGACTTCAACGTCGAGAGCCAAGCCGCTACGGTCAACGACATCCAAGTCAACGCCGCCAAGCTCGCCAACGGCGACACCCGCGACGTGAAGGTCCTGGTGACCCAATCGGCCCAAAACGCCGGCTTCTTCCTCTCCACCGCCGGCGCGCTGGACCTGTCCGCCGCCGACGCGAGCTTCACCTTCGACCTCGCCGGCACCGGCGGCAGCCGTCAGTTCAGCTTTGCTTCGGGCACCTCGGTGGCCGACATCGCTTCGACGATCAACACCTTCACCGACATCACCGGCGTCTCGGCGACCGCTTCGGGTACCGGCGTGAAGATCCTGTCTACCGGCCTGGGTTCGAACCAGTTCGTCTCGGTCGACATCAAGGACGACGCCGGCCAAGCCGGTTCGGTGCTGAACCTCAGCTCCACCGCTTCGCTGCAGGCTTCGACCGCCGGCGGCACCGCCTTCTCGGCCGTCAGCAACCCGCTGCGTGACGAAGGTCAGGACATCGGCGCGACCGTCAACGGCGTGGCCGCGACCACCAACGGCGCCAACGCCAAGCTGTCGACCGACTTCCTGGACGTCGAGATCGAGCTGACCACCGCCGGTGCTCAAGCGCTCGGCACGATCAGCGCCGCCACCATCACCGGCGGCGGAGCCAACTTCAACCTCGGAGCCAACGTCGACATCGGCAACCAGGTCTCCATCGGCATCGGCAGCGTCGCCACCCGTAACCTCGGCTCGCAAACCAACGGCTTCCTCAGCTCGCTGGCTTCGGGTCAGGACAAGAACGTGGTCGACGGCGATCTGGCCGAAGCCCAGAAGGTCGTCAACGACGCGATCTCCGAAGTCTCCACGCTGCGTGGTCGCCTCGGTGCCTTCCAGAAGAACACCGTCGGCTCGACGATCCGTTCGCTGGGTGTGGCCCTCGAGAACACCTCGGCCGCCGAGTCGGCGATCCGCGACACGGACTTCGCCGCCGAGACCGCCGAGCTTACCCGCTCGCAGATCCTGGTCCAGGCGTCGACCAACGCTCTGGGCATCGCCAACAGCCAGCCCCAGAACGTCCTGGCCCTGCTCTAAGTTCTGAGTAATCCATAAAGTTTCGCCACGCGGCGGCCCGAAAGGGTCGCCGCTTTTTTTTGCGCCCGCTCGATAACTCGAAACCGGACGTAAACGACGCCCGCCAAGCGGTAACCACACTCGGCGCTCGGCGCGAAATCCGGCGGCAAGGTTCCGATAAGGAGAAATGCGGAAGTGACTGGGGGTGATCTGATCGAAAGGCCGAGAACATGCATGCAGCGAGGCCGACCGCCAACTCCGCGGAACGCGAAACGCCTCAACGCAGCATCAGTCTTCAGATCGGATGAACAGATCTGCTTAACGGTCAAGGCAGGACGCCTCAACCACGAACGTGACACTTAACCAAACGCACGTGTTCACGGAAGGACAAAAGGTATGAGTCGGATTAACACCAATGTTTCGTCACTGTTGGGTCAGCGTGTCCTCGGACAACAAAACCGCTCGCTCAACACCAGCCTCGAACGCCTCTCGACCGGCCTGCGGATCAACCGCGGGGCCGACGACCCGGCGGGCCTGATCGCCAGTGAATCGCTGCGATCCGAAAAAGCCTCGATCTCCGCCGCGATCAGCAACGCAGAACGCGCCGAACAGGTCGTCAACATCGCCGAGGGCGGTTTGCAGGAAATCAACAACCTGCTGCTCGAAGTCCAGTCGCTCGTCGGCCAATCGGCCAACGACGCCGGCCTGTCCGCCGAGGAAAAAGAAGCGAACCAACTCCAGATCGACTCGATCCTCCAAACGATCGATCGCATCTCGGAAACCACTTCGTTCCAAGGCACCAAGCTGCTCAACGGCACCTACGACTTCAACCTCGAATCGCAGGCCACCACGGTCAACGAAGTCAAAGTCAACGCCGCGAAGATCCCCGAAGGCGAAGACCGCGACGTGAAGGTCCTGGTGACCCAGTCGGCCCAAAACGCCGGCTTCTTCCTCTCGACCAACGGCGCGCTGGACCTCTCGGCCGCCGACGCGACGTTCCGTTTCGACCTCGCAGGGGCCAACGGCAGCCGCGAGTTCAGCTTCGCTTCGGGTACGGCCCTCGCCGATATCGCCGCGACGGTCAACACGTTCACCGAGATCACCGGCATCTCCGCCGTGGCTTCGGGTACCGGCGTGAAATTCAACTCCGTCGGCCTGGGCAGCAGCGAATTCGTGCAGGTCGAGATCCGCGACGACGCGGGTCAGGCCGGCTCGGTGCTCAACCTCAGCTCCACCGCCTCGCTGCAGGCCTCGACCGCCGGCGGCACCACCTTCGCCGCCGCCAACAACCCGCTGCGTGACGAAGGCCAGGACGTCGGCGCCACCATCAACGGCGTCGCCGCGACCACCACCGGCTCGACCGCTCGTGTCTCCAGCGACTTCCTCGACGTCGAGATCGACCTGACCACCGCCGGTGCTCAGGCCCTCGCGGCCATCGACGCGGTGACCATCACCGGCGGCGGGGCCAACTTCAACCTCGGCCCCAACGTCGACATCGGCAACCAGGTCTCCATCGGCATCTCCAACGTCGCCTCGCGGAACCTCGGTTCGATCGACAGCGGCTTCCTCAACGAACTCGCTTCGGGCCAGGACTCCAACGTCGTCGACGGCGATCTGACGACGGCCCAGAAGATCGTCAACGACGCGGTCGAGGAAGTCTCCACCCTCCGCGGACGCCTCGGGGCCTTCCAGAAGAACACCGTCGGCGCGACGATCCGTTCGCTGGGCATCGCCCTCGAGAACACCTCGGCCGCCGAGTCGGCGATCCGCGACACGGACTTCGCCGCCGAGACCGCCGAGCTTACCCGCTCGCAGATCTTGGTCCAGGCGTCGACCAACACGCTGGGCATCGCTAACTCCCAGCCGCAGAACGTGCTCTCGCTGCTGGGCTAATCTCGACCCAGGAAAACACGTCGGGCCCCGGAAACCTCCGGGCCCGGCGGGTTGGATGATCCGACTCCGGTCGTTCATCCGATCACTGATGCGGAAGGGCGGCTTCTTCGGAAGCCGCCCTTCTTTCGTTTCAAAGACGACAATATTCTGCCCGCAAAGGCAGCGCGGGCGAATGACCAGCGATCATTTTTGAGGCCCTTTTATCGCGTTTTCCCGTACCGACGGCCGATAACTCCGACTATGTGTGGAATCCTCGGCGTCGTTCACCGCGACCCCCAACTCGAAATCAACCGCGAACGCCTCCTCGCCGCCCGCGACACCCTCACCCACCGCGGCCCCGATGAAGCGGGCCTGTGGATCGCCCCGGGAATTGGGTTTGGACATCGCCGGCTCAAGGTGTTGGACCTGACCCACGGTCAACAGCCCATGTTGGACCACGACACCGAACCCAACCACGCGCTGGTCTACAACGGCGAGGTCTACAACTTCCGCGAACTCCGCCGCGAACTCGAACAACAAGGCCACTCCTTCCAAGGTGATGGCGATACCGAAGTCCTCTTCCACGCGCTCAACACCCAAGGCCCCGACGCGGTGAATTCCTTCGAAGGCATGTTCGCCCTCGGCCACTGGGACCACGAACACCGCCGACTGCTGCTCGTCCGCGACCGCCTCGGCCAGAAGCCGCTGTACTGGCACGACGACGGCAACCAGCTGGTCTTCGCCAGCGAACTCAAAGCTTTGTTGCGTTACCTCGACCGCAAGTTCGACATCGACCCCGCGGCCCTCGACGAGTTCTTCACCCGCGGCTACATCCTCTCGCCACGCACGATCTTCCGCGGCATCCACAAACTCCCCGCGGGCTGCCGCTTGCGGCTTAGCGCCTCGGACTGGACGCTCCAAGTTGATCGCTACTGGGACATCGAACCGCAATCCGCGGACTCGATTCCGACCGACGCCGACGACGCGGTCGAGTTGTTGGATGAACTGCTCACCGACGCGGTGCGCAAACGCATGGTCAGCGACGTGCCGTTGGGCTGTTTGTTGTCGGGCGGCATCGACTCGTCGCTGATCACCGCGATCGCGTCGAAGATCTCCGATCAACCCATCACGGCGTTCAGCATCGGCTTCGATGAATCAGCCGAGCACAACGAACTACCCTTCGCCGAGATGGTCGCGAAACACCATGATTGCCGGTGGATTTCAGAGATGGTGCGTGGCGGCGATTCCGGGGGAGATTCCGAGGGAGATTTTCTAGCGGACCTCGATGACGCACTGAAATACTTCGATGAGCCGTTCGGTAACTTCACCGTGATCGCTCAACGCAAGCTCGCTCAGCTCTGCCGGCAACACCTCACCGTGGTGCTTTCGGGACAGGGCGGCGACGAGCTCACCGCCGGCTACCCCGGGCGATACAACTGGGTGCTGGATACGCCTCGAGACGCGCCGCGGCACCAACACCTCCCGCCGGTGGATGACCTGAACACCTACCTCGGCAAGACGAGCTTCGTCGGCTGGAACGGCGGGCGGGCCGCGATGTTTTCGGATGAACTGCAACACGCGGTGACGAACGCCCACTCCCCGGCCGACGGCGTCGCGCCGTTCTGGCGCACCGGCGGCGACACGCTCAACCACATCCTGTACTCCGACGTCAAAACCAACCTGCCCGACTACCTGGTCACCATCGAAGAACGCATGACGATGTCGGCCAGCCTCGAAGCCCGCAACCCGCTGCTCGATCAAGACGTGGTGAATTACCTCTTGTCGCTTCCGGGAGAAATGAAGGTGCGCGGCGGGCAGAACAAGTGGCCGTTGTTCAAACTCTGTGAACGCTACCTGCCCCGCGAAGCGTACGATCGACCGAAGCGCGGTTTTACGCCGCCGCTGGGTTTGTGGTTGGAGCAGAACAAGCAGCGGATCGCCGAGCACTTCCGCGAGACCGCCCCGCTGATCTCGGGCGTGTTTTCGCCTTCCTGGCAGGCGTTTTTGTCGTCGGGTCAAACGTCGCCCCAGACCACGATGCCGGTTTACTACAGCCTCGTGTTGTCGAATTGGGCCGAGCATTACGGCGACTACATCAACGCCTGGCCGAGCGAAAACGCGGCAAAAACAACGCCGTCCCACGCCGTGTACCGCGAGCAGGTCCCCGCCGCGATCGGCGAGTCGCGTTGGTTTGCCCAAGCCCTCGGCAACTTTGCGGACGGCAGCGCGGTCCATTTGGTTGGAGATGTCGACGGCCACTTCGCTTTCATCGCCGAGCAACTGGGCTACGCCGTCACGGACGACGCCACTTGGCCGCAGCGGGTGGTGTTCGGCCTCAACGCGCTGGACCAACTCACCGCCACCGCGTTCGAGCAACCGGCCGATCTCGTCTGGGTCGCGTCGTTTGCCGGTCACGAACAACCGAAGATTCAGCAAGCATTGCAATCCCTGCCGGCCCACCTCGTGGTGCACGGTACGCAGGGTGTTCAGATCGATACCGACCGCGGCGTGTTGATCGCAAAATTGCACGCGAAGCCGTCTATAGCAACACAGACCACGCCGACGTTCGATTTCAACCGACACGTCGCGTGATTCCGCAGCTTTTAGCGGGTGACGCGAAGCGTCCCGCTCGGCGGATAATAACTAAGACGCGCGGGACGCTTCGCGTCACCCGCTAAACACCAACCCTATTCATTGGTTCAAAACCTCAACCCTTTTGCGCCACCACGACCAGGTCGCGGTAGACGCCGGTGATCTGCCCGGTGTGGGCGATGGTCAGCCCCGGCGTCGCGGCGATTTGGCGGGTGAGTTCTTCCATGGTGTACTCGAAGCCGTGGTAAACCGCGTCGGACGAGCCGCCGAACTGCCAGCCGGGCGTGACGATCAACGCTTTGCCTTCGGGTTTCAACACGCGCGAGATCTCACGCAGGATGATGATCGGGTTGGCGAGGTGTTCGATCACGTCGAACAGCGTCACGGCCGAGATGCTGCCGTCTTCACAAGGAATCGCGTCGCCGCGGCCCTGCTCGAAGCGTGGGCGGGGGCCGGGGTATTCCTGGGTCGCGGTCATCTGCCGCGACTGCTCGACGCCCTCGGGTTCGGGGTCGATGCCGAGCACCTCGATGCCCTGCTGGGCGAAGAGATGCGAGAAAAAGCCGTCGCCACAACCGACGTCCAGCAACAAGTCGCCTTCGTTCGGGCAGCACTGCTTCGCCGCGCTCGCGAGGTGGTGCGCCCGCTTGCGGAAGAAGTCGGCTTTCTGGTAGCTCTCCCACACCAACGCGCCGCGTTCTTCGTATTTCTCAAACGGCATCGCCGCGGCGTGGTAACGCACGTTCCACATTAGGCCGTCTTCGAAGTGTTGCTCACGCACCTCGTCGAGGTCGGCACACAACCAATCAAAGCCAAACCGCGCGCGGAATTGCTCCGCTTCCGCTTCGACGTATTCCGGGGTGAAGTCGTCGGTCACCAAGACCTGCGGCACGGCCAAAACCTTCCGGCCGGTCTGCCGGACCGCCAAGCCCAAGGCCAGCAAACCGATTTGGCCCATGCCCAACAGCGCTTCGCCGCCCACTTCATCAAACACTTCTTCGTTCATCACCGCGACGCCGCCGGCGATCGTGTCGACCTCTTCGGGGAACCGGTAAGCCTGCGCGGGCACGCCCTTGCCGTGGTGGTGGAAGCCTTTGGGATGGATGACGAACTCGCCCATCGAAACGACCGCGCCGTTTGAGTGGAGCCGCTTGGCCCCGACCATCGCAACCTGCCCGCTCAACCCGAGGAACGCCGCGAGTTCGTCCGGCCAGGTCTCGGCGGGTTGCAGGTCGGCGGCCGTGCGGTGGCGGATCACGACCACGCCGCCGGCCCGCTGATGTTCCCAACGCAGCGAGCCGGCCTCGACCGAAACGGGAGACTCGACGGGCGCAGCGGTACCGGCAATCAGAGAAGTATTCATACGAGATTTATCGGTCTACGCTGGGCTGCGTCACGAATTCCGAATCGCGAATCCACGGAATCCGGTTCATCGCGGAACCGCGGGCTCCTGATTTTCAGTCCAGCCGCGACCGGCCGACCGCCGATAGATCACGCATGTCTGCTGCGCCGCGCGTCTCGATCCTGATCCCCAATTTCAACAACGGCCGAGAGTCGTCCCGCGACCAAGCGGTCGACCTGATCGGCGATCTGCTCGAATCGCTTCGCGACACCCTGAAAAACGAAACCACGCTGTTCGAGGTCATCGCCTACGACGACGGCTCGACCGACGACAGCCTCGCGACGCTCCGACGTTGGCGCGACGAAAGCTTCCTGCAACTCATCGAGGCCGAGCACTGCGGCGTGTTGGCCAAGACCGCGAACCAACTCGTCGAAGCGTCCTCGGGCGACATCCTCGTCCGCCTCGACGGCGACATCACCGTGCTGACGCCAAACTGGGTATCCAAACTCTGCGCCGTCTTCGACCAGGGCCCAGCCAACCTCGGCGTCCTCGGCCCCAAACAGCTCGTCGAAGGCGGACAGTGGGTCCACAGCTTCGGCGACTTCGTGCTGCACCCCAAAGGCTACCACCACCTCTACCAAGGCGCCGGCCGACACCAAGTCATTCGCCCCGCCGAGGTCGACCACGTCATGGGCTGTTTCTACTGCTGCAAACGCGAAGTCCACGACACGCTCGGCGGCTACGACGAAAACATCCTCCGCGGGCAGACCGTCGAGTTCGGCATGCGGGCGCGGCTCGAAGGCTACCGCTGTTTCGCCGTGCCGCACATCGAATTTATCCACCGCCACTCGCTGCGTGACCTGCGGGCCAACCACGCGGATACCGACGGCGGGATCGATGTCTCGCGTCAATCCTTCAAAACCAAATGGGGCTTCGATCGCTTGTCGGCCGACCTCGACATCGTCCGCGAACGCTACGCCGGGACGCCGCTGTTGTGGAACGCCGACGTGTTCGGCATGCCCGCCGCGGAAGCCTACGCCCTCGCCGCCGGGCCCAAACCGACGATCGAAACCTCGCTGTGGAAACGCTACGGCGAAGACGAAGCCTTCCGCAAACAGATGGACTTCCGCGTGACCATCGCCCAGCAGATCGCGCAAACCCGCCCGGCCCCGCTGCGGGTCGGGATCATCGACGCGGCCGACGGGCTGCTCGCCCACCTGCTCGCCCAGCACGGCATGGCCGTCGAGGCCTGCGAGTTGAGCGGCGATCACGTCGCGCTGGGCCGGCAGTTTTTAGCCGGCAAGAATTACCCGGGGCCGACGCCCGTTTTCGTGCAGCAGAAAGACCCACGCGTGTTACCGTGGGCCGACGCTTCGCTCGATCTCGTGTTTTGGCCCACGGGTATCGACCGCCACCCCAACCCGACGCCCATCATGGCCGAGGCCCGCCGGGCGATGCACGAAACCGGCGTGTTCGCCGTGGTCGCGTCGACCGAAACGTATCTGGCCCACGAACTGGCCGTGCAGGTCCGCGCGGTCAACGACTGGGCCGTGCCCACCCCGCAAAAGACCAGCCACCCCGATCAGCCCACCGTCGTCCTGGCCGCGAACGATGCGGCGGTGTTCGCCGCCGCCAAACCCATAGCGGCCTAGCGACCGAGGTCCGATATAATGCCGATTGCCCCGATTCTCCACCCGGCGACGCGTGGCCGCCGATACGATTAATCGTTGAGTCGGGCCGCCCCGGCACCGCTCCGAAGGTCTGGGGGCAGATCGCGCCGTGAGACGAACGGACGGCTTCTCGGCGAAGCCACGCCGGAAGCCCCCGGAAGCTCCCGCCCCCCGACGTTCGCCTCTACGCACGCCCGACGCCCCGCCACCCCCGAGTTGATCGCCATGAACTTCTCTCGACGCCAAATCCTCATCGCCGGCCTCGGCCTCGCCGCCACCGGCTGCGCGACCACCGGCGGTTCGTCCAGCGGCAAGTCGGCCGGCCGCATCGGCCCCATCTGGCCCGAAGGCGTCAAAGCCCCCACCAAAACCACCGATCCCGCCCCGCGGTATCAACCCGTTCGGCCCAACCCCGCGACCTCCCGCACCGGCGTGGCCGACGCTCCAGTCGACGGCGTGCTGCCGCGCAAAAACTGGACCCGACACGGCATCGCCCGCCGCAACATCAACGCCATGAACGGCGTCAAGAAAATCACCATCCACCACGAAGGCTGGACCCCCGTCACCTTCACCTCCGCGACCGCGGCCTACGACCGCATCGAGAACATCCGCCAGATCCACGTCCGCGACCGCGGCTGGGCCGATATCGGCTACCACTACATCATCGACCGCGCCGGCCGCGTTATCGAAGGCCGACCCATTCAATACCAGGGCGCCCACGTCAGCGAAAACAACCCGCACAACCTCGGCATCCTCGTCTTGGGCAACTTCGAAAAACAAAAGCCCAGCAACGCCCAGGTCCAAATGCTCGGCAAGTTCACCAAGCAGATGATGACCGCCCACAACGTCCCGGCCAGCCAGGTCCGCACCCACCGCGAGATCAACCCCACCCAATGCCCCGGCCGGACGTTGCAGGCTCACATCGACCAACTGCGACGTAGCCGCGTGATTGCGTGATCGGGCCGAACAGCCCTATCGACTATTTGATAACTGTCGTATGAACTGCTCGAAATACTTCGCGGGCTGGTCTCGCATACCCACACCTACGCGATGACGGCTTTCCGCCTGATGAAGCAGCTCCACACCACCACGAGTATGGCGAGACTCGTCGGCTCGGGAACACTTAGAGCAGACGACCCGCCGGAACCCGCGACGACGCCAAAGTTGTCCGCCCAAATCGTGTAGTCGGCCGCGTCGACCACGCCGTCGCCGTTGCCATCGGCGGCCAGGTTGGTCGACGAGCCGAAGTTGTCCGCCCACACGGTGTAGTCCGCCGCGTCCACGCTGCCGTCGCCGTTGTAGTCGCCCAGGAGCGCGTTGGCCATCGCGGCGATGACTTGCAGATCGAACCGGCCGAACTCGACCGTCGTGCTCGCCCAGGTGCTGATCCCCCATTGGCTGCCCGCCGCGAGCGGGGATTCCAACGCGATCACGTCGGAGTAGTACGGGATGCCGTGCTCGTTGACGATGATCAATTCGGCCGCCGCCCCCGCGGCGTCGTAATCCACGATCACGCGGTAGGCTTCCTTGCGGTCGATGTTCTCGAGGTCTTTTTCGAGGAAAACCACGGTTTGCCTGCCGTCTTCGACGCGGACCAGGCGGACATCTTTGTCGAGGCCGCCGACGTCGGTGGTTCCGTCGAGCAACTGGAACTCGTAAAAGTTGTTGACGTCTTCGTAGCCGAATACCAGGCCCGCCCCAACGGCCGAGCTTCTGAAATCCACGTCGATCGCCGCAAGAAAAGACTCGCCCTCGCCAAGCGTTCGGTCGTTGAACGTCGCCAACGCACGCCCGCCGCTGGGGGCGTCAATCGTGCCGTCGCCGTTGAACGTAAAGTCGGCCCCGGCGTTGCCGCTGATCGGCGTCGACCAACTCGCATCGTTGCCGAGGTTGCTGCCGGCCGCCCGGCCCTCGAAGTGATCGCCGGTGACGCCCGGCGCGGGCAGCTGCCGGGCATCGACGTAGATGTCGTTGGTCTTGATGGTCCAGGAGTACAACGCGCTCAGCAGACGATCCCGGGTGTCCGCTTCCGAGGCGTCGCCGATGAGGTTGTTGAGTTCGTACGGATCGTCGGTGGTATTAAACAACTCGATCTCGGCGTTGAGAAATAAGTCGTAATTCCGCTCCGGGTCGGAATCCATCTCGTCCAGCAGGCGATACGAGCGGTTGATCCGCTCGGCTTCCGCGGCGGTGTAGCTGCCCGGGTTGGCCTGCAGGTCATCGTAAACACGGATCGTTTCGTCGTAGATACGGTTGCGCCACGGGCTACCGCTTTGGTGTTGATCGTCGTTGAACTCGCGTTCTTTGGTGTGGTCGAAGCGGAAGATCAACGAGTATTCGCCGTCGGTAATCTTCTTTTCGTTTTGGCCGTTGTCGTTGTTCCGGACCTTGTGTTGGACTTCGGTCACGCTGTACCGCGGTTCGTCGGAAGCGGTCGCCGTGCCGTCCAGGATGCCGGCAATCGATCGGCCTTGGGACGAGGGCTGATCGACCACGCCGATCATGTCGAGCAACGTCGGCATCAGATCGATCTCGTTGACGACCGTGTCGTCGATACGGCCGCCTTCGTCGTTGACGCCCGGGCCGGCGATCGCCAGCGACACCCGGCTGCCGAAGTCGTAGGTCGATTGTTTCCCGCGGTGCCACGCCGGGCCGTGGTCGGCCATGAAGACCACGATCGTGTCGTCGGTCAAACCCAGATCATCGAGGCGTTGCAAAACATCCACGACCTTGGCGTCGGCGGACTCCACGCCGTCCAAGTGCTCAGCCCAGTCTTGGCGGGCGACTTCGGTATCGACGAATTGGCCGGGGACGACGACGTCGTCGGGGTCCACGGTCAGGGAGTTGACGTCGCTGTTGGTATACGGGCGGTGCGGGTCGGGGATGTTGTAAAGCAGGAAGAACGGCTCGTCGGCGGCCTGGGCACCGGCGGCGATCTTGTTGATCGAATCAGGATTCTGGCCGTCGATCCAATAGTCGTACCGGTAGCGATCGGCCCCGGCGACGTGGAGCTTATGGGTCACACCCGTCGTGTAGCCTTGGTCGTTGAGCACTTCGACGAGGGTGGTGGCGTCGTCGTGGACCCGGAACTGGTCGTTGAGGCTCGCCGCGTTTTCCGCCGCGATCAAATCGTTGATCTGGGCCTGATTGGCCGGCGTCAGATCGCCGGCGGGGATGCCGCGGGCCCCGGGGAAATAGTTGAAGACATTGGTGCGGGTGTTGTTCGAGTGCGGCATCAGGCCGGTGAGCAACGCGGCCTTCGACACCGAACAGACCGGCGCGGCGACGTGGGCGTTGGTGAAATACACCCCGCGGTTGGCGATCGATTCGAGGCCCGGCGTCTGCACCCCCGGCGTGCCGATCACGCTATCAAACGCCCCGCCGTCTTCAGTCAAGATAAAAAGAATATTCGGCTTGTCGGCCTGCGCGGCCGCGGGACCGACCACCGCGGCACACGCGATCGCGGCCAGCGTACGCCGCCATGCAACGCGTAATTGATTTCGGATTCGTGACATGAAAAACTCTATGACAAACAACGAATAGGAATGAACATCAGCCGAGCAAGCCAACCGCCGCAATCGCTCTTGCTCAAAAAACGTGCGCTCTCCAGAGCAGGACATGGTCAAAAGCAAAACACCAAATCAGCAAACTCTTGGCAACCGCAATCAAGCCCTGACGTGGATTTAGTGGGGAAGCCTGTAGACTCGGGTGCATATAAAAAGACGTTCGATCAGATCCGTCACGATGAATGAGACGCTAAACGATCGTCTCGGGGACTGGAACGCTAACAACGTTGGATTAAAGAATTTTGGACAAAAAAATCTTTATGGAATACTCCATGAAATCAAATGGCTGAAGATTCCCAATCGTATTTCACGATAATTCGTATATCAACAAAATTATATTTCTTATGGTCTATACATTGAACGTCGAGGCGTTCAGGCGAAGTATGCCCGTAGAGACCCACTGGAACTCACATAGACGAGAGTTTGCTCCGCATCCCCTTTCCGAGGCAGGGTTTAACCGCGGGCCCTCGACCCACATCCGGGCGTTAGCCGTGCGATTGCATCACGGCCCATCGTGTCTGTTGCCGACCAGGTGGCTGATTAATGAACGCTAACCCGCTGGGTACGAAAGGCGGGCACGGCTGACCGGATACCAGCGTGCCCGGAGCCTTGCCTGAGGGCAACCTTCACGCTGATAACCACCGAGGCCGCCCCTCAGGGCCGACGCGAGAGATTTATGCACGCTTTTACCTCAAATCCCGCCGACCTTCCCCTGCAAAGCCCGCCGGCCGTTGGGCTTAACATCGTTTTCGGAACCTGCGAGATTTGTACGAGTTTCGCTACGAATCGTGCGCACCAGATCGTCGTTTGCCATGCATCACAACACGCGATATCACCCAGAAGCCGTGGGGTGCCCGTGGTGGAGGGTAGCGACCTCACAGATCGTAAACCGCTATCCACACCTAGGGGCTCGCCGCGTCATGGCCGATGCGGGGCCCGGCCCGCTCGGTCCAGCCACCGGCCCGACACTTTTTCATCCGTCGTTCAGGCGCAAAACCCCGCCCGGCTTTTTCAAGTCGGACGGGGCGTAGGTGCATGACTGCTTGATGGAAACATTGACGATCTCGATCAAGCCGACCGAGCCGTTCGGCGACGACTGGCGACAAGGCCCATGCCGGCTAGCAGGGTGAGGAGCGATGCGGGTTCGGGGATCAGCGTGGCCGAGGCGTCGAAGTCCGGGCCGCTGGTGAGGTCAAAGACGAACGTGGTCCCGCTTTCGCCGGCAAAGGGATCGGTCAGAAACGTGGTGGCGGGGTTGGTCGCCGAGCGCCCGTCCGACGAGATATTGCCCGCCGCGATCTCGTTATCGATCACCCCGCGGGTGGTCGGGGTGATGGTGTTGGAGAGGTTGCCCAGGGTGACCGCGTCGAAAAGGGTGTATCCGCCGTAGGCAAACCCGTCTTCGCTACCCGATCCGATGGTGGCCGACTGGACCGCGGCGGTGCCGAAGCCTTGGACCCCGATGGTTTCAAATTGTTGACCCGCGGCTTCGAGGATGCCGCTGATCTGGGTGGGGGTGGTGCCGTCGCGGAGGAAGCCGGCGTTGGTATCGGGAAGGGTTGTGAAGTCGAGCAGGTAATCGATCGATACGTCGTTGCCGGATACGACAACGGTGGCGGTGCCGTTGGGCGTGAAGTCGGGGAGGTAGATATCGTCACGGTTTTGGGTGGGTTGGCCGTCGGTGCGGCCAGCGCCAGCGTTCAGGCTGTCTTGGGTGAGGGCGCCTTCGGTGCGGAGAGACACGGCCTCGAGTCGGTTCAGCAGAGGCGAGTGGAGGTAGATGCCGCCCACGCCGTTGGTGGGGCTAACGACATAGGTGCCGTCGCCCTGAAAATCGGAGATGTAGATCTGCCCCGTGAAGCGGAGCCAGTCCGGGCTAGCGAGCCCGGCGAAACCACCCTGGCCGTTGACCAGCGCGTTGAGAGCGGTGCCGGGAGTAAAGGGGCTTAGATCCGGCAGACCATCGGGGCCGTCGTATGCCGTCAGGTTCGTTGTGAAGTTGAAAACCGCCGAATCCGCCGCAGCGGTGAGGCTGGGGCCGATGGCCAGAATGGCCGAAGCAACAAAAGCGGTAGTCGGGTAGCTAGGTCGAAACATCAATCAGTCTCCTCAGAGGATGGACGCCGTTTGGTTCAACATGAAATCCATACGACATCGGGTTTGAAAACAACAAAAGCTTCACTATGGCGCAGATCATTTCGGGGTCATAATCACTTGACCCAGACATCAGGCGTTGCCGGTCAATATCGGTCGCCGACGCTTACCGCGAACGCGGCGTGGACGCCCAGTTCTCGCTGGACAAGATGTGGCCGATCAAGACGGCCGAGCCGTCCGGTGTCTTAGGCAGACCGATGTAGAAGTTGCAGTGCAGGGTTTGACGCTGCTTAAGCCGGACGATGTCGATCGGCGTGTCGAGTGACGCGTTAATCGACGACGTCTTTCTCAGAAGATCGGCGAAGGCCCAACGATGAACCGTCGGGTTCGCCACGATCAGGCCGAAAGCGGTCGGGGTACAGCCACACTTCGCGGGGCGTGAAAAGCGGAGCCCCGTCGATTCGAGGTCTTCGGCGGTGAGTTCGCAGCGGACGTGCGGACCTTGCGAAAACTCGCTCTCGGCGGTCAAAAAACCGGTAAGCCGGACGGCTGCTTGCCCCTCCACGAGCAGGTAGTCTTCGTCGTACTCTTGTTGAACCTGTGTGGGTTCACCGAGGCTCGAAACACGCAGACGGTAACCGTCGGTGCTCGCCACAGCGCATAAGGCCTGGACGCAGTAGCTCACATCGTGGCGTTCATCACATACCCGCCAATCGCCGCTGCCGCCCGCGATCAGATGAGGATCAGGTGCATAAATCTCGACATTGACGCAGCCCGGCTGCGTCGAATCGGGGATGGCTTGCTTTATCGAACCGAGGCGTTCACCCGACGCATCGGTCAGCCAAATACCGCTGGAAATCCGGCTGGAGGATTCAGTCAGCATCACGATCCTCCATCGAAACTGTCGATTGGGCCGAGATCGGGAAGGCCGCCATCTGAGGCTTGACCGATCTCGTGGGCCCCAAGGATCCATCGCCAGCCGGCGAGGTTGAGGCCACCCAAGCAGTGAAAATCATTGTTAAAAATATAGTTATGACAGTAATCAACGGGCGCCACATTGCAAAGCTCCTGTACTCTGTAATTGAGACTGATTCTCATATTATCAATTTAACCCATAGTGTCAAATTTATTGAGAATAATTCTCAATTATATTGAGATCAGACACAAGATGAGTTTTGGGTTCGAATAACTACAGACGAGTGAGATGAAAACCGGGAAGTAACGATCTACGGCCTGACGTGCAGGAAGCGCAGATTCATCGGGACGTGGCGGGTTGCCGTACAATCGCCGGCATGCCAGAAAACGAGCAAATCTTGAAGCATCAAACACCGTCGCAAGCCCAGACTGAAGCCGTCGAAAACGACACGGAACCCGAAGGTGAAGGCATTACAGAAGCGGAAGCGGCCGAGCCGCTGGACATCGATCTCGATGAGGTTTCGCCGAAGGTCGAGGCGGCGCTCTTGACCAGCGACCGGGCGATGACGTCGGGGAAGATCGCCGAGGCTTTGGGATTGAACTTTCCAGGGGGGAGTAAACCCGTCAACGAAGCCATCGCGAAGCTCAACGGCGAGTATGAAGCCACCGGCCGGGCGTTTCGGATCGAGCAGGTCGCGGGGGGTTGGCAGGTGATGACGCTGCCGGAGTTTGCGGACGTGTTGGCGGCGCTGCACAAGACCAAGGCCCAGTCGAAGCTGAGCCCGGCGGCGATGGAGACGCTGGCGATCGTGGCGTACAAGCAGCCTGTGCTGCGGGCGGACCTGGAGGCGATTCGCGGGGTGGCGTGTGGCGAGACGTTGCGGTCGCTGATGGAACGGCACCTGGTGAAGATCGTCGGGCGGGCCGAGGAGATCGGTCGGCCGATGCTGTACGGGACCACGAAACAGTTTTTGGAGATCTTCGGATTGGCGTCGTTGAAAGACTTGCCGAAGGTCGAAGAGCTGCGGCAGGGAGGCGTGGGATGAGACGTTTCGGGTTTGGGATTTTGGATTTGGGATTTGGGGGGAAACGCATGCGGGCTGAAGCCCGCACGCCGGTGGGATTCATTGGGTTGGTGGGGTTATGGTGCGTCGTGGGGTTGGGATTGGGGTTGGCCGGGTGTTCGCCTTACCAGTTGCGCGGGGTGGTCGTGGCGGGGGAGGCGTCGGGGGTTGAGGTGGTGAAGAAGAATGATCCGCGGTTGGCGGACGCGGGGCCGGGCGTGGCGGGGGCGGGGCTGCGGGTGGTGTTGGACCCCGAGCGGTTGTCGCCGGAGTTGATCGGCGAGGGAAACACGGACGCGGCCGGCAGGTTCGCGCTGACGATTGACGAGCCGGGCGCGGGGTTTTTGATGCTGGACATCGAACTACAAACCAAGCGGCAAGATTACACGAGCGTGGCGGAGCGGATGCAGTTGCCCGGCAGCAACGAGCGGGTGATCGTGACGCTGACCCGCGGCGAAGACCCGCGGCGTCTGGAAGCGGGCAACGTCCTCGAGGAGACGCTGCGGGACGCCGAGCCGTATCTGCGCGATTGACGTAAAGCGAATCGCCGCAGGCGGGGCGAAGCAACGTGGCGAAAGACACGCGACCGCGACAAGCGGTTGCAGTGGGGCAATAAGAAGATGGACTGACGCGTTGGGCCAGTTTTATGCCGGCCGAGGCTTTCGCTGGCCGGGCATCGCGTGGATAATGAACCGATGGCGTCACGGCAGTCTCGTTTGCGGATCGGCTCGGGGGGGGTGCTGTACATCCTCGTCTCCGGGGTGATCCTCGCGTCGGCGATCTACACGCAAGCCAACCTGCTGTTCTGGGGTTTCGGGTTGATGGTCGGCGGGTTGGTGTTGTCGATCGGCGTCGCGGCGATCGCGCTGCGGGGGTTGGAAGTCACAAGAACGGTGCCGACGCACTGCGCGGCGGGCGAGCCGTTGCCGCTGCGTTACGAGATCCACAACCGGTCGTGGCTGCCCGCGTTCGCGGTGGTGCTGCGCGAAGGCTGGGGCAAGGGGTCGCGGGGGTGGAAGACGGAAGGACCCGCGGCGGGGGTGACCGGAGCGGGGAGCGGGCGGATGCTCGGCGGACCGCCGCACGCTTGGGCGCTGCACGTGGGCGTGGGGCAGACGCTGCAAACCCAAGCGCCGTGTCGACCGCGGCGGCGGGGCCGGCTGCATTTTGAACGGATCGAAGCGTCGACGTCGTTTCCGTTCAGCGTAATCCACAAGACGGTGATTTTTGAACAGACCGACGAAGTCTTGGTCTTTCCGTACTTGTATCGCGTGCGGCGGCAGTTGCTGTCGAACCTGTCCACCACCGAGGGCGACGGCCGTGAGATCCAGCCCAAGCCCGGCGGGAGCGACGAGTTTTTCGGGCTGCGCGAATACCGGCCGGGCGACAGCCCGCGGATGATCGACTGGAAACGGACCGCCAAGGCCGGCAAACTCGTCGCCCGGGAGATGACCATGCCGCGGCCGCCGAGCATGTCGCTGGTGCTGGACCTGCGCGAGACCCCGCCGATCGGTGTCGGCAGCAAAAAGCCGACCAAGAAGGGACTCGTCGAAGCGGCGGCCAGCGGTCGGCAACTTGAAGAGCGCGCGATCAGCCTGACCGCATCGATGATCTGCGACGCCTACCTGCGGGGCTTCCGCGTGGGCCTGCGGGTGTTGGGGCCCGAGTGCGCGGTGTACGCGCCGCGTCACAGCCTGATCCACCGCACCCGGCTGCTCGAAGCCTTGGCTGAGTTGGACCTCGGCCGTAAGCCCGCGACCGCCGAAGCCGTAGGTAACCTCAGGCGGTCGGACGTGGTGATCTGGGCGGGCCGAGGCTCAACCCCCACCGCCCCGGGCGGAGCGAGCGCGAGCGGCGCGGGCCGGGCCGGGGCGACGGTGCTGGGCGCAGCGGACTTTGATCGCTACGTCACGCAAGTCACGGGGCTGGCCGATTTGGATCACGCGCCGACACGAAACGGCGACGGGCCGAGCGCGCCCGGGGTGCCGCGTTTGAATCCGCCGGCCGCGCCGGTGGAGTCGGGGGGCGTGGGATGAACACGGTGTTGTTGTTTCGTCGGCTGGTGTTTGCTCAGGTCTTGCTGGGCATTGCTGCGTCTTGCATGGCCGAGCGCAACCCCGGGCTGCTGCTGGTGGCCGGGGCGATCGGGGCGATGTCGTGGTACGTCACCGAGGGGCCGCGGGGCAAGACGATCCCGCGTTGGCTGGTCAACGTCGGGGCGTTGCTCGCGGTGGGCTGGCTGATCATCGAACTCACCACGCATCGGGCTTACGTCGTGGCGGCGATGGGCCACTTCACCCTCGCATTACAACTGCTGATGCTCTACGCCCGCAAGGCCGACCGCGAGTACTCGCAGCTGTTGGTGTTGAGTCTGCTGCAAATGATCGGCGCGAGCGTGCTGTCGGTCTCGATGATCTACGGCGTGTTCCTCGCGGCCTACTGCGTGGTGGCGTTGGCGACCGTGCTTTTGTTCCACCTGACCTCGACGGCCGACCGCGTGCACCAGGCCAACGTCGCGGCGGCGGGCGAGGGGCCCAACCCGGCCCGGCCCAACACGTTCGCCACGTCCGCCACCCGTAAACAACTGCGCTACTCGGCCATCGGCATGGGCCTGATCTGCGGCGTCATCGCGATGGCGGTCTTCGTCGTCATGCCCCGCACCGGCAAATCCGCGATCGACTTCGGCTCGACCAACAGCGCCCGGACGCCCGCCCAAACCGGTTTCAGCAACACCGTCCGCCTCGGGGCCGGGCCCATCGGCACCGGCTCGCGTGAGCCCATGCTTAACCTCAAGCTCGAAACCTTCGGCCAACCCATCGGCTGGGAAGACGACCCCTGGCTGGTCCGCGGCGCGGCGCTCGACGCCTACAACCCCGACAACCACACCTGGTTCCGCTCCCACTTCGCCATCGCCAGCGACCGGGTCACCAAGATCGATACGCTCAATCACAAAACCGAAACCTTGGACGACGATTGGCTGCTTCGCCGACAATACACCGCCGAGATCGCGTTGCGTGATTCTCGGCAACGCACGATCTTCAGCGTCGTCCCCGTGCCCACCCGCGCGGGCTCGCCGAGCTTCTACCTCACCCGGTTCGAATCCGAGAACCTGCGGGACGTGGCGTTCAGTTCGTTGGACCAGCAACTCCGCGCCACCGAATCCATCGTCGGCGCCGCGACCTACCGGGTGAGCTGGCCCTCGACGTCTCGGCGTACACGGCCGCCGGCGACCGCGAATCCAGAGCCGGGCATCCCGCCCAGCCTCGTCGACCTGCCCGAGACCGCCCTGCCGCCGCCGTTGGTGCCGACGCCCGAGCGATCGCGCACGCGGTTCCAGTACGGCAACCCGCTCAACAGCCTGCCCGATGACCAGCCGGTCATCACCCGTGACAACTACAGCCGGCTCTGGACCGTGGAGCCCGAACGTGTGCAAGCCCTGGCTCTCCGCATCATCCGAGACGCCGGCCTCGACCGCGACCCCAACGCCCGTCACACCGCCGACGACCTCGAGATTGCGGCCGTGCTCGCGGACCACCTCCGCCTCCGTTATCGCTACAACCTCGACAATCCCCGCCCCCGCGGCGGCGAGGACCCGTTGATCGCGTTCCTCTTCGAGACCCGCCAAGGCCACTGCGAACTCTTCGCCGCCGGGCTCACCGCGCTGTGCCGATCCATCGGCATCCCCGCTCGATTGATCACCGGCTTCCGCGCCAGCGAGTTCAACGCGGTCGGCCGGTACTACGTCGTCCGCCAGTCCAACGCCCACGCCTGGACCGAAGTCGACGGCGGCCCAAGCATCGGCTGGCAGACCTTCGACGCCACGCCCCCCGACCGCGTCGAGGCCGAGCATTCGCCGCCCGATGGCTTGTTCGCCTCGGTCCGCGAACTCTACGAACACATCGAATTCGCCTGGATCAAAAGCGTGGTCGCCTTCGACAGCCAGACGCAGAAGTCCGTCATCGAAAACGTCACCGCCACCGTCTCCGCCACGACCCGGCGCGGCAACAACACCCTGCGGACTTGGATCGACCAACTCAAGTCGCTGCCCCAGCGCCTGCGTATGGGGCACCTCGAAGTCATCGGTATCGCCCTGAGTTCGCTGGGCTTGGTCGTCGCCGCAACGATCCTGATCCGGCTCTACGTCGTCCGTCGCCGCCGGGTCCGTCGACTTCAACTCACCGCCCTGCCGCCCGAGCAACGTCGCGGCCTCAGCCGCCGGCTGCGCTTCTACCTCCTCATGCTGGACATGCTCGAACGCAAGGGCTACCGACGGCCCGCCTGGCAATCGCCGTCCAGCTTCGCCCAGGAACTCGCCGAGGCCAACCCGCTGCGCTTCGATCCCGTGGTCGCGTTGACCGAGCAGTTCTACGAAATCCGCTTCGGCAACCGCCCGCTCGACGACGACCGCAAAAAACGGATCCGCGCCCACCTCAAACAGCTCGAGCAATCCATCTCCAGCGATTCAGCGTAAACCCCAGCCAGGCCCCCGCTTACTCGCCCGGGCTCACCGGTTGCTTTACAATGCGCGACGGTCCGCCGCCGCCCCGGCACGCCGGCCCGACCAGGGAATCGGCTCGATGCGTGAACCCACGCCCCTTCCATCACCACCCCGCCGCCCGGCGCGCCCCGCCCACCTCCCGACCAAACCCGTCGTAGTGGAGTTGGACCGCGACGCCGACCCGGCCACGGGCCACCCATCGCACCGTGCGCAAAGCCCCGTTTCCGATACCGGCAACACGTCATCCTCCACCGCTCCGCCGAAGAGCTCACGCTTGCCCCCGCGGCCGCGGCCGGCACTACGACGACGCGCGACCGCGGCGTTGCTGTTGCTGATCTTGTCGCTCGGCGCGCTGCCGCTGCTCACCGGGCTGACCCAACAACCCAGCGACAACCCGCGCGAGATCGAGGCGCTGGCGATCGCCGACGAAACTTGGCGCAGCTCATCCACGGCCGGACCCGAAGCGTCGACGCTCGAACGCTTGGTCCCCATGCTTGGTGGCCAGCCGATCCTGGATCAACCGCCGGGACAGACCTGGTTCACGGTGCTCGCCTTCGGCCCGCTCGACCCGGCCACCACCACGCCCGCAACCCAGCTGTTCCGCGCCCGCTTGCTCAGCGTGATCATGTCGCTGATCACGTTGGGCGCGGTGTTCTGGGCGGGGCAATCGCTCGGCGGGCTGCGCACCGCGGTGTTCGCGTCGCTGGTGGTGTTGGCCAACCCGCTGCTAGTGATCCACGGCCGACTCGCGACGCCGGAGATGCTCACCACCGGCTGGACCATGCTCAGCGTGGCCGCGGCGCTCTGGGCGATCCGTCCGCTCCGGCCTTCGCCGAAAGTCCTGCGTCAGGCCGTGGGCTGGGGCTTGTGTGGCGTGGCGTTGGGCCTCGCCACGCTCGTCCGCGGGCCCGCGGTCGTGCCGCAGGTCGTGCTGCCGCTGCTCTTGATCTCGATGATCTGTCCCCGGCGGATGTCCCACGTCATGGGCTTGGCCGCGGCGGGCGCAGGCGCGGCGTTGATGACCATCCCCTGGGCGATCTACGTCCACCAGCAAGACCCACACGTCTGGTCGGACTGGCTCGAACTCTTGCGGCCACCCACGGACCTGGGCGTGTTGGCGCAGGCCGTCGCCATGCGCAGCGGGGCTCTGCTCGTAGGCTCGGGGGTCTGGGGGCTGATGGTGATCGCGGCGTTGATTGCGCCCTGGACCATCAAGCATCCGCGGGCCCGGCGAGCCATGTTGATCGGCTGGGTGTGGGCGGTCAGCGTGATCGGGCTGGTCATGCTCGGCCCGGTGTTCGGCGAGAGCGGGTGGTCGGATCTGGTGGCCGAGGTGTTGCTGGTCGTGCCCGTGCTGGCGTTGGCGGTGGCGCAGCTGTTGCAGCGTGTCGGCGACGTCGCCCGGGCCGGCGGGCGATCGCCGGCGTGGCCGAAGGTCGCGCTGCTCACGGCCGGGCTGGTACTGACCGCGTCGCTGGTCGGGCCGGTGGTGTTGGCCCAGCGTTCGTTGGGCATGGCCACGATGCACACGGCGTACTGGGTCGGCACTGGCGCGGTGTTGGTGTTGCTGGGCGTGCTCGCGGCGCGGTGGGCAGTGCGGCCGTTCCCCGGGCGAGCGGTGGCGTGTTGGTCGGCCTGGACGCTGGCGGCCACCACGCTGGTCATGATCCCCGCCTCTCAGGGCGCTTTGCGGCTGCCCCAGGCTCAGCAAGAGATCCATGATCGACCCGACGTAGAGGTCCGAAGCGGGCACCGAGAGCTTTCGATTTCGGCGTAGGTTTCGTCATGGATGACTTGACCTCATCCAGGGGTTATCCAAACGGCGGCTGCAGTCTTCGGCGGGGGATCGTAAAATCTAAAGATGCCCGACCTCGAAACGATTTCTGCCTTCCCCGCTTTTGATTTGGCGGTGGTGGCTCCGGCGCTCAACGAAGCGGGGAACGTTTCGCCGTTGGTCCGGCAGATCGATCATGCGTTTCGCGATGCCGGCCAGCGTGTGCAGATCATCGTCGTCGATGATGGCTCGACCGACGGGACCGCCACCGAACTCGCCGCGTTGCGTAGCGAGTTTCCGCATCTGCTCACTCCGCGACACGACACCCCGCGCGGCCAATCCGCGGCGCTTCACACCGGGATCCGCGCGGCGGATGCACGGCTGATCTGCACGCTCGACGCGGACCTGCAAAACGACCCCGCCGACCTGCCCCGGATGGTGGAGATGCTCGATGAACACGCCGCCGACTTGGTCCAAGGCGACCGCTCGGCCAACCGCCGGGACCACGCGTTGCGCAAAGCCGCCGCCCGCGTCGGACGGTTGGCGCGGAAAGTGATCGTCGGCGACGGCGTCCGCGACACGGGTTGTGCGACCCGCGCCCTGACCGCCGAGATGGCCCGCCGGCTGCCGTTGGACCACTCCGGGATGCACCGCTTCATCCCCGCTTGCGTCGCGGGCTTCGGCGGCACGGTGATCGAGACGCCCGTGAACCACCGACCCCGCGGGCAGGGCAAGACCAAGTACGGCACCGGGCTGCTCAAACGCGGCCTCCCGGGCCTCCGCGACTGCTTCGTCGTGCGGGCCATGATCCGCGAACGCCGACGCACGGATCGCGGACAACGCCCCGTAGCCGTCTCGGCTTAACGGCAACCCGCCACGCACGCCGAGCTCGAAAAGGCGACAATCGGTTTCGCCATGCGTCACTTCTTGCTCATCGCGTTGTTGGTTTTGCTCGGGTGTTGGGTCCCGTTGACGGGTCACGCTTGGGCGCAAGCCGATTCCGACCGCGAGGACGCCGCCTCGCTGAACCTCCAAAGCCGCGTCGGCGACCTCGAGTTGGTCCGCGACGCGGGCGAGCTCCGGGTGCAACACGACGGCCACACCCTGACCGCCGAGCAGTACCTCGCGTTGATCGAAAAGCAACAAGCCCGTCGCGACGCGGGCGGGCCGTTGTTCGCGTTGTTCAACATCACCACCTGGTTCGGCGTGTTGTGGGTGGCCCTCGGGCTGCTCGGCCAAGTCTTGTTCACCGGGCGGATGCTCGTGCAGTGGCTCGCCAGCGAGAAAGAAAAACGCTCGGTGGTGCCGCCGATGTTTTGGTACATGAGCTTGGCCGGGGCGACGATGCTGCTGGTGTATTTCGTTTGGCGTAAAGACATCGTCGGCGTGCTGGGCCAATCCACCGGCTGGGCGATCTACGCCCGCAACGTCTACCTCATCCGCCACCACCGCATCACCGCCACCCGATCGACCGCGGCGGCCGACGAAACTTTAGCCCCGGGTCAATGACCCGGGGGGCCGCGGCTTACCCGTTTCGTTTCAACGTAATGTCCTCGATGTTTCGCCACCGCAAACTTCCGGCGATCGTCGAGTGCTTGGCGTTCCCCATATTCTGGGGCCCCGGGTCAGTGACCCCGGGCTAAAGTTTCAACGCAAGGGCGCGGTTGGTCTACACTCTGGCGATGTCGGCCACGCTCCGCATCCTCGATGCCAACGCCAACCGGGCCCGCGAAGCGTTGCGGGTCATGGAAGACGCCGCACGGTTTCTGTTGAATGATGCGGCGTTGGCCGAGCCGATCAAGCGGTTGCGCCACGACCTCGCGGCGGCACTATCGGCCGTGCCGAACCTCGAAAGCCAGCGCGACACGCCCGGCGACGTGGGCACCACGATCACCACCCCGGCCGAGCAATCCCGCCAAGGTGCGGCCGACGTCGCGCTCGCTGCGGGCAAGCGGCTGAGCGAAGCGTTGCGCTCGATCGAAGAATTCGCCAAAACGCTGCCGTCGGAGCAAGCCGTATTGGCCACGGCCGTCGAGCAACTGCGCTACCGCGGCTATGAGGTCGAAAGTCGACTCAACGCGGCGCTCGCCGCGGGCCGAGCGAAGCAGTGGCGGCTTTGCGTGTTATTGACCGAGTCGCTGTGCCAACTGCCCTGGCGCGAAGTGTTGGATCAAGCGTTGGACGCGGGCGCGGACTGCATCCAACTCCGCGAAAAGAATCTCGAAGCGAGCGAACTCCTGGACCGGGCGTGCGAAGTCGTCGAACGCTGCCACGCCCCCGGAAGCCGAGCACCCGCAAGTCAAACCGCCGGAAACGGCGCGACCGCGATCATCAACGACCGCCCGGACATCGCCTTCCTCAGCGGAGCCGACGGCGTCCACCTCGGCCAAACCGATTTATCCCCCGAAGCCGTACGCAAGCTGGTCGGGAACCAACTGCTCATCGGCGTGAGCACCTCCAACCTCGCCGAGGCCCGCGCCGCCCAAGCCGCGGGGGCCGACTACGTTGGCGTCGGGCCCATGTTCCCCACCACGACCAAACACAAACCCATCCTCGCCGGCCCGGCCTACCTGCGTGACTATCTCGCCGACGAAGAGGTTCAACGCATGCCGCATCTCGCCATCGGCGGCATCACGCCCAACAACCTGCCCCAACTCATCGAAGCGGGTGTCCAAGGCATCGCGGTCAGTTCGGTGGTCTGCGCCGCGGATCGGCCCGGCGAGGCGACCCGCCGGCTGCTGCAAGCTTGGGAGTAAGGCCGCGCTATTTTTCATCCAAGGCACACGGCGTCCCGAGATAATCTGGCGGAAAGGAAACTGCTTTGTACAGCCCCATCCACAACAACATCAAGCTCCAACCCAAGACGGTGCCGCCCGGGATCGAGGTCATGTCGTGTCCCGAGTCCGGCGGCCAATGGATCAGCTCCGCGGCGTATTGGAAATGGCGTGAGACGTTGGCCGAGCCGATCCCCAACCTCGACCTCGGCCGCCCCGAAGGCCAAGACCTCGCCAGGGAAGATTCTGCCGCGGGCAAACGCTGCCCGGTCGATGGGGCTTTCTTGATCCGCCACCGCGTGGGGCACGGCCTGGATTTCTATCTCGACCGCTGTGGTATGTGCGGCGGCGTCTGGCTTGACGCCGGCGAGTGGGAAGCGTTGCAAGCCCGGGGGCTGCACGACGACCTGCACCTGATCTTCAGTTCGGCGTGGCAGGCCGAGGTGCGTCGTCAACAACGCAGCGAAGCCGACGAACGCCTGCTGCTCAAACGCCTGGGCGAGGCCGACCTGAATAAAACCAAAGCCATCCGCCGGTGGATCGAGTCGCACCCCGAGGCCAACCTGATCCAGACGATTCTGGACGGCGACTTTGATTCTAATTGAA
This sequence comes from Planctomycetota bacterium, assembly GCA_039199695.1. Taxonomy (GTDB): domain Bacteria; phylum Planctomycetota; class Phycisphaerae; order Phycisphaerales; family Phycisphaeraceae; genus Algisphaera. Next base: position 1,121 of record JBCCST010000020.1, on the reverse strand, counting down.
ACGATCGGCTGAACGAGCTCAGCGTTAGTCCCCGCCGCCGTCCCCGCCGTCGCCGTCACCCCCATCCTCCACACCCAGCGTCGCGGTGTCGGTGGCCATGTCACCGTGGGCCAGACCGAGGACGGTCGCGTCAACGGTCATCGAGGCGACGTGGTGCTTGAGTTCATTGATCGGCTGGTCCCAGATGATCGCGCCGCTGTACTTGTCGAGACAAAACGCGATGCCGTGCGTGAACGCGAAAAGACGATCCAGACCTTCGCTCAGCGTCACGAAATCGTTGCCGGTCTTGAACCATCCCGATTTCAACTCGACCTCCCAGATGATCGTTCCGCTGGCTTTGTCGAGCGCGAACACTCGGCTGCGTCCGCCGACAAACAGGTATGGCGAATCCGGGGCGCGGTTCATGGGGCGCTCGCTGACGTGAGAGGTCCGGGGGTCAGGCCGGGGCCTTGGTCTTGCTTTCAGTATCACCGACCAGAGCGCTGTTGGTCTCGAAGCGTTCGAGGGCACGGAGCAACTGATCGATCTGCGTGACGGGCTGCATCTGTTGCAGTCGGCGGCGGAGTTGGGTGACCGTGTTGAGTTCGGCGTCGGACATCAGCAGGTTTTCGTTCCGCGTGCCGGACGCGGCGAGGTCCATGGCGGGGAAGGTGCGTTGCTCGGCGATCTTGCGGTCGAGGATCAGCTCCATATTGCCGGTGCCCTTGAACTCTTCAAAGATCACCTGGTCGCCCCGGCTGCCGGTGTCGACCAGCGCGGTGGCGATGATGGTGAGCGAGCCGCCCTCTTCGAAGCGGCGGGCGCCGCCGAAGAGCTGCTTGGGGATGGCCAGGGCGCCGGCGTCGAGGCCGCCGGACAAGGTGCGGCCGGTGCCGCCGAGGTTGGGGGCCGTGTTGAAGGCTCGGCCGATGCGGGTCAACGAGTCGAGCAGCACCACCACGTCTTTGCCCATCTCGGCGTGACGCTTGCAGCGCTCCAGCGCGAGCATCGACAGCCCGACGTGCCGCTCGATCGGGTGGTCGTTGGACGAGGCCCAGACGGTGCACGGCACGTTCCGGCGGAAGTCGGTGACTTCTTCGGGCCGTTCGTCAACCAGCAGGGCGTACACCTCGGCGTCGGGG
>JBCCST010000019.1:0-50159 GCA_039199695.1 Planctomycetota bacterium | reverse complement strand
TTTGCGGTGGGGTTTTTTTTGTGGGTTGGGGGGGGGCGCCCCGGTTCAATGCCCCGGGGTCTAATGGGGGGGGGGGGCGGGGGGGGGCGCGACTTGTTCATCTGCGGAAATGAACAAGTCGATCACCCCTCGGCGTCGACGTCGTCGAGCCAGCCTTGGAGTTGTTCGACCATGTGGGGCATGCCGATCTGTTCGTACAAACCCCGGCTCTCGGTCCACAGCCGCCGGGCTTCGTCGGGTTTGCCACGATCTTCGGCGATGACTCCAAGGTTGGCGAGTTGGATGGCTTGCCCTTCGCGTCGACCAAGATTGCGATTGAGGGCGAGCGATTCGCGTAGGAGTTTCTCGGCCTCGTCGAGATTGCCACGGGTTATAGCGATGCCCCCGAGGTTACCGAGGCTGGCAGCCTGCCCTTCGAGTCGACCGAGGTTGCGATCGATGTCGAGTGCTTCGCGATGTAGTTTCTCGGCCTCGTCGAGATTGCCGCGGGTTCGAGCGATGAGGCCGAGGTTGCCGAGCTCGCTGGCCTGCCCTTCGAGTCTGCCGAGTTTACGTTCGATGTCGAGTGCTTCGCGATGTAGTTTCTCGGCCTCGTCGAGATCGCCGCGGGTTCGAGCGATGAGGCCGAGGTTGCCGAGTTGGTTTGCCTGCCCGTCGAGGATTCCGAGCGTACGTTCGATGCCAAGTGATTCGCGATATAGTTTCTCGGCCTTGTCGAGATCGCCGCGGGTTTTGGCGATGACCCCGAGGTTACCGAGGGTTGCGGCCTGCGCTTCGAGTATGCCGAGCTTGCGGTGAATGTTTAGTGATTCGCGATGTAGTTTTTCGGCCTCGTCGAGTTCGCTGCGGATTTGGGCGATGAGCCCGAGGTTGCCGAGGGCGACGGCTTGCCAACTCTTGCGGTCGCCGGCGAGTTCCAAGACGCGACGATAGTGGGCCTTCGCGTCATCGAGTTCGCCGCGGAGTTTGGCGATGTGGCCAAGACGATTGGTAGCGTCGAGGTCGTCGGGGCGCAGGGTCAGGATCTCGTCGAGCCAATAGCGGGCTTCGTCGATGTCGCCCCGCAGGTAGGCGATGTCGGCGACTTCGCGAGCTTTGGCGAGGTAGGCGACGTCTTCCTGCTGGCGTTGGTCGAGCTGGCGTTGGCGTTCCCGGTGGGCGAGGCGGGCGATGGTTTTTTGCAGGAGCTCGGCGTCGCCGGTGGCGCGGGCGAGGCGGACGGCGCGGTCGGCGTCGGTGTCGCCGGCCTGGGCGGCGGCCTGGGCGTCGGTGAGGGCGCTCTTGAGCCGATCGATCTCCTGGTTGCGGTCGTCGATCAGGTCACGCAGGTCCTGCTTGTCGCGTTTGTATTCTTCTTTGATGGTTTGGGCGATGTCGTCGACGCTCTGCTGGAGCAGATCGAGCTGGTAGAGCGTGGTTTCGTGGTAGACGAGCAGGTTGTCGATGTGTTCGTCGGTGGCGAGGTTGAGTTGGGACAGGGTTTTGAAGACTTCGCCGGTGACGAGCTGGGCGAAGCGTTTCTGGTCGCCGCCGCTGAGGCGGGCCCAGACGAAGGTGTTGCGGTCGAGCAGGCGGTGGAGCTGGTCGGCGGCGGCGTCTTGGTTGGTTTCGAGTTGACGGAGTTGGTCGATGACGGCCTGGCAGTGGGCGTCGAACTCGGCGTGCGGCTGGCGTTCGCCGCGGGTGCGGAGGATTTCGCTGCCGCAGAGGACGGCGGCGGGCACGAGGATCGGTGCCGTGGCTCCGCCGACGATGGTGGCGAGGGCTGCGGCGTTGTCGCAGTTCACCAGCTTGGTGATGAGTTGGCCGATCGCGTTGGCGGTGCTGGCGGAGGCCACGGAAGAGACGAGGTTGTGGACGACCGAACGCATGGGGCGGAGTTCCGGAAACGGGCGGGTGGGGCCGTCCCAATGTAAAGCCCCGGGCGGTCGCGGGCCAGCGAAAACGGATGGGGGGAATCGCGGGGTCGGGGTGGCTTGGGGGGGTTGATTCGAGACGCACGGGTGACGCGGAATATGGAGCGGTGGCAGGCGCTTCGCTATCGGCGGGACAAATCCCGTAGACTGTTTGTATTCACCGACCTTTCTTTTCGGTACGGCGGGACCGGAGTCGACGGAACGACTCCCCGGAAGTCCCCCGGAAGCCCCCGGAATACACCCCGGGAACTTCCCCCGGAAGCAAAGCCCATGGCTGGCAAGCGCAACTTAAAACCCAATGGCGGGTGGCCGAACTACCGCAGCCCGCACCGCCGCCGCGCCGATGCTGAGGCCCACGCCGAGGCGGCGGCCCCGCCGCCGGTGGTCGAGCATGACCTGGTGCCCGACGGGCCGTTGACCACGGTGGACACGCAAAATGGTTTGTTGGCGTTGCTCGACGAGCTCCGCGCCGCGGGCCGGTTCGGCTACGACACCGAGTTCATCGGCGAGGAAACGTTCTATTCGCGGTTCTGTGTGGTGCAGGTCTCGACGCCGGAGAAGATCACCCTGATTGATGCGCTCGCCGACGGGATTGACTTGCTGCCGTTTTGGGAGCTGCTCGCCGACCCGGCGGTGGAGAAGATCGTGCACGCGGGGTTGCAGGATTTGGAGCCGGTGGAGCGGTTGACCGGCAAGCCGCCGGCGAACGTGTTCGACACGCAGATCGCCGCGGCGTTTGTGGGGCAGCCGTACCCGGTATCGCTGACGAAGCTGTGCGCCGCGCTGGCGGACGCGGACCTGGGCAAGAGCAGCAAGTTCAGCCAATGGGACCGTCGGCCGCTCACGGAAAACCAGAAGCAGTACGCGGCGAATGACGTGCGGTATCTGCATTTGGTGCGCAAGCGGATCGGCCGACGGCTGGACGAATTGGGTCACGCGGACAAGGTCTGGGCCGAGTGCGAGCAGTTTTCCGATGCGTCGGTGTACCGCGTCGACCCGCTGGAGATGAAGATCAAGGCCAAGGGCGGCGGGACGCTGAACCGCAAGGAGCAGGCGGTCGTCAACGCGTTGCTCTTGTGGCGGGCGCAGGAAGCGGAGCAGCGCGACCTGCCGATGCGGACGTTGCTGGAAGACCCGGTGATGGTGGACCTGGCCAAGCAGCCGCCGACGGACGCGGCGGACGTGCGGTCGCGCAAGGGCGTGCCCTGGCCGGTGAAAGAGGCGTACGCCCAGACGCTGGTGGACGTGACGCGGGCGGCGTTGGCCGGCGAGTTGCCGAAGCGCAAGCGCGGGTACAAGCCGCTGAGCGACGCGGCGACGGCCCGGCTGGAAGCGATCTGGACCGAAGCGATCGCGCACTGCGAAGGCTTGTCGATCGCCCCGTCGATGGTGTTTACCAAGCGCGAGTTCACCGCGTTGGTCCGGGCCGAGAGCAAGGGCAAGACCCCGCCGAAGTTGCGGGTCTCGTCGGGGTGGCGGCGGGAGGTGTTGCGGCCGGTGTTGGGGGAGTTATTGGGGGATTTAGCGATTTAGCGATTTCGTGATTTGGCGATTGGGTGATTGAATCCAATGATCAAGTCACACGATCACCAAATTGCTAAATCACCAAACCCTCAATCAAACGGGTTGATGAAATTGAACAGATCGCCGAGCGGATCGGGCTTGGGTTCTTTTTTGGGCGCGTCGGGGTCGATGGCATTCGGGGCGGGGTCGGACGCGTCGGGATCGCTTTGTTTTTCGTCGTCGGGTTTCAGCGTCAGGTCGGGCGCCCACGACTCGAACTTGTCCGGCGGGGCGTTGAGCATCTCGAAGACGGCGTCGGCGACGATGGGTGGGCCGGGGTCGGGGGGCGTGGCGATGTCGATGCTGATCTTCAGGGCGCTGTTGAGCCGGGGGAACTCGACCTCGAAACCGCCGAGGCCGATGGCGCGGGAGTTGATCTCGGCCTGGGCGTTTTTGCGGTGCCAGAACACGCTGTTGTCGCGGATCAGGTGGGCGAAGGGCCGATCGATCTCGACGATGAAGACGACGGATTGGCCGTGGGTCGGCAGGCGGAGGCTGACGACGCGGCCGATGGGCACGCCGCGGAAGCGGACGGGCGTGCCGGGCTCGATGGCGTCGCGGGCGTTGCCGGTGAGGAAGACGCGGAGGCCGCCGGTCATGCCCGCTTCGGCCGGCGGGCCGGCGAGCGCGGTGAAGCGTTTCCGGCTGCCGCGTTCGGGCTGCTGGGAGCCGGGGCGGTATTCGATCGACGGCCCGGCCAACAGCGACTCGACGCCGCGGATATCGGTCAGGCTGAACTCGGGGCGGATGACCCACCACTCGGCATCGCGGGTCGCCAGGGGCAGGCCCGACTCGTCGAGACGGATCGACACCGTCGCGCCGTTGCCCGCCGGATCCAGCGCGACCCCGGTCACCGTGCCGACTTCGACGCCCCGGCAGAGCACCGGGGTTTGGAAGGCCTTGATGCCGGTGGCGTTGACCAGGCGGAGTTCGACGTTGGGCTGGTTCTGGGTGTAGGTCCACCAGGCGAAGTAGCCGACGACCGCCAGGCCGATCACGGGCAGCAACCACGCGAAGGGCAGCCGGCGTCGGCGGACGGGGACCGCGGTGGGCAGGCTCGAAGCGGGGGGCGTTTCCGGGGGTACGTCCGGAGGCGTGGGATCGGTTGAAGGTTCAGTCATCGTGAGCGTTCCGATTGCATCTTATTTAACGACGGGCCAGGGGATCGGGGCCGGTTCTTGCGGGCGCACCCGCGTCCAAAACACGCGGGGGTTGAGTTCCTCGGCCGCGGCGATCGTGATCACCACCACCGCCAGAAACGCGATCGCTCCGGGCTTCGGATCAACCGACGCCAGCGAGCCCAACTGCACCAGCCCGATGAGCAACGCGACAACGAACATGTCGACCATGGACCACCGGCCGATGGTCGCCACAAAGCGGTGTGTCTTGGTCAGCCGGCGGGCGGTCGCGGCCCGCGTCGGCTGTCGCCACAACAGCAAGACGATGATCGCGAACACCTTGGCGATCGGCACGCACAGGCTGGCGATAAACACCAAACCCGCCAACGCCGGCGAGCCGCCGAAGTACAACACCTTGATGCCTTCCCACACCGTCGCGGGCTCGGCCGGGCCGAGCTCAGCGATCCGCATGATCGGCACGAGGTTGGCCGGCAACAACAACACCGCCGCGATCGCAGTCAGCACCACGCACCGCTTGATCGCCGAGAACTCGTCTTCGTTGATCGCGGCCCCGCAGCGGTGGCAGGACAACTCGTGATCCGCCAAGCAACGCGGAATCCGCTGGGCGAGACCGCAGGTCTGGCATCCCACCACGGTGTCGGCGGTCGCGCAGGGCGACAGCCCGTCGCCCGCATCGTCGGTCGCCACCACCAGGTGTTCGTTCGACGGGCAATCGACGCAAGGCTCAAAAAGCTCGTAGAACCGTTGAAACTTTACCCGGCGGGCGATGATGATCCAAACGCCCAGCGCCGCGAGGAACATGTAGAAACCTCGGCCGTAGTCGAGGTGTCCCTCGTGGCCGAGCTTGCCCGCGGTGACGAGCACGCCCAGCAGGAAGACCTCGAACATGACCCAGGGCCGGAGGCGTTCCATGCCGCGCAGCAGGCCGGCCGTGCCGGGCCCGGGCATCCGCGACGCGAGCCCTGCGGTGACGTAGAGCATGCCCAACGCCCAGAGGATCGGCCCGACGATCGTGCAGAACAGCACCGCCATCCCCACCGCCGCCCCGCCGAGGCGGATGGTTTCCAGCGGCGGCCCGAGCAGCGTCACCCGGTTCTGCCCGCTGGCGAACGTGAACGACATGAACAAGTCCTCGGCCGCGATCACCAGGCAGCCCAAGAGCAACAGCGCCCAGAACATGGTTTCGATCGGCCCCGCCGCCGAGCGGTGGGTGATGACGTAGTCGCAGCGGGCACAACGCGCTTTGGCCCCCGTGCCGCCGGCGAGTCTTTGGATCAGGCCGCAACTGTTGCAAGTGGTGACAATCGACAAAGGGCAGTCGCTCCGCGGGTCGTGGACGTGACCACCACACTATATCGAACGCCGTGGTCACATCGGTAGTTGAACGACAAGCGCAAAATTTAGCCCCGGGTCATGGACCCGGGGCCGAGTAAGTGTGGGTTGAAGGTGTTGCGAAGGTTATCCAATTAGCGACGAGAACGTCGACGCGATGCCTTCGGGGCCCAGACCCTGGTAGGGCATTTGGCGCCAGAGGCCGCCGGAGCCTTCTTTGTTGGTGCCGATGTTGGTGTACTTGCCGGTGAAGCCACGTTTGAGCAGTTCGGTGCCGAACTTCGAGCCTAGGCCGGTGGTGACGTTGAACGACTCGGCGACCATCACGGCCGGGGCGGCGGCGAGCTTGGCCATCGTGGCTTCGTCGTAAACGTTGAGGCAGGTCTTGGCGATGAGGCCGACGTCGGTGCCTTGCTCTTTCAGCGTGAGCACGGCGTCGAGGGCGCGGTAAGTCGTCTCGCCAAACGAAACGATGTAGCCCGCGGTGCCTTCGCGGACGACGGTGTCTTGGCTGGCGTCGAAGGTGTAGCCGTCGCCGAAGATCAGGTTGCCGGCCTCGTCGAGCAGATCGGGCACGGCCGAGCGGGTGCTGAAGATGAACCGCAGGCCTTCGTCGCCGTAGATCGACTTGAGGCATTTGGCGAACTGGTGCTGGTCGCTGGGGAAGTAGAGGCGGGTGAGGTCGTGGCCTTCGTCGGGCAGGCCGTTGGCGGCGAACATGTTGTTGATGCCGAAGTGGCAGGTGTTGTCGGCCATGTCGTCGCAGCCGGCGTGGCTGAAGTGGGCGAGCACGTTCGACTTGTTCAGCCGGGCCATCGTGATTTCGCTGACGCACATCTCAAGGAAGGCGCTAAAGGTGGCGAAGACGCCTTGCTTGCCCTTTTCGAAACCGAAGCCGGCGGCGGCCGAGTAGTTGCCGCGTTCCATGATGCCGCCGCGGACGAAGATCTCGGGGAACTCGGCCCGGATAACGTCGAGGCCGCAGGAGCCTTCGAGGTCGTTGTCGAAGACCTTGACGGTGGCGAGGCGTTCTTCTTCGGATAGGGCGCCGACGATCTCGTTGAAGACTTTGCCGAACAGCGAGCGGTTTTTGCCCGCGCCGGTCGAGCCTTTGAACTCGGGGGCTTTGGGGCCTTTGGTCACGGTCTTGAGGTACTCGGCGGCGTCGGTCAGGCCGCGGTCTTCGAGGTAGTCGATGGCGTAGGAAGCTTTGATCACGTCGTGGCCGTGGGGCGAGCCTTCGAGCGGTTCGATGCCGACGGCCATCTTGCGCTTGTTGATCAGGGCGACGGGGCCGGCGGAGCTGAACGCGGCGGCCATGCGGGCGTAAAGCGCGTCGAGGTCTTCGCCGTCGCCGACGTCGGTCTTGAGGCCGTGGCCTTCCAATGTCTTGGTGATGTCGTAGCCCTTGAGGTACTTCGAGGGGTGGCCGGCGATGGTGACGTCGTTGTCGTCGATCAGGAGTTTGATGTTGAGGTCTTCCGCGACGCAGAGGCGGGCGGCCTCGGCGTCGTTGCCTTCCATCTGGCTACCGTCGCTGCCGAGCATGAGCACGGTCTTGCCGGGGTTGGCCAGGGCGACGCCGTTGACCATGGGCCACATGTGCCCGAGTCGGCCGGAGGAGAATTTCACGCCGGGGGTGAAGTCGCGTTCGGGGTGGCCGGGCAGGTGGCTGAGGTATTCGCGGTAGTGGAAGAGCTTGTTGGTTTCGAGGTTGCCTTCGAGCACCGCCATGAGGTACTGCGTCGCGACGCGGTGGCCGGCCTCGTCGAAGAAGATCGGGACGATCGAGTCGCCGGCCGGGCCTTGCATGAAGCTGTAGGCAATCATGACTTCGGGCACGGTGTCGTAGGGCCCGCCGGTGTGGCCGCCCAGGCCCTTGGCGTCGCCGATGGCGGTGAAGAAGACGATCGCGTCGCGGCAGAGCTGGATGTTGTGTTGGAGCGCTTCACGCTGCTCGTCGGTCAGCGTGGTCACCGCGGGGTCGAGCGGGAGCTTCTTGAAGCTGCCCAGGTCGATGGGGAAGGGGGCGGTTTCGGTGGGGGCGGGGTCGAGGAGGGAAGCGCTCATGGGCTGGGTTCCAGGTTCCGGTTTCCGGAGGTAAGGGTGGGGGCCAAGGCGGGCCGACGCACGGATCGACAACGGACCAACACGATTGATCCACGAAGTATTCGCGGCGTCGACTCGGTCGGCGGTGACCACAAAGTAACAAAATCACGTTTGGTTTAGGAACAATCGCGAACGGGCGCCAAAGCATAGCAAGATCGGAGAATCCGTCCCGGCTTGAACTTTGGGGCCGATTCGGCGTTCACCTAGGAAACGACGGGACCGTCGTGCCGGCCTCAACCCGCGGCGTCGCGTGTTCGGCCGAGGATGTCTTGCAGCAGGCGTTGCTCGAGGTGCAGGTCGCGGCCGACGGGCTGCCAGTACCGGCCGGCGATGCCGCGGGCTTGCAGTTCTTCGGGGACCTCGGCCAGATCGGCAAAGACCACGCCGCGGGTGCTGCCGTTCATCCTCCGTTCGGGGACCTGCAGCCGTTCGACCAGGACCTCGACCCGGACGTCGTAGGCCGACGGCCCCCCGGAACCTCTCACGGGAGTGTTTCCAGAATTCACCGACGTGGTTTGGTCCGTTCCGGGGTTACTTCCGGGGGCGGGGGTGGGCGTGAAGGTGACGGTGATGGTCCGCCGCAGGTCGCCGAGCGTCGAACGCAGGGCTTGATCGGGGTAGGTGTTGTCGGGTTGCCAGGCCTCGACGAGGGTGGGCGAGCCTTTGGGGCGGGACGTGATCTTACCGAAGCGGAAGTCTTGCCGATCGACGCCGAAGCCCTCGTCCCGCAGCACCGCCCCGCTGACCTCGAAGGCCGTCGGGTACTCGGCGGCCGAGACCGGCGCGGTGTTCATCGGCGGACTCGAGTTTGAAGTGGTCTGACACCCGCCCACAAGGAACACGGCCGATAAAAACAGCCCCGCAAAGGTTGATCGCAGCCCGCTCGTCAGGAATCGGCGGGCGGCGTGTCGGCTTGATGCATGGCGAAACAGCATGGTTTGTAAGTCTAATGGGATTCCGAGAGCCGCGTGGACGAGGAAGTGAAAATAGGTAGTTCTATCGTCGAAAGGCTGGGGCTTTCCCTGAACCGCTCAAGAATCCGACTTCGCTGAGCCGATGTACTAGCGGGGTGGTCCTGAGAGCTATGGACCATGAATGCAGTACGACGCCACGCATTGAACGATGCGGTGCGATCCGAAGCTTCACCCCGGGATACAGGCGTTGGCTCGGCGTGCAGTGTGACGTCGGGGGGTACCCGCCGTATCAACTCCGCCGCAGCGCCCCTCGCGGGTCCTCACGCGGAGAGCGAAGCGTCTGTAGCAGAGTTTCGCGCACTCCCCAGGGCGGCTCACGCCTCGGTGCTTGTTGAAATCGATCCGCTGTGGCTCACTCTATTTGCCCAGCTGGAACGACGACACACCTGAGAAGGCTGCAGCGGCCCGCAGTATCAGAAGCAGGCCCTTGATGAAGTTGACCAAGACCTCGGCCCAGGCGGCGTTGGCGATGAGCTATCTCGCGCAGCAGCCCGCCGGCGAATTGACGCAGGCCCGGCAAGTCGCCGAGCACCTGGGGATCCCCACCGACTCGGCCCTCAAAATCCTTCAGGCTCTGGTCCGCCAACAACTCCTGCGTAGCCAACTCGGCCGCAGCGGGGGATATCAAGTACTCGTCCCGGCCGAAGAACTGACGCTGCTGCAGATCGTCGAAGCCATCGACGGGCCGATCCACGCCGAGCTGCCGATCGACACCACCGAAGACGCTTTGGCGGGACCCGTGGCGGCGTTGCGGCAAACCTGCCAACGCTCGGTCGAACTCCTGCGCAGCGAGTTGACCAACACCACCGTGGCGGACCTGGCGGCTTCGACCGGCGACGACGCGAGGTCAGCCTTATCGACGCCGCTCGCCATCGCGGGCTGAACCCGTTAGCCCTATAACCACGGGCGTTTAAATCTACTCGTCTGAATTCCGGATTCGAGCCTAAACCCTCGGCACCCGACCTCCGATCTGTGTCTTGAACACGGTTTGGCTTTCGCGTCACGGATGCGGTCGTCAACCCCCTTCTCGAGGCCGATCATGAGCGATTCCGAAACCACCCTCGACGCCTTCGCCGACGACGAAGAAGGTGTTGATCACAACGTCCTGCAACTGGTCAGCTTCGAGATCGGCACCGAAGAGTACGCGATCCCGATCCTCGCGGTCCAGGAAATCAACCGCCTGATGCCCATCACCCGGGTGCCGCATTCGCCCGCCGCGGTCGAAGGCGTGATCAACCTGCGTGGCCGGATCATCCCCGTCATCGACATGCGCAAACGCTTCGGGCTCGAGCCTTCGGCCGACGAAGGCGAAGCCCGCATCGTCGTGGTTGAAGTCGGCACCGACGGCCGGGTCATCGGCTTCACCGTTGATCGCGTCCACGAAGTCCTGCGGCTCGGCGCGTCGATCGTCGACCCCACGCCCACCGCCGGCAGCACGGTCAACGCCGACTTCATCCGCGGCGTCGGCAAGCTCGACGACCGCTTACTCATCCTGCTCGACCTCGAGCGCCTCTTTACCCAAGAAGACTTCATCGAAACCCAAGGCCTCGCCGCTTAAGCCGAGGCCTGTTTGTATCCGGGCGTTCGCCCCTCGACGTTCAACCTCACGCCCCCTGATCCAGGATTATCCATGCCCACGACGCAACGCCTCGCCCTGACCGACAAGCAATTTGAGACTCTTCGCAAAGTCGTCTACGACCGCGCGGGCATCCACTTCCAGGACTCGAAGAAGTACGTTTTGGAGTCGCGGCTGTCGCGTCGCCTCGAAGAACTCGAGTTCGACGACTTCGATCAGTACCTGATGTTCCTGACCAGCGGGCCGTACCAGCTCGACGAGTTTCAGGAGATGTTCAACCGCATCACGATCAACGAGACCAGCTTCTTCCGGAACGAGCCGCAACTCGACGTCTTCGAGCAGCGGGTGCTGCCCGAGCTCTTAGAGAAGCGCAAGGCGAACAAGACCCTGCGCATCTGGTCGGCCGCCTGTTCGTCGGGTGAAGAGCCCTACACCCTGGCGATGATCCTGCACCGCTCGCTGGGCATCCGTCTGTCGGACTGGAAGATCGAGATCCTGGGCACCGACATCTCCGAGAAGGTGCTCAAGGTTGCCCAGGCCGGCCGATACCCGCACTACGCGGTCAAGTCGACCAACAGCATGGTGCTCAACCGCTACTTCAAACAAGAAGACCGCGACTACGTGCTCGATCCCGAGATCCAGAGCATGGTGCACTTCGAAAAGCTCAACCTCAAGGACACCTACGCCGCCCGACGGTTCGGCACGTTCGACGTGATCTTCTGCCGCAACGTCATGATCTATTTCGACGACCCGATGAAGAAGAGCTGCGTCCAGATGTTCCACAAACAGCTGGCCGACGACGGCACGCTGATGATCGGGCACAGCGAATCGCTGCGCAACCTCGACGTGGCGTTCACGCAACTCAACATCCCGCAAGGCTTCGCCTACCAAAAAACCGCGGTGTAAACCCCCTTTGGTGTGCGGACTTCAGTCTGCATGCCTCCGCTAGAGAGAACCAACCATGAGCGACATGGACGCCAGCCTGCTGCAAGATTTCCTGACCGAGTCTTCCGAACTGATCGAACAGCTCGACCAAGACCTAGTCACCCTCGAATCTGCGCCCGAATCGGAGCAGGGCGACATCTGTAACAGCTGCTTCCGCGCGCTGCACACGATCAAAGGGGCCGCGGGTTTCCTCGGCCTCGAGCCCGTGATCGAGTTTGCCCACGCCGCCGAGGACGCGCTCAACCGCCTGCGCAAAGGCGAGGTTGCCGTGAGCGCCCAGGTCATGGACCTGCTCTTGCAGTCGGCCGACGTGGTCCGGGGTCAGATCGAAGAACTGGCCAACGGCGAAGCGCCCACCGCCGCCGACCCCAACCTCATCGCTGCGCTCAACGCCATCGGCAGCGAAGACGCCGGCTCCGCCGACGCGTCGGAGTCCACCGAAGAAGCCGCGACAGATTCCGAGCAAGAAGACAACCAACCCGGCACCCCGCTCGAGCTCGGCCCGCAGAAGATGGACCTGATCGAGTTCATGGTCACCGACTTGCAGGACTACTCCGGCCAACTGACCGACACGATCGATCAACTCGCCAACGACGCGACGCGGTCCGAGGCCGCTGAGCAACTCGGCGAGATCGCCGACAACATGGTCAAGACCGCCGACTTCTTCGAGCTCGACGACCTGACCGCGGTGACGCAGTTGATGCTCGAAGTCGCGCCCAAACTCAACGACCTGGTGCCCGACCAAGTCGCCGAGGTCACGGTCCGCCTGCGGGCCGCCAAGTGGATCATCGACGAGCAGGCCGAGGCGTTGGCCCAACTCCGCGTGTTGAGTTGGCCGTTGGACACGTTTATGCAACGGCTCAGCCAGGCCGCCGACGGCACGTCGTTGGCCGCCGACGTGGCCGGCAAGCACGCCGGCGAGGTCGACCAACTGCTGGTTCTCGACGGCGTCATCGAAGCCCCGGCCACGCAGCAAGAAGAAGCTCCTGCTGAGGTCGCGGGCAAGATCGAACCTTCAGCCGAGCCCAGCGCGGCGTCGGCGACCCCTGCTCCCGCCGCTGGGAAGCCGGCCGTGCCCGAGCGTCGCTCAGGCGAAGACCGCCGCGCCGAACCCGTGGCCAAGGCCGCGACTCAGGTGGAACAAACGATCCGCGTTGAAGTCGGCCGTCTCGAGTCGCTGCTCAACCTCGTCGGCCAGCTCGTGCTCAACAAAAATCGCGTCGTCGCGCTCAGCCGCACCGTGGGTGAAGCGAACATCGAACACGAACTCAGCGAATCCTTCGCCGAGGCCGCGGGCGACTTGGACCGCCTGACCAGCGAGCTCCAGGTCGGCGTGATGCGGACCCGCATGCAGCCGTTGGCCAAGCTGTTCGACCGCTACCCCCGCGTTATCCGCGACATCGCTCGCCACACCGACAAGAAGATCAACCTCGAAATCGAAGGCAAAGACACCGAGGTCGACAAGTCCGTCCTCGAACTCTTGGCCGACCCCTTGGTGCACATCCTCCGCAACTCTGCCGACCACGGCGTCGAGTCGCCCGCCACCCGTTTGGAGAACGGCAAATCCGAAGAAGGCACGATCAGCCTCTCGGCCGAGCACCAGGGCAGCCACGTCCGCGTCGCCATCACCGACGACGGCAAGGGTTTGTCTCGCGAAGTCATCGGCGGCAAAGCCATCGAGAAAGGCATGGTCACGTCCGAGGCGTTGGCCAACCTCGCCGACGAAGAGATCTTCCGTTTCATCTTCGAAGCCGGCTTCTCCACCGCCGCCCAGGTCTCCGACCTCTCGGGCCGGGGCGTGGGCATGGACGTGGTCCGCACCAACATCAGCAAGCTTAATGGCGTGATCAATATCATGTCCACCGAGGGCGAGGGGACGACGATCGAGATCCTCATCCCGCTGACCGTGGCCATCATGCCCGCCATGATGATCGAGTCCGACACCGACCAGTACGCGATCCCGCTGCAGAGCATCGTCGAGATCATCCGCCCCGAAGACGCCTCGATCTCTTCGATCCAGGGTCAACGCGTGGTGCGCCTGCGTGACAGCGTGTTGCCGTTGATCGACCTGCGTAACCGCTTGGGTCAGCCCGAGCTGCCGCCCGAAGAACGCTTCGCCGTGGTCGTCAAGGTCGGGACGCAGCAAGTCGGCCTCGTGGTCGACAGCCTGATCGGCCAACAGGAAATCGTGATCAAACCGCTCGACGACAGCTACACCCAGGGCGGCCCGTTCTCCGGCGCCACCATCCGCGAAGACGGCCGGGTGTGCCTCATCCTCGATATCAACGAACTCATCAAGTCGCCGACGTGTGGCTCCCCGCAACCGCATAACGAGCGGGCCGCCGCCTGACCTTGATGCCGTCTGGCCAGGGGTGAACCCTTGGTCAACGTTACCCGATAGACCATTTAGCTAACTGCTTCTTGAACCCAGCAACCAACCTCGACCAGGAGAGCCTCGTGGACAGCCAATTCATCCTTCCGTTTATTGATTCCGTCACCAATGTCTTCGAGACGATGCTTCAGCTTAAAGTTGAAGTCGGCTCGCCCTCGATCAAGCCTTCGGACTCCGCTTCGCACGACGTGTCGGGGATCATCGGCATGTCTGGCGACGTCGAAGGCACCGTCGTCTTGGGCTTCCCCACCGCCAGCGCCGAGCGGGCCGTCGCCGTGTTCACCGGCATGGAGATGGACGCGCAGCACGAAGACTTCGCCGACGCCATCGGCGAACTCGTGAACATGGTCTCCGGCGGGGCCAAAGCCAAGTTCACCAACCGTAAGGTCAGCATCACCTGCCCTTCGGTGATCGTCGGCCAACACCACACGGTCACCGGCCGCAAGGACATCGTGACTATCCACATCCCGGTCGAATGCGACCTGGGCGAGTTCAGCGTCGACGTCTCGATCCGCGACGCCGAGTCCGCTGAAGCCGCCGCCTAACTCCCCCGGAAATTTTTTACGCCGCGGCCGCGGTCAACCCTCCCCGGCCCGCACGACCCACTTCCCCCCAACCAACCACTCCCGACCCGACGAGGACCCCCGATGAAAGTGTTACTGGTAGACGATTCGAAGACGATGCGAAACATCCAACGCGGCATTCTGACTCAGCTCGGTTACGAGCAGATCGAAGAAGCCGTGGACGGACAAGACGCGCTGGACAAAGTTACGGCCTTCGACCCCGAGCTGATCCTACTCGACTGGAACATGCCCAACATGGACGGCATCACGTTCATCAAGGAATACCGCGGCAGCGGTGCGAAGGTCCCGGTCATCATGGTGACCACCGAAGCCGAGAAGTCGCGCGTCGTCGAAGCGATCAAGGCCGGCGTGAACAACTACGTCGTCAAGCCCTTCACCCCGAACGTGCTCGGCGAACGGATCCAGGAAACGCTCAGCCGTATCGCGGCGTAAACCCGCTCGCGGCTTGGCCGCCAGTGTTCGTTGATGTTTTGTGACTCGAGCGCTTTCCTTGGAGCCGCGCACCATGCGCATCCTGATTACAGACGATTCGGTGTTTATGCGATCGGCCATCGGCCGGGTGCTCGCGGAACAGCCCGACTTCGAGATCGTCGGCAAGGCCCGCAACGGGCTCGAGGCCGTCGAGTTGGCCAAGGAGCTGCGCCCCGACGTCATCACGATGGACATCGAGATGCCCGAGATGGACGGGCTCACCGCGCTGCGGCGGGTGATGCGCGAAGCGCCGACCCAAGTCCTCATGTGCTCGACGCTGACCACCGAGGGTTCGATGCAGTCGCTCCAGGCGTTGCGTTTGGGGGCGGCCGACGTGATCCCCAAAGACCTCAGTCCCGACCCCGTGGCCAAGAAACGCTTCCTCGACGATCTGGTTCGGCGCATACGCGGGTTGGGCGAGAGCGATCGTCACAAGGCAGAGCCCCCCTCTTCAGACCCGGGCGAACCCGCCAAGCTGCCGGCGTTCAACGCGAAAAACTTCGACATGGTGTGCATCGCGTCGAGCACGGGCGGTCCCCCGGTGCTCGAGACGCTGCTGGCGGCGTTGCCCGCCGACCTGAATCTGCCGGTGGTGATCGGCCAACACATGCCGCGCGTCTTCACCGAGTCGATGGCCCGCCGGCTCAACGAGATCTGCCCGCTCGAAGTCATCCACGCCGAAGACCGCGTCGAGCTCGAATCCGGCAAGGTCTACGTGGCGCCCGGAGGGATTCACACGCACATCGAACGCGCGTCGCTGGCCAAGCGTCGTTTACGCCTGTGTGAAGAACCCAAAGAAGCGTTGTACATGCCCTCGGCCGACGTGTTGTTTGGCAGCGCGGCGAAAGTCTGCCACCGCCGAGTGCTTGGCGTCATTCTCACGGGCATCGGCGACGACGGCCTTGAAGGGGCCAAAGCGTTGCACGCCTGCGGGGCTCCGATCCTCGCTCAGGACCGCGCGTCTTGCGTGGTCTACGGCATGCCCCGCGCGGTGACGGAGGCCGGGTACGCCGCCGCGTCGCTTTCGCCCGACGACCTCGCCAAGACCCTGCAGGGCTTGATGGTTCGCGCGGCAGCGTGATTTAACTAACCAATACGCAACGAGGCGATACGTTTAGCGGGTGCGGCGAAGCCGCCCGCGTGGCGACTCATTTCTTCAGATGCGCGAAACGCGGGACGCTGCGCGTCGCCCGCTCAACGCGGATTCGAATACGTCAATACGCATTGCGTTTGTGGATCGGTACGCGATCGAGATTAATCGTTACCAGCGTGTCGGCGATGTGCGGGCCGGTGTCGCCCTTGCCGTAAGGATGGCGGAAGCGTTGGGGGTCGAGCTGCAGGGCGCGGTTGATGGCCCCGACGATCGGGCGTTTGCCGTAGGAGCACGACACGACCGAGTTCGGGCATTCGCGTCCGGCCTGGCGGGGGCCGAGGTTGACCGCGGGGGTCTTGCAGACGGCGGCTTCGATGAGACCGGCCGAGGAATTGCCGACGATCAGCCGGGCGGCTTTGAGTTGGGCGATGAATTCTTCGCGGGGCAGGTGATCGACCGCCTCGACCTCGGCGTCTTGGATCGCCTGCACGATCCCGTTGCGGCCCGGGTCGTGGTTGGGAGTCATCACGAGCCGGGGGAAGCGCGAGGTCGCCAGCAGCGTATCGCGCATCCGTTTGCGTTCGGTTTCGTCGTCGTCGCCGACGGGGTGTTGCATGACGATGACGCGACCCCCGCCTTCTTCTACTTCCGCGGCGGGCGCGATGTCGTTCAAGCCGTCGACGGCGGGTGAGCCGTGGTTAAAGATCGCCTCCGGCGTTTCGCCCATCCGGACGAGCCGTTTCTTACTCTGCGCGGTGGCGGGGAAATGCAGGTGGGCGAGTTTGGTGATGGCGTGGCGCATCGCCTCATCGGCGACGCCCTCGGCCCGGTCCCCGCCGTGGAGGTGCGCCACCCGGAGGCCCGCGATCGATGCGGCGCTGGCGGCGGCGAAGGCCTCGATGCGGTCGCCCAACACGAGTACGACGTCGGGCTGCAGCTGGGCAAACGCCTCGGCAAACACGCTGATCCCACGGCCCGTGGCGACCGCGTCGTGGTGTCGGCCGACGCGGTCCGGCTTCTGCATCCGCACCTTCGCCGCGATCGGGAAAGCGATATCGCGTTGCGTCCCCGTGACCAAGTGCATGCCCGCCACCACACACTGCAGCGACAGCTCGGGGTGCTGGTCGATGGCGTGCATCACCGGAGCGAGCAGGCCGTACTCGGCCCGCGTCCCGGTGACGACGGCCATGGTGCGTCTTTTCTGATTCGTGGTCTGAGGCTTAGGCTTGCCGGGCATGGCGGATGGCTTTACTCCCCTCCCTTGAGGGAGGGGTGGGGGGAGGGTGCCGAGTCGCAAGGTTTGGTCAAGCTATCAGAGTAGCCGATCACCCTCCCCTGGCCCCTCCCTCAAGGGAGGGGAATCAAACCCGAATCCATCACCCCGCGGCCCGGCCACGTTGTTCGGCCTGGATTTTCAGCGTGGCCTCGGCGACGATCAGGTCTTTGGCTTCGTCGATGTCGACGACCTCGCCGGGCTGGGTGACGACGACGCGGCGGTCTTCGCCGAGGAAGGCGTGGGGGTCGGCGGGATCGATTTTAAAGAGGCTTTCGCGGGTCACGGCGATGACCCCGCCGTCGAGTTCGTACAGCGGCGGCAGGTCTTGTCGGCGGTAGATGCTGTTGGGTTCGTAGGGCTCCATGACGTCGTCGTGCTCACCGGTGAGCGATTTCATCCAGTACGGGTGGTGTTTGCCGACGGGGCAGACGGACTGGACCGAGTCGCAGCCGGTCTCGACGAGTTTGTCGAGGGCGCGTTGGGTGAGGTCGTCGGGGCGGACGGGCACGTTGCCGTAGAGGATGACGACGTGCTCGTGGTTGCCGATGATCGAGGTCACGGCGTGTCGCGCGGCGGCGTCGACGGTCGCGGTGTCGTGGGCGAACTCGTAGGGCCGGGTGACGACCTCGACGCCCATGTGTTTGCCGATCTGCGACATCTCGTTGCTGTCGGTGGACAGGAGGATGCGGTCGAGGGCGGCGGTTTCGAGGGCGTGTTCGATGGTCCACGCCAGGCAGGGCTTGCCCGCGACGGGGAGTTGGTTTTTGTGCGGCAGGCCTTTGCTGCCGGCACGGGCGAGGATCACGGCGAGTGCGTTCATGGGTCTTTCGGGACGCGACGCCGGGGCGCTGCGGAGAAGGTGTGGTTCATTCGATCAGTGCGTATTCACTAGAAATATCGGCTATCCCGCGACGACGGCTGAATCCACGGCCCGCCGCATCGACCACCAGTCGAAGCACCGCCGACACACCGGCGAGTCGTCGCGTTCCCCCGGAAGTTGTAACTCCGGGGCACGCTGCCATAAATCAAGTAGCGCGTTATCGGCCGCGTGGCCCAGGGCCGCCCGGCCCAACGCGTCCTGCCCGCACAGCGTCACGGTGCCGTCGGACAACACGGTTAACCGACGCTTGACCTGATGCGGGCTCGGCGGCTTCCACGGCGGGTCCATCGGCACGGGGTTCAGGTCGGGCATCAACGCGAAGCGGCCTTTGCCCAGCGTCGGCGAGCGTTCGATCACCGCGTGGCCGACGACCTGCATCCACCGTTCGAAGAACATCTCCATGTCTTTAAGCGTGTCGGCGGCCTTGACCAAACGCGGCACGATCCAAGGCAGCCCCGCCCCCGGAAGTTCCGTTTGCAATTTCGTTGTCGTACAACGGCGGTCAAACAGCCACTGCAGATTCCCCATGACTTCGGGCAGCCGGTCGGCCCCCATTACCTTGGCGTAAGTGGCGGCGGTGTCGGCGTTGAGCCGGACGCTGACGATGTCGATCGGCAACTCGGTCAACGCCGCCAACTCCTCGCGGGGGGAGAGCAGGTCGGTTTCGAGGTGCAGTCCAAACACCTCAGCGTCGGCCGCGGCCTGAACGATCTCGGGCCAGTCGGGATGCAGCAACGCATCGCCGAGCCCGCCGAGGGTCACGGCCTTGCCGGAGCATTGGTTGAGCAGATTTTTCGCCAGGTCCACATCCATGGCTTCGCGCGGCAGATCGACATGGTGCTGCGGCGTGATCGGGCCGGTCACCAGTCGGCGGGGTGTCAACTCGATCGTGATCTGCTCGGGCAGGTCATCGAAAACGTGTTCGGGGTGGTCGGTTTCCCAGGACCGGCAAGCGTCGGTGATCGTCTCGGCGTCGGCTTTTTCGAAGTCGCCGCCCAGCAAGTCGGCTAAGCGTTCGAGGCGCTGGATCGCCGCGGGGGTGTCGAAGATGAACCGTCGGGCGGTGTCGCGGACCGACGCGGCGATGGGCAGGTTGCACTCCCGGCCGATGGGGTCGATCGCGGGGCGTTGGGGGTTGTAGGCCAGCGCGTTGCCGAAGGTCGCTTGCTTGTCGGCCAGGTCGTGGAGCACCTCCCGGCTGGTCACCACCGGGCCGAGGCCGGGTGGGGCCTGCGTGAAGACCAGCTTCATGGCTTCGGGTGCTTCGAGGTGCAGGTCCAACAGAGCGTCCGCGTAGCCGGGGTCGAACGCGCACCAATCCCCGCCGACGATGACCGCGGCGTCGGCCTGGAATCGATCCACCGCCAGCGCGAGCGGTCGGGCGGGTAACAGCTCGTCCCACGCGGTCGCGCCCGCCAACCCGCCCCGCCAACCCGAAAGCGCCCACTTGCGGGCGGTGCGGAGGCGCGGCGTATAGGTGTCGCCCGCCACATCGCTGAGGGCGAAGGTTTCGATCGGCTTGGCGAACCCGGCGGGATCGATCCCTGCTAACGGGTTTTGCCTCGGCGGGTGGACCACGACGATGCGTTGGATGCGTCCGATCCGCGCGGCGCGTTGCAGCGTGTGCCACAGCACCGGTCGATCGGCGAGCGGTGCATCCAGCCGACGCGCATGCCCCAACCGCCCTTTCGAGGGGTCGGCCACGATCAACGCGATGGCGGAAGCGGGGGTGCTCATGCTGGTGTTTACGCGGCGGGGGCCGCGATCTTGCGGGACGGTTTAACGTTTACTTGGATGTCGGGACCGCGCGAAGCCTGTGCCGAGCGCTTTGTAACGCGTTCTTGGGCTTCACGGACGAGCGTTTGGGCTTCGTCGCAGGCCTGGATGATCCAGTCGATGTTGTCGCGGTCGCGATCGAGCTGGGCCGAGAGGGTTTCGAGCTTGTTTTGCGTGTCTTTCGCGATCGACCGGTCGGTGCGGTTGCGGCGGTAGGCGCCGATGGTGTTGAGCTGGTTGACCAGCGCGAACGGCTCTTTGAGGTCGCCCTCGACGCGCTTGCGGTTGCGGTCGAGCTTGGTGAAGTGTTGGTTGAGCTTGGCCTGGTCGCGGTTCTCGATGCAGCGTTGCATCTTGCGGATCAGCTCGAGGCTTTCGCGGGACATGCGTTTGAGGTCGAGGGTTTGCTCGATGCGTTTGCGTAGGAGTGCATCGAGTTGGCCCAGGCGGTCCCCATCCAGTTCTCGTGACGGGACGGGTAGTGTCGGTGCCGGGCGGGTCGCGTGTTGGGCGAGGGCGTCGGCGAAGGTCAGCCGGGTGGTGTGGGCCTTGGGCATGCCGCCTTCGGTGGCGTCGATGACGAGTTGGTCGTCGGCCGCGGCGTCGGCGAAGTCGCGCTCGAACTGCTTGAGGTAGGTCAGCATCTGCTCGTCGGAGAAGATCGGTCGGCCGTGCACGTCGTCGAACCGGCGGAGGTGACCGCGCATGCGGACGATGCGTTGCCACTCCATCATCTCGATGGTGTTGAACGGGTTGAGCTCGCAGTCCCACACTTGGTGGACCGCGGTGCCGGGGGCGTAGTACAGCCCGTCGGAGAAGCCCAGGTCTTGGCCGATGAACAGGATCGGGTCGCAGCCCAGGTGTTGGGCGAGGTAGAACGAGAGGTGGGCGACGGTGGCGCCGCCGCGGATGGGGACGATCTCACGGCCGAGGCCGCCGGTGGCCGGATCACCCAGCAGTTGATCGTTGAACGCGTCGCGGCAGACGCGCACGGGGCCGGGGAACGCATCGAGGATCGCGGGGTTGGCCTTGGGCTCGGCGACGAGCGTGACGTCGGGCAGGTCGGGCAGGCCTTCGTAAAACCGGGCGCAGATCGGCGAGTAGTCGAGCGCGGTGACGAAGTCCGGCCGAACGCCGCGATCGAGGAGCGGCTTGAGCGCGGTCTGCACCGCGATGACCACGACGTTGTTTCTCAACTCGGGGTCTTGCAAGAGGTGAACGTTTTTGACCAGGCTCGGCCCGGCCCCGACGCACACCGCGGGGTAACCCTTCGCGGCATGGTGCAACTCATTGGTCGTCGCCCCGGCGGCGTAAACATCGAGGTTGTTCGCGAGGTTGCGGCAGGTCCGCGCGGCGTTGACCAAAGCGGTGGCGATGTTGGTCCGGCTGTAGGCAACGATGTCGGTGATGGCTTGGCCGAATTGCTTGATCGCTTCGGGGTGGAGCTTGCGGGCGATCGGCAGGGTGACGAGTTGCGTGCCCTGGGTGAACAACTGGGCGTGGACCTCGGTGCGGGACAGGAGCGTGGCCCGGTCGATCTCGTCACCCGCGAACAACATCACGTTGGGCTTGGTGAGCAGCTTCGACAAGTCACGCTGTTCGAGGACCGCCCGCAGCAATGCGGGGTCGGGCTCGTAAAGCAGGACCAGCGCATCTTGACCCAGCGTTTGCAGCGCGGCCTCGGCGTGGTAGCCCAGGCCCAGCCCGAGCAGCACCACGCAGGCGGTTTTTCCGGGGTCGATCTCGCCGAGCAGCTTCTCGGCCTCGGCGGCCGGGTCGTACTTGCTGCACAACGGCGTCGGCCGCGTCTGATCGTTGCCCGGCGGCAGCGCCGCGATGGCCTGACCGTTGCGGGCGGTGTCCCACGACAGCGACGCGGTGTCGGTCTGTTCCAAGAGCTCAGCCAGGGCCGGGTCGTCGGCCCGGATGGCGTCGAGGGTCGCGCGCAGGATGTCGGGCTTGGGGTCAGCCATCGGTAGAAGGGTTATCGGAAGGTCGCGCGAGTCGGCATGATTCGCGGGGCGGAAGGAACATTGAAACCCCCGGCCTGCGTATTCCGTATCACTGGCGATAGGATGGTTCCATGCTGAGCACACTTTTGGCCGAGGGTTCGAGTTTGTCCGAGTTGCTGTTGGAGAACCCGTGGCCATTGGTCGTCGCGCTGCTGGCGGTCTCGGCGGTGCTGCGGACCGTGGGCAAGCGGCAGGACCAGCCCAAGGCGGTCTCGGCGTCGTGGCTCGCGTTGCTGCTGGGCCTGGGCGTGTACGTCACCGCGACGCTGGTGAACACCGATCGGGAAACGCTGATCGAGCGGACCGAGGCTTTGATCGAGGCGGCGTCCCCGGCCGACGAAGCGGCGCTGACCGCCCTGCTGGCCGACCGGGTCGTGCTCATGGGGCCCGGCGGGGATGTCTGGGCCGATTTGAGTGGGCCGGTTATCGCCGGGAGGCTGGATCAATACCGGGTGGAGGTGTTGGACCTGCGGGGTGTTGATGCCACAATCAATCGGCCGGGCTATGGTGTAAGTACGATGACGGTGAGCCACGACGCCATGGGCCAGCGTATCCCCGCGACGCAGTGGGAAGTCGAATGGCAAATAGACCCGCAGGGCCGGTGGCGGATCATCGCGTTCAAGTGGCTCAAGTACGGCCTGAATGAGCCCAGCTCCAACCTCTACCGATAGCCATGAACCAGAAACAACTCTTCCGCCTCAAGAAATTGGCTGCCACGCTCGCGCTGCTCACCGTGCTGTTGGGCATGGTGACGTTGGCTCGGGCCCAAACGGGAAGCACCTCCGGAAGCGATTCGGCCAATTCCGGGGGCGGGGTGATTCCCGAGACGATCGATCTGCGGCCGCGGTGGACCGCGGGGCAGACCTCGCGGTACGAGTTCTGGAACCAGATGCAGCAGACCGCCGAGGCCACGCTCGGCGACCGTTCGCAGACCACCACCGGCACGATCGAAGTCGAGGGCGAAGTCACTTGGACCGTGAACAAGGTCAACGCCGACGGCTCGTCGGTCTGCACCATGACGTTGGACTGGATGAAGTTCACCAACACGCCCGGCGAGGGCGCGGCGATGGTGATCGACTCACGCAAATCCGCCTCGGCCGACACCAAGGTCATGCACGAACTGCTCTCGGCGATGGCCGAGGTCGGGCTGACCGTCGAGATCGCGCCCGATGGTCACGTCACCGCGGTCAAAGGCCTCGACAAGATGAAGAACAAGACGTCGCAGCCCGACTTTATCCCGACGGAGTTGGACTTTGAAGAGACGGCGTCGGACCTGGCGGCGATTGCGTACGCGCCCCAGCCGTTCGCTTACGAAAGTTCGGGCGGGGGCAAGGCCTGGAATGCGGACTTCCGTTGGGAGCACGATCTGGGCAAGATGAATCAGAAGTGGGCTTACGAACTGGCCCGGGTCGAGGACATCGCGGGCGTGCCGGTGGCGGTGGTGACGGGGGAAGGCCGGTTCAAGCTCGACCCCGAAGAACCCGAAGGCCGCCCCGCCGACGCCCCGCCGATCAACGTCAAGCTGTTGGAAGGCTCGGCCGAGTCGGAGGTGTTGTTTGACCTGTCCCGCCACGAAGCGGTCGGCCGACACTCGACGGTGCGTGAGAAAGTGCGCATCACCGTGTCGTTCCCCGACGGCCGAAAGTTTGTGCGGGTCTTGTCGGAAGAGTCGGTCGGGCAGGTGATCCGGCTGAGCGAGCAATAGTCTAATTAGTTCAATCAGGTCAACGTGGTTTCGATCGAACGCACCTTTAGCATGCGGTTCCGATCCTTTAGCGATGTCCTTAGAGTTATAGGACTAAGAGTTTGTTGTGCTTTGCTCTTCATAGCTATTGATCTAATGTCTCAGGCACGTCAGGGGGTTTTCAAATCTTTGTTCTGGGCGCTTGATCGTGATGATGAAAAATAGATTTTGGGTGGTTGCTTTTCTGTGGTGTTTAACGACTGGTGCAGAGGCAGAGTCGCTCAACAAAGCAGATCAATTGGATGTAATCAATCAACTGCATCAAGCCAACCTTGTATGGATCGAAGCGGCCGCGGCGGCTGGCGAGCCTATGCCCGAAACGTTGATACAACTGCATTCAGAAATAAAAGCCGCGACCGATCAAGACGAATTTGTGGAAGTCGGTCGACGCGCCGTTGTGGCGCTTAACGTAAGGACGCAAGAAGCTTTAGGCCAGGCGGAATCTCGCGTGTATCTAAATCCCGAGTTGGCGGGCCAAGGCTACGAGGAAGCTAAAACCTACGCCGAAGCCGCAGAATTCATCGCGACACGGATCGGCGAGGGTCCGGGTTCAGTGCCGTTGGCTGAGGCCCAGCGTAATCTTGCTCAAATTAAAGGCCGTACGGAGACGGCCGCTCAACGGCAAGCTGATGCTCTTAAAACAAAACTTGGAGGCGGAGCAACGTGGTTTGAACGCGAGGCGATGCAATGGGAAGTGACCTACGCTACGCCGAGCGTAAGGTATTTTTTCGATATCGGATCGGATACCGGTGATAACGACTTGCGGGTTTTTTCTGAAGGCGGAGTTTCGCCAGTTGTGAATATTGCCGAGCTGTATCTGCCGATGGAGTTTGGGCGAATAGGCAAGCGTAAGCAGGGCACCCCGCCTGGTGGAGGGAAGTGGTTCGACGACTGGAAAATCTTGCCCGGTACTTTTCCGACCCGCACAGTGGAGGGCGAGGAAAGACCTGCGTGGTACTGGGGTCCCACATTCGGCGTCGGGTTGACTGGTCCAGCCGAAGACAGCGAGGATGGAACGATGGAGGCCAATGGAGCACCGGTTCTCTTGGCTACCGCGGGGTGGGCGTCGCAATTTATGATCGAAGAGAATGTCACGCTGATCGTAGAAGCTGGTATTGCCTACGGTTTTTCCGCTCAGCGCGATCTGACCGATTCCGACGATACCGCTTTTTATGTTGGAGTCGGGATACTCATCCCGTTTCAATAGCCGCAAAATTTTAATGCGTTTTTCTACTCATTGTCTATGCGGATAGCTTACCGCGACTGATACCACGCCCAGAGTTTTTCGAGGCCGGCCTGCACACTGGTCTGGGGATCGTAGCCCAACAGGCGTCGGGCTTTATCGATGTTGGCGAACGTCTGTTTGGGCTCGCTCGCCGGGGCGGGCGGGGTGTCGAGGATGGCTTTTTTGCCGATCAGGTCTTCGAGCATCGTCACGAAGTCGGCCATGAGTACGGGTTCGCCGCGGCCGAGGTTAATGACCTCGTAGCCCAGCGGTTTGCGTAACGCCAGGTCCACGCCCGACACGATGTCGTCGACAAAGGTCCAGTCGCGTTTCATCTGCCCGGCGTCGAACAGCGTGATTGGTTCAGCCCGCGCGATGCGGTCGGTGATCATGAACGGCATCATGTCGGGGCGAGCCCGCGGGCCGTACACGCTGAAGAAGCGCACGGCGGTGAAGTTGAGGCCGTGGAGGTTGCGGTAGGTGTAGCCGAACAACTCGATCGCTTTTTTAGATGCGGGGTAGGCGGACAACGGCAGGTTGCAGGCGTCGTCTTCGATGAACGGGATGTTCGGCGTCTTGCCGTAGATCGAGCTGGTGGAAGCGAAGACGAAGTTGGCGGTGTCGTGGGCCTTGGCGGCTTCGAGGAGGTTGAGGCTGCCGGTGATGTTGACCTGGTTGTAGAGCGGGGCGCGGCCGATGGAGTAGCGGACGTTGGCCATCGCCGCGAGGTGGGCGACGGCGTCGGGCTGATGCGTCGCAAACAACTCGGCGATCCCCGCTTCGTCGCGGATGTCGAGTTCAACGAGGGTGCAGTTGTCGTGGTCTCGGAACCCCGCGACGTTGGCCCGCTTCTGCTCGACGTCGTAGTAGTCGTTGAAGTTGTCGAGCGCGACCACGCGATCGCCGGCGGCGAGTAGCCGTTCACAGAGGTGGGACCCGATGAGCCCGGCGGCGCCGGTGACGAGGAAGGTTTGCATGGGGTTGTTTCAGCGTCGTGGTCATCTTGTTGGCGCGGGATAGCGTCAACAACGGCTATATCGGCCGGTTCGTCCCCGGACCTCAACCCTCGGCGTCTTCGTCCGGGCCTTCGTCAATCAGTTCGTCCATGGCGTCGGCGTGGACGTCGAGTAGCGCGGACAGCCCCAACCCGAGTCGCATGAAGAACAAGGCCGTGACGAAAGCGGCCATGCCCTACAGAACGATGAATAGTCCCGTAACGATGTTTTGGGTGATCGCGTACAGGCCGAACAACATCGCGGCGCAGCCGATGACGATCGTGAAGTAGCCGAACAGCTTGGAATACACCAAGAGGGCGTTGGCGTGCTCTTGCAACTCGTCTTGGCGTTCGCGATCCATGCTTGGCCCCGGGGACTCGAGGATCACTTCGCCGGGTTGGTCCGCGGGTTGTCTTTGCGGAGGCCTTCGCGGTAGCGGCCGTAGACGCCCTCGGCCGAGCGGCGGACGTGGGCGACGAGGGCGAGGACGCAGGCGTCGTGGGGGTAGGCGTCTTCGAGGTCTTCGAGGGCCGAGGCGGTTTGGCCGGCCTTACCCGTGGCGGTGCGGCGGTAGAGCCGTTTCCAGGCGTCTTTGAGGTTGCTGATGGACTCGGCGGTGAAGCCGCGTCGGCCGAGGCCGGTGGTGTTGACGCCGCGGACCACGGCGGGGTTGCCCTCGGCGATCATGAACGGGGGGCAGTCGTTGATGGCGCGGGTCATGCCGCCGATGAAGGCGTGTTGCCCGAGGGTGGCGAAGTGGTGGATCGCGGTGGCGCCGCCGATGATGACGTGGTCTTCGACGCAGACGTGGCCGGCGAACTGAACGGCGTTGGCGATGACGATATGGCTGCCGAGGATGCAGTCGTGGCCCAGGTGGGCGTAGGCCATGATGAGGTTGTGGTCGCCGACGGTGGTGATGCCGTGGTCGTTGGCGGTGCCTTTGTGGATGGTGACGCACTCGCGGATTTCGTTGTGATCACCGATCACTAATTGGGAATCTTCGCCCTGGAATTTGAGGTCCTGCGGGTCGCCGCCGAGCACCGCGTTGGGCCAGACGGTGTTGTTCTCGCCGAGGGTGGTCCGGCCGGTGAGGGTGACGTGGGACACCAGCCGGCAGCCGGGGCCGAGCGTGACTTTGGGGCCGACACTGCAGAACGGGCCGATGCGGACGTCGTCGGCCAGTTTGGCCTGGGGATCGACGACGGCTAGGGGGTGAATCTCGGGCATAAGCAGTGATGAATCAATGATTTTCGGCGTTGGCGGACATAGATGTCAAGAACTTTGTTCACGCCGCGGATGACCCGGGGTGAGTCGTTTTCGTCGGCCGAAAGATCAAAAATCTCCTTATTCCGCCTCGTCGTCCACCATCATGAACTTCACCTGGGCCTCGGCGGCGAGTTCTTCGGCCACGTAGGCTCGACAGTGCATGTGGGCGATTCGGCTGCGGATTTTCACCGCCTCGGCGATGAGCATGAGTTGGTCGCCGGGGGTCACCGGCTTGCGAAGCTTGACGCGGTCGAGGCTCAGCAGGACCGGCAGTTTGCCGACCTGTTCCAAGGATTGGCCGATCAAAACGCCCGACAATTGGGCCATCGCTTCGACCACCAATACCCCTGGCATTATCGGAGTATTGGGGTAGTGACCCTGAAAAAACGGCTCGTTAATCGTGACATTCTTTACACCTACAGCTCTTTGATCCCCCACGATCTCGACCACG
Source organism: Planctomycetota bacterium (assembly GCA_039199695.1). Classification (GTDB taxonomy): domain Bacteria; phylum Planctomycetota; class Phycisphaerae; order Phycisphaerales; family Phycisphaeraceae; genus Algisphaera. Next base: position 22,440 of record JBCCST010000019.1, on the reverse strand, counting down.
CGGTCCACCAAGAGCATGGGGTAGCGGTGCGGCATCATGCGGAACAGCCGGCGGACGTCGAGCACCGAGTGGTGGTGGGCCAGGTCTTTGAGCCGGGCGGATTCGTGCTGCTTGATGAGCTCGCGGACCAGCCGGTGGTTCATCGGGTGGCCGGACTTGTAGGCTACGATGCGGCCTTGGATCGGCGCGCCCAGGAGGTAGAGGTCGCCGATGAGGTCGAGCATCTTGTGCCGGACCGGCTCGTCGTCGAAGCGGAAGGTGTTGGTGCCCAACGGCCCGTCGTCGCCGATGACCAGCGCGGTGTCGACGGTCAGGTGCGGGAACAGCCCGGCCTTCTGGGCGGCCATCGCCTCGGCCTCGAGGCTGAAGGTCCGCGAGGGCGAGATCTCTTGGGCGTAGTCGGCTTCGGGGTCGTCGAGGTCGAAGGTCTTGAGTTGCCGGCCGATGACTTTCGACACGCCGGTGTAGTCGAGCTCGTAGACCACCTGCATCCCCGGATCGGGGCTGGGCAGCGCCGCGACCATCGCGTCGTCTTCGCGGATGACCACGGGCGTCTTGACGACCAGACGTCTTCTCGGCGTGTCTTGCTTTTCGATACCCGCTTTCTCGAGCGTTTCGTAGAACGGCAGGGACGAGCCGTCCATCGCCGGGACCTCGGGGCCGTCGAGCTCGATGACAAGGTTGTCAATGCGGTGGGCGGCCACGGCGGACAGGCAGTGTTCGATCGTATCGACCGAGGCTTCGCCGATTTTCAGGGCGGTCCGGCGGACGCGCTTGGTGACGTGTTCGACCGAGACGGGCAGCTCGGCGTGGTTGAGGTCGATCCGCCGGAAGATGATGCCGTGGTTGGCGGGGGCGGGGAGGAACGTGAGGTTCACCGGCTGGCCGTGGAATAGCCCGCGTCCGCTCATGGACTGGGGCGTCGAGATGGTGTGCTGGTGAGAATCCATGGTCTATCTAAATCGGTTGCCGCGGCGGTCGGTCTCGAATCCGGGAGGTCTGTCTTCAACCCCAGCCCTTCATGATTCAAAGGCGGGATTTTGAACCACGATTCATGCGTCGCGGTTTTGTTCGAGGTGATCGACACGCTTGGTCAACGCTTTGAAATCCTTACGCAACGCAGGTAATTTTTTTACGGCCATGAGTTCACGGATAGCGTCCTTCGCCGGGCTGGCGTTGTAGCCCAGCCATTCCTCGCCGTCGGGGATATCGCTGCTGACGACGGCACCCCCCGCGATTTTTGCCCCGCGACCGATCTTGAGGTGGTCACGGAATTGAACGCCGCCGCCGATGAGTGCGCCGTCGCCGATCGTCACCGAGCCGGCCATCGCGACGCAGCCGGACATCACGACCAGGTTGCCGATCTTGCAGTTGTGCCCGATCTGTGTTTTGTTGTCGATCTTTGTGCCGTGGCCGATGGTGGTGGCGTCGAATTTGCCGCGGTCGATCGTGACGCAGGCGCCGAGTTCGACTTCGTCGCCGAGTTCGACGTGACCCAGGTGGGGGATTTTCACGATGCGCGGGCGGTCGCCGGTGGTGTCGGGTCGATAGCCGAAGCCGTCGGCCCCGATGACGCAGCCCGGCTCCAACACGCAACGGTCGCCGAGGGTGCAGCGCTCGCGGATCACCACGTTGGGCCAGAGCACGCAGTCCGCTCCGACGCGGGTGTCGTCGAGCAGCGTGACGTGGGGGTGCAGCACCGTGCGCGGGCCGACGTAAGCGCCCGGTCCAATGACGCAGTAGGCCCCGATCACCGCGTCGCTGGCGATCTCGGCGGTGCTGTCGACCACGGCGGTGTCGTGGATGCCCGGCGCGGGCCGGGCGGGTTCGGGGGCCAGGGCGTCGAGCACGCGGGCCATCGCGAGGTCGGCGTTCTCGACGAACACCAACGCCTTGCCGTCGCCGGGCTCGAGCTCGATGCCTTCGGTGACGATGGCGACGGAAGCCGCGCTGGTGGCCCAGCGCGGCGCGTAGCCCGACTCACCGACAAACGTGAGGTCGCCGGGCTTGGCCGTGCTGATCTCGGCGAGGCCGGTGATGGCCAAGTCGGGATCGCCCACGAGCCGGCCTTCGAGCAACTCGGCTACGGTTTGGGGGGTGTAATCCGTCAAGCGTTTAGCGTTGGTCGAACTCGGAGTTAACGCGTTGCAGCACCGCGTTGGTGATGTCGACCTTGTCGCTGGAGTAGATCACTTTGCGGGTCTGGAAGACGGTCTGGAGCTGCTGGATGTTCAGCCGCATCAGGTCGGGCAGGTCGCCGCCTTGGAGCACGATGTCGTAGCCGGCTTGCTCGGCGATCGCAGCAGCAGCATCGGACGCGACGACGTAGATCTCGGCGAACTGACGGGCCTGTGCAAGCTGGCTGTCTTGCTCCTGCATCTGGACCCACACCTGGAGTTCCAAGGTTTTCTGACGCAGTTCCTGACGCTTGTTTTCCCAGGCGTCGCTGCCGGGCTGCAGCGGGTCGATCGCGGTGGTGATGCTTTGAATTTCGCGTTGGCGTTGTTCCTGCTCGGCCCGCAGTGAATCGGCCTTGGCGGTGTTCTCGGCGCGGAAGGCGGCCTGCTGGCTGCACTCGTTGATGACCTCCTGCAGGTTCACCACCGCGACTTTGGTCGGAGCGACTTCCCCACCGGCCTGGCCGCCCGCGGTGACGTAAAGGCCCAGCGTCAAGGCACCAAAGAGGGCGACCACAATCATTGAATTCTTCATCTCGCGAACTCCTTTAAGAGTTTGGGTTTCGTTTGTAAATCCGCGGTATTTCCGCAGGCTAATATCGTATCACGGCCCCGGAAGCGTCACAAAATCAGGGCACGTCGGGTTGTAATCAGAGTACGAAGCGTAAGCGAGTGATACGAACCCGGTGGGTTGCAGGGTCACTCGCTTACGCTTTGTGGTTGGTTAAAAAAATTGGTTTTCAGTCGGCCGACAACGCCCGCCGCATGATCTTGCCCGTGGGGTTGCGGGGCAGTTTGTCGAGCAGGCGGACTTCCTTGGGCACCTTGAACTGGGCCATGTTCTCTCGGCAGTGAGCCTTGAGCGCGGCTTCGTCGAACTCGGCCCCTTCCTCCAGCTCGACAAACGCGATCGCGACCTCGCCCCGGCTGCCGTCTTGCTTGCCGATCACGGCCGAGGCGTGGACGGTGTCGTGCAGGTTGAGCACCTCTTCGATCTCGCGGGGGAAGACGTTCTCCCCGGCGATGATGAGCATCTCTTTCTTGCGGCCGGTGATGTAGAGATAGCCGTCCTCATCGATCTTGCCGATGTCGCCGGTCCGGAAGCAGCGGGTCGACCCGCCGCGTTTGGCCCGCGGCCCCGAGGTGCCGATGGCCGGGTCGGCGGGGACGTCGAGGTTGAGGATCACTTGATCGGTTAGCTCCGGCAACTGGTAGTAGCCCTTCATCACGCTCGGCGCGGCGATGAGGATTTCGCCCTCCTGGTTCCGGCCCAGGAGTTGGTTGTCGTCATCCACAATGAAGTTTTGCACGTTGGGCAGGGGCAGGCCGACGGAGTGGAGCCGGGTGTTTTCGGGGGTGGACCAGTTGGTGACCGGCGAAGTTTCGGTGAGGCCGTAGCCCTCGTTGATCTTGATGTTCAGCTTGTCTTTGAACCCGTCATAGACCGCTTGGGGCAGCGGCTCGCCGCCGCAGATGACGTAGCGGAAGCTCTTCCAGTCGTCGGCGGTGGCGCTCTTCACCGCCAGCAGCGCCCCGAGCATCGACGGCACGCCGATGAATAGCTGCGGTCGGTGCTTCTTCATCAGCTCGATGAGCTTGCGGGGGTTGAAGCGGGCGGTGTAGACGACCCGGCCGCCGCCGTAGAGCGGCAGAAGCGTGAGCACGGTGAGGCCGAAGGTGTGGAACTGCGGCAGTACGCCGAGGAAGGTGTCGCATTTGGTGAGCCCGGCGTGTTCCATCGAGTCTTCGATGTTGGTCTTGATGTTGCGCTCGGTGAGCATCACGCCCTTGGGCTTGCCCGACGTGCCCGAGGTGTAGAGCAGCACAGCCAACTCGTCTTCGTCTAGCTTCGGCGGGATGCGCAGCGGCGGAAGGCCTTTGAACGAGACGTCTTCGAGCTTCATCAGCTTGACGTCGCCGGGCAAGGCGTCCACGTCGATCCCCAAGTCGGCGATGGCGTCGATCATCTTCTGGGCGGTGATGATGGTGTCGATCCCGCTGTCGGCCACGACGTGGGCCAGCTCGTCCTGCGACAGCAGGTAGTTCAACGGCACGGGGGTTTTCTTGGCCAGCCAGGTGCCGAGGAACGCGACGGTGAAAGCGCCGCTGGTCGGGAGCATAATGCCGATCTTTTGTTTTTCGGTGGCTTGCTCGATTGCCTTGGCGGCGAAGAGCGCCGCGGCCCCGATCTTGAAGAACGAGTACTCCCGCTGGTCGTCGATGATCGCGACTTTGCGGGGGTGGGTCACGGCACGCCACATGATCTTTCGCAGGATGCTCATAGCGGTAAACTATAGCCGTAACCCCGGCACCCCTCCGCCACCCCGATCAGGAAGGCTTAAATCTCGATGAAAACTGCTTGGACTATCTCTCGCGTTTGGCGTGCTTGTTTACCCGTGGTCTTGTTTTCGGCGGCGATCGTCTTGACCGGCTGCATCAAGTCCGAGCCGGTCGTGACGCTCGACGATGCGAACAGCGCGTACCAGCGTGGCGATTACGAACAGGCGTATGCGTTTGCTTCGGAGATCGCCTCGGCCGAGCCTTCGCTGGACTCGGCCGAAGCGGCGTACGTCGCGGGTCTCTCGGCCGGCGAACTCGGGCGAACCGACCGGGCGGTGAAGTACCTCCGCCAAGCCGCCGACGGCTTCGACAAAGAACTCGCCGCCAACGCTGGCGTCATGCTGGGGCTGGCCTATTCGAGTCAGGAGCGCTACGCCCTGGCGACCGATGCGCTGCTCACCGCGGCGCCGATCCTCACCGGCGAAGACCGGGCCAAGGCCTACTTCTACGCCGCCGTCGCTCAGCAGAAGCTCGGCCGATGGGCCAACGCTCGGGACCACCTCACGCTCGCCCGGGCTTCCTCGGCCGACCCCGCATTCCGGCAGCAAGTCGAAGAACAAATCGCGGTCAACGGCTACACGCTCCAACTCGGCTCGTTCGCTAGCTTCGAAAACGCCCAAGCCGCCGCCGACCAGGTCCGCGAGGCGGCCAAGTCGATCCGCCTCGGCGAACCACGTCTGATCCCCAACCAAGCGAGGCCGGGCCAGACGCTCGTGCACCTGGGTCGCTTCACCACCTACACCTCGGCCGCGACCTACCGCGATCAACTCGGGGTCCCCGGTGCGTTTATCGTGCCGGTGGCGAGCGAGCAGGTGAGATGATTTTTAATTTTTGATTGAGGATTTTTGATTGCAAGGCACATGACGGAAGGCGCTTAGCTTTCACCCGCGCTTTCCAATCAAAAATCCTCAATCAAAAATCGAAAATCACCCCTACCACATCGCCCGCGCACTCGTCGCCGCGATGCGGGCGAGGCGGGTCAGCTTCATCCGGTCTTGGTCGCTCATGTTGATGAACTCGAGGCCGAACTCGAACTTGCGTCGGCCGAGCTTGCGGACCCGGCGGACGATGACGTCGATGGGCATCACCTCTTTGTCGATCTGCACGTCGATGCGAAACTTTTCGCCTTCGTGCACGGGCAGTGCCCCCTTGCGGTGGACGCGCATCCCCGAGGCGGAGATGTCCACGACACTGCCCAGCGACGATTCGGTCCCCTCGGTCTTCAGCCGGCCGTGACGGCGGCGGTTCTCGATCGCCGTTTCGGGCGTGTCTTTGAGACTGGTTCGCCAAATCTTCATAGGGTGAATATCGACCCGCCCCGCAAACGGCTTTACCGGCGTAACCCGTCGTCGGCCGAAAAAAACGGGATAACCCTCATCTGAATTATTGGACGCCTTTTACATACAGATACACCGCTAGGCACATGAGAGCGGCCGCGCCCAACCGGCGCAACTGCACCGCCCAGCCGTGTTTTTGCTCGAGGTGGTGCCAGCCCCAGTGTGCTAACACGATCCCCAATCCGATCGAAATCAGCCCCCGGCCCGACTGGAGGATCGACCCCAGCACCGTGCCCACCGCCGCGAACGCTCCGTACAAAAACACCATGGTCATCATCCAACTCGCTACGTACGGCAAGGCGTCTCGCCACGCCTTGGTGTCCCGCGAGCCGTACCGCGGCAGCAGACAAGCCGCGATGACGCCGACGGTCGTGTACACCGCGGTGACCGTGAATAACGGAGCGCCCATCGTGCTTTGGTCTCCGCTGATCCGCCGGACTTCTTGAATGGTTTCGAGAATAAAGGTGTCGGCGACCGCGTAGGCCAGACACGCCAGCACCACCAGCCCCGTGACCCGCCAAGGCAGCCGGCCCCCGACGCCGTTGAGGACCCACGCCGCCGCCACCGCCAGCGCGACGCCCCCCCACTGCATCCACGACAACGTCCCGCCCAGCAGCACCGCGATCACCGCCAACACCGCAACCTTCAACCCCAGCAGCGGCGCGATCCGCGACGCGTCGGCCATGCCCAGCGACGTGATGAGCGAAGTCTGCGCGATGATGAAAAATGTGATCAATCCCGCCAACCGCCCCAGCCAACTCAGCTGGGTCCCGAGGTTTTCGGGCCACAGCACCACCATCGCGACCGCGCAGATCAGGCCCATGATTACGTGCGACAGCACCAACAGTTGCCCGGTGCTTCGGCCGCGGTCTTCGGTGAACCAACGCGTCGCCAGATACGCCAACGAGTGGCCCAAGGCCGCGCCCAGCCCCAATAAAATGCCGGTCCAGATCACAGGCGTCCGTTCGGTGGGGTGGGGGTCGCCCACCGCAAATCTTCAATCAGGTCGCGGCGGGTGGTGCCCACCGCACGGCCGACGGTTTGGGGTCAGCCCAGCCGATCGTAGCCGCGCTGGAGCATCGCGGCCGTGGTTTCCCAGCCGATGCATTCGTCCGTGACCGAGACGCCGTACTTGAGTTGCGACAGGTCTTCGGGGATCGACTGCTTGCCCTCAGCCAGGTTCGATTCAATCATCACACCGATGATCGCGTCGCCCGAGCCGCCGGCCTGGCGTTGCTCGATCAGGCTGTCCCAGACGACTTCCTGCTGGGCGAATTTCTTGCCCGAGTTGGCGTGGGAACAATCGACCATGAGCAGCGGGTTCATGCCCGCGTTGGTCAAGCCTTCCGCGGCGTGTTGGATGTCGGCCGGGTGGTAGTTGCTGCCCTCGGAGCCGCCGCGGAGGATGACGTGGCCGTAGACGTTGCCGCGAGTGTGGACCACGCACGCCCGGCCGTCGTCGTCCACCCCGATGAAGTGGTGCGGGCTCTGCGCGGATTGCATCGCGTCGAGCGCGACCTGCAACGAGCCATTGGTCGCATTTTTGAAACCGACGGGCATCGACAAGCCGCTGGCCATCTGACGGTGGGTCTGGCTCTCGGTGGTCCGGGCGCCGATCGCGGCCCAGCTGACCAGGTCGTCGAGGTACTGCGGCGTGATGGGGTCGAGGAACTCGGTGCCCGCGGGCAGGCCGAGTTCGTTGATGTTGATCAAGAGTTTACGGGCCAGGTCCAGGCCGTGGGCCATGTCGAAGCTGCCGTCGAGGTGCGGGTCGTTGATCAACCCCTTCCACCCGACGGTCGTGCGCGGCTTCTCGAAGTACACCCGCATGACCAGCACCAAACGGTCGGCGAGCTGTTGCTGAAGCTCGGCCAATCGGCTGGCGTACTCCATCGCGGCCTGCGGATCGTGGATCGAGCAGGGCCCGAGGATCACCAGCAGCCGGGGATCGTCGCCGCGGAGGATGGCTTCGATCGTGCGCCGTCCGTCGAGGACGGTCTGCCGGGCCTTGTCGGACAGGGGCAGCGATTGCTCCAGCTTGCCCGGGGCGACCAACGGGTCGAGCGAAGCGACGTTGAGGTTCTGCGTCGGCCGGGCCTCGGTCGCGGCGGCATCGGGGTTCGGGGTGGGCGTGGTGTTCATGGCGAATCGACCATGATACCCAAGAAACGCGCGGAATTGGGCAAGGTATGCACCGCACAAAGCCGCCGATGGTATCGGCGGTCTTGTTTTGCGTTTAACGATTTAATATTCGTGATGACGGGTCAACCCGTTCAAGACCGCCGATACCATCGGCGGCTTTGTACCGCGGATCAGCCGGCGAACTTCTGGGCGATACGATTCACGCCGCGAAGAACATCAGCCGCGGTCTTGAAACCCGTCATCTCGGGGTTCTTGGGCTTGAGGATGGCGGCGGTCAACGATTCGAGGGCCCGGGCGCTTTCGCCCAGCGGTTGGTAGTCGATCAGCCGTTCGAGTTCGGGGTTGGTGTGCGGGTGGTTGATCTGGACCGCGAGGTAGAACGTGTCGACGCTGCGATCGACCTTGCCGCGGACCGCGGCGAGGGCTTCGTTGGTCACGTCGCCCTTTTCGATCATCGCGCCCAGCACTTTTTGGATCTGGCTGGTCCGCATCATCTGGTCGAACAGCTCGCCGAGCACGGGGGTTTTTTGCAGGTCTTCGCCGACCTGCGCGGAGCTGCCGAAGTCGATGAACCCGACGCCGGCGGGCGTGATGACCATGTTGTCGGGCCGTAGGTCCAGGTGCATGATCTTGGCGTGGTCGTGCAAGACCGCGAGCAGCTCGAGGGATTGCCGGGCGAACTCGATCTGGGTGATGGGTTCGCCGCCGTTGCGCAGCCAGTTCATGTCCAGCCGGGTGACGAAGCCTTTTTTGTTCTTGGCGATGCGCAGCGGCCGCGGCACCCGCCCCCGGAAGTTGTCCGGCAGCGTGCGTTGCAGCTTGTCGAGGGCTTTCGCTTCCCGGGTCAGGAAGATCGGGAACACTTCGTTGACGAGTTTTTCGGCGCGGACCTGCGCGTCGTTGGGGTCGAGGTCGGGGAACTTGCACGTCAGCCGACGCACGAGGTCTTCGACCGTGGGCACCTGCTTGCGGACGCAGTAGCCCGTGTCTTGCGATTCGTCTGCTTCGAGCTTCACGTCGAACGTGAACCGGTCGGTCACCTGCCCGGGCGGTACCAAGTGCGTCTTGCGGGCGACGAAGCAGAACGCCCGCGGCGTGATCCCCGGGATACGCAAGCCCATCGGCCCGCCCCAGAGTTCATCGAAACCTTGTTCGAGGACGAAGCCGTGACGGCCGTCGTACTGCTGCATGATCTTGCCGACGCGTTCGGGGTTGGAATCGACGCAGGCAAAGAGCCCGCCCCACCGCAGGCGGTCGAAAATCTCGTCGGGTTGCTTGGGTTCGCCGGGGCCGGCCAAGCGGAGATCGACCATGCCGTCGTCTTCCGCGTCGCTGGATCGGCCGACTTGCCTTCCCACGGCCTCGGACTTGAGTTTCTGTTCCAACAGGAGACGCACCCAGCGCTCGGTCTCGGCGTTTTGGCCGAAGCCCGTGGGCGACGTGCTGAACCGGCTGGTTTGCCCCGGTTTATGCCGAGGGCTGAGTTTTTGCAGGATAGACATCGCCGGGATCTCGCAGGGACGCGGGTAAAGCAGGAGCCTCTGCGAAGCTTTTCGTGAGTCGGCGGGATCGAATTGAGCTTGGCTAAGAACAGGCGGACGATTTTCTCGAGCACGCCCCGGCACACCGGGCGCATCACGCCCAACCAGCAGCAGCGAGCGCTAAATCGCGCTTCGTGAGTAAAATAAATTTGACAGGTTTTTCGGTCAGAGCACGAAGCGTCAGCGAGTGATATTTCTCAAAGTGAAATCATTCACTCGCTGACGCTTCGTGCTCTGATTGGAAGGGGTCAAACATCCCGCACGCAGCGGAAGCCGTTATTGGTCGTGGCGCTATCGGGGGTGTTGCCGGTGCGGGCGCCCAAGCGGTAGCGGTTGCAGTAGGAGTGGTGGCAGAGGTAGCTGCCGCCCTTTTGGACTTTGTGGGTGAGTTGGTAGCCCGTGGAATCCACGGGGGCCGACGGATTTGATTTCTGGCTGCAGCAGTCGGATGCGGTGGGGGTGGGGCCGATGGGGTTGTCGCGGGTTTCGGGGGACTCGGGCTCGTGCCAGCGTGGGCTGAACCAGTCGTTGGTCCATTCCCAGACGTTGCCGGAGGTGTTGTGCAGGCCGTAGCCGTTGGGGGTGTAGGCGGTGACGGGCGCGGTGCCGACGTAGCCGTCGTCGGCGGTGTTGTCGGTGGGGAACGTGCCCTGCCAGATGTTGCAGCGGTGTTTGCCGCGGGGCTCGAGGACGTCGCCCCAAGGAAAGAGGGTTTGTTCACGGCCGCCGCGGGAGGCGTACTCCCACTCGGCCTCGGTGGGCAGGCGTTTGCCGGCCCACTCGGCGTAGGCGACCGCGTCGTTCCAACTCACCTGCACGACGGGGTGGTCCATGATCGATTTGATTGAGGAGCGTTCGCCGAACGGGCGATCCCACTTGGCCCCCGGGACCGCGAGCCACCACGGGGTCTGCGGCACGTTGGCATCCTTCCGCAGCGCGTCCGCAAATTTTTTGGACAGGTGCAGGTGGAACACGAACGACCAGCCGAAGCGCTCGGCCTCGGTTTCGTAGCCCGAGTCGGCGATGAACGCGGCGAACTGCGTGTTGGTCACGGTGGTCGCGTCGATCCAGAACGGCCGGAGGGTGATCTCGCGGACCGGGCCTTCGCCGTCTTCGGGGAAGCCTTTGGGGTAGTCGGTGCCCATGAGGAACGTGCCGCCGGGCAGTTCGACCATGCCGTCGGTTGAGCCCTGGTCGGCGTGGCGGATGGGTTCGCGGACGGGTTGGAGCGGGCCCGCGTAGGCGGGGGTGTTGGCCTTGGTCTGGTTCGGGTTGGGGGTGCAGCAGGCCTTGGGGGTGGACATGGTCTGATTTTATCAGAGGCGGATCGATGCTTTTCGGACGTTGCGGGGGTGGGAGCGAGGGGTAGGAATCTAGTCGATATGATTCAGATGCGAACGCGCAGTATTCGATCAGGAGCGGCGACGATGGGCTTGGGTGACCAGCATGACAAGGGGGCGGCGGATATCCGCATCACGGCACGGCGCGGTCGGTGGGTGCTGGCATGGCTGTGCGGGGTCTTGATTTGGGTTGGGGGTGTGCCGGCGTGGAGCCAGGAAGAACTGCCCGGCGACGACCCCGCGGCGTGGCTCGTCGAGGCGAGCGTGCAGGCCCGGCGGGTGTCGGGGGTGGGCGAAGAATTGACCTACGCGTTGCAGACCAAGGGGGCGCTGCTGGCGAACATCGCCGCGGCGCAGCGCGACTTGGGTGAAGATGCCGCGGCGCAGGAGAACGAAACGATTGTCCGGCTGTGCCTGCGGGCGCTGGCCCACGAAGGCGAGGACGGGTGGATTCACGCCTCGCAAGCGTTGCAGAACTGGTACCACGGCCGTGATGACCAAGTCGATCCACACCTGGACAACATCAACAACCCGACTGAGCGAGCGTACGTCACGATGATGATCCGCGGCGATGGTCGCGGGGAATTTGATGGCGACCGGGATCAACTGGGCCGAGGGTTTCGCGTTCAGCTGGATCGTTCGTCGCGGTACGGATGGGCGCGGGAGACCGCCGGCGGTATCGCGCGACAGGGACGTCTCGACGAAGCGCAAGTGTGGGTTGGTCTGCTCGACGACCCGGCCGAGCGGGCGTGGGCGTCGTTGGGCGTTGCGCGGGGTTTACTCGAGCCGGCGATGACGGCCGAGTCCAGCGCCGTCACGATCGTCGAAACGGCGGTAGTGTCGGAACCGGAACCCCAACCCGAACCGGAAGTGTTGGAAGACGAGCAATCCGTTACGCTGCCAGTGTCTGTTCCCGCGGTTCCGGTCGCCGAAGAACCTGCCGGGTCGGACGAATCCGTGGCCGATTTGGTTCAAGCACCGACCCCGGACACTGAGCCCGAACGGGCCGAAGTTGAACCCAACCCAGAGCCCGCGGTGGCGGCTGAACCGCAAGAAACGCAAGCCGCGGTAGAGACGGAACCTCAACCCGAGGCATCGCCCGTCGAGCCCGCGACATCCGAGATGCCGGCCGAAGACAGCTCGACGCCCGCGGCCATATCGATCGACGCACAGGAACTTGCTTCGGCCATCGAAGAAGCCCCGGCGGTAGCGGTGCCGATCGTGGTCGCCCCAAAGGTTGAGACTTCCTCGGAACTCGAGCCGGCGGTTGTTACCGAACCCGAATCTGTGGAAGTGTCGCCTGAACCGAAAGCGGTCGAATCCGAACCTGCCGATCTGCATCCCGCGATCGAAGCGCCGGTTGCTGATGCTCCTAATCCGGGGGTCGTGGTTGCTCCGTTGGTGCCTGACCTCAGCACCCTCGCCGACCCCGCCGCGGTGTTGACCACCGAGGTTTCACCGGGTGTGTTCGACGCCGAATTCACGACGACGACGGGCGCGTTCACCGTGCGGGTGCACCGCGAGTGGGCGCCGCTGGCGGCCGACCGTTTTCACGACCTCGCGGCGGCCGGGTTCTACCACAACCAGCGGTTTTTCCGCGTGGTGCCGGGCTTCGTGGTGCAGTGGGGGATCCATGGCTTCCCCGACGTGGCCGCGGCCTGGCGGCCTCAAACCCTCGCCGACGAGCCGCGCACCCAACCCAACCGTCGGGGCACGATCGCGTTCGCCGCCGCGACGCAGCCGAATACCCGCGCGACGCAGGTCTTCATTAACTTGACCGACAACGCATTCCTGGACGACCTGGGCTTTGTGCCCTTCGGCGAAGTTGTCGAAGGCATGGACGTGGTCGAGTCGCTCTTCGGCGGCTACGGCGAAACGCCGAGCAGCCAACAACGCGAGATCCAACTGCAGGGCAACACCTTCCTCGACGCCCGCTACCCCGAGTTGGATTCGATCATCTCCGCGGAACTTTCTCCGGCCGAGTGAGTCTTCACCGACTTGCTGGCGTTCTTCCTCACTGGCCCTTGGTCCGTCGCGGTGATGTGGGGCGACTATACTGTCGCCCCCAACTTCCCTCACCCGCACCCCACCCACCCCCGGACCTTTTTCATGCCCACCACCGCCACCATCGAAACCCCCAAAGGCAACATCGAACTCGAACTCTTCGCCGAGGACTGTCCCGAAACCGTCGGCAACTGGGTCAAGCTCGCCAAGGACGGCTTCTACGACGGCCTGACGTTCCACCGCGTCATCGCCGACTTCATGGTCCAGGCCGGCTGCCCGCAAGGCACCGGCACCGGCGGGCCGGGCTACAAGTTCGACGACGAGCCCTCGGCCCTCGCCAAGAAGCACACCGGCCCCGGCATCCTCAGCATGGCCAACGCCGGCCCCAACACCAACGGCAGCCAGTTCTTCATCACCCACGTCCCCTGCCCCTGGCTCGACGGCAAGCACGGCGTGTTCGGCCAAGTCACCTCCGGCCAAGACGTGGTCGACACCATCGCCCAGGGCGACACGATGGACAAAGTCACGATCCACGAAGGGTAAAAACCCTTCCGCCAATTCCACGATTTTCACGTTGCCCGCGCCCCGAAAAGGCGCGGGTTTTTGCTGATCAAATCTTGCCCGATCGATCCCTGGCGACAACGAAAATCACCTAACCCATCCGGTAATCCGGCCGGTTGGCGTGCTGAAAACCGATTTTCATTGTTTTGAGCTCGTTAGCGGGGGGTGAAATGGGGTGATTCCTGAAGCGAGTGGCGACATCAATGCGCCGATGGTGTAGCTGAAGACATTGCACGATGTCGCCGGTCACCATTCGGGCCTCAGGATGAGGCCGGGGTTGATGAGTTTTGTGATCCGTTTCTACAGGCAAGGGTATAGCTTCGATGTCTCACTCTGAACAGGTTCAGGTCCGCTCGCTCTGCGTCGGACAACCGTTGATGACCGACCTCACGGACTCCTCTGGCGTCCTGCTTCTGCGGGCCGGCGTCGTCATCACCCAGGGCTTCATCGACACCCTGACCCGCCGCGGGATCAGCACGGTTTCCACCCGCGAATCCGACGAAATCCGCGCGGCCCGTGAAGAGGCCGAGGCCGCCGCCGCGAAAAACGCAGAGAAGACCAAACCATCGAAATCACCGGCGGTTTCAAATCGGCCCGCCCCATCCGCCGCCTCCTCTACGCCCGCCCTCGACGCGGTGCAACCCGACGGCTCGTTTGCAACCGACCTCAGCTACGACCCGGGCCGCGCCCCGGCGAAAAAACTTTCCGTCGCCGAACTCCACGCTCTGTCGGCTCAGACCGAGCGGGCGTTCGATCGGGCCCTCGACCAATATGCCGGCCTCGGCCCCGCGCTGGCCGACGCCCAAGTGACCGACCTCGGGCTCGCCTCGGACCTGCTCCGCGGGTTCCAGCGTTACGTCGGCGCCGACCCCGCCCTCGTGCTCATGCTCATGAAGGTCAAGGGCGACGCGCAGTCCTCGCTGTATCGACACGGCATCAAGACCGCGTTGCTCTCGATGACCCTCGCCACTCAGATGGGCTTCGCCGACCAGCAGGTCACCGACGCGGGCGTTGCCGCCTTGGTTCACGACCTGGGCATGCTCAGAGTCCCGCTGCACATCCGCACCGCCGAGCGGCAGCTCACCCCCGCCGAGTGGCAGCAGGTCCGCGAACACCCGACCCATACCCTCAACATCCTCGATCGGCTGAAGGGCGTCACCGAGTCGGTCAAGACCGCTGCCTACCAGGTCCACGAGCGCTGCGACGCCTCGGGCTACCCCCGCAAACGCCCGCAACAATTCATTCATCCGATGGCCAAGGTCATCGCCGTGGCCGACACCTACGCCGCCCTTACCGACGACCGCCCCCACCGCGCCTCGGCCACCGGCCACGAAGCGATGAAAACGATCCTTCGCGAGGTGAAGCAAGGCAAGCACGACCGCAGCGTCGTCCGCGCCCTGCTCGACACCATGAGCATGTTCCCCGTCGGCACCCACGTCAGCCTCTCGGATGGCCGCAACGCCCGCGTGCTCCGCGGCGTCCCCGGCCACCCGATCCAACCCGTCGTCGTCGTCCTCCAAGACGGAAAGCCCGCCGACTGGGAACTCGACCTCGCCCAAGTCGGCGACCTGTCTATCACGCAAGTCTTGCCCGAAGACGCGGCCATCGCGGCTTGATTCAACAATTTAAAGAACGCTAAGGGCAGCGGCGTAGCGGATTAACAACCAGGCCCAAGATCCCGCCCACCACAATCCAAGGCCGATGCCAATCCAAGCCAGCCATCTGCCTTGGATTTCTCCCCGCGACCGTATGCAGTCTTGTAAGGCTATGGTGCCTAGCCCTATGGCCACGACGCCGGTGCTGAACGACCACATCTCTGAACTACCGCGGACGACAAACGGAATGCCTGCAAGATGAAAGAAACGGTCCAGAATATCGGGATTCAGTAGGCCAATCACCAACGACGACCACGCCCAAGGACTGATGTTTTTCTCAGATGAGCGGTTGTATCGACGAAGGCCCCACAACGTTGTGGCCAAGAAGGCAATCGTTACCAGCGGCGTTTGATAACGCCGAATCGTAAACGGGATATACAGCTTGGGGTCCGAAGAAGTCGCCGCGGCCCAAAGTTGGAGTAGAAAGAATACCGCGGCAAATGCGGAACACACGATCAATACCCAACGACGAAAACGATGTGTTTTCATAGCCGACTAGCTTTGGTTTCCAAGGCGGCCATGGCCTGCTCGGTCACCTCGACCGCAAGGTCGGTGACGCGTAAACCTTCCACGGCGGCGGGGAGGTGGCCCGCCTCGCCGGTCTCCAAGGCTTTGGCGTAAGCGCGGTACATGCCGGCGAAGTCTTTTTCGTGGTGGTACGCAAACACCTCGGTGCCTCGCGGGGTGCGCATCTCGAAGTGGCCGGCGTTGCGGTCGTAGAGGATCAGGCCGTCGGTGCCGATGAGTTCGTAGACGAATTCGCTTTTGGGGTCTTTGACGGTGTGGCCGAAGCTGTAAGAAATCTCGACCATGGTGTGAGCACCGTTGTCGTGGTCGAGGTGGGCCCAGACGTGGTCGGGGGCGTCGTAGTTGTCGGCCCAGGCGCCGTGGCCGGCGGCGTTCACGATCGGGCTGCCGGTCCACCACTGGGCGAGGTCGATCTGGTGGGTGCCGCAGTCGACCATCGGTCCGCCTTCGAGCATCCGGCCTTCACGGTGCTCGGCCACGCCTTGGTTGACGTCGCGGTAGTTGTACTTGCCGTGGCAGTCCCAGTTGTAGATCAACCGCAACGAGCGGACCTCGCCGATGGCCCCGGCGGCTACGAGTTCTTTGATCTTCATCGCCGAGGGCGAGAAGCGGTAGCAGAACGCGACGTAGAGCGGCACGCCCGCGGCGTCGGCGGCGTCGATCATGCGTTGGCCCTGCTCGCGGCTCATGGCCAGGGGTTTTTCGCAGAGGATCGGCAGGCCGTGCGCGGCGGCCGCGGCGACGTTGGCTTCGTGGGCCGGGGCGGGCGAGGTGATGGCCACGGCGTCGAGGCCGGTGGCGAAGAACGCGTCTTCGGTATGGCAGGCGTGGCGGACGTTGAAGCGGTCGGGGCTGGCCAGGTCGCGGGCACGGGCCGGGTCGGGGTCGTACACCGCGTGCAAGTCGAGCCCGGCGGTGTCCCGGATCGCGGGGAGGTGCCCGTAGGTCGCCACGTTGCCACAGCCCATGAGGCCGATCTTCTTGCTCACGTCGAGGGTTCCGTTCCGTCGAGGTCGGTTCACGGGAAAGACGGAGGGCCGTCCGCCCGGGTTCCGGGGGAGTCTGTTGCCGAAGCGATAGATTCTATCTCATCGGCATAGGCGACGGCGGTATTCATGGTTTACCGGAAGGTATGCAGTACCCCAGTATCCCGCGTGAGGATTTCGACCAATTCGGCGGTGAGGTGTCGGTCGTCAGCGGGACGACTCGCGTCACCCGTTAAACGCGGCCGGGGTTATTCCGTGGCCGATTGAAATTCGACGCTCAGATCGGTGACGTACCACTCATGGACCTCGCGGTTGATCGGGTGGACGACGATCTCGAGGAACTCGGTGGGGAAGATCAGGCCGTCGCGTTCGACGAAGTTATCAAACTCCACGTCGGCGGTGGCCCCCTTGGTTTTGCGGAAGCCGTCGAGGCTGAACCGGACCCGGCGGACGTATTTTGTTTCGCGGTCGATGGCGACCTCGACGCGATCGACTTCGGACGTGCCGAAGCCGGGCCGGAGTTCGACGAGAACTTGATCACACTGGGCACCGAGGACGGTGGTGGGCTTGCTCATCACGGCGGTCATGCCGTCGGTCGTTTGTCCCAAGCCTTGTCGCTGGGTGAAGTAGAACGGGCTGGTCAGGAACATGCGGTAGGCTTCGGCGACCATGGCCGAGGCTTCCTCCTGACGGACTCGTTCGGCGGGGTCTTCGATGCGTTGGCCGTCGTAGACCACCGAAGCGCCGCCATCAAGCGTCTCGTTCTGAGGTTTGCCAGCGGGCCAACGCACTTCTTTTTTGCCCCCATCGAGCCCGGTATGGGTTTGAGTGACGACGGGCCAGCCGCTGCCGTATTCGATACGTTCGACCGACGATTTGCGGTAGTCGCGATCGACGAGCATCGGCTGGAGTTTCCACACGTTGTTGAGCCACTCGCCGTCGTAGCTGACGTCGATAGCCGAAACTTCGGCGAAGCGTTCGTCGCCGCCGTGGGCCTCGGCCGAAGCGGCGAGGAGTTCGAGGGCGGCGGGGTCGGAGGTCGTGCTCGGCAGTGAGCCGGGCAGCGGGTTGATGCAACCGACGGCAATGACGACAAACGCGACGAGCAGCGTAATAGTTGGGATGAGTCTCATGCCGGATGCTAGGCGGCAAAAGCGAAACAGGCGCGGCATGGGAATCCGCATGAATACAGAGCACGAAGCGTCACCGAGTGACGGATCGATTCCGCTGCCGGTCACTCGCTGACGCTGCGTGCTCTGATGCGGTGGGTGGTGTGGTCGGATTACTCGCCGACTTCGATGCCGTAGCGTTCGATGAGGATACCCTTGGCCCGCTCCATCTCGGCGATGGCGATCATGTAGTTGGCCAAGGCCTGGGCTTCCTGGAACTCGGCGTCGGCGAGGCGTTCCTGGGCGTTGAGCTTGAGGTCCAGGAGGAATTCGTCGGTGAGCGCGACGCCGACTTCTTCCTGCACGTTGATCGAGCGCAGGCTGTCGGCCGCGGCCCAGCGCGCGGCCCGCGTCGCGCCGACGAGTTCGTAGTTGGTCAGCACGCCGCGTAACGCGTTTTTGACTTCAAGCACCACGTCCTGGGCATCACGCCGGTAGGCGATGACCGCTTGGTTGCGCTCGAATGCTCGCTGCCCGGCCAAGGCCTTGGCGGCGCGGTTGCCCAAAGGCTGTTCGAAGCTCAGGCCGAGGATGTAGTCGATGTAATCGCCGTCGCTGAGGTTGCCGAAGGCGTCCGGCCAGTTGTCTTCGTCGATGCCGTTGAGCCCGATGGCCGCGGTGAGGTCGAGTTGTGGGAGCACCGCGTTGTCGGCCAAACGCTGACGCACCTCGGCGTCGCTGATGGCGAGCAGCGACTGGGCCAATTCCGGCCGACGCTCGAGGGCCGTGGTCACCGCGTCGAGCAGGCTGAACGCGATCGCCGCGTCTACCGGCTCGTCGCTGGGCAGCACCAACGTCTCGTCGGCCAACGCCAACTCTTCGGAATTGATCAGCCGTTTGAGCTGGTCTGACGCGTTCCGCACCGCGGCGCGGACGCGGATCAAGTCCGATCGCCGCAGCTCCACCCGGCTGTTGGCTTCGGTGATCCGCACCGGGCTGACGTCGAAGTCCGCCCGCTCTTCCAAGCGGTCGCGCTCGGCCACCGTACGGTCGAGCAGGCGTTGCTGGATCAACACCTGCCGGCTGACCAGGTCGAGGTTCCAGTACGCCACCTCGACGTTGTTGACCAGGTCATTCAAGGCCTGACGCAGCTGTTCGCCCGCGTCCGCCTCGGCGTTCTTGGCCAGGACGATCTGCGAGGTCGTCACGTCGGAGCCGAAGTTTCGCAGCAGCGGCTGGTTCAGCGAGACCAGCACGTCCGCGTCGTAAAACGTGTCGACGTTGAAGAACGAGGGCAGCCGTTTGTTCCGTGTGGCTCCCGCTTCGAGTTGCACGGTACCGCCGGTGGTTAACAGTTTGCGGACGCCGGTGTTCAGCGTCGTGGTGTCTTGCCGGATATCGTTCGACAAGCCGGGCACGGTGCCCTCGGGCTGGGGGGTGTCGAGGGTCGAAAAGTCGAAGTCCGCGAAGAACACGCCGTCGAACGCCGCCTCGGCCTGGATCACCTGTTGCTCGGCGATCTTCGGCAGCAGACGGGCCACCTCTAAATCCAGGTTCCCCGCGACCGCCATCGCGATCGCCTCTTCCAACGACAGCCGGACCACCTCCAACTCGCTCTGCCCCGCCAGGTCCACGCCCGGCTCGACGTCCATCCCGCGGTACGCCGTCGCCCCGCTGATCTCGTTGAGTTCTTCGATACGTTCTTCGTCGAGGCGCTCTTCGACGTCGCTCGTGTCGCGCTGTACTTCGATCACCACGCCCCCGCCCTGTTCGTCCGCCAACGCCAAGAGGTGCTTGCGGTGTTCGACGACCACCGCGTTGCGCAGCGCCGCGTCCGCCCCGCCGTACTGATCCAACGGGCCGACGCACGCCGACAACGTCAGCCCCATCGCCGTCCCGGACATCGCCATGATTAAACGCTTGGTGGTCATACCGTTCATACGCACAGAATACCACCCCGTTACCCCCCGCGTTGGTGTACGCCGCCCCCCCATTACCGCCCGCGTTTCCACCGTCATCTACCGCTTCACCACCACGCGCCAAACAGCCCCTCGCCGATCCGACCGTCCGTGTCGATTTTTTGTTTCTAACCCACTGCCCTAATTCTTCAACGGTATCGTATGGACCGATCAATTCAGCTTAATCCCCAACGCAACCCCGATCCCGTCCGCGTCCCTTCGTCAATAACCGCCGGGCTGTTCAGGCTCCCGATGTCAAAACCGATCGCCGCCCGTATCAGACGCACCCAACGACCTCAAAAATAAATCGATTCAGTTACCCCGCCAGCCACCCGACATCCTTCCCGCTCAGCAACCCGCCGCTGGCCCGCCGTACAAAATCGTTCCACTGCCCCCGCCCCTCGGCCGCCCCGCTCCGTACCTTCCAACACTCTACACACGCAAACTCCAATTCTCCTCCATACAAAGCCGCCGATGCCATCGGCGGTCTTGCTCCACGATCCCCCCATCCATTTCCATCCACCCCTTTCCCGTCCACCCCGAACTCCCGCCCCGGAAACCACCGCGCCGCCTCGCCCACGTCCAACCCTTCCCGATACCCGTCCCGATCCGACAACCACCCCGCCACGCTCCACCCCATCGGCAGCGGACACACCAACACCCCCACCCGCCGACCACACTCCCGCCCCCGCCCCCGGAAAGGTGACCTTGGAAGTTCGAGGTTCGATGTCACCGCGTCCGTTCCGTCGCAGACACCCTCATTCCCCTCACCCGCGGATGGCCCTCTCCCCGCACATCCTTCATGCCCCGCGAGCCGGGGCGTGTCGCCCCGGTCCGGGTCGGCACGACCCGGCTCGCCCCCCGCTCTCGTGTTTTCCACTTTGCACTTCCCCTTCCCCGGAAGCCCCGGACACCGCCACACCCACCCGCGAAACTCTTTGACCGCCGGCCCGTGCGCCGTCCGCCGACGCTCCACCCAACGCCCCTCCCGCCACGCCGTCAACACGTCCTCCCCTCCGCACAAAGCCGCGGATGTCATCCGCGGTCTTTCCGGGTCGTCCTCCATCTCATCACTCCCCTCCCCCAAGACCGCCGATGCCATCGGCGGCTTTGTACGGGGTTTTGGTAGAAAGCCGCGGATGGTATCCGCGGTCTTGGGGGAGTAAGACCGCCGATGGCATCGGCGGCTTTATAGGGGGACGGCGCCGGGGTGGCGTTGGATGTAGCGAACGGTGTTGTCCCAATGGGTCTGTTCGAACACGAACGTGGCCCATTTGCCTTTGGCGAAGACGGGGCCCGTGTGCGGGGTGTCGGTGTGGACGGCTTTGGTTATCTGCTGGGCGAGCCATTTCGCGGTACGGTCCATGTTCAGTGGGGCGTAGGTGAGCAGGGCGTGGAGGTGGGTGGTTTCGACGGCGAGGGCGGCGAGGTCCCAGGGGGATTCGTCGGCGCAGCGTTGCAGGGTAGCGGTGATGGATTCGATAATTCCGGGGGTCCACCGGACGGGCGGGTGTTGCATGCGTTCGGCGGCCATGCGTTGGCGGACGAGGTCGCCCTCGTGGAGCATGTGGGGTTGGACGTGGCCGAGTTTGTCGTCCCACGCGGTGGACCAGTGGCCGCGCTCGTCGCCGGGCAGCCATTGGCCGAAGGCGGATTTGACGAGGTGGACCCCCAGGGTTTGCGACATCGACGCAGTATAAAGCCGCCGATGGCATCGGCGGTCTTGATGGTTTTTGATGCATGAAAAAACCGCCCGGATGGGGCGTTGGGTGTGGGTGATGGATTATCAAGGCGAACAAGGCGGCAAGACCGCGGATACCATCCGCGGCTTTGTACGGACCCCGGAATCAGAGGACGCCGGCGTTGCCGGTGAGGATGGGTTCGCTGACGAACTCGCGGGGGTCGGTGACTTTGCCGGTCAACGCGCTGGCGGCGACGGTGAGCGGGCTGGCGAGGTAGACGCCGGCTTCTTTGTGGCCCATCCGGCCGGGGAAGTTGCGGTTGGTGCTGCTGATGCAGGCTTTGGGTTCGTTGAGGCGGCCGAAGGTGTCCTGGGGGCCGCCGAGGCAGGCGCTGCAGCCCGAGGGGCCGATGGTGCAGCCGGCGTCTTCGAGGGCTTGGTAGACCGAGGGTTCGCCGTCTTGGACCGGTTCGCCGTCGAGGCCGAGGGTGAGCATGTCCTGGTGGACCTCGGTGCTGCCGGGGACGACGAAGGTGGGGATCTTGACGGACTGGCCGCGGAGGATGTTGGCCGCGAAAATCATGTCGGTGATCTTGCCGCCGGTGCAGCTGCCGAGGTAGGCTTGATCGAGCTCGACGTGGCTGCAGTTGGCGGCGGTGTCTTTGTTGTCGGGGCTGTGGGGCTTGGCGACCATGGGCTCCATGATGGAGAGGTCCCACTCGTGCTCGAAGCAATAGGACGCGCCGGGGTCGTCGGTGTAGACCTCCCAGCCGGAACTGTCGGCGTAGGGGATGTCGGGGTGGCGGGACGAGCCTTCGAACGTGCTGCCGGCGGGCCGGTTGGAGCGGGCGTTGACGTAGTCGAGGGTTTTCTGGTCGACGTCACAGACGCCGTTCTTGCCGCCGGCCTCGATGGCCATGTTGGTCAGGGTCATGCGGTCTTCGAGGGTTAGGCTGCCGATGCCTTCGCCGGCGAAGTACATGGTTTTGTAGGTCGCCCCGGCGACGCCGATCTCGCCGATGACCGCGAGGATGAGGTCCTTGGCGGTGAGGTACGGCGGGATCTCGCCGTGGAAGGTGAA
>JBCCST010000018.1:0-51391 GCA_039199695.1 Planctomycetota bacterium | reverse complement strand
CGGTGCGGCGGGCCGACGCTGAGCACCTTGTCGTTGGGCCCGAGGTTGTCGCGGACGTACAAACTCGTGGTCTCGAGGTCTTCGTGGAAGTCGGCAAACGCCCGCCAGTTGAACACACCCCGCACGTGGTTGCGCACGTCGCCGTAACCCCGCTGCGTCACGCTCCACGCCACGTTCGGCCGAAAGTCTTCGACCAACCCCATACCCAGCATCATCGGCAGCGCAACCGCCACCACCCGGCCCCATTTCGCCAAACGAAACACCGTGGCGAACCACAAGCCGACCGCTACGAACACGATCGCGTAGGCCGCGTAGATCATCGGCGACAGGTGGAAGAAGTAACGCGTCTCGTTGAACTGCCCCTCAGCCAAACCGCCGAGACACAAGCCCAGCAACAACAGCCCCACGATCAACCACGGCCCGGCCGGCCGGCCCTTGTCATTTCGCGCCCGCCACGTCAACATCAACAACCCGATCGGCAGCACGATCAACACCGACAACCAACCCCGCCACAGGTGCTCCAATGAATACCGGCTCCAGTCGGGGTAACGGAACAGCCAGACCACGCCGCGGACGTAGCCGTAGGAGAGAAACTTCACGTTGACCGCCGCGTGCACGCCCAGCATCGCCGCCGATGCGAACATCGACACGCCCAACGGCGACCACAGATCCTTTCGCGTCCGCACCCACCACGCCGCGGCCGTCACTGCCAACATCACGACCAACGCGCCCTGGTGCATCACCGCACACAAGACCATCAAGACGCCAACCGCAAGCTGCCCGATCGCGTCGCGCTTCGAGAGCTTCCGGGCCGTGGCCAACGCGATCACCAAGCCCAGTAACCCGATGCCGATCGGCACCAGGATGTACAACGGGTTCAAACCCCACGCGTCGACCGTGTTCTTCAACTCGGGCAGCTTCACGTCCGGCAGAAACGCCAAAGGCTTCTTGCTCGCCTCGGACGCGGCGTCCCGCGCCTCGGTGTTGGTCGTGTAGACGATGTCGAAGTTCGCATCCGAAAGGGACGCGGTCCACGCCCCGAGCGCTTTGCGGTAGACGATCCAGAACACGCCGAGTACGCCCGACTGGACCACCAAGAGCGCCCGCCGCGTCCACGTCTGATCGCGGTAAGTCAGCAGCACCAGGAAGATCAATCCGAGCGACACCGCCGTGTCGTGGATGGTGATCGCGATCAACGCCAACACCCAGAACGCCAGCTTCGGCCAGTGCTTCCGCAGCATGTACCCGTGATAAAACGCGATCATCGCCAACATGAAGACCGCGACCAAGAGCGTGTAGAACCTGGCGTACCGCGACAATTCGATGTGCCACTGCGAAAACGTGATCAACGCCGCCAACGCCCAGCCCATCGCCGGGTTCACCAGCGTTCGGCCAAACCACCACGCGATCGGGATGCACAACACCCCGAATACCGCCGCGGGCAACCGCATCGAGAACGGACTCAGCCCCAACAGCTGCGCACACCACGCTTCGAGATACAGGAAGATCGGGGCGCGGGTGTAGGCGTGGCCCGACTCGAGCTTCGGCACGCCGTGCTCCAGGATGCCTTTGACGCCCAGCAGTTGGTAGCCCTCGTCAACTTGGTACGTCAGCTCACCGAGATTCAAGAAACGCAGCACCGCCCCCACGATCACGAGCAACAACAACGCTACCGGCGTAACCCAGCGGGGCAACCCCTGCTCGTCGGCCAACGACGCCGACACGGTTTGATTTTCCGTCGCTCGTTTGCTCGGTGGAACGTCGCTGGACATGGTGTTGGACCCCTGATCGGTTCTCGCTTGATTCAACCCGTTGGCCACCGTTCGTAGCCGCTTCTTGTTCCCCCGGCTTACCCCACAAAACCGCTCTGTTTTATCGAGCGGGCGTCGGCGCCGCCACCGGCGTGGTTTCTGGATCGCTGCCGGGCATCGCCTCGTCCGGCGACGGCTCGATGAGAGCGCCGCGTTCGGGCTGGCCGCGGTCCACCGCCAGCCAGACGCCGCCCCAGATCGCGACCCACGCCACGGTGACCCGCGACATCAGCTGCGCCGTTAGGCCCGCTTCCTTCGGCACGTCGTACATCTCCATGAGCACGATGAACGCCCCGTCGACCAGCCCCCACCCGCCGAGGCTGATCGGCAGCATCCCGATCACCATCGTCGCCGCCGCGACCACCGCGATCTGGCTGAACGTCACCTCGTAGCCCAGCCCCCGCACCAGCAGCCAGAAGATCATGATCCGCATCGCGTGGAACCAGAACGACAGCGCCATCGCCCAGATCACTTTCCAAAACTGACGGTTGTAGTCGTCGGCGTACCGCACCAGGCTCCGCACTGGGCTGGGGCAGTATTTCATCGCCGCCACCTTGTCGAACCAGCCCGCGAACCAACAGACGCCGGCCACCGCCATGCCGGCCGCCCAGCTCACGCCGATGATCAGGCTCCAGAACGACAACTCGCTGCCGCTGGCCGCGTAGTCCAGGCCCGCGCCGATCGTGCCCATGATGAGCAACGCCGACAACCCGGTCGCCCGCTCGACGAACACCGGCAACACCGCGCAGGCCCGGTGCTTGCCGTTGCCCAGCGTTTGGTAAATCCGATACCCGTCGCCGCCGATCATCGACGGCAGAAACTGATTGAAAAACGCCGCGATGACGTACCACTTGTGTAAAAGCCAAAAGCGGTACTTCAGGCCGTGGACCCGCAACAGCATCTGCCACTTCCACACGCTTGGAAACAGCATTGCCCACCACAGCAAGACGACCACCAAGATCGACACCCAGGTGTACCGATCGAGATTTTCAACGAAGCCGTCCCACTCGACCTGCGTGAGGATCCAGCCGACCAACACGGCGGTCACGACAAACTTGAGCGCCAGCTTCAGCCAGCGCTTCAGGGATCCGCCTTGGGATTCCGCGGGTTCCGGAGCTTCCGGGGACACGCCGGCAGTCTCGTCAGTTGGGTGGGGCGGGGCGTTCATGCAGAAGTCGCCGGCACGATCTCGGGGGCGAGCTCGGCTTCGTGGGCGGCGGCGACGTGGGCCAACTCCGCCAACTGCTCGGGGGTCCGCTCGGGTTTTTCGCCTTCGAGGTGGCCTTCATCGAAATACCAGTCGGCCGTGGCCAACACGCCTTGGGCGGTGGTGACCTGCGGCACGAAGCCGATCTCGCGGGTCGCCCGGCCGATGTCGAAGTTGCGGTCGTGGGTGAAGAAGTGCACGCGGCGCGGGTGCAGCGGCGGATCGATCCCGAGCGGTTTGCAGATCGCCTGGCAGACGTGGCTGGCCGCGAGCACCGGGGCCAAGGGGACACGCTTGGTGGGCCGCGGCACGCCCACGGCGTCGGCCACGAGGTCGGCGTAGTCGTTGAGATAGATCGGGTCGGGCCCGCCGGTGATGTACGTCCCGCCGACGGCGCCCGGGTGTTCGCCGCAGAGCCGGAAGCCCAGCGTGAGGTCGTCGACGTAGCAGGGGTGGTTCCAGACCTTGCCGCTGCCGACCATCCGCCACTTGCCGGTCTGGATCAGCCGGTACATCTTGAGCATGCGCAGGTCGCCGATGCCGTACATCGACGCGGGCCGGACGACGACGCCGGGGAAGCCGTCGGCCATCGCGGCGCGGAAGATTTCTTCGCCTTCGAGCTTGGTCACCTGATACTCGTCGCCGGGGTTGAACGGCGAGTCTTCGTTGCAGGGGATTTCGAGGTTGTGGCCGTGGACGCCGGCGGTGGTGCAGTTCACCACACGTTCGACGTCGTGCTTGCGCGACGAGTCGAGGATGTAGTTCGTGCCGTTGACGTGGACGTCGTAGTTGCCGTTGTACCCGGCGTTGGCGTCGCGGAACGGCGAGGCGAGGTTGTAGACCAGGCGGGCCCCGCGGATCGAGGCATCCACGTCCTCGGCGGAGACCAGGTCGCCACGGACCACTTCGATGCCCCACGACTCGAGCCGGGAGGCGTCGGACGTCGGGCGGACCATCGCACGCACCCGCTGGCCGGACTTGGCCAACGCCTCGGCCAACGCGCCGCCGGCAAAACCCGTGGCCCCGTACACCAGGGCGTCTACTTCAAATCCAGCTGTTTCCGCACTCAACGCGTCTGCTCCATTTCCCAATCAAGGTTTATCCGGACCCTCACGGCCCAACGGTCGCGTGAAATTCGTCACTTTCTATCTCTGTATCGGTGCATTACGCGTTCGAGTCGCAGCCGCGTCCGGAAATTTCACGACGGGCATTCTTACGCCGGCGGCGGACGCAAACCCGTCGAAGCCACGGCGGGCAGCGATCTTGTTCACGCCCCGTCCGGCGACGCCGGAGCCGGCGGATTCAGCGACGGCGGCGCGGACTCCGAAGCCGACGACACGGTGGCCGGGGCCAAGCCGCCGTACAACTCGGCCATGCGGCGGCAATGGGCTTCGTAAGTGAAATCCGCCTCGACAAACGCCCGGCCCGCCGCGCCCAGACGCGCCCGCAGTTCCGGCGCCTCGGCCAGCTTGGCGATCGCCTCGGCGAACGCTTCGGGCGTGGGGTCGGCGAGCATGCAGATGCTCGAATCCACCACCTGATTGTGCGTCGTCAAGTCCGTCAGCAACACCGGCCGACCCGAGTGCATGTACGGGAAAATCTTCTGCGGCGTGTTGATCCCCTGGGTCCGCGGCGCGGTCAGGATGTCGGCCTCAGCGAGGATCTCGTCGAGTTGATCCGCCGGCCAACGGCCGATGACGTGGACCCGCCCCGTTAATTCCCGCGCGATGACCCGTGCGCGGTAGTCGGCGATGTCGTCGTCGCCGCCGCCGACGATCACCAAGTCCGCGTCTACGCCCTGCTCCACCGCCTGGGCGTAGCCGCGGAGCAACAGTTCGACGCCTTGATACGGTTCGAGGTTGCCGACGTACATCAAGATCGGCCGGCCTTCGGGGATGTCCAGCTGGCGGCGGAGGCTGCCGGTCGGTTCGCGATCCGGATCGGCGAGCTGCGAGATGTCGTGCAACACCACCACCCGCTTGGCCCCCGCTTCCCGCGCCAAGTCGCCCAACGCGTTGCACACCGGCGCGCAGACCTCGGCCCCGCGGATCGCCCGCGCTTCGCACCACTTGAAGAAACGCGACAGCGGTCGGAGGTAGGCTTTCTTCTCGACCAACTGCTGCGCCAGCGAGGAGTCCATGTCGTAGACGTAAGGCGTGCCGAACAACCGCTTGAACAGCATCGCGATGAAGACCATCTCTTCGCCGGCGTGGATGATGTCGGGCTTGGTCCGACGGTGCACGTTCCACGCCTTCTTGATCAGCCACAGGTCGGCGATGAGCTTCTTGACCGAGAACCCCGGGCCGATGCTGCCCAGCCGTTTCGGATAGCCGGCCCTGTGCATTGTGACCCGCTCGTAGCTACGCGTTTCGCCCTCGCGGTACACGCACAACTCGACGTTATGACCCAGATCGCTCAGCGACTGCATCATGTAGTCCACCGAGATCGGCGTGCCGCGTTCGACGTAAAACGCATGGGGGGCCAGGTATTGAATCTTCATATCCGCGGTCCTGTCGCTTGAACTTCGAACCGTTCGGACAGATACGCGCCACACCCGGCGGCCGAGGTTTCGACAACGTCACGATTCAAATTCATGTTTCGGGGTCGCTTGTTCATGACAGCCTCACCCCGATCTGCTGTGCGATCCCCGCTAGTAAACCCACCCGCGAGCCAAACGTCGTCGGCGTCGGGCCGGCCTGCCGCAACGCTTCGACCACCCGATCACCCCAACCCGCGCTCCAGTCGTCACCGCCGGGCACTTCCAGCACCACGCCCCAACACGCCACTCGCTTCACGCCCGTGGCCGTCCGCAGCGGGTCCGAGCCCACTAACACCGTCTGGCCCAAAGCCCGCGCCCGCTTCAACAACTTCTGCTCGCCCACGCCCACCCGGCCGCTGTTGTCGCCGAACACCACATCGCTCGGCCCGTCTTCAATGAGTTGTTGGATCAAACGGCCGCGGGCGCCGCTCCACTTGCCCACGCCGTACACCAACACGGCCAAGCCGCCGCTGGCCCGCGCCGCGTCGACCGCTTCGTCGAGCGGTCGGCCGTCGGGAAGGTCCACGGGTCGGCCGAGCGAAACCACTTCGAGGCCGTTGTCGCACCGGATCTGCCGCCCCGCGATCACCCCGATCGTCATGCCGTCGTCCCGCTGCGCCCGCAGCGTAAACGGGTCCAACCGTTCGATGGTCCACGCGCTCACGTTCTCCGCTTGGGCCAGGCGTTCAAAACCGTCGGTCCCGAGCACCTCGGTCAGGCACAACACCCCAACCCGCGTGCCCGCCGCGGCGAAGCGCGTCGCCGCAACGTCCAGAAACGCCGCGGCATCGTGGTCATCGTGCAGGTGGACGTGCGTGTCGATCCACAGGCGCACCGCCTCCGCGCTCGGTTCATCCCTTAAGGGTTTACCGTCGTGAGCGGGCAAGGTGATAGTCGGATCGGTTGCAATCAAAAGAATCTCCGCAGTCGGAAGATGACCTCGATTCGTCGGCCGGCAACCAAACGTTGCCGACGACGCACTTCGTCATCAGGCCACCTTCTCGCTGGGCAGGGACGGCATTCCGGCCGACTCGACCGGGGGACGGGGGGTGTCCTGGGGTTTGGTCGGCGGCTTCTGGCCGGTAACCGCCGCGTACACCGCGACGAGTTCCCGGCCGCCCGCGGCCCACGACAATTTATCGATGACCCGGCGTCGACCCGCCTGCGCTTTTTCTTCAGCTAAAGCGGGTTCGTCCAGGTATCGGCAAACCGCATCGGCCAGCGAAACTTCATCATCGACCTGCCCGTACAACGCGGTGTCGTCGAGCAAAGAACGGTTGACCCGGGTGTCGGTCGCCACGATCGGCAAGCCCACCGCCATGTAATTCAAAGCTTGCCGTTGGCTTCGGTCACGTCGGCTTTCGCGCTGAACCCGATGTCGCAGGCCGCCAGGTAATCGCGCGCTTGTTCGTACGGGATCCGCCCCGGGAACATCACCGCGTCGCCCAAACCCAGTTCTTCGGCCACGCCCTGGTAATGCTCGACCTTCGGATAACCCATGACCACAAACACCACGTCCGGATGTTTCTCGACCACGAGTTTCGCCGCCCGCAGCATCACGCTGACGCCCTGGTATTCGTTGAGCACGCCGAGGAAGCCGACGAGTTTTTTGTCCAGCGGCAGGCCGAGTTTCTCGCGCAGGTTTTCGCCCGGCGCTTCGGGGGGGAACGCGTTCTCGTCGACGCCGTCGTCGAGCACCGTGGCGGGCACGGTGAGTTGGTCGAGTTCGGCCACGCCCTCAGTCGCGCGGTCGCTGCTGAGCACGAGGTGGTCCGGCCAACGGATCAACCAACGCTCGGCCGCGCGGAAGAGCTTGTGAATCAAGCCCTTCTTCGGGATAAAGCTGTGCTGCACCAACTCGCCGACGAGCGAACCCTGCAGGTCACCGACCAGCGGCACGCGGAACAAAATACTGAGCACCTTGCCGATACCGATGCCTTCGTGGAGGTGGCCGTGGATCACCGTGGGCTTGTCCCGCCAGCACGCCCGGAGGCCGGTCCACAAGAGCAACGCATCGAGATAGAACTGGTGGATGCTCGGCCCGGCTGAGAGCTTCTTGTACCAAGGCACGTTCAACGAGCGGTAGATCGTCAACCCCTCGACCTCCTTGCCGAGGTGATACGTCACCACCGTCGCGCGGTAGCCCTCACGCTCGGCAGCACGGATTTCTTCGATGATTCGGACGTGGCAACCACGATCGGAAAAGAACGGCGTCGGGGCGACGACCAACACGTGGCCGGCCGAGCCTTTCTCGGGCGTTGAGGTCGTGGAGGACGCGCTCATGCCGGCACCTCCTGAGTGGCTGATCGTTCCGCCGGGTTCGGCTCCTCGGACGCGCCCGCTTCGAACGCGATCCCGCGCTTGGCGTACACCGCGCGGACCGCTTCGACTTGTCCATCTTGCTGCGTCTGATCCCACCCGGTCACGCGGGCCATCAACGCCGCACACTTGCGCAACACCGTTTCGCCCGGCCAACCGAAGAAGCCCAACGGCGTGCGGCCAAACACCGCGTCGGCCAGCGTGACCGCCATCTCGGCGCGGGCCGCATAAACGATCTGCGCCCCGGTCACCGGCGACCCGACGTGCAACGGCTCACCCAACGCCGCGTCTTCTTCGATGACCGCCAACAACACGCCGACGCGGTCGCCGTAGTTGTCGATCAAGTGATCCAGCGTCTGCTCCGAAACCCCCGCAGGGCGGTTGGACTTGGCCTCGGCAATAAAACGGTCGTAGTCCGCATAGCCTCCGCCGACCAACGGCGACGCGGCGGTCTTGCCTTTGGGCAACGAACTGCCCAACAGATCGCCGACGCGATCGACCGTTTTTTCCGCCACGTCGCGGGCGGTCGTCCACTTCACGCCCAAGATGCTCAGCAGGCCCGGCGTGCCGTTCTGGTTTTCGTGGTCGAGGATCGAGTAGTGCTTCTGGTACTGCGGGTCGTCCGGCGACGCGCCCTCGGCGAGCGGCAGACAACCGACATACGCCCACTTCACATCGTCGTAGCCCAGCTTCGCCGTCGGGTAAGTCGCGTTGAATTCGTCGACGTAGGCGCGGACCTCGGATTCGGAGATCGAGACGTCGGCCGGGTCGCCGTCATATGGCTCGTAGTACGTGCCGACCAACGACAAGTCGTGCCACGGCGTGACGAAAAAGTTGCGGTAGCCCTTGCCAACAACTTCGTGTTGGTCCTGGAAGGCCGCGCGGCCCTTGACCGCGACGGCCGGGCCGTTCAGCACGTTGCGGGTGACCAGCACTACCGCGCGGAAGATGTGGAACGGCTTCTTCACGGGCTTGTCGCAGGTCGCCCCCGCTTCGCGCAACCCGGCGGCCTTCAGCGTTTTCGCGGTCCACGGCCCGGTGCAGGAGACGGTCAAGTCGGCATGAATCTCGAGCGACTCACCGGTCAAGCGATCGGTCGCCTCGACGCCGACGACGCGGGTCGAATCGTCGCGGATAAACTTGCTCACCTCGACGTGGTTCGCCACCACCGCGCCCGCCGCGGCGGCCGACTGCACCACCGCCAGCACGAGGCGTTCGCTGTTGACGATTTGACCGTCGTGAAAAACCGCGCCGCCGGTGACGTCATCCGGGTCCAAGCCCGGGGCTTGGGCGAGGCAGTCGGCCTTGGAAATCACGTGGCCGTGGCCGAGCTGTTTGGAATCGGGCAGGCCGCGGTTGCGGTCGAAGCTGACGATGTCGTTCATCTTCAGCGCGATCCGCATCAGCGACTTGCGCTGCACGCCGCCGGGCGTGGTGGGGACCAGGAACGACTGCGCTTCGACCAGGTGCGGCATCAGCCGCATCACGGTGCTGCGTTCGCGGATCGATTCGCGCATCCGTTTGAAGTCGGCGTGTTGCAGGTAACGGAACCCGCCGTGGAGGATGCGTTGGCTGTTGGCGCTGGTCGCCGCCCCGAAGTCGTCCCGGTCCACGAGCGCGACCTTCAGCCCGCGCTGCGCCGCGTCGAACGCGACCCACGCGCCGTACACCCCCGCGCCGACGACGAGGACGTCGAACGTTTGCCCATCAAGCGACGCGACATCTCGCCGCAGCGTGTCGGTCCCCTCGGCTTCGGGTTGGGAAGTCGCGTCTTGCGTCATGCCGTTCACCCCGCTTGCGAAACTTCGTCCGTATCGGTGACCTTCAGCCGAGGCGTGGGCGTATGGCCGGGCTGATCGTTGCCCAAGTACTTACGACGGATTTTGTACGGCCGAAGCGATTGGCTCTCATAGTAAATCCGCACCATCAGCTCCGAAAGCACGCCCATCATCAGGAAGATGACCGCGACCACAAACATGAACATCGCGCCCAGGAAAAAGATGTTGCGGTTCAGGCTGAGCGGGGCGCCGTTCTCAGTCCAGAACACGCCGAACTTCTGCAACACCGAGATAAAGAACGCGCTGAACGAGATGCCGAAGGTCAGGGCCGCGAGCTTGCCGAAGAAGTAGATCGGCTTAGTGCCGTAGTCGCCGAGGAACTTCACGGTGAGCAGGTCGAGCAACACTTTGAACGTGCGCTTGAGGCCGTACTTGCTGCTGCCGTGCTCGCGGGCGCGGTGGTTGACCGCCTGGTCGGTGACGCGGGCGCCGCGCCACTTGCAGATCGCCGGGAGGAAGCGGTGCATCTCGCCGTAGAGCGTCACGTCCTTGAGCACCTCGGCCCGGTAGGCCTTGAGCGAGCAGCCGAAGTCGTTGATCTCCGTGGTCCAGGTCAGTTTTTTGATCAGCTTGTTGGCGATCTTGCTGGGGAACTTACGCAAGAGCGCGCCGTCTTTGCGGTCTTTACGCCAGCCGCTGACGATGTCCCACTTGCCGGGGGCTTCGCCGTTCTCGTCGAGCTTGGCGACGAGCTTCGGGATGTCGGCCGGGTCGTTCTGCAGGTCGCCGTCCATCGGCACGATCACCGCGCCGCGGGCCGCGTCGAACCCCGCCGCCATCGCCGCGGTTTGGCCGAAGTTGCGCATCAGCTCGATCACGGTCGCCCGCGGGTCGTCCTTGGTCGCTTCGATCAGGCGCGGGACCGAATCGTCCCACGAGCCGTCGCTGACGAAGATGACTTCGTAGCGGTAGGCCCCGGCGTCCATCACGGTGGCGATCTCTTCGTACAGCTTCTGCACGCTGTCTTCTTCGTTGAAGACCGGCACGCAGATCGAGACGTCGACGTCGTAAACGGGTTCGTGAGCTTGGCGGGTGGTGGTGTTATCCATGGTCTGCCCCCAAAGGCATCGGGCCGGTGGTCTCGGCCGAGGGTGAAGGAGTTAAAGGAGCGTCGGCGTTGGCCGAGGTTTCGGGTCGGTGGTGTTTGCGGTTGGCTTCGTCGATGGCGGCGGTCGCGGCGTATTTACCTTTGAGCAAGCACGCCCATTGGTACGACCGCAGGAATTGACGGAACTCAAGATCGTCGAAGCGACCCTGGCGGCTGAGCATCGCTTTGACGTAGCCCCACCACATCGCCAGGCCACCGAGCACGATCGGCGGGCGGCTCATGCGGAACACGGCGCTCGCGGTCATGTAGGCCAAGCCGGTGCCCATGAACCACTGACCGAAGCCGTGGCGCATCCGGCCGGTGAAGATGCCCTTGTGGCTTGAGCCCATGGGCCGCAGGTGCAGGAACCGTAATTCCGGATCATCCCACGAGCACGCGACCCAGCCGTTCATCCGGCAGCGGTGGCAGTCGATGCCGTCCCACATGACCTGGCGGACGAACCCACCGATGTCCTTGAAGCAGGCGGTGCGGTAGAACTTGATCATGCCCACGGACATCTCGTCGCCGCAGGCTTCTGAGATGAGTTCGCCGTCGAAGGATTTGTCGGTGTTGGACGGGGCGGGGAAATACGCTTTACCGGAGCAGGTGCCCAGGCGGGCGTCGAGCTCCATCGCCTGCATCAGTTGCTCGAAGTAGCGCGGCGGCAGGTCGAGGTCGAGGTCGATCTTGCAGACGTAGTCGAACTCGTCGGGGTCGATGGTGTCGTAGCCGGCGTAGAACGCGTCGATCACGCCGGGGCCGACCTTGCGGACGCCGCGGTTTTCGCGGGTGACGATCTGGATGAAGTCGTAACGCTCGGCGTACTCTTGCAAGATGCCGGGGGTGGCGTCGGTGCTGCCGTCGTCGACGATCACCCACCGCGTCGGCGGCACACTCTGGGTACACACGCTCTCGAGCGTCCGGCGGGCATAGTCCGCTTCGTCACGCGTCGGGCTGATCAAACAATATCGGCGGCTGGCTTCAGGCATGGTTCACCCCCGCCCCCGGAATCGCTTCCGGCTTGGGGGAATCCGTGTTTTTCTCGGACTCAAGACTCTCCGACGCCGCGGCAAACGCGGCCTCCAAACGGTCGAGGTTCACCGACAACGAAAACTCCTCGGCGACCCGGGCCCGGCCCGCGTCCGCCAACCGCTTCCGCTCGGCCTGGTCACGCAACAAGCGCACCAAGACCTCAGCCAATTCATCGACCGCTCCCGGCGTGACCATCACCCCGGTCTTATTATCGGCCACGAGTTCCCGGATCGTCTCCAGGTCGCCGCTGACCACGCACACGTTGCGGGCCATCGCCTCCATCAACACCACCGGGATCCCGTCGCGGTCGCCGTCGGCCGCCTCCCGGCAGGGCAACACGAACAAGCCCGCGTCGCCCAACATCTCGCGGACGACGTGATTCGGTTGCGCACCCGCAAACGTGACCCGGTCGGCCACGCCGAGTTCGTCGGCCAAGGCGCGGAGATTGGCTTCCTCGGGTCCGTCGCCGACGAGGGTCAACTTGACTTCGGGTACGGACGCCATCACCCGTAGCAATACGTCAAACCCTTTTTTGGGCACCAATCGCCCCACCGCCAGGATCGCATTTCCGTCTGTTGATTCTGGATCAATAGGCGTGAATTCGCGCATATCAACGCCGCATCGGATCACCGGCAGCGTCGCATCGGACAATCCCGGCACCAACTCCTGATAAAACCCGCGGTGCCACTCGCTGATGCACGACACAAACGCCGCGCTTTTCAGTTTGGTCTTCAACGCCGAGCGGTCGCGGAACAGGTCCGCCGCGTGGCCGGTGAAGCTGAACGGGACACGAAGCGCTTCCGCGCAAATCATGGCCAATGTCGCCGGCACATGGGCCATATGAGCATGCACATGGGTTATGCCTCGGTCCTTCACCCGTCGAGCCAACGACTTGCCCGCATCGACTTGGAACAGGTACTTCGGCCAGTATGAGACCGGCGTTTCCGAGATACCACAACGCCAACTCACGCGATTCGGAGGAAAAAATGTATCTCCGAGCACGCGCAACTTTCCACTTACCCCGTTGCCGTAGACGTGGATCGCCTCGGCGGCGAGGGCGTCGAGTTGCTCATAACCCAGGTCACGCTCGGGCGCGTTGACCGACGCGAGGCTGACTTGAACCCCACGCTCGCGCAGCCCCAGCACCTCGCGGTACACAAACGTCTCGCTGCGTTTGGGCAGGATCGCACCGACGTACAGGATGTGCGGGGCTTGCGCACTCACGCCGTCGCACCCTCCGCGGATTTGTATTCGATGATCTTGGCTTGTTTACCGAGCTTGTGGTTCTTCCAATAGGTCAACATACCAATGGCGTTTGGCAATTTACCGATTACCGTAAACACGGCATACCTAGCTGATGACTCAGCACGGTCGCCACGACTCAAGCGATATTTCCAGATCCTGAACCCTAACAACACGTAGACCAAGAGAATCAGGTTCAATCCACCGCAAGCCAAAAGCATGAAGGTGTGATCCGGCCAGTCACCGTTTGCTTGTAGAGCAAGTACATAAGCGCTAAGAGCTACTAATCCAAAAGCGTAAATTGCGGGAAAAAGCATCCCCGTAAGCACAATGCTTTTGACCTGCTTCACGTTGTGCCCGTCGGTCTTCCCGTGCATCGCCGCGCCCTGGGCGTAAGCGTGCCCGGCCCGGACGTTGCGTTTCCACCACTGACTGAACTTGGTCATCGCCGCGTCGTGCAGGGTCATCTCGGCGTCGAGGCGTTCGATGGTCCAGCCCGCCTGCCGGAGACGGACGCACATCTCGGGCTCTTCCCCGGCGATGACCGTGGGGTTGTACCCGCCGACTTCGCGCAACGCCTCAACGCGGAACAGCGCATCGCCGCCGCACGACTTGGCCGTGCCGACGGGCGTGTCCCATTCCATGTCGGTCAACTTGTTGTAGATCGTCGCGTCGGGGAAACGCTCTCGGCGACGCCCGCAGGCCACGGCAAACTTCGGGTTCGCGTCGAGAAACTCAGCCGCGGTGTCGAGCCAGCCCTCGACCACCTCGCAGTCGCCATCGATCATCTGGACATACTTCACGTCCGGCATGATTTCTTGCAACCGAGCAAAACCTTCGTTGCGGGCGCGGGCGGCGGTGAACGGGATCGACAGGTCGAGGTCGACGACTTCGACACCCAACGACTCGGCGAGTTCGACGCTGCCGTCGGTCGAACCCGAATCGACGTAGACGACCTGCGCGACTTGGCCGACGACCGACTCGAGGCAGAGCCGCAGGCGTTCGCCCTCGTTGCGGCCGATGGCGATGACGCCGACCCCCGGAAAATGGTTTTTGGCTTCGCTCATGCCGTCACCTCCTCGGAAGAGGGTTCGACCTCGGCGGGTGTTTCACGCATGGCTATGACTTTCGCGGGGATGCCCACGGCCGTCGCCCCGGCGGGGACATCCTTCAGCACCACAGCGTTCGCCCCGATGTTTGCGCCGTCGCCGACGTGGACCCCACCGAGCACGACCGCGCCCGCGCCGACGCTCACGCCCTTACCCAGCACCGGGGCCTGATCGGGCTGGTCTTCCCGGCGGATACCTAGCGTGACGCCCTGGCGGATGACGCAGTCGTCGCCGATGACCGCGTTGCCGTGGATCACGATGCCCGACTGGTGCTCGATCACGACGCGTCGGCCGAGCTTCGCCGAGTAGGGCAACTCGATGCCGTAGCCGTTGCGCACCCGGCGGTGGAGGAAGCGGTACAGCACGCTGAACGGGGCGCGGACGAGCTTGCTCTTGATCCCCATCCGCCAGACGCCGAAGCGGTAGACCGCGACCGCGCGGAAGCCCGGGCGCGTCCAGTCGCGGCGGTGGGCAGTGTGGTCCTCTTTGATCTGAGCGAGGAGCCCGAGGTTGTCAGCCTGATCGTTCATGGTGCAGCAAGGCGACGCGTGGCCGCCGACGGTTCACGTTTTAAATCCTCGCACGAAGACGCTGTGGCGGATGAAGTCGGCCCAGAGTTTTTCGGGGTCGCGGTCGGGTTGGCCGGTGAGTTTGATCCGCAGCCGCCAGCACGACCAGCCGACAATCCACAACGCGTCGGCCAGCGTGGCGACGAGTTTGCCGTGGTTCTTGACGAAGTAGCGTTTGCGTGACTCGAACCAATAGGCCGGTCGGCGTTTGGCGGGTTTGACGGTTTCGTTCTTGGCGGTAACGCCCGAGGCTTGGCCGACGAGGTGGACCACCCGGCTCTGCGGGACGTACCACGCCTCGAACCCCGCGCGGTGCGCGGCGAGGCAAAAATCAGTTTCTTCGAAATACATGAAGTATTCTGCGTCGAGCGGACCCACCGCGTCGAAGACTTCGCGACGCACGATCAAGCTCGCCCCCGCCAGCCAATCGCAGCGGTGCGGCGTGTCGCTCACCGGCATCGCCACCAAACGGTTCTTTAGCAGCCGGCTCACCGGGCCGAGGCGGAACGTGCTCTCGAATTCGCTGGCAAGCGACGGGAAGCGGAACGCGGATTGTTGCGGGGTCGCGTCGGGGTCTTCGAGTCGGCTGCCCGCCAGGCCGGCCGTGGGATGGGCTTCCATGAAATCCAACAACGCCTGGATCGCGCCAGGGCGGACGACGGTGTCGGGGTTGAGCAGCAGGATGAACTCGGGCGCAGGCGACTCGGCCAAGGCGGGCACGAGCGCGGCGTTGTTGCCGCCGGCAAAGCCCGCGTTGTCTTCTCGCACATCAAGCGTGACCCACGACGACCAGGCGTGGTCGGCGATGGCTTGTTGCAGTTGCGCCGCCGAGTCGTCGCCGCTGCCGCCCTCGACGACAACGACTTGGGCGCCCGGCAGGTCTTGCAGTTCGGTTTCCAGCGACGCGAGGCAATCGATGGTCAGCCCCGGCGTGCGGAAGTTGACGATGACGATGCGCACCGTGGTCGCGGGACGCGCCGGCCGTTCGGTTGAACGCGTCTCGGCCGACGCGGTTCCGAGCGAAGACGGGATGGGCGCGGGCGTCTCGATCACGTCGCCCCCCCCAGCGGCCGATCGCGGTCGATCGGCGGATCAATCAGGATCAACGGCTCGTCGCTCTTGAGATCATCAAGCAGATCGTCGTCCGCATCCGAGTCTCCGGCGGGTCGGCTAGTCACCAGCGCGGCTTTCTTCACTGGCACGCGGCTGAGCGACACGGCCATGGTCGAAACGCCGCCGACGGCGACGATGAAGATCGGGTTCTCCATCGTGTTGAACAAGCAGTCCATCGCATAAATCAAGATGATCATCGCCATACCGGTCAGCGGAGCACAGCGAGCACTGCACCACTCTTTAGGCTTCATCTTCCTCAGCAGGACGAACGGCGGAATCAGGTAGTACGCGAACAGCGACGTCAAACCGATCAGCCCGCCTTCGCCGAACGCGCGGACCCACAGGCTGTCCGGCACGGCGCGGGACTGGTACTTCTCGATGTAGACCTGGAACGCGTCGCCCCAGCCGCCCCAGCCCAGCAGGATTTTCTCGTACGCCCGGCCGACGATCGCGTTTTCGTGGTCGAGGCGGTACTGCAGCGAAAGCGCCCGCTCGCCGAGCGGCGGGACGATCTGGCCGATGGCTTCCGCCACATTCTCGCCAGTAAACAGACCCGTAACCCGCAGAAACAGGAACACGGGGATGCCGACGATGATGGCGTACAACATGATCTTCATGTCGAGGTACCGCACGAGCAACATCGCCGCCAGAACCACCGAGAACAGCGCGACCGCGCCGGTGGTCTTGCAGAGGATCGCGGTGACGATGATGATCGGCCCGACCAACCACATCGGTACGCCCCAGATGTCTTTGATGGCTTTGGTCCGCCACAGCCAGAACGCGATCGCCGCGGTCGTGGTCATCCACACCCCGACCATCAGGCCGTGCTTCATGAACACCATCGGCCGCCACCCGCCCCACCGCTTGACCATCTGCCAGTCGTTGATCGGGCGGAAGCCGTAGATCATCTCGTGGAGGTGCGGGCTCATCCGGATTTCGTAGAGGCACAACGGCACGTACAGCAGCCCGCCGACCACCATGCCCATGGCGAATTCTTTGGCGTCTTCGGGGGTGCGGAAATACAGCCGGCCGATCAGGTACGGCAGGCCGTGGGTGATCATCTTGTCGGCGATCTGGGCCGCCCCGTCGTACAGCCCCAGGTTGTTGCTGACCGACGAGAAAAACGGGCTGATCACCCAGACCGCCATGGGGATGTCGATCCAACGAGGTTTGAAGTTGAGCACCCGGCTCTGCGGGTCGAGGATGAGCGCGCCCAGGATGATGCCGTAGGACGTCGCGGTGACCTTGGTGAAGTCGGGCATCAACGGCACGCTGTACGCCAGCTGCGGCAGGAACAGCCACGAACCGATGAGCGCGACGACGACCGCCCGCCGATGAGGCATCACCAGAAACAGCACCAACACCAAGGGGATCCAGCCCCACAACACCGCCTGGGCTATCTGGTACATGCCACTTCCTTTCGGCTCTGTTCGTAACGTTGGGCCGCGCTGCGCAACGACGCCTCGAACGCGTCGGTCGCGTCTTCCCAGGTGTACCCGGTCGCGGTGGCGTGGGCCTGGTCGGACATCGCCCGCCACGCGTTTTCTTCTTGTTGGCCGATCTGCAGGATCGCCTCGGCCATACCGTCGACGTCTTCGGGACCCACCAGAATCCCACCGCCCCGGCCGACGAGTTCGGGGGCGGCCCCGGCGGGCGTCGCGATCACCGGCGTGCGGCAGGCCATCGCTTCGAGGATCGGCAGGCCAAATCCCTCGCAACGGCTCGCAAACAGCCACGCGTCACACGCCGCGTACACCTCGCGGATCTTGTCCTGCGGCGGGTCCTGTTCGTAACGCGTGCCTTCGGGCAGCGGCAGGTCGCGATACTCGTTGTCTTTACCAAACGCGACGAGTTGCAGTTCGGGCAGCGTCTCTTTCGCTTTCGCAAACGCCGCGAGGGCGAGGTCCGCGCCCTTGAACTTCGAGTCGGCGTACATCAGCCCGACCGTCGGGCGATCCTGCTTGCCGCGCGGCGGGGCGTGGAACTGCTCGGTATCGACCGCGTTGGGCACCACGTCCAGCGGGCCGGTCACGCCGAACTCCCGCAACACGGGGTCGAGCCACTGGGCGACGAGGATTTTGTGGTTCGAAAACTTCCAGGTGGGTACGACGCCCTCGTCCGTGCCGTGGACGTGGCGCTCGTCGTGCTGGATGAAATACACCCGTGCGCCCTTGTTAGCCGACAGCGCATCGACCCAGTACGCGGTCTTCCACCACGTCGCGATCGTTACGTCCGCGTCGGGCAGGTCATCGTTCACCACCGGGCGCGGCTGCTCGATGATGCGGTGTTCCACGTCCTTCAGCCCGTCGAAGTAATTCCCGTCGAGCCGCATGATCGGCGAAAAGCCCTGGCCCTTGAGCCCGCGGCGCAGGCGACGGTTCCAGTTCAGCCGGCGGGGCATCGACACCACGGTCACGCGGTGGCCCCGCTGCGCGAGCCGCTCGGCGTAGATCGCCACGACCCGCACGCCGCCGGCCCGCGTCGCTTCGGGCAACACAAAATTGATCCGCATCGGGTCCATGGTCATCCTGATCGCACCCCCGATTCGCTCAACGCCGCCGCTTGCTCATCACCCTCGGCTTCCCTCGGTTCGGCCGCGGACGAATCGACCGCCGCCGGGAGTTCGACGCCCATCAGCTCAGCCAAACGCTTCGCCAAACGCGGCACGTGGTGTGCGGTGCTGTACCGATCGAGCATGAGCGCGTGGCCGTTGCGACCCATTGTCGCCGCCTTCGCGGGGTCGTTCAAGAGTTCGATGCAGGCCGCCGAAAACGCCTCGGCCGAGTCTGCCAACCGTACATGCTGGCCGTCTTCGACGCCGATGCCTTCGCAGGCCAGCGTCGTGCCCACGACCGCGCCGCCCTGGGCCAACGCGTCGAGCACCTTGATCCGGGTGCCGGTGCCGAAGCGGATCGGGGCGAGGCTGACCGCCGACGACCGAACCGCCTCGGCCATGTCGGGGACAAAGCCCAACAACTCCACCCGGCCGGGCAGATCAACCAAACGCTCGGCGACCATGTCCGAGGTTTTGCCGCCGATCCGCAGCCGCGTCTCGGGCCGACGCTGAGCAATCAACGGCCAGACTTCATCGACAAACCACAACAGCCCCTCGACGTTGGGGTTCTCCATCCCGCCGTTGAGGTTGCCCACGAACAGCAGTGTGTCGGGGTCCGGCTGATACTCGGGACATTGGGCGGGCGTCGGCACCGCGTTGGGCGCGACCTCGGGCTTGGGGTCGCCGAACCGGTCGCGGTCGGCGGGCTGACACACAAACGACACGCGCGCCGACGCCGCCGCGGCCAACTCGAAACGCTTGACCTTGGCCATGTCCCGCAGCGTCCGCGCATCGGGCGTCTCACCGCGCAGCTCGACCCGACGCGCGGTCCGCGCGTGTTCGGGGTCATCGATGTCCAGCAATAGGTCCGGCCGACCGAGCACGCCCGACCACGCCGCGGTGTCGATGCGGTAACAAAACACCGCGTCGAACGAATCGATGTCCAGCGTCCGCAGGATCACCCGCGCCGCCTCGGCGTCGAAACCCCGCATGTTGCGGGGCGTACGGTACACCGTATCTTTCAACAACATCTCCCAACGGCCCTCGCGGCGCAGCGGCTTGCGCGGCAACGACACCACCCGCTCACAACCCGCCTCGACCACGCCCGCTTCCGCGTCGTCCGCGCACAACTCGAACAGCGCCGCGGTCACGTCCGCAAAACTCGTGAACGCGTCGAGGAACATCTGTTGACGCACGAGATAGCCCGCGCCGCCGGTCCACGGGGCGTCTCGGCCGATGAACAACACCTTGGGGCGTGTCGTCGCTTCACTCACGCGGGCACCCCCTCGGCCTTCGGCAGGCCGTCGTTAACCGGCGCGTTCTTCCCGCCACCCTTGACGAGCGATACCAGCAGCAGCTTGTACCCCACGGGGTGCCAGGGCTTGAGCCGGATCGCGCGGACGCCGTAGCTCGCCGCGGTACGGAATTGCTCGCTCTTGAACGCCCACCAGCCGTACTCGGTCGCGAAGTGGTGTCGGCTGCCGCGGTCTTTGCCGGGCCGCCACATGTGGCCCGCTTCAAACGAACCTTCAATCCCCCGTCGTTCCCACGCGCGTTCGCAGGCGATCTTCGCGCAGTCGCGTTCGAGTTGGCACTTCTGCTCGCTGATCGAATGGCTGTGCAGCCGATACTGAGCCAAACACTCCGGCACGTTGCCGAGCTTGCCGACCTCGCCCAACCGCAGCCACGAATCCAAATCCTCCGCCACGGGCAGGTCTTCGCTGTAACCGCCCAGCTCCGCGAACGGCTGCTTGCGGATCATCGACGTGGGGTTACAGATCGAGCCGTGGCCTTTGAGCGCGCGGTCCTGGATCGTCGCGTCGTCGATCGGCGTCTTGAGTAGTTTCAGCAACCGCCCACGCTCGTCGATTAAATCGTGCCACGTCCCGCAGGCCACCAAGTCATTGTTCTTCATGTACGCCAATTGCGTCTCCAGCCGACGCGGCTTGGCGATGTCGTCCGAGTCGATGCGGGCGATAAACTCGCCCCGGCAGGCCGCGAGCCCCACGTTCGCCGCCTGCGGGATGCCCGCGTTAGGCCCGGTGATCACGCGGACCCGCGGGTCGCTCTGGGCGAACGTATCCAAGATGCGCGGCGTCTCGTCGGTCGAGCCGTCGTCTACCACGACGACCTCGAAGTCTTCGAACGTCTGGTTCAGCACGCTGCGCATGGTCTCGGCGAGATAACGCTGGGCGTTGTACGCACACATCAGCACCGAGATTTCGGGGGTGGGTTCACTCACAGCACGAACCTCCACGCCAACCAATCCGAAACCCACAACGCGCCGATCGCCAGCGTCCCGCTGGTGACCAGCACCGCCGCGTCAAACTTCCACTGCCAGCAGCCGCACCGCTTGGCCAGCCCCGCGTCGACCACGTACTTGGCCCACTGGGTCAGGCCGATGCCGAGAATAAAACCGAGTTCGCCCGCCAGGAAGTAACCCGTCAGCGTCGCCGCGACCATCACGACCAGCTGCGCGAAGACCGACCACATGTTGTAGACGGTGCGTCCGCTGGCCATGAACACGCTGCCGTAGCTAGTGGTGACCATGCCCGCCAGCGAGTTGAAGCAGAGCACTTGGATGATCCACCCCGCCTCGATGAAGCCCGGCGTCGGCGAGTTACCGTAGAAGAGCCACGTCACCGTAGGGCCCAGC
This sequence comes from Planctomycetota bacterium, assembly GCA_039199695.1. Taxonomy (GTDB): domain Bacteria; phylum Planctomycetota; class Phycisphaerae; order Phycisphaerales; family Phycisphaeraceae; genus Algisphaera. Next base: position 30,315 of record JBCCST010000018.1, on the reverse strand, counting down.
GCGATCATCGACAACAGCAACAAATTGATCGGCAGCGTCAACACCAGCCGCAGCTTGAGCAGCGCCACCTTGAACCGCTCGGGGTCCCGGCGGTACACGTCCGACAACGCGGGGAAGCCGACGACCTGACCCATCTGTTTGAAAAACATCGGGCCGATCTCAGCGAAACGCGAGCCGATGAAAAACACGCCCAGCGCCGCGGCCGACATCAGGTCGTACAAAAAGATCTTGTCGATCTGGCCGGCGAAGAACGTGATGACCGTACTCAGGAACAACCACTTGCCGTAGCGGATCAACTCGCCAAACGCCTTGCGCTCGAAGTGGAAACGGTTCTTGATCTCCTTGATCATCCAGTGGCTAGCGACGCACAAGAGCAAACTGTTGACCAGTAGGCCGATGACCAACGCCAACGCCGTCGGGCTGAACCACGCGACCAACGCCATCGAGCCGATGCGTACCACGGCGAAGGAGGCTTTGAGGATCGAAAGCAGCCGGATGTCGAGGCGGCGTTGGGCCGTGATCCACGCCGTGGACCGGAAGCCGTTGAATACGGACGTGAGCGCCGCCAACGGCAGCAGCCAGGCCAACTCGCTGTCGCCCTTCCACAACGACAACGGGTACGCGATCGCCGAGGCGATCAACCACAGCACGAAGCCGCGGAAGACCTGGATCGTCCACGCGGTGTTGTAAAACGCCGGGTCCTGCCGCTTGTTCTGGATCAGGCAGGGCTGGATGCCGACGTCGGAAAACATCTGCAGGCCCTGGATCACGATCAGGATCACCGCCATGATCCCGAAAGCTTCTTTGGGCAGCGCGAAGTAGACCAGCACGATGTTGCTGACGAGGCTCAGCCCCTGATCGAACGCGAAGCCGAAGCTCTGCCACAGGCCCGCGTTGACCGTGCGCTTCTTCAGGCCCGCGCCTTCTTTGGGCTGATCATCCGCGATGGCTTTGCCGCCCGCGGCCTCGGCGAGGTCCAGCGCGACGCTGCTCGATGAGCTGGCGGTCATGCGTCACCCCCCGGCGACATCGCCAGCTCGGCGGAGGCGTGATCGACTTTGGACGACGAAGACGGACCCGCATCCACATCCGGCAAGGGCATGCCGAAGTCGGGCCGTTCCGCCGTTTCGCCCGCGGCGTGGGCGTAAACCGCCGCGACTTGTTTCGCCTTGGCTGGCCAAGTGAAAAGCTGTTCGACGCGGGCCATCGCGGCGTGTGACATCGGCTCAAGTTTGTCGGGGTTGTCTGCGAGTTGCCCGATCGCGGCCTTGAAGTCCGCAACGATCTGCTCGCGCGGCCCGATGGCGACGCGATGGCCGGTGGTGTCGGTGACCAGTTCGCCCGGGCCGCCGTAGTCCACGACGACGGGGACCAGGCCCACCGCCATCGCTTCGAGCACGACCGCCCCGCCGAACTCGCGGATGCTGGGGAACGCGAACACGTCGTGCTCAGCCAAGGTGTGCTGCAACTGGGCGTGATCAACCCAACCCGCGAGCGTTACGCCCTCCGCCAAGCCTTCGCGTTCGATGATGCCTTCGAGTTTTCCGCGCTCCGGGCCGTCGCCGATGATCGTGACGGTGACGCGTTGGTTACGGACCAACTCCGCCACCGCGTCGAGCAGCATGTCCGCACCCTTGTACGGCACCAATCGCCCCACGAACGCCAGCTTGATAGGTTCGCCGGGCGCCACGCTGCGCGAACGCTTCGCCACAAACTTCGCCGGGTCGATCGCGTTCTCGGGGATGTAGACGCACTTGTCGTGGTAACGACTCGGCACTTGGTCGTACGTCGCGGTCGAGCCGACGATGACGGTGTGGGCGTGCTCGCGCGTTGCGCGATAGCCGGGCAGGAGTCTGTAGGCATCACGCACATAACTCAACCATTCGCGCTCGGCCCGCCGGGCGGCGTTGAACGCTTTCGGCCAGGCGACCCCGCCGTTGATCGGGCCCCACACGAACGGCACGCCCGCCTTCTTGCACTTCTTCGCCAGGCTGCTGGGCAGCGTCGGACTCAACGGCGTCAGGCGGTGCACCACGTCGTACTCGCCGCGCCGGATCGCGTCGCCAAACTGTTTCCAGACGAGCTTCTCGAAGTAGGCGTAGCTCACCGCGTTGAGCGCCATCACGGTGGTCCAACCCTTGCCCTTGCCGCCACGCAACACGCCCGAAAGCTTGTGCATCCGCGCCGCGACTTTTTCCGAGTCGATCGCGGTGAAGTCTTCGCCTTCGGTCAGGCCGGCCTTGAGGATCGCTTCGCGGTTGCGGACCTGGGTGACCAAGTGTGTGTCGGCGACTTCGGCGATGGCTTGGCTGTGCGACCAGCCTTCGAGCGGGACGCTGACGAATTCCGGGTTGGCCTGCTCGGCGATGAGCAGTACGCGCGGCTTAGCCATGCGAGGTCACCTCCGCGGGCGTCTCGGACGTTTGGTCAGAATGCACGTCTTCATCGAGCACGGCCAGCATCGCGTCGGGGCGTTGGCCGGTGAGGCGTTCGAACAGCGTCGCGGCGCCGCGGCGCGAGTCGAAGTTGCGGATGATCGACTGCCGACCGGCCTTGGCCAGGCGGGTTCGCAGCGCGTCGTCTTCGGCCATCTCGCGGAGCGCTTGAGCCAACGCCTGCGCGTTTCCGGGGAGGACGAGTTTACCGTCTTCGTCATCGGTGATGATCTCGCCGACGCCGCCGGCGTCGGTTGCGATCGTGGCGACTTCCATCGCCATCGCTTCCATCGACACGACGCCCAACGGCTCGGCGTGCGACGACAAGACAAACACGTCGCTCGAACGCATCGCGTCGATAATCTGGGTTTCGCCCAGCGAGCCGGTGAAGGTCACGCGGTCGGTCAAACCGAGTTTCTCGGCTTGATCGACGAGGTCTTGCCGATCGGGGCCGTCGCCGATCATGGTGAGTTGGAAAGCGACGCCATCGGTTTGGAGTTGGCCGAGCGCGTCGAGTAACACGTCGTAGCCCTTGCTGGTATGCAGCCGGCCGACGGTGATGATTCGCAGGGCGTCTTGTTTTGGCTTTGACTCAGGCGACGGCGTCCATTTCTTCGTGTCCACGCCGATACGGCCGAGCACGACTTGGTCGTCGCCGAGTTCCGAATAGTCGCGGCGGACCTGCGCTTCGAGCCATTCGGTGATCGCGATCGTGAAGTCCGCCCGGCCGAACTTCTCGGCCATCGCCCCGCCCCACCACTCGATGTTCGCGTTGAGCGTCAGCGAGTACGGCGTGCCCTGCAACGCCTTGACCAACATCGCCAACACCGCGCTGTTCGCGCAGGTGTGTGAATGCAGGTGCGTCAGCCCACGACGCTTCACGTCCCGCGCGAGCTTGCAGGCCGGGATCACCAACGGCAAGACCGTCTTGAGGTTCGGCTTCTTCTCAACGGGCAGCGTCAGCGCCCAACGCACCGCCCGCAGCAGGCCCAGCGGCTTGGTGCAAAGCGCCCACGCCAGCGACGACAACATCGCCCCGGCCGACATCGGCCAGAGGTAGGTCGTCTCGGCCGCGGCGGCCTCGGCGAAGTCGTGCCGGGCCTTGTCGCGCTCGGGCGGACGGCGGGTCGAAAACAGATGCAGGTCCGCCCCGGCCTCGCGCATGTGCACGATCTCCCGCCACATCCACACGTGCGTCTGCCCCGGGAATTCGGGGATCAGATAGCCGACGTGGAGCGGCGCGGACGCGGGGTTATGGGACGTGGAAATAGTCGACGTCATGACGCCACCTCCACGCCGAAACCCGGCTGCGGCGGGCGGGGCTCGACGCGGCGACGAATAGCGGTAAACGCTGATTCCTGATCGAGTTGTGCGCACCGGCCGAGCGGTTTCATGTCGTCTTTTCTTCCCGTGATCGAGTCGCTTCCGGGAGCACTTCCAGAAGCGGGCGGCCATGCGGCAGCGTGCGGGGTTTAGGCCGCAATCCACTAGTGTATCGACCGATTCAAACCGCTCGATTGGCCGCCCCTATTATCGGCCAAAACCGGCCAAATCCCCGCCAAATCGGGGCTTGCTGCGGACGTGTCGAACAAAAAACCGGGCCGACGCGGAGTCGGCCCGGTGGGGTTCATACTGGCAAGCGTCAGTCCGGGTTCAACCGGCCGTCCCGAGGTTTAGTCGAACGGCTTTACGTCAAACCCGCGGCGAATGTACAGGTTGACCGCCTCGGCGCTGAACTCCTGGGCCCACTGCCCGCGGGGGCGGAACGCGGCGCCGTCGATCAACGCGTCGAGCGAAGCCGTCTTGCCGATCGACCTCATGTACGACTCGACGTCGCGCTCGGGGTCGATCCACGGCGGATTGCTATCGCCACCCGAGGCGACGTCCAAAGCGTTCCGCGTGTTTTCGGACATCTGCGGCTGGGTGCCGAACTTGATCGCCGACGAGCTGCCGTTGTCGCGCGGCCACCGGTAGATCTTGTTGTCCTTCAGCGTCGCCCGGAACGGCCGACCGTTGAGGAAGCTGTTGTAGGCGCTGTTGTAGTTGAAGCCGATGGCGTAGGCGAACGAGGCCGAGCCCTGCTTCTGGCTGATGATGTTGTTCTCCACCCGAGCAAAGAGACAGGGCAGGATTTCGATGCCGTGGCCGCGGGCTTCGTCGCCCATGTCCTGCGACTTCATGACCACGTTGCGGAGCACGTCCGACTCGTATCGGCCGACGAAGAACGCCAGCGGGTTGCCGACGAACAGGTTGTCGATCACGTCGCCGCCGGAGCGGAGTTGCAGGCCGTGGGCCGAGCCGTCGGTGAGGATGTTGCCGCGGACCACCGAGTTGCCGGTGCAGTTGTCCTGGATGTAGATGTTGTGGTTGAACTTGGTCTTGCCGGCGCCGCTGATGCTGGGGTTCCAGCCGTTGTGGTGCCAGACGTTTTCTTCGATGAGCAGGCCGTCGATGTACGCGCCGTACATGCCCGAGCTGTGGCCGGCGACTTTCTTGTCCCAGTGGCCGTAGCTGTGGAGCACCGCGTTGCGGCGGATCTGGATGTCCCGTGCGTAGCCGTCGTTGGGCGTCGACTGCACCACGATGGCGAACTTGAAGTACTCCATGATGCAGTCTTCGATCAGCAGGCCCTTGGCGTCGCCGAGGAAGGTGATCGCCGAGGCGTTCCACTCGTCGGAAGACATGCGGCTGGAGTTAAATCCGGCGCGACGCGGGTCGCGGTTCTCGGCGATGATGTGCAGGCCGACGAACGCGACGTAGTTGCCGTTGGTCTGGAAGAACTTCTCGGCCCAGGTGTCTTCGGGCGACAGGAAGATCGGCCGCGGGCCTTCGCCGTAGGTGCTGATCAGCATCGGCTCGTCGGCGCTACGACCCGACTTCGAGATCGTGCCGAGGTTGCCGCGGAAGGTGTCGCCGGCCTTGAACAACAACCAGTCGGGCTTGCCGTTGCGCAGCTTGGCGTAGGCCGCTCGAGCGGTCCGCATGGGCGTGGCGGTCGAGAGGCCGTCGTTGTTGTCGTTGCCATTGGCCGCGACGTAGATCACGCGGGTGTCGCTGCTCTTGGTGAACTTGGTGAAGCCGTCGGACGTGAGGTTCAGCCCGTCGTAATCGGGGCTGTCGCCGTTGGTTTCGTCGGCGACTTGCTCGTCTTCCGGCAGATTCGGATCGACGATGAACATCGACATCTTGCGGATCTTGATCGGTTGGCCGGGCACGCGAAGCAGCGCTTGCAGCTCGACGTTGCCTGCGGGAACCGTGTCGAGCTTCGCGCTGCTGACTTCGAGGTTCGTGCCCGAGAGTTCGTGGGCGAAGCCGCTGACCATCTCGCTGCGGTCTTTGTGCCACATGAGCATGAGCACGTCGCCGTCGGCGGGCAGGACGCCGTCGAGGTCGAGCGTGATCGTGTCGCCCGAGCCGGGCGTGTAGCGCGAGACCGAGCCGGCGGCGAACTGAACATCCGTGGCCACGGGGCCGTCGGGCGTCGCGGTATCGCCATCGTTGCCGGGGGTTTCGCTGGGCGTGTCGGTGGAGTCGTTGCCGGGGTCCGGCGTCGCGTCGACCACGGGGGTTTCGGCGTCGGGCGTCTCGGCGGGTGTCTCTTCGGAAGCGTCGTCGCCGCTGTCGGCCAGTTGGTCGTCTTCGTCAGCCGCGTCCGCGGGATCGGCCGGGGCTTCGGTTTCATCGGGCAGATCGACCACGGCGGGCGGGCTGATGGTCATCGCGTGGACGACTTTGCCCAAGATCTGGCCGTTGTAGCGCGGACGGAGTTGCAGCTCGATTTGGCCGCGGGGCAGCAGGTTCAGCAAGTCGGCCGAGATCGTCCAGGGGCCTTCGGTGTAGACCTGCGCGAAGCCGGGCACCAAACGGCCTTCGTCGACCGACCACGCGATCGCCAACACGTCGCCGCTTTCGGGGAGTTCGCCTTCGAGTTCGAAGCTGACGCCCGCGGTCGAGCCGACGATCCGGGTGGCAGGCGAGTTGGCCGAGAAACGAACCGTCGGCATCGCTTCGGGGCCGGTGGGTTCGACCTGCGGCGTCGGCGCGGCATTGAGCATGACGTGTTTCGCGGTCTTCACGATCACGCCGCCTTCGCGGTAGTGGGCCTGCAGTTCGAGGTTGCCAGTGGGCAGTTGGTCCAGCACGTTTGACCCGACGGTCAGGTTACCCGCCGTGAGGGTGGCCGAGACGTTGTTGACCACGGCCTTGCGGTCCAGGTCCCAAACCAGGAACAGCACGTCCGCGTCGGCGGCGGGGTTGTTGAGTTCGATGTTGATCGTGGCGCTGTCGCCGAGAATGCGTTGGGTCGGCGTGTTGCCGGCGAACGCGATCGTCGTCACGCCGGCCGTCTGCGAGATCGGCGGTGCCGGCGCTTCGGCCGGCGGAGTCACTTCGGGCGTCTGCGCCAGCGGCTCCGCGGGGGTCTGGGTTTCCACGACGGTTTCGGTTTCCACGACTTCAGACGTCGGGGTTTCGACGACGGGCGTCTCCGGCTCGGGATCGGCCGGGGCTTCAGGGCTGGGTGCCGACGTCGGCGGCGGGGCCACGGGCTGCGTCAGGTTGTCGTTCTGGACGTAAAAGTTCACCGTATTGGCGGTGATGACACGCCCCCTAGCGCCACGGGACGCGGCAAACGCGGTCACGGCGTACTTGCCTGCGGTCGCCTGGGTCGTGTCCCAAGGCAGACCTTGATTGGCGTCCTCGGGCGACTGGACCAGATTCACTTGTTTTCCGGTCGATCGATTCACGATCACCGTGCCATCGGGGCCGTTGAGGACGATGGTCAGGTCGATCAGCCGCTTGACGTTGGTGGTCGCCGAGACTTCGAGGTCACCGGTGACGACTTGGCCGTTGGTCACGCCATTGATGGTCACACTGGCGAACGCCGGCGCGGCGGCCAACATCAGGAAAGCGGTCAAGACGTTCAGGGCCGCACGTTGGATCAACGTCGGCCGGGCTTGGGTGGCATACAACATGGGCAGGTCCTTCGATCAAACAGCGTCGGGCGGGTTGCCCCCTCTCGGTAGAGAATCGGGCGACCGCCGGTCGTGCTTTATGGGGACCTTGGACAAGCCCGCCGCATGGGGCGGGCCGGGGGTGTTGGCTAAACCTTACGGGGTGTGTGGGTTAAAGGGAATGGCCCAACGCAGTCACCGAGCATCGAATAAAATTATTCACAACAAACCCTTTATAGAAAACTATTTACAGGGAATAAGCCTATTCAAGATAAATGAGTTGCTCGGACGCGGTTTGACTTGAAAAAGATCAAAAACCGAGCAAATTTCTAACCTAAATACTCTGGCGGAGTGTTCCGCAAGTGATGTTGCTGCACTAACAAGTTCGGCCCTACGACCGAACAGGCCTAATGCTGGAATTGAGTGTTGTAATTCTTAAACTTTGATTATATAATTATGGTGCCTGTGAATATCACTTTCAATCTCAAATTTGACCATGATCATCAAGAAAACGCGTTCTCGCCACCTGATTTTAACGGGTGGACCAAGGACCATACTCGATTTTAAGCAGCATCTAGACCACATCATCTCCCGGAGCCAACCTATGTTTTGCCGATCCTCCCGACACCACCCTTCCGCCTTCACGCTGATCGAACTTCTGGTTGTGATTTCGATTATTGCGTTGCTCGTCGGCATTCTTTTGCCAGCGCTAGGAGCGGCCCGAGAAACCGCCCGTGGGGTGAAGTGTCTCAGCAATCTCCGTCAGATGGGACTGACCTCTACGATCTACAGCGCCGATTACGACAACTACTTCATTAACTCCCAGGTTCCCTGGTCAAATACCGAGTTCTCCACGGATGAAGGTGCTCACTTTTGGCCCGGACTGCTGATTAAGGAAGGTATTTTGAACAATACCGAAGCACTGGCCTGCCCCAGCTTCGATAATGCTTTGGACGAGTTCTTGGATGTGGATGTTGCGGATGAAACCGGAACCGACAATTTGCTCGACGGGCCTAACGCTGCTCGTCTCCGCAATATTCATTACGGGATTAACTACTTGCACCTCGGCACAGAGTTCCGGCAAAAAGGCGGGGCCGGGCTTTCGACTACCCCCAACGTTGATTTTGTTCTCGATGCTTCAGATAAAATTGCGTTTGCAGATAGCGCGATCGCGAGTACATGGGACGATGACGTACCATCAGGGCACTACATCATCCGCGATGGCGAACCGAGCACGGTTGGGGTTCCCCATCCACGTCACAACGGCACCAGCGTAAATATCGCATGGGTTGACGGGCATGCATCAAGCGTCGGTATCCCCGGAGCCGACCCGGTTGATCCGACCACCATTCCCGCGGTATACACCGAACTTACTTACGCAACCGACACACCTAATAAGTGGACCGTGGACGGCCAAGCCTATTAGATCCATGTCATAGACGGTCATTATCAAATCGATACTAAAAAACACAGCTTCGTCAGCTGTGTTTTTTAATGTCGACAAGAAATTAGAATCTACTGCCGCGCGACGGATTTCCGTACGATTAACTCGGGTCGTAGGGCACGGGTGGTCGTGGCGGGTGACTCGCTACCGTCGATGGCTTGCGCGATCGCGCTGATCGCGGCGTGGCCGAGTTCGACCAAAGGCTGCTGAGCACAAGTTAGGGGCGGGGCGAGGTGGGCGGCGCTGGCGGGGTTGCCGATGCCGATGACCGAGAGATCGTCCGGGACGGATCGGCCGAGCGTGGCGGCGGCTTCGTATACGTCGAGACTAAAGTGGTAGCCGCCGGTGACGATCGCGGTCGGGCCGTCGGCTTGGCCGAGCAGTTGAAACAGCCGCATCTTGTCTTGTTCGCCGAGCCGCCAACCCTTGACGCGGATGGCGTGGGAATCGGGCAGCTTGAGGCCACGCTGGTCGCAGGTGGTCTGGAAATGTTCCCAGAGGTCGCGGTTGCCGCCGGTCAGCCGGGCCGAGCCGAGGAAAGCGAGTTTCTCGTGGCCCATCTGCGCCAGGTGGTCAATCAACAGTTCCGCCAGGGCGCCGTTGTCGACCGAAACCGAGGAAATCTCCGCGTCATTGCTCGCGCTGCCCACGACCATTTTTGCGGCGCGGGCCGGGAGTTCGGCGAGACACGCTTTGAGATCTTCGTCCAGCGGATCGAGCAGGAGGAAGCCGTCCCAGTCGTCCTGAACGCGGGTGCCGTACTGGCTGACGGTGAGTTCGACCTGGGTGTCGGCCGGGCTGCGATTGGCCGAGGCTTGACGCATCCCTTCAACCAGCCGGCTGTGGTGCTCGTCGACCAGCGACACTTCGCGGTCGATCATGATGCAGATGCGGAGGCGGCGCGTCGCGCGGACGGCCCGGTCGACAACAAAAGTGCCTTTGCCCCGGGCCCGGTCGAGGAAGCCTTCGCCGACGAGTTCGCGTAACGCCCGGTGGGCGGTGACCAGCGAAACCGACATCTGCTCGCTGAGGTCTTTGGTGCTGGGCAGGCGTTTGTCGGGCGGGAAGTGGCCGTCGTCGATCGCCTGGATCAACGCCTTTTTCACGGTGGCGTAGAGCGGCTGCCCCGGCTTGGCGTCGACCGGCGTCATCGGCGAGAGGTTCTTGGCGGTCTTTTTGGTGTTGGCGGGAATACTTGACAAAACCATCGTTCCTTAGCGTCGAACGTTAGACGTCTCGTCGTAGACGTCACCCGGATTTACTCCAGAACACAATCCAGAGTTTCCCTGCCCTCGGCGATCGTTTGTGATTAACAAACGTAATCAAATTCGAAACACAAGACTAACAAGTCTCTTCGACGGACACCGGCCACAAACTTGATCATCCTGTTGAATAGCTGTGCGTCGCCACGTCGAGCGTAAATTCTTTAGCTCTAATAATATAATATTCCACCCGCGACCGATAGAGTCAAGTTCAAGTTTTCTTAGGTTTGGGAGGAAGCAAACCTGGGAAAACCTAACCACGCCATATTCACAACAGAAAGGCTGGACTTGTTTTGCGCGCCCCTGGGGCCATGAGCCACGGCCGGAAAGCCCCTCAAAGCGAAAAAACTGCGAAATATGCCTGAAACCCCGCGAGCAGCGAGACGAATCGCGTTATAATTATATGATTTAAATTTGAGCTCCAAGTCTTCCTTCCCAAGCTGAGGAGGCTTACCCTCTACCGATTCACGCTATGCCCGCTGCTGCCCCCCCTTCTTTCGTTGATCGGACCGGCCTGGAACGAACGGTCCGCGGCCTGTTTCTGGCCGGCTGGGACGGCGGCGAACTGTCGCCGCAGATCCACGACATGCTTCAAGCCGGCCTGCGGGGCGTGGCGTTGTTCGCCAAGAACATCGAAACCGCCACACAGACCCAAGCCCTCTGCGACGCGATCCACACCGCCCGCGGCCCCGGCGGCCTGATCGGGATCGACCAAGAAGGCGGACGCGTCGCCCGGCTGCGGGAAGATTTCGACCCGGCGGGCTTCATGGTCGCCCCGCCGATGGCCGAGGTCGGCCGATCCACAACGCCGGAACACCTCTTCGACCTCGGTCGGCTCGTCGGGCTCCAACTCAAAGCGCTGGGGATCAACCTCAACTTCGCCCCCGTGCTCGACGTCGACACCAACCCCGACAACCCCGTCATCGGCAACCGCTCGTTCGGCTCGGACCCCAAACTCGTCGCCCGCTGCGGCGCGGCCCTGGCCCGCGGCCTCCAAGCCGTCGGCGTCGCGGCGTGCGGCAAGCACTTCCCCGGCCACGGCGACACACACCAAGACAGCCACCACACCCTGCCTCGCCTGCATCACGACCGCGAACGCCTCGACGCCATCGAGTTACCGCCTTTCCGACACGCCATCGATCAAGGCATCGCCTCGATCATGACCGCCCACATCGTCTTCGAATCTTTGAACCCCAACGCCCAAGACCAGACCCCCGCCACGATGAGCCCAGCGGTCATCAACGGCCTGCTCCGAAAAGAAATGGGATTCGACGGCGTCGTCATCAGCGACGACCTCGAAATGAAAGCGATCGCCCACCACACGCCCATCGAAGAAGTCGCGGTGCGAGCGCTCGAAGCGGGTGTGGACCTGCTCATCGCTTGCCATCACCCCGAACTGGTGTTGCGGGCGATCGACGCGGTGGTCCAGGCCGTCGAGTCCGGGCGTCTGGCCTACGACACCGTCGCCGCGGCGCACGAGCGGGTCGAACGACTCGCACAGCGATACCAACCCGTCGCGCAAGACGCCTCCGCGATCGAGAAAGATCGTCACGAACGTCGATCCCTCGAAGCCAAGCTCTCGGCCGTGTTTGCGGCCGTCACGGAAGCAAGCGCTTCGACGACCACCGCGTCGGACCCAACCGACTACCTCCGCCCCGCCGTCGAGGACGGTTAAGATGACCACAAGCCTGACCCGACCGTCCTCCTCCTTGCCCCGGTGTTGACCTATGAGCACTGACCCGACCGCATCCACCCCCGAGCCCGGCAGCAAGCGCAGCGCGCTGCCCGAGAAGCTCACCAATCCCGCCGCCCACGCCCAGGACGACGACGGCCGCGAAGTCGTCGCGATGTTGCTCTGCGAGCCCTACAAATCGTCGAGCTATTACGTCGGCGAACTGGTGCGCGGCATGACGTCTTACCTCGACACGGTCAACGCCCAGCTGTCGATCATCAGCACGCCGCCCGCCAAATGGCCCGAAGGCTTCGGCGAGCGTTGCGCGGGCGTGCTGGTCATCCCGACCATGCTCGGCGTCGAGGACATCGAACTGATCCAGGACATGGGTTGCCCGTTTGTCACCATCGCCGAGTCGGCCCTGCCTGGCCCCGCGATCGGCCTGGAGATCGCCGACGCCGCGACGCAGCTCACCGAACTGCTGCTCGACTGCGGCCACCGCCGTTTCGCGATGGTCAGCGGCCACGAAAACCACACCGACGCCACCAAGCGCCGCGCGATCCTCCGCACGCTGAGCGCCGCGGGCGTCGCCCCCGACGACGTGCCGGACCTGCAGACCAACTACGACCCGATCCAGGCCGAGCGCGCCGCGACCGACCTCTTGAAACTCACCCCCCGGCCGACCGCGGTCATCGGGTTCAACGACGACCTCGCGGTCCACGCCCTCACCACCGCGCAGCACGCGGGGATCAAAGTCCCCGAAGAAATGAGCATCGCCGGGTTCAACGACGGGCCCTCGGCCGCGCTCTTGTTCCCCCGGCTGACCACGGTCCGGCTGTCGATCGCCGAGGCGGGCGCCGCGGCGGCCCGCTCGGTCTGGCTGGCGCACCGCGACGGCTCGACGCCCGAATCCAAATCCCTCGCGTCGACCCTGGTGATCCGAGATAGCGTGGCGTTGGCCCCATGAGTGCTTCGATCCCGCCTACGACCACGAACCCCGACCGCGCCGCCCAGCAGGCCGAGCACTATCTCGTTCACGACACCGCGTTCCGCCTGGGCGAACTGCCCACCGAGCAGCCGCACCCCAAGACGGCCGGCCTGTCCCACACGCTGATCGCCGACACCGCCGCGGGCATCGCCGCGCTGCAATCGGTCGACGACGACATGCCCGAAGTGTTGCGGCAGACCCTCGCCGGCGAACCCTTCGCCAAGCTCTTGCAAACGATGACCGAGACGCTGATCGCCGGCCGCCGGGTGTTCTTCACCGGCTGCGGCGCGACCGGCCGGCTGTCGATCCTGCTCGAAGCGATGTGGCGGCGGGTGTGGAACCACGCGGATCATCCCGAAGCGAAGACGATTGCCGACCAGGTCCGCAGCGTGATGGCCGGGGGCGACTTCGCGCTCATCCGTTCGGTCGAAGGCTTCGAAGATTTCACCGACTTCGGCCGACACCAGCTGCGCGAAGCGGGCGTCACCCAAGGCGACCTCGTCGTCGCGATCACCGAGGGCGGCGAAACGTCTTTCGTCATCGGCACCGCCTGGGAAGCGCTCGACGCCGGGGCGGCTTCGTTCTTCGTCTACAACAACCCCAGCGACGTTCTCGCCGGCCTGGTCGAACGCAGCCGCGAAGTCTTGGAAGAGCCGCGCATCACCAAGCTCGACCTCGCCACCGGACCGATGGCCGTCGCCGGCTCGACCCGCATGCAAGCCACGACCATCGAACTCATGGTCGTCGGCACCGCGCTCGAACACGCCATCGCCGCCGTGCAACAAGCCAAAGGCACCGCCAGCGCCGACGCGCTCGCCCCGGTCGCGCTCGACGAAACCGCGGACCGCTTTGCGGGCCTGCTGAGCGAACTGGCCCAACCCGCGAACCGCGCCGCGATGGCGGGCCTGACCGAACACGAGGCCGAGGTCTACCGCGCTTCCGGACTGGTCACCTATTTCGCCGACCGCTACCTGCTCGACATCCTGACCGATACGACCGAACGCTCGCCGACGTTTTCGCTGCCGCCGTTCCGCGAAGTCGGCGACGACGTCTCGGCCAAATCCTGGTCGTTCGTCAAACACCCGCTGCTCGATACACCGGGCGCATGGACGGACCTGCTGGGCCGGCCGCCCGGCGGTATCGACTGGGACGGGCCGACGTACACCGCGATGAACGCCCCCGAAGCGATCCGCGAGAAACCGCCGGTGCTCAACCGACAGCGCATCCTGCGCTTCGCCATCGGTAACGAACCCGACCCGTGCCGCACCGAAGCGCCCGCCGCGTTGGCCGTCACGCTGTTGGTGGGTCACGAAACCCAGACCCACGCCGCGGCGGACAGCAACTTTGCCCAAGGCGTCGCCCAACACACGCCCGCATTCGGCGAGCACGCCTTGCTGAGCATCGGCAGCCCGCCCCCCGCGGCGTCGCCGGGCGACAAGCAATACATCATCGAGGCCGAGTTGCCCGACACGCCGCTGGACCTCTGGGCGCACGCCGCCGCGAAACTGGTGCTCAACACCATCTCGACCGCGAGCATGGGTCTGGTCGGCCGACTCGCCGGCAACTGGATGGTCTACGTCAACACGAGCAACAAGAAGTTGATCGACCGTGGGGTTCGTCTCATCGCCGACCAGACCGGCGTGCCTTACGACCAGGCGTGTCACGAATTGTTTATCACGCTCAACCAACCCGACGCCGACCACTTGGTCGGCCGCCGCGCCGCGTCGCCGGTGGCGGTGACCATCGCCCGGATCAACGATGCCAACGACGACGCCTGATGTTGTCTTCACGCTGAACCGCAAAACCCGAACCCCGCCAACCCGCATCGCTTCGCGGTGCCCGAAGGAGTTGCTCATGTTGCCACGCCTGTCCCGTCCGCTCGTTCCCGTTTTGGCGTTGGCGACTTGGGCCTGCCTGCTGCCCGGCTGCACCCCGACGCCCGAGCCGACCGATCCGGTCGTCGAGGTCGAACCCGCGACGCTGGAAGAAGCGTTCGCCCGGCTGAACCAAGGCGACGAGTGGTTCGACCTGCCCGAGGTCAACGTCGCTCCGCACCCGGCCGAGAAATACATGAAGGGCTGGGCGATCGTCATCGACCCCGGCCACGGCGGCCACGCCGACAAGCCCGGCTACAAGCGCGGCCCCACCGGCGTCCGCGAGGCCGAGATGAACCTGCGCGTCGCCAAGCTGCTCGAACAGATGCTCAGCAACGCCGGGGCCCAGGTCGTGCTCACCCGCCACGAAGACGTGGCGAGCGGTCTCAAGGAACGCGCCGAGATCGCCAACAACCTGGTCCGCGAACGCGACGGCGGCGTCGGGGCCGACTTCTTTTTGAGCATCCACTTCAACGCCTCGCCCAGCCCCAAGACCAACTGGACCAGCGTCTGGTTCCACGGCGACCCCAACGACTCGGAAGTCGGCGTCGACGTCTCCCGCTACCTCGGCCACCGCGTCGGCGAAGCGCTACGCACCCAGATCGGCGTCACCGGCATCCTCATGACCGACCTGCAGATGTACGAGGGCGGCTTCGGCGTCCTCCGCCACAGCAACGTCCCCGCGGCGCTCGGCGAGTTCTCGTTCTTCTCCAATCCCGACGAAGAACAACGGCTGCGCGACGCGATCTACAACCTACGTTGTGCCTACGCGATCTACGTGGCGTTCTGCGAGTACAACTACGGCGGCCGACCGACGCAGACCTTGCCCACGCTCTCGCCGGGCGAAGACGCCGTCCTGCTCACTTCGACGCTCGACGAAGGCCTGCCCGAATGGTGGGGCAGCGACCGCACCCGTATCTTCCGCGACAGCGTCGCGGTGACGTTCAACGGCGAAGACCTGCCGATCACGTTTGATCCGGAAACCAACGGGCTGTCCGCCGAGTTGCCCGCGTCCGTGCTCGAATCCGCCGACCAACACGTCGTCAAGATCCGCCACAACAATTTCTACAAGCACGGCAACTGGCCGCAGCGCTACGCGATCAGCCAAGAAGGCGAGCAGTGGGTGGTGTCGCCGCTGGGGGCGCAGCGCATCGACAACGACGCCGAGCCCGGCGGGTCGTTAAGCCCGGCCAAACCGCGGGATTGATTCTCCCTCCGTTTAGCGGGTGCGTCGCAGCCGCCCGCGTGGGGTGACGTTGAGTGGCCACGGGACGCTGCGAGTCACCCGCTAAACGAAAAACGATTCCGTTGCGCGATCACGCTACGCCTCGGCCGTCTCCGGCTCCCGCCGATCCGCCAACAGGTAACCCAGGCACAACGCAAACCCGCCGCCGATCGGGGCGTACCACGGCCAAGCGATCGACACCCGCTTCGGATAACCCGCGTCCATGTCCAACAACGCGGGTTGCTTCTTGTCGCTGGCCCGCAGCGGTTCGCCGGCCTCATCCAGCAACGGCTCTTCGGTGATCGGGTGCACCAGCATCACGGGCTCGGCGTCGGGGTCGAGCACGCGTTTGCGGTCTTCATTCAAAACTTCGGGGTACGTCATCACGAGCTGCCCGTCCGCATCGTATTCGTGGAAGTAGCCCCGCCAAACCATCAGCATCACCAGCGTGCCGCCCACCACCAGCCAAGGCGTTTTGGCCAAACGCGAAGCCCGCTTCGACGCGTCCGCCGCGACCGCCCGCCACAGCCACGTCACCAGAAGCAACCCAACGCCAACGCCGCAGGCCCACAGCGCCCAGTCGTCGTGGAACCGGCAGGCGAAGACCGCCAGGACGCCCAACGGCGCCGCCCAGACCAACCCGCGCCCGTTCACCTTCACCGGCAGCCACGCCAAGAGGAACGCCGCGAACAAACCGCCGACGATGTAACTCGCCAACGCCAACGCGAGGTCGAGGATCGGCACGCCGGTCGATTCCTTGAACGCATCCACGACAAAGGCCGCGAGACACAACGCGATGCCCCAGAACACGATCCAGCCGCGCGACACGGTGACAATCCGTTTGGCTTCCGCGGGGTCGTGCGTGGCGAGCGTGTCTTCGGTGACTTCTTCGCCGGGCTCGAGCGTGATGCCCAGCTTCTTCGCCCGGCCGGGCAGATAAACCGCTGAGATCGTCGTCTGCGCCAACGCCGCCAAAATCGAAGTCAAACTCGAAATCGCCGCGGCGAAGATGCCCGCGATGACCAGGCCCGTGATGCCGACGGGCATCTGCTCAAGAATAAAAGCGGGGAAGATCTTGTCGTTTTCCTCGGCCACCCGCGCGGCAAACTCGCCGGACAAGAGTTCGGGGTTCGCGGTGTAGAACACGAACAAGCCGACGCCCACCAGAAGCATCAGCGTCGTGACCAACTCGGCAGAGTAACTCGACACCATCGCGAGTTGCGCGTTCTTCTTGTCTTTGCAGCAGAAGATGCGCTGGGCCAAGAGTTGATCGGTGCCATAGACGCCGATGTTGCCGATGACCACGGCGAAGCCCGCGGCAGCGAGCGTGTAGGGCTCGGTCAAACTAAACGCCTGATCGATGTTGAAGACCTTGAACTTATCCGCCGCCGAGCCGACTTCGATAAATTCGTTCACCCCGCCGGGCAGCCCGGCGAGGATCACCCACAACGCCGCGATCCCGCCGGTGACAAAGACAAGGAAGAGCAACGCATCGGTCCACACGACCGTCGCGATGCCGCCGAGCATGGTCCAGGCGACCGCGATGATGCCGATGATGATGATTGAGGTGGCCAACGGGCTTAACCCGCCGACGCGGGCCAGACCTTCTTCGTTAACGCCGAACAACATCTCCATAAATGGCGCGGTCTGCATCTGCACCCACGCCAGTTGGTCGGCCATCACCAACGTCAACACCAGCGCGGTCAGGTAGACCCGGGCCGACTGGGCGAGCAGGCCGCCGAGGGTGAACAGCGCGGTGGTGACGCCCTTGGCCCCGCCGCCGAGCTTGTCGCCCATGTAGTCGTAGGGGCTGTAGATCCGTTTTTCGTAGTACGCCGGCACGAGTACAAAGCTGATGAACACCCGCGAGATCAGCCCGGCGATGATGCCGAGCTGCAGGTACGTCATGTTCCCGCCGTTGGGGTTGAACGCGATCGCGGGGACGCCGACGAACGTCACCGCCGAGATCGTCGTGGCGATCAGCGACGCCGACACCGCGTACCACGGCAGCTTGTCGCCGCCGCGGAAAAAGTCCTTGATGTCTTTCTGCTTACCAGCCAACACCACGCCGAGCACCGAGACCAGCAGCATGTACCCGACCAGCACGACCCAGTCGATCGCGTGGAAACCGCTGGCCAGGATCAACGGCTCGGCCGAGGCGAGCCACACGTAAGAGGAAGCGAAGGTCATAGGCGTGGGGTTCCGCGCAGCAAGCGGACGCTGGCCACGAGTCTGAAGAGAAAGCGAACGAGATGACGCGGAGTTTAACGCGCGGCGGTCGCCGAGGTGGCGCGGTGGAGCTTGACCTTCACCGCTTTGCTCGCCCGGCCGAGCCGGTCGTAGGTCCGCACGAAGACTTCTTCGTCGCCGGGCTTTAGCGCGGTGAGTTCGAACGTCGCGTCGTCGCCGTGCACGGTCAGGATCTGCGCGCCCCAGGATTCGGTGTCTTCACGCGGCACCTGGACCGACAGCCAGCGGGCCCCCTGGAGTCGGACGAGGTTCATCTCGAGCGTGAACGTGTCGCCGTCTTGCGTCAGCGATTCCACCGCGGGCGTCCGCAGTTTCTTCACGCCGCGCAGCCAAGGCATCGCGGGCGGGATGGCTTTTTCCTGATACACCCCTTGGCTCATCGTGTCGGTCAGGCCGACGCGGTTCTGCATGAACACCTTCATCGAGAAATGCACGTGGCCGGGCTTGTCTTCGGGGAGCAGGATGCGGGTCCACTCGACCTGGTACTTCACTTCCTGCGGGCCGAAGGCACGCGACGAGCCGTCGTCCGTCCGCCCGGCGTAGAGCCCCGGCCAGAGGTGTCGGCCGCGCGGATTCTGCTGGGCCCACCAACTCAACAACCCGGTGAACGATTGATCGGGGTTGGCGATCTGCCAGTACAGCTGCGGCGTGAAGTAATCGCACCAGCCCTTCTCCAGCCAATTCTTGGCGTCGGCGAAGATCACGTCGTACTGGTCCATGCCGACGACGTATTCGGGGTGACCGGGCCGCCAGATGCCGAACGGGCTGATGCCGAACTTGACCCAGGGCTTGGTCCGTTTGATGGTTTTGTGCATCTGCTCGACCATCGTGTCGACGTTTTTGCGCCGCCAATCGTGCAGATCGAGTCGGCCGCCCTTGGCTTGGTAGGCGGCGTAGGTGTCTTCGTCCGGGAAGCGGATCGCGTTGCCGTCTGCATCCTGCTTGACGTAGGGGTAGAAGTAGTCGTCGATGTGCAGCCCGTCGAGGTCGTAGCGGGAGACGAGGTCTTCCACGACGCGCATCGTGTATTTGATCGTGTCGGGGTGGCCGGGGTCCATCCAGAGCTGGCCGCCGTAGCTGGGTACCGCGTCGGGATTGACCTTGCTGATGTGTTCATCGACCAGTTCGCCCTTGTACGACGGGTGCGACGAGCGCAGCGGGTTGATCCACGCGTGGAGCTCGAGGCCGCGCTCGTGGGCGGCTTCGATCGCGAACGCCAGCGGGTCGTAGTACGGCTCGGGGGCCTGGCCCTGCGTGCCGGTAAGGTAGGCCGACCACGGCTCGATCTCGGACGCGTACAACGCGTCGGTCGAGGTGCGGACCTGGAACACCACCGCGTTGAGGTTCATCTCGACGCACCGGTCCATGATCGCGATCAGTTCGTCTTGTTGATCTTGCGTGGTCAGGCCCGGCTCGGACGGCCAATCGATGTTGGCCACCGTCGCCACCCACACGCCGCGGAACTCGCGGTTGATCTCCGGCGGCTTGTTCGCGTTGAACGAATCGCCGCTCTTGCCGGAGGCCCCTCCACCGGTCGCACAGCCGACCATCATCCAGCTCAAGAGAAAAGCAAAAACGACGGACGGCTTATTCAGGAGATTCATGCAGAAAGGTCCTTACGCCGACCGGCCCGGCGGCTCACGCCCAGCCCGGTCAACAGAAGTACGAGGAAAGAAGCGGGCTCGGGGATGACGCCCGTGGAGTTGTAGAACACATCGTCGAGGTAGACCACGGCATCGCCGAAGCCGCGGAACAAGACCGAGTCGAGCGTAAAGTTCGCGTCGAGTTGGCCGTCGCCCGCGGCGCCGAACGCCGAGGACCAGAAGATCGGGTCGAGCTGCCATTCGTACTTGTGCCACTGTCCGTCGGCGATGACGTTCTTGAAGTCGGCCTGCTCAGTGGTGTTGGCGAAGATGTCGCTGCCGAAGTCGTCGATCGCGATCGAGACTTCGAGGTCGGCCGAGGCCGCGGTCGGGTCGGCCAAGAGCCAGAAGCCGATGGTGCCCTGGGTTTGCAGCACGATATTGCCCGTGGGGTCCGCCGAGGGCGTGGTGATGAAGCCCGAGGTCAGGCCGGTCAAGCGCTGGGTGTTGGATGCCCCCGAGAGGTGACGGACAAAGAAGCCATCCGTGTTGCCGTCGGCGGCGTCGGCCTGGGCGTCGTAGTCGAAGGTGAGTTGTTGCGAGGTCCCGCCGAGGGTGGTGGCGTTGAGCGTCGAACGGGCAACGCCGGTGTTGGTGCCGAGGTTGCGGGATTGGCCGGCAAACGTGAGGGGGCGGACGAAGGTTTCGTCGTTGCGTTCGAAACCCGCGAGGGTTTTGGGCGCAAAGGGCGTTTGGTTGGGCAGCTGGTTGACCACGCCGAGTTGGATGTCGCCGCCGTAGAAGAACTTGAGGATGTCGTAGTAGTGGACGCCGTTGTCCGAGAGGACGTCCGCGCCGTTCTGGCTCATGGCCCCACGGTTGGGGAAGTTGGGGTTTGACGGGGTGCCGACGAAGCCGAGCGTGCTCCCGGTGTTGAACTGGCCGACGCTGTTGTTGGCCCGGGTGTAGGTGACGAAGCGTTGGGTGTTGGTGGGGTCGGGGTCGCTGCCGGTCGCGATGCCGGTGGCCGAGGCGGGGATGGCTCCGGCGACGTAAAAGGACGCGGTGAGGACGTCGTTGAAGCTGAGAAACTCGCCTTCGGTCTCACGGACCGCTTGATCCCACCGACCGCCGGGGTTGCTCTGCTGGCCGCCGAGGCTGTAGACTTGATCAGCCTGGCTGTTGCGAATAAACGTGCCGCCCTGCAGTTTGAAGTAGGCAAACGTCCGCGCGGCGACGGCCTGGGCTTTGAGCGCCTCAAACGATGCCTGCCCGTTCTCGCGCAGAACCACGTTGGGCAGATAGTTGTTCTCGAAATCAACGGTGAAAAAACCACCCGAGCCGTTGTCATCCCGCACGGTGATGGTTTCGACCGCATCGAGGGCAACCGAAGGGACGACGACCGCGATCAGCGAAGCCACCACAGGGGCGACTGCTTTCGTCGCTAAACAAATGACGCGAGACCAATGGTGATCAAACACTCCGATTTTCTCCAACGGGTAGACACATAGCGGGCATTCACGGACGCCTTCGCTGAGCCCCGATCATCCGAACGCTTGAGAATACCCCGAGTGAGAAAGAAATACAAACGATAATTATATAATAAAATCGAATATTTTCGATATATTCCGCTTTTCGGGGTTGACACTAGCCCTCCTTGGGTTAGTTTAAGTTTAATCAGCTATCCTGATTGTATAATCATACGGACTAATAGGTCGCAAAACATCGTTCATTTACAGGAGGACACCCCATCATGAAACTGTCTCGATCTCTCACCCTGACGGCCGCCGCCGCGTTAGTGGCCCCGCTGTCAGCCTTCGGCATGGTCATCGTCGACGAAGACTTCGAGTCTTACGCCGACACCACCGACCTCGGCGGCACTTGGTCACTCGGCGACGGCACATTGGATACCGTCTTGGGCAACCCCGGCAACTCGCTGAATCACCCCGGCACCGGCGCGAGCTTCTCGGGTGCCAACACCAACAGCATCAGCTTCGCTCCGGTTTATCCCGGTGCGGGCGAAACGCTGATCTTCTCCGCGCAAATCTACGACGATGACAACTCGCAAGCCGAGCGCAACACCGCGGGCCTCCGCACCGCCGCCGGCGCCAACATCATCGAGATGGGCCACTACAACAGCCCCAGCCACTACGCCATCCGTACCGTGCTCTTCGGCGCCGGCAGCGACGGCAGCTGGGTCGCCTTCGACAACATCACCGACGACGCGGGCGATAGCATCGGCCAAGGTATTTCTGTCCTTGGTTGGCACACCTACACCGCTGAGATCACCGATTCGCAGGTCACCTTCACCCTCGACCTGGGCAGCACCGGCATCATCAACGCGACCCACGTTGCCGCGATCACGCAAAACGCCGCGAATGGCTTCGACCAAATCCGCCTCGGCGGCCCGTCGGACCTCGGCTCGCTCCCCGGCGGCGCGAACTTCGACAACGTCAAGCTCGAACTGGTCATCCCCGAGCCCGGCACCGCCGCGCTAGCTGGCCTCGGTGGCCTCTGCCTGCTCCGTCGGCGTCGAGCGTAAGTTCAACGCGGGCTAACCAATACCACTGATCGTCATCTCAACGGCTGCCGTGAATTTCGCGGCAGCCGTTTTTTGTATCCACCAAGCCCTGTCTAGAACTACGGCCGGAACTCAACGCTTACCGCGAAGCCCTCAAAAAGCCCTCGGGGCCCAACCATGACTGGCTTGGACATCGAGGGTTTACCAAGTGACCAGGGTGGGACTCGAACCCACAACCAGCGGCTTAAAAGGCCGATGCTCTACCGATTGAGCTACCTAGTCGCCATCCAAAGCAAGAGTATAGACTCTCGCTCAGCTTAGGGCGGAACAAGATATCGGCCGCCGCCGTGGCGGTCAAACGCTCCGTCCACCTACCGGTACCATTAACTCATGGCCACCGACGACGAATCGCGGCTGTTCGCCCCCGCGGACACGGCCCACGCCCCGCGCGTGATGGTCATCGCCGAGATCGGCGTCAACCACGACGGCGACGTGGGGCGGGCCGATCAACTCCTGCACGCCGCGGCCGATGCCGGGGCAAACGCGATCAAGCTCCAACTCTTTCGGCCCGACCGGCTGCTCTCTGCTGCCGCCCGATTGGCGACCTACCAAGACGGCCAGGCCGACGACGCCTACGCCCTGCTCGACGCGTTGACCTTGCCGCTCGATCACATGGCCGACCTCCGCGCGACCGCGAAAGCGTTGGGTCTGCAATTCATCGTCACGCCGTTCAGCCTCGGCGATGTCGCCGACCTCGCCGCGCTCGACGTGGACGCGGCGAAAATCGCATCGCCCGACGCGGTGAACACCCCCCTGCTCGACGCCGCTGCGGCGTTGGGCAAGCCGGTGATCGTCTCCACCGGCACCTGCGAGCTCGACGAACTCGACGACGCCGGCCGCGTCGCCCAAGCGACCGGCGGAGCGCTGCTGCAATGCGTCTCGGCCTACCCCACGCCCGACCTCGACGCCGGCCTCGGCGGGATGGCTGCGCTCCGAGACCACTTTCCCGGCGTGGCGGTGGGCTACTCCGACCACACCGCCGCGCTCGACACCGGCGGCCTCGCCGTCGCCGCCGGGGCCGTCGTCCTCGAAAAACACCTCACGCACGACCGCGCCGCGCCGGGCCCCGACCACGCCGCCAGCCTCGAACCCCGCGACTTCGCCACTTATGTCGCCGCCGTCGGCCGGGCCGCCGCCATGCTCGGCCCCCACCGCAAAACCTGCAGACCCCACGAGCGCGACGTGCACCAAGTCTCCCGGCAAAGCGTGTGCGTGGTCCGTGACCTCAGCGCCGGCCACGTCCTGACCCGCGACGACCTGACCGTTAAACGCCCCGGCACCGGCGTCCCCGCCCGCCACCTCAACGACGTGATCGGCCGACGTCTGGCCCGCCCGGTGAAAGCCGATCACCCGCTGCGGGCCGAGGACTTGGCCGACCACGGCTAAGCCCGCCGCGCTGCGAATCATCAGCTCAACGTAACATTCCCGGGCCATTCCGGTCTTTTTTACAGCCGCCGCCCCCGGTGGCCCGATGGCTTTTTACCGGCTACTGCCGAAGACCCGCCCCCATCGCTCCCGCTGAGGACGCCCGCTATGCTGTTTCAAGCCACCCTGATCGCCGTCATCACCTACCTCGTCGCGTGCTACGCCTACGGCCTGTACCTGCTGTTCAAGCTCTACACGGGTAAACGTCTGCACCGCGAGCCCGCCAACCTCCAGGAAAACCCCCGCAGCCTCGAGGACAACATCGTCACGCCCCGCCCGGCGGCGGACGCCGACCCGCAAGCCAAGCCCGGCTACGACACCCCCGCCAAAGCCGCCTGACCCCCCGGAAGTTGCCCGGAAGTTCACCGAAGTCTCTTCGTAACTTCCCAGCTTCTTGGCCGCGCAAACCCCCGTGGCCCCGCGTAACATCCAATCACGATGTTGCGAACCTCCGCCCCCCACGATTCCCGCCGCCTCGCCGACGAACTGAACATCGACGCCGTCGTCGCGGGTGAGGCCCGTCTATCGCCGGAAGATGCGCTGCGGCTGTACCACGAAGCGCCGCTGCACGACCTGGGCCGATGGGCCTCGGCCGTGTGCGATCGCATCCACGGCAGCGGCCCCGAGGCCAAACGCACCTACGTCATCGACCGCAACATCAACTACACCAACGTCTGCTCGGCGTCGTGCACCTTCTGCGCCTTCTTCCGCAAAGAAGGCGACGACGACGCCTACGTCCTGACCCAACAACAACTGCACGACAAAGTCCGCCAACTCGTCGACATCGGCGGCACCCAAGTCCTCCTGCAAGGCGGGATGCATCCGCACCTCGGCGTCGATTTCTACTTGGAGTTGCTGCAAGGTTTGAAAGACGAATTTCCGGGGGTGCATATTCACGGGTTCAGCCCGCCGGAGTTCGTCGAGTTCGTCGCGGTGTACGACCTCGCTGGGTTCCCCAAGACCGATCCGAAGAAGTCGCACGAACTGCCCCGCGAGGTGTGGTTGGCCAAGCTCGAAGCGATCATGAAGAAGCTCATGGACGCGGGCTTGGATTCACTTCCGGGCGGCGGCGGCGAGATCTTTGCCCCGCACGTCCGCCGGAAGATCGGCATCGGCAAAGCCTCGGCCGAGCAGTGGCTCGACGTGATGGAGACCGCGCACAAACTGGGGATGTACACCAGCGGCACGATGATGTTCGGCCACATCGAAGGCGCCGCCGACCGCATCCTGCACATGGACGCGATCCGCACCCGCCAGGACCGCGCGATCGAAAACAACTACCCCGGCAAATACATCAGCTTCATCAGTTGGCCGTTCCAACGCGAGAACACGCCGTTGGGACACCTGCCGGACTACGACCTGTCGAGCGACGAACCCTTCCCCGGCGATGTCCTCGCCGAGGCCGTGATGCGCGGCGAAGTCGATCCCGACGACAAAAAAGCCTGCGGCGACTTCGCACCCCGGGCCGGCAAAGTCGTCCGCCTCGCCGGGGCCACCGAATACCTCCGGACCCAAGCCATCAGCCGACTCTACCTCGACAACATCCACAGCATCGGCAGCTCCTGGGTCACCATGGGCCCCCGCATCGGCGAGCTCGGCCTGTACTACGGGGCCAACGACATGGGCAGCGTGATGATGGAAGAGAACGTCGTCAGCGCGGCCGGCACGACCTATTGCCTTAGCGAAGAAGTGTTGTGCCACCTCATCCGCGACGCCGGGTTTACGCCCGCCCAACGCGACAACCGCTACGACTTCCTCGCGGTGCACGACGGCCCCGACGCCCCCGACCGCCGGGTCGAAGACTGGTCCACCCAACGCGCCAAGGCGCTGCACATCGAAACCCAGGACGGCCAAGCCGCCCCGGGCGACGAGGGCAAAAACGCAACCATCCCGCTGACCGTCGACGGGAAATAGGCCCGCCGAAGCCCGCAAACAAAAAACTCAAAACCGACTCAAAAGGTACGGTTTTCTCTTGTGCTATGGTTGCGTTGACGCGGTCGGTTTAGGCCGCCCAGCTTAGAGAACTCGTGACCTTGGAGCATGACAACGATGTCCGTCCGCAACCTCGACCGTGTGTTCAACCCCAAACGTGTCGCCATCGTCGGCGCGAGCGACAACCCCTCGAGCGTCGGCTTCGCCGTGCTCGACAACATGGTCGGCGGCGGGTTCCATGGCGTTGTCTACCCGGTCAACCCCAAACGCGAAGCAGTGCAAGGCATCGCCGCGTACAAAGACCTCGAAGCGCTGCCGAACGTGCCCGACCTCGTCGTGATCTGCACGCCCGCCTTCACCGTGCCCGCGATCATCAAGTTCGCGGTCGCGCTCGGCGTCAAGGGCATCTGCGTCATCAGCGCCGGCTTCCGCGAAGCGGGCGAGGAAGGCATCCAACTCGAACAAGAGGTTCTCGCCGAGATCGCCAAGGGCGACGGCGTTCGCATGATCGGTCCGAACTGTCTGGGCGTGATCGTGCCGGGCATCGGGCTCAACGCCAGCTTCACCGTCGGCACCCCTGCCCCCGGAAATATTGCCTTCATTACGCAGTCCGGGGCGCTGGGCACCAGTGTCCTGGACTGGGCGATCCGCAAGGGCATCGGGTTTTCCAAGTTTGTGTCGGTCGGCAACATGGCCGAGGCCGACTTCGCCGACCTGATCGACTACTTCGGCCAGGACTCCGGCACCGACGCGATCCTGGTCTACATCGAATCGATCGCCAACGCCCGGGCGTTCGTCTCCGCGGCCCGCGCGTTCACGAAGACCAAGCCGATCATCGCGTACAAGGCCGGGCGTTTCGCCGAGTCGGCCGCCGCCGCCGCGTCGCACACCGGGGCGCTCATGGGCGCCGACGACGTGCACGACGCCGCGTTCCAACGCGCGGGCATCGAACGCGTCTACGAGATCGACGACATGTTCGACTGCGCCGAGTTGCTGGGCCGTCGCAAGGTGCCGCGCGGCGGTCGGCTGGCCATCGTGACCAACGCCGGCGGACCGGGCGTCATGGCGACCGATGCGCTGATCGCCCGCGGCGGCACGCTCGCCGACTTGTCGTCCGAGACGATGGAAGAGTTGAACGCCGCGCTGCCGCCGTTCTGGTCGCACAACAACCCGATCGACGTGCTGGGCGATGCGCCGCCGGAGCGTTACGCCGTGGCGACCAGCATCGTCGCCGACGATCCGAACGTCGACGCGGTGCTGGTCATCCTCACCCCGCAAGCGATGACCGACGCCACCGCCGCCGCCGAGGCGGTTGCCGACGTGGTGCACAACTCCGACAAGCTGGTGCTCACCGCGTGGGCCGGCGGAGCCAGCGTCATCGCGGGGCGCGAGTTGCTCGCCAGCCGCGGCATCCCCGCCTACCCCACGCCCGAGCGCGCGATCCAGGGGTTGATGCACCTGGTCAACTACCAACGCAACATCGCGGCGCTCTACGAAACGCCCCGCGACGTGCCGGTCGAGTTTGAGCTCAACACCGAGAACATCGAAAACACCCGCGCCGATCTGCTGGCCAAACCCAACAACACGCTCAGCGAAGCCGAGGGCAAAGCCCTGCTCAAGGGCTTCGGCATCCCCGTCGCCGAGACGCTCATCGCCGCCACCGAAGATCAGGCCGTCGAACACGCCGCGTCCATCGGCTACCCCGTCGTGATGAAAATCCTCTCGCCCGACATCACCCACAAGACCGACGTCGGCGGGGTCAAGCTCAACCTCGCCAACGAACAGGACGTCCGCTACGCCTGGCAGCGCATGATGGAACGCGCCGCCGAGGTCAAGCCCCACGCCCAACTCGACGGCGCGACCGTGCAGCCGATGGTCGATACCCGCGACAGCGTCGAGATGATCCTGGGCGCGATCAAGGATCCGGTCTTCGGCAGCGTGATCCTGCTCGGCTTCGGCGGAACCACGGCCGAGGTCTGGCAGGACCGCGTGCTCGGCCTGCCGCCGCTGACCGAGAAACTCGCCGACAACATGATCAACCGCCTCAAGAGCAAGCCCCTGCTCGAAGGCTACCGCGGCGCTCCGCCGGTGGACAAGAACGCCTTGATCGAAGCGATGATCCGTTTCTCGTACCTGATCGCCGACAGCCCCAACATCGCCGAGCTCGATATCAACCCGCTGCTCGTCGGGCCGCAAGGCACGATTGCCCTCGACGCGCGGGTGATGACCGACCTGTCGCCCGTCACCGCCGACGGCCGCTTCAGCCACTTGGCGATCCGGCCGTATCAAGGCGACCTCGAACACGAACTCAAACTCAAGGACGGCACGCCCGTCACCCTCCGCCCGATCCGCCCGGCTGACGAGCCGGCCTGGCACGAACTGGTCAACGCCTGCTCCCCCGAAACGCTCCACGCCCGCTTCTTCCACGCCATCGGTAAAACGACCCACAGCATGGCCACCCGCTACTGCTACATCGATTACGATCGCGAGATGGCCTTGGTCGCCATCGTGGAACAACCCGACGGCCGCGAAGAAATGATCGGCGTCGGCCGACTCGTCTGCGAGCCCGACGGCCACTCCGCCGAGTACGCCGTGATCGTCGCCGACGCCTACCAGAACCAAGGCCTGGGCAAAGCCCTCACCCAGCAAAGCCTCGATGTCGCCCGCGGCTGGGGCGTTCAACGCGTCTTCGGCACGACCGCCCAAAACAACAAACGCATGATCGCCACCTTCGAAGAGCACGGCTTCGCCATCACCCCCGACCCCGACGACCAAAGCCTCGTCGACGCCGAGTTGGTGCTCAGCTAAACCAAACGGCCCAACTCGACTAAAAACGAACAAGCCCCCGATCATTCTCGGCGGCTTGTTCGCGATTTGCTTTTTGTCTTCTGCCTTTGGGGTGTCGGGGCAAAGCCCTGACCGCCCGCCGCGGAGGCGCTTTCCGATCAAACAAGCGAGCTTCATCTTCCCGACATGAATGACTTCATTTCGCCAGCTTCAGCTTCCGCTTCTGTCGCTGCTCGTTCATATCCACCAGCACCCGCTGCGTGATCGCGCAGTGTTTCATCACGTGATTCAACAGCGCCACCGTTTGCAGCGTCTCGTCGGCGGTCATCGGCTCGTGCATCCGCGCCCGGATCGCGGCCAACGATTCGCTGGCCCCTTTCACACATTCGATGGTGGCGTCCAGCGCATCGTCCGCGTCGATTTGACCGTCGTCGTTCACGTCCAGCTCCAGGTCCATTCGGGTGCACAACCAATCCGTTCCGCTCGTAAACGCCTGCAAGATTTCTTCCTGAGCCCGGTTGTCGGGCAGGTGCCGCACCAGCAGCCGGATCGAATCGAAGTCCGGCTGCGACTGCCCGGCGATCCACCGGTACACCGTAGACGTCGATACGCCCGCCAGTTCGCCGAGTTCTTTCGCCGAAGTCAGTTTCTGATCGATCACCCGTTGTAACGTCTTACCCAGCATGTATCGCCCTTTCTGGCTTAAGGCCCGTATTGAACAGACGTAAGCGTACCGCCGGGGGTTCCCCAAAGATGAAAGTTTTTTCGCCGCCGGTCCCACCTCTGTGGGCTTGCCCGCGCGGAATTTAGCGTAAACTACTCTGATTACAGCGAAGACCGACCTCCACGTCGGCCACCTTTCTCACACGGGAGCAAATCATGAAACCCCTTCTCACCCTATGCGGCGTCCTCGCCCTGACCCTCGCCGCCACCGGCTGTGTTAAGTTCAAACAGGCCTGGACGATCAACCCCGACGGCTCGGGCAAGATGACGATGACCTTCGGCGTCAGCGAACAGATGCTCGCCATGGCCGGCGACGAAGACCCCTTCGCGGACCTCGACGACCCGGCCGACATGATGGATGAGGAAGACAACGGCTGGGTCGCCTTTACCAAACCCGAGATCACCACCGAAAACGGCTTCAAGTACGCCACCTTCGTCGGCTACTTCGAAGACATCAATCAAGTCACCTTCTCCGGCGACGGCGGCAACGGCGACATGCAAGACTCGTCCTACGCCCTGGCCGACGGCACCTTCACCGTGACCAACGGCATGCTCGGTCAAGTCATCGCCGCGATGGCCGAAGACCCGTCGATGCAAGACCCGCAGGCCAAAGCCATGATGGCCCCGATGATGGAAGGCCTGGAGATGAGCGAGAGCTATAAGGTCCCCGGCCAGATCACCGACGCCGAAGGCTACGTTTCCGACGGCCAGACCGCGGCCACCACCCTCACCGCCGACGATATGCTCGGCGATACCCCGCCGACGATCGAAGGCCTCGACGACGGCACACTCACCATCACCTTCACCCCCGGCGGTTGGGACGACCAAGCCGCATGGACCGCCGAACTCGAAAAAGCCAAAGCCGATTGGGCCGCGATTAAAGAACAAGCCGCGGTCGGCGCGGGCGGCAACTAAGCCTTCTCGCCTATAGATCACCACCGACAAATGTGACTGAACCCCAAGCCCACGGCTCAACGCCGTGGGCTTTTTCTTGCGCAGGTTGAAATATCAAAGAGCGAGCTCGCGATTCCCGCAAAACCCTTGCCGTGGCCGGCGTGGGGTGGGCGGTGAAAGGCATCGATCCGTAACCGCAGATTTCGCCGATTGAATCCAGATTTAAGAAATCAAAAACTTGGTTTCTGAATCTGCGCAATCCGCGAAATCTGCGGTTCCTGCCTTTCG
>JBCCST010000017.1:0-60823 GCA_039199695.1 Planctomycetota bacterium | reverse complement strand
TTACCAGCCGACGCTGTCCACCGAGATGGGCCAGCTCCAAGAACGGATCACCTCGACCGACAAGGGGGCGATCACTTCGGTGCAGGCGATCTACGTCCCCGCGGACGACCTGACCGACCCCGCGCCCGCCACGGCGTTCTCCCACTTGGACGCCTTTGTCGTCCTTGCCCGGGGCATCGCCGAGAAGGGCATCTTCCCCGCGGTCGACCCCTTGGCCTCGACCTCGACGATCCTCGACCCCGGCACGCTGGGCGAAGAGCACTACGCCGTCGCCCGCCAGGTGCAGTCGATCCTCCAGCGGTACAAGTCGCTGCAGGACATCATCGCGATCCTCGGCGTCGATGAGCTTTCGGAAGAAGACAAGCTGATCGTCGGCCGGGCCCGGAAGATCGAGCGCTTCCTGTCGCAGCCGTTCTTCGTCGCCGAGGTGTTCACCGGTTTCCCCGGCATCTACACCCCGCTCAAGGACACGATCGACAGTTTCAAGCGTCTGTGCGACGGCGAAGGCGACGACATCCCCGAGTCGGCGTTCATGTACGTCGGCACGCTCGACGACGCCAAGGCCAAGGCCGAGAAGATGGCCGCCGCGGCGAGTTAATCGCTGCCGGACGCCGTCCGTTCTACATCTTGTTGATTACGAAAACCCACGAGTCAAATCGTGGGTTTTTCTTCGTACGTCTTGAGGATCTCGGCGGCGCGGAGTTCGGCGTCAGACACCGTGCCGTCTTGATTCAGGTCGACTTTGTCGACGACCGCGTTGTAGTGTGCGTTTTCCGAGAGCACGCGTGTCTCGCTGACGCCGATGATGAACGGGATGCCGAAGTAGCCGCCGCCCTGCGACTTCTCGGCCGGGTAGCGGTGGCGGACGTGTTGGACAAACGCGGCCATGCCCTGCTCGGATTCAAACTCCACCGCGATACGGGGCGCGGATTCGTCGATCACTTTTGTCCCCCCGACGTTGATCAGGCAGCCTGTTTGAGTCAGGGCCAACAGGGCTGCAGCGCAAAACACGAACCCAAACCGGAAGCGGAGTTGTGGAAGCATGGTCGGAATTCCTTTGGATAGGCAAGGGTGTCGAGATGTCACTATACGTTGTGCGCGAACCGCCGGGTTTTACGGCTGACGCGGTGTCGCCGTCCGGTAAAAAACCGAGAAAGGGGGCGTTGGCGCGCTCCCCAAAAAGGATGACCGTTTTTGCTCGACAGGTTCACCCGCGGTCCGCTAGACTAACATCGTAGATTTTTGCATATCTCTGTCTATCAAGTCTTTACCGCCGTTTGGCAAGAATTTAGGAATGAACGGAAGGTTTGAGCGATTCGTATGAACAGTGAAGCGCCGCGGTGTGGCTTGCCGATGCAATAGACGGTAAGCAGAACGCTTTTTCCCGTCCCACAGCTGGGCGGTCCGGCCTCTGCGGTTTGGATGCGGCACCGCGTGCCGCGAGACTCACGGAGACAAGTTCGCTACGCTTTCTTGAAGCGTGCCGACCGACTCGAGGTGCATCGATGATCCAGGTTGCTTGGAAGATTTTGAAACGTACCGTCGGCCCGGCGATCCTGGCCGGGGCGTTCGTGATTACGCCGTTGACCGCGACGGCCCAGGTCCAAAACGATCGGCCCGAATTCATGGACGACCGCGCGTTTCTCGACGAGTGGCAGCGCCGCTGCTTCAAGTTCTTCTGGGAGCAAACCAACCCCGCCACCGGCATGACGGCCGACCGCGCCCCGGCCGACGGCAGCCAACTCGTCTACGCTGGCGAAGAACCCGTCGGCAGCATCGCCTCGGTCGGCTTCGGCCTCACCGCGTTGGCCA
Organism: Planctomycetota bacterium; assembly: GCA_039199695.1. Lineage (GTDB taxonomy): Bacteria > Planctomycetota > Phycisphaerae > Phycisphaerales > Phycisphaeraceae > Algisphaera. The sequence continues at coordinate 59,011 of JBCCST010000017.1, read as the reverse complement.
TCGCCGATGAACGCGGCTGGGTCGATACCCAGGCATCGCAAGAGCGTGTTGTCACGACGCTGCGCTTCCTGCTCGATAAGGCCGAGCACAAGGAAGGCTTCTTCTACCACTTCATCAACATGACCACCGGCCAGCGGGTCTGGAACTGCGAGGTCTCATCGGTCGATACCGCCCTGTTGCTCGCCGGCGTGTTGACGGTTCGGCAGTACTACGCCGACCACGAGTCGATCCCCGAGTTGGCGACCGCGATCTACGACCGCGTGAACTGGCCGTGGATGATGAGTGATGGCCGAACGCTGAGCATGGGCTGGACCCCCGAAGAGGGCTTCATCACCTGGCGGTGGGACCACTTCAGCGAACACCTCGTGCTCCAGATGCTGGGCCTGGGCAGCAACACCCACCCGCTGCCCGAGCACACCTGGCACAACTGGAAGCGCGGCCCGGTGTACACCAACGAAAACACCGGCGAACGCTTCATGTCGTTCCCCCCGTTGTTCGTCCACCAGTTCAGCCACGCCTGGGTTGATTTCCGCGGCAAGCGCGACGACTACGCCGATTACTGGACCAACTCCGTCTTCGCCACGCGGGCCCACCGTGACATGTTCAGCTCGGCCGAGCTGACCGACCGCTTCCCCCACTACAGCAACATGCTCTGGGGCATCACCTCCAGCGACTCGGCCAACGGCTACACCGCTTGGGGCGGCCCCGACCCCTCGCCGCACATCGACGGCACGATCGTGCCCTGCGCCGCCGCCGGCTCGATCCCGTTTAAGCCCGACGAATGCATCGCCGCGGTCCGCCACATGTACGACGTCTACGGCGACAAGCTCTGGAAACACTACGGCCTCGCCGACGCCTTCAACCCCGCCACCGGCTGGGTCGCCAACGACGTCATCGGCATCGACGTGGGCATCACCCTGCTCATGATCGAAAACGAACGCTCCGGCTTCGTCTGGCGCCAGTTCATGGCCAACCCCGAGATCAACCGCGCCATGCTCACCGCCGGCTTCCGCCCCCTCCCCGCCGATCAGGACACCGCCGTCGCCCTCTTCTTCGACGGCGACGGCCCGAGCTACGCCTTCGCCGAGGATTCACCGACGTCCGAAGCTGGCGATGCCCCCGAGCCGACGAGCGACCTGGGCGAGTAAATTCAGACTCGCAAGCATTACCCATTGAACAAGCCCCGCTGGCCGCAAGCCTGCGGGGTTTTTTCGTGACGTGACGGCTTGGTTTCAAGTAGCTCACGATCCGTCACCCGGTGCGGTTACAATCGCGGTTGGCCTGCGAGATGCACCCCCCAAGCGAGACCGGAGATTTCTGGATGGCACACCTCAAAGACAAGGTCGGACATTTTTTTGCGTGGGCCCGGAAGGGTAAAGAACCCGTCGAAGTCGATGTGGCCCGTCGTGATGATCCCGAGGCCCCGAAAGAGGTCTCGATCCAGCAGATCAAGCAGGGCTACAGCGAGGTCGTCGAGACCATGCAGTCGGTCCGCAGCCACCTCGAACAACAGGCCGACCGCAGCGAGAAGATGCTCGAACTGCTGGGCAACCTGCCCGACGCGCTGCGGTCGATGCCCGATCAGGCACGCAACCAAACCGAAGCCCTCGAGTCGATCCGTACCCATCTCGAGAACCAGAACCAGACCGCGCAACAACTCACCGACGCCATCACCGGCCTTGCTACCGCGTCGTCGCACCAGCAGCGTTCGCTCTCGGCGATCGATCAACACTTGGCCGAGGGCCACGAGAGCCGAACGCAGTTGAACCAAGGCGTGGGGGCGCTCACGGACACGCTCGGCGAGGTGCGGGCGTCGAACGCCGCGACCCGCGAGTCGATGGGGGCCGTGGTCGAACAGACCCGTGTTAATGACGAGCGGATGCGCGAGATGGTGCAACGCAACCAGAAGATGAACACCCTTATGCTTGTCCTTTGCCTCGCCCTGGCGACCGGGGCGTTGGCGCTAGGTGGGTACATGGCGGTGTTGGTCAGCAAGGTGGTCAAAGCCCCCGCCGAAAGCGTATCGGCGCCGGCGGAGACGACTTCGGATGCGCCCGGCGCATCAACAGATGCGGCATCTCCATCGACTCAGACCACGCCTGATTTTTCTTCTAACGCCTACATCACCTCGCCTGCCGAGCTGGCCCCGTCTGAACCAGCGCCCGTTGCGGACGGCGAGGAGATTGAGTGGATGGGGCCGCCCGCGCCGGAGTGATTTCTATGTTTTCCGTTGGTGGCGGCGCTAGGCTTACGCTTAGGTTTAAAGAATCTTTGTTGAACAGGACTTGATAGGAGCTACGGTTGACCATTTTTTCTCCACCCGCGGTTGCGATAGATGCCGGCATCACGCCCCGGCAACTCACCCATTGGCGTGATGCCTTTTCGGATAAGCCCCAGCACCGCCTGATGCAGAACGCGGTGACCCGGGCGGCGTTGGACGACGTGGCCTTGGATCGCGACGTGGTCACGCAGATCGATCACACCTTCAGCCATGTGCTCGACGATTGGGCGGTGACCAGCCAGAAGAAGTCGGGGCGTTGTTGGATGTTTGCGGGCTTGAACCTGCTGCGTGTCGGAGCGATGAAAAAGATGAACCTCAACCAGTTTGAGTTCAGCCAGAACTACACGTTTTTCTGGGACAAGCTCGAGCGGGCCAACTATTTTCTGGAACAGATCCTGCTCACCGCCGACCGCGATCTCGACGATCGGGTCGTGGCTTACCTTCTGGATCACCCGCTGGACGACGGCGGGCAGTGGAACATGTTCGTTAACGTGGTCAAAAAATACGGCCTTGTGCCTAAGTCGGCCATGCCGGAATCCGAAAGCTCCTCGAACACGCCGCGGATGAACGCTAACCTCAAGATGATCCTGCGTGAGGGCGCTGCTTCGCTGCGTGAACTCAAAGCGGGCGGCGCGGTCCACGAAGCCGTCACGGCCAAGAAGCAGGACATCATGGCCACCGTGTACCGCGTCTTGGCGATCCACCTCGGCACGCCCCCCACGGAATTCGACTGGCGGTGGAACGACAAGGACAAAAAATTCCACGTCGACGGCACGCTGACGCCGCCGCAGTTTGCCGAGAAGTATTGCACCATCGATCTCGACGACTACGTCTGCCTGGTCCACGACCCCCGGCCGAGTTCGCCGCAGGGTAAGGCGTTTACGGTGGCTCATCTGGGCAACGTCATCGGAGCCGAGGGCGGCGGGGCTTCGCCCGGCGACGGCGGGGTGCGTTACGTCAACGTCGATATCGAACTCATGAAAGACGCCACCCGCCGCAGCATCACCGAGCGCGGCGAGCCGGTGTGGATGGGTTGCGACGTCGGCAAGATGATGCACCGCGACCTCGGGGTGTGGGACGCCAAGCTGTTCGATTACGAAGGCGTATACGACACGACCTTCGAACACGACAAGGCCGATCGCCTGACCTACCACTCCACGTTGATGACCCACGCCATGATGTTCACCGGCGTCGACGCCCCCGAGCCAGGCGACAAGCCCCGGCGGTGGCGGGTCGAAAACTCCTGGGGCGACGAGAACGGCATCAAGGGTTTTTACACCATGAACGACTCGTGGTTCGACGAGTACATGTTCGAGGTGGCGGTCCACAAAGACTTGCTGCCCGACCATGTGATCGCCGCGGCACAAAGCGAGCCCGTGGTATTGCCGCCGTGGGACCCGATGGGTTCATTGGCCTAAGTTTTTTGTGGATCGGATGATTAATTCACGATCGCCGCGTCAAAGAAGATTGATCATGCTTAAACAAATCCGATGCCTGATGATGTTTATATTGGCGGTCCGCGCAATTCCCGGTGTTGCTCAAGATTTCACCCTAACGATGGAAGTTGACGGTGAGTTGGCGAGCGTGAGCAGTTTGGTGATAGGCGATGCTGAGGCTGTGATCACAACCGAAGAGTTTGCCGAACACTTCGATTTGGTTGAAGAGCGTTGGTATCACGAGGATTTGAAGCAGTGGATATCCGTGGTGCAGTCGCGAGAATGGCTTGCTTTGTCTATTCAAAAAACCGGACAGAGCTTGCACGCGGATACGGTCCCCAAAGAGATTCGATCTTTTGTTGAATGGATGATAGATCCGGTTTTTGAAATCACCATGGAGGGAGATACGCTCACAATGGTGTCGGGCCAGGTTAACTACAGGATTGTTACCGAGGAGCCTGATTTCGATACGGGTAATTATTTTGTTTACGCAAGACTCAATGCATATAAGAAGGCGATGGTTGACCAAAAACTGCCGCCTCTGTCGGAATTAAAGGTGATTGACGAGTTAAGCCGTCGTGGTCTCGTACCGGTGGTTATGGAAGTGGAAATACCTGCCATACCTCAGGCCCCGACGTTTCGCATTATCACCGAGTTGGTAACGAAGGCTGATGGAGCCGCGGATTAACCGAATTCAACCGGGGATTTCGTCGACGACGATCGAAAACCGGGTGACTTCGATAACGCGCACCGGCGTGCCGGGGTCGAGGAATTGGCCGAGGCTGGTGACGTCGACGATCTGGCCGTTGATCTCGGCTTCGCCGGCGGGACGCAGGGTGCTTAAGACTTTGCCGGTGTGTCCGACGGCGATCTTGCCGCCGCCGAGCACTTCGTCGCCGGCCAGATGGGTGGGTTCGATCACGGCCGCGGCGCTGGGTTGGGTGTCGGCCAAGACCAGCCGATTGAGCGCGGGGATGTTGCCGAAGTAGCGCATCAGCAGCCCGATGCCCACGCCGCTGAGCACGAAGGCCACCAGCGTCGCCAGCAGCGCGGCCAGCAACTGGTTCCATGTGCCGGCCGTGGGCATCACCCCGCCGCCGGTGGGCACGACCGAGAGCACCAACGCCCCGATCATGATGATGACGCCCACGATCCCGAGCACGCCGAACGACGCGCCCCCGGTGCCGATCTCGACGACCAGCAACGTCAACCCGACCATGAACAACAGGATGTGCCAGATGTCGGCCAGGCCGATGATCATCGGCGCGCCGAACAGCCCGACCAGCGCGAGCAAGGCGACCGCCCCGGGGATGCCGAGGCCGGGGGCTTGCAATTCCAGGAACACCCCGATGGCCAACAGCACGACCAGCAACGCCCGCACCCACAGCTTGGTGAGGAAGCCCGCGAAGTTTTCGGACCAGCTTTGATCGATCCGCGTGATTTGGGCCGCCCCGAGATAGCGCTGAAGGTCAGCGTCGTTCTGGATCGTGGACTGCGAGAGGCCGATGTCGGCGGCGAGCACGTCGTCCGGGGTAAACAACAGGCCGACGCCCGAGTGGACCCGGCCGTTGGGCGCGGACTTGCCCGAGGGTAGCGTGACGACGGGTTGCCAGACGCCGACGTCCTGAGGTCGATAGACCTCGGCCTCGGCGAGGTTCATCGGTGCGTTGGTCGGCGCGAGCGTGCCGGCGCTGTTGCCGCCGGGCAGGAGCGAGTTGTTGTTACCCGCGTTGGGGTCGGCGGCGGACTGGATCGGGATGCCCGCCGAGGCGGACGTGTCGCCGTTGACCATGACGGCGTAGTCGGCTTGGTTGACGACGAGGCGCTCGCCGGTGACGGGGTTTTCGATGAGGTAGAGCTCGACGCCGAGCACACACATCGCGTGGAACGTGGCGTAGGTGTAGCCGTTGCGGCCGGCGGAGTTTTTGAACTCGGCGGCGATGGGCGAGAAGGCTTTGGCGCGTTCGGTGGGCGAGAGGTTCATGCCCGGCACGATCGGGGCGCAGTCGCCGGTGACCGCCGCGGGCGCCATGATGATCTCGTCGCAGGCCGCGGCGATCATGATGCCCGCCGACAACGCCTTGGGTTTGACCCAGGCGATGGTCGGGACCGGCACCTCGTTGGGGTCTTTGAGGTAGCGGGAGATGTCGAGCGCCGCGGCGACCTGTCCGCCGTTGGTGTTGATTTCTAACACGATGACCGAGGCGCGGTTGGGGTTGGCGGGGTCCAACGCGCGCTCGATGCGTCGCTGGAGGCTGTCGAGGGTGAAGTTGTAGATGATCCCTTCGATCGGGATCACCGCGACATTGGCCCCGCTGGGCAGGTTGGAGACGCGGGGGCCGGGCGCGGTCGGCGGAGCCAAGGCGGGGGTGTTCGCCTCGTCGGGGGATTCATCCCCGTTGGTCGGAACCTCAGTAGCCACCGATTCGGAAGCTGCGGGCTCGGCGGTCGCTTCCGGCTGCGTCTCCGACACGGGCTCGGCCTGCCCCAGCATGAGCCCGAGGAGAATCAGCAATAGCCCGGCACGACGTAAACGGTGTTTCATCACCTCTAAGTATAGTTCGCTTCCCCGGCGATCGACCCAGGTTCTTCAACTCGCTATCCGCCGCCACACCCGCCGGTGGGGGCTTGGTTTCTTCGCATTTGCCCGCCGCCCCGCGGAGCGTTACAACCTACGGCTCTACGCTTTTCTCAAGGAGTTTCCCATGGCCGCTTCCCCGCTCCGCGTCACCGTTTGGCACGAATACCGCCACGACAACCCCGACAGCAAAAACCCGAGTGCCGAGTCGATGAAGCTCTATCCCGACGGCATGCACGGCGCGATGAAGTCGGCCATCGAAGAACACCTTGGGGCTGACGTGGTCGTGACCACCGCCACGCTCGATCAGGACGACGACCACGGGCTGTCCGACGAACTGCTGGCCAATACCGACGTGATGACCTGGTGGGGTCACTGTGCCCACGGCGACGTCAAAGACGAGTGGGCGGACAAAGTTGCTCAGCGGGTGCGTCAAGGCATGGGGTTGGTCGTGCTGCACTCGGGCCACTACGCCAAGCCGTTCAAAAACCTGATGGGCACCAACTGCCACCTCAAGTGGCGGGAGGCCGGCGAGAAGGAACGCCTCTGGGTCACCAGCCCCGGCCACCCCATCACCGCGGGCCTCGAAAAAGATTACATCGAACTCGAACACACCGAGATGTACGGCGAACACTTCGACATCCCCGACCCCGACGAGCAGGTTTTCATCTCGTGGTTCGAGGGCGGCGAGGTGTTCCGCTCGGGCTGTGTGTGGAAGCGCGGCGCGGGCAAGGTGTTCTACTTCCGCCCCGGTCACGAGACCTTCCCGATCTATCACCACCCTGAGGTTCGCCGGGTGTTGGCCAACGGCGTGAAGTATGTCGCGCCGCCGGAAGGATTGCGCAAGCCGATTTCGGTGCAATGGAATTCACCCGCCCAAGAGTACGGCGGCGCGGGCGGCGAGGCCGTTGTGCCCTACCGTGACGGATCGCCCAACATCAACCCGCCGTTGTCGCCGATCGAAGCCGAGCACGAGGTGGACGAATCGCTGCATGATCACCAGTGATCGTGGTTGATCTAAACCTGCATTGAATGAAGAAGCCGATTGAACCAATCGGCTTTTTTATTGCAAGATTTGAATCAACATCATCCCGGCAGGCTCGAGCACTAAACCGCGGTCCGGTGGCACTTATGTTTGAGGTGCCGCGGGCTGTTGCATACTCAGGCAGTGCATCGCGCCAAGCCCGACGATCAAGTGGTTACTGCGGATCGGCACCGGCCGGTGGTGAGGCATGGCGTCGTCGAGCATGCGCAACGCCACGTCGTCCGACGCCTGGCCGAAGGTCGGGACGAACACGCTGCCGTTGGCGATCAGGAAGTTGGCGTAGCTGCAGGGCAGTTGCAGCTGCTTGGCCGGGCCGAAGCGGTCGGCGGGGTAGTCGTGAATGATCGGTTCGACGGCCGGCAGCGTGACGATCTGGTAGCCGGCCTCGCGGAGCGGCGTCGCGTCGAGCGCGGGATGAACGGCCACGGTATCGGCTCTGCCTCCGTCGGCGGGCGGCAGGAAACGCGCCGCGTTGTCGATGTGTCCATCCGTGTCGTCGCCGGGCAAGCCGCCGTCGGGCAGGGGCAGCCAAAACGTTTTCGTGATGCCGAGCGTTTTAGAGAACCGCAACTCAAACTCGTCGCGGTTGGCGTGATCGTTACGGTTGGGGTGGAGGACGCATTCGGGGGTGGTCAGCAGGGTGCCTCGGCCGTCGGTTTCCAATGCGCCGCCTTCGAGCACCGTGTCGTGGCGGATGATCGGCAGTCCGAGCGCCTCGGCCAGCTTTTGCGAGACCGTATCGTCGCGGTCGCGGAGCTCGTACTTGTCGCCCCAGCCGTTGAAGCGGAAGTCCTGGATCGCGAGTTTGCCCTCGGCGTCGAACACGAACAACGGCCCGAAGTCGCGGATCCACGAGTCGTTGGTCGCGATACCCAGTTCGTCGGGGGTGCGCACCGGGACGACCTCGGCCATCGCGTCGCACCACGCCGCGTGCTCGGCCCGGGCCTCGTCCAGGCAGCCGGGCCAAGTCTCCTCGTTGTGCGGCGGGACCACCCAGACCGCTTCGAGCGGTTCCCACTCGGCGGGCCAACGGAATGAAAGCGGTTCAGGGGCGGCGGGGTCAGTCATTATCGGGCTTCAGCGAGACGGGCCAAGGCGAGGCTAAGTTTCGTGTTGGACAAGGTTTGGCTGCGCGTAGGATAGCAACGTCTCGACGCCGCGTCGCCGCCCGGTCCGTTCTTGAACCCGGTACACTCATAAGGCGAGCGGGCCCGCGTGGGTCCGCCGGTTTCTATCCATGCCTCCACCGCGGTCGAAAGGTTCGGCCGGCGGGCGGGGGCGGTGTCTGTTTGTTTAGACAGGAGTTGTTTCATCATGGCAGAACAAGATTCCCAGACCACGATCATCGGGGCCGACTCGTACTTCAAGGGCGAGATGAGCTTCGAACGCACCGCCAAGATCATCGGCCGATTCGACGGCAAGATCTCGGGCAAGGGCGAACTGCAAGTCGCGCAGTCGGCGACCTGCAAGGCCGACATCGACTCGGCCATCGCCAACATCGACGGCACGATCGAAGGCAACATCACCGCCAAGGACGCCGTGAAGCTGACCGCCAACGGCAAAGTCAAAGGCGACATCACCGCGACCAAGATGACCATGGCCGAGGGCGCGTCGTTCTACGGCATGTGCGCCGTGGGTGCCGACGCCGCGAAGAACGCCGGTGGCGGCGGTGGCCAGCAAGGCGGCAACCCCGGCGGGCAGCAGCCTCCCAAAAAGTAAGACCTGACTCCCGCAGAGATCGCCGGTGACGGCGAGCGTTTGCGCGCCCGTCGAAAGTCGCCTCCGCGATCGCGTGAGTGAATGCGCGCAGGTTCCGCGCGCATCGAGGTGTTGCTTAAGGCTATTGCTCAACGTTGTCGCGTGCAGAAGCACGTGGTTGTGTTTGATCGAGTTGATGAACCCGTAGACCCCCGGAGAACCGCGGTTGTTGCGCACGCCAAGTGCAACGGCGTAGAGACCCATGGCGCGTAGTCTGCCCCCCAAGACGGTGCAGTGTTACCACTGTGACCACCGATTCGAAGTCGGTGGCCGCGCCCAGTCCACGTCCTGCCCGGGCTGTAACAAGCCGGTGATGGTCGCCGACCAGATCATCGACAAGCAGCGCGGCCCGATCCGTGAACTCAAGACCTGCGGCAAGATCATCGTCAAGAAGCGTGGCCGATTGATCTGCCACCACGTCGTGGCCCACAACGGGCTAGAGTGCGAAGGCATCGTGGACGCCAAGACGGTGCTGAGTCGCATGCCCGTGACCCTGGGCAAGAAAGCGAACTTCAAGGGCGACCTGACCGCCCCGTCGGTGGAAATCATCGAAGGGGCCCAGATTCAGCCGAGTAGGTTTGCGATCGGCCCGCCGATGGATGAGCCACCTGAGCCGACGGAAGAACGTTCCGCCGAACCTCCGGACGACAACGCCAAGGATTCAACATGAATGCACGAACGAGCTATAGATTTTACGGTTGGGTGGTGTTGATGGGCGTAATCGCGTTCAGCCCGCTCCACGCCGGCGCGGCGGACGATGAAATCAAGCGTCTCACGGCCGAAAACGAGCAACTCCGTGAGCAGATTCAAGAACTCACCGCCGAACTCGAAACCCTACGCCAAGCATTAGCGGCGCTGCAGAAAGACAACACCGAACTCGAGCAGGAAACGCAAGTCCTCGAGCAACAAGCCAACGAGTTGCAGGCCCAGGCGACCGCGGCCACCACCGACCACGCCTTGGCGGCGCAGGCGGAGCGGATTCAAGTCGCGTACGACAAGAAAAAGGAGCGCACGACCGTGACGTTCGGCGCCGAGGTGCTCGAGGCGCAGGGTATCGCGGGGGATCTCTATTTTTCGATCGTGTATTCCTACCCGGGTGCGGAACCGACGGCGGTGGAGTCGGCCACGCTGTTTCTACAGAACTACCGATCGGGGCGTTTGTTTGACGAAACCGACGCGGTGGAATTTTTCGTCGACGACGAGCCGATGTCATTGCCGATCGCGGACTACGACCTTACGCCCCGCAAAGGCGGCCTGACCGGGCGGACGCGGACGGATCGCAGCGACGAGATTGTCCACTTGAAAGTGGATCGCGCGATCCTGCAACGGTTGGGCGAAGCCCGCACATTGACTTATCGCAAAGGCCGAGCGGTGGTGATGTTCGATCAGGACGACCTCGCCGCGATGCGGGCGATGGCGCAGAGGATGGCGGGTCCGTGATCTCGGGTGGTTGATGGACGGGTCTTGCAGAAAAGAAGCCCCCCACCTTGCGGCGGGGGGCTTCGGCGTCTTGAACTCAATTAACAGCGGGGAAGGTGGGACGTCCCGACGACGGTTTACGTCAAGTCTTGGGCGAGGCCTTCGATCGCGGCGTCTAACTTATCGGGCGTTTCGTACTTGCCGTCCGCGATCTCGGCTTTGATCCGTGCCACCAAGTCTTCGCGGACTTCGGGCAGGTCGGACAACTTGGCCAGGATCTTCGCGGTGTCCGACAGTTCGATCTGGTCCGAGCCGCGCGACACGTCGGTCGAGCTGGCGGCCGGGCGTTCGATCCGGCCCGAAGGCAGGTACGACGACGCGGCGCTGGGGCCGTTGAGGGGGGCGATGTCACTCATCTTCAATACTCCTTGCCCGCGAAACGGGTGGGCACGAGTCGGCTTCGGAGCGGCGTCCACCAAGGAACACCAGGCCGGCTCATCGCTCCCGCGACGGGCTCGTCTACGGGGATCATATCGCCAAGGACATGTTCCAGCCTTGAAGATATGCCTTACAACGCCATTGTAGCCTAAGGTATTCCAAAACAAACATTTAAAGCGAATCACGAAATCGCGAATGTCACGCAGGTCCGTTAACAAGCCCCCCGCCACTACTGCCGGAGATTGCCTCAAACCGTGACAGAACCACGGTTTATCTGCCGCGATGAACGATGTTTGGGCGTCAAAAACAACACCAAACAGAATGCGAAAAATTTTGAAAAAAGTTTGAGGGCCGCCGAGACTGCCGGCTTACCGCTCGGGGTATAGGGCCGACGCCACGTCCACCGCCTGGCGATTGAGCGCTACGTCGTGGACGCGGAACAACTGAACCCCGGCCGCCACGCCCAACGCACTGGTGGCCGCGGTGCCGCCCGCGGGGTCAGGTTCGACCTTGAGGCCCGGTTGGCCGTGCAGCTTGGCCAGGAAGCTCTTGCGGCTCGTGCCCAGCAGGACGGCGTAGCGGCCCCCGGAATACGCCCCGGAAGCCCCCCCGGTAGACGAACCCGCGACGTACCGGGGCAGCGCCCGCAGGATCGCGAGGTTGTGTTCGACCGTCTTGCCGAAGCCGATGCCCGGATCGATCACGACTTGGGACCGCTCGACGCCCGCCGCGACCGCGGCCTCGATCCGCTCAGCCAAGAACGTCTCGATCTCGGCGACCACGTCGTCGTAGCTCGGATCGGCCTGCATGGTTTTGGGTTGGCCGTGCATGTGCATCAAGCAGATCGGCACGCCCCGATCGGCCGCGACGCTGAGCATCCGTTCGTCTTCACGCCCCGCACTGATGTCGTTGAGCATCGACGCCCCGGCGTCCAGCGCCGCCTCGGCCACGTCGGCGTTCGTCGTGTCGATGCTGATCACGACCGCTTCGTGGCCTTCATCATCAAGGGCGGAGCGCAGCGCGGCGATGACCCCGGCGGTCCGTTCGATCTGCTCGCCGGCGGAGATCCGCTCAGCCCCGGGCCGGGACGACTCGCCGCCGACGTCGATCAGGTCCGCGCCCTCGGCCGCCATCGTCAACCCGCGCATCACGGCCTGTTCCAACTCGACGAACCGCCCGCCGTCGCTGAAGCTGTCGGGCGTCACGTTGAGCACGCCCATGATCCGCGGCCGGTTTAACGTCATCGCCGGCCGCTTGCCGGGAAACTTCAAGGGCAACGCCGAGGTCGGTAGTTTGGGTTTTCCTGATTTCATGGTTTACGGGTTTCCTGTCCCCGATTTTTTCAGACGCGGACCTTCAACCATCCCCCGTGCAGGAAGCGGGCGGTGAACAAAACGCCCCGCACCAGCAACTCGCCGCACAACGCGTACCACACCCCCACGATACCCCACTCGAACACCACGCCCAGCACAAACACCGCGGGCAGCCGGATCAACCACGTCGAAACATTCGACAGGATCATCGGCCAACGCGTGTCGCCCGCGCCGCGCATCGCTTCGCTGAGAATCAAATAGCTTCCGAAGCCGATCTGCACAAAGCCGCAGATCCGGACGAGGTCCGGGCTGACCGCAAGCAACTCGGGCTGATCGGTCATCAGCCGGGTCCACGCCCCCGGGAACAAGACGAAGGTTAAACCGACCGCGGTCATCAAGCCGGCACCAACCACCCAGCAGTAAACCACCGCCCGCCGGGCGAGTATTTCGCTGCCCGCGCCGAGGTATTGCCCCGCCAGCGTGGCCGCCGCGACACCGAACGCCATGCCCGGCAGGAAGCTGAGCGCTTCAATCCGGATCGCTACGATATGCGCGCCCTGCAGCGCCCCGCCGGGCCCGCCCAGGTCGTTGACCGCGATAAACCCCACGATCATCAAGACCGCGAAGTTGCCCAGCCAATGCCCGAAGCGGTCGACGAAGTTGGGTAGCGCCACGCGAACGATGCGCAGGATCGTGTGTTTGTGCGGCCGAAGGCGGTGGCGGTGCAACCGGATCGGCCCGCCGGGGCGGACCAATAGCAAAAGCGTCAGCGCCGCCCCGACGCACCACGCGGTGGCGGTGCCCATCGCGATGCCCGCGACGCCGTAGCCCTGGGCGACCAGCCACAGCGTCAGCCCGACGTTGACCGCGTTGACCGCGAGCATGATCCAGAACGGGCTGCGGGTGTCGCCCGCCCCGCTCAGGGCCATGCTCCCGACGAACAACACCCCCGCCATCGGCGTGACCACCGCGACGATCCGCAGATACGTCACCGCCAACCCGAGGCTGTCGCCCTCCAGCCCCGCCGCCCGGCCGATCACGCCCGCCAAGCTGTAGATGATCGCCCCGACCACCGCGCCCCACACCACCGCGATCAAGAGCGCTTGGGCCAACCCCGCGTTGGCCAGCCCGCGGTGCCGCCCGCCGACGGCCCGGGAGATGAGCGCCATGCCGCCCGAGCCCACCGCCATGGTGAGCAGGCCCAGCAGCCAGCCGATGTACGCCGCGACGCCGATGGCGTTGGTCGCTTCGACCGACAACCGCCCCGCCACCGCCGTGTCCACCGCCGAGACCAGCCAGTTCAATAACTGCTGGAAGAACGGCCACACCGCTAGCACAAACACCTGCCGCCGCAGCGACAGCCCTTCGAGCTTGCCGCCGAGGGTGACCTCCGTGGGGCTCGATTCGGCTTGATTGATCTCAGTTTCGGCGGACACGGCTTGAGTCATGGAAGACGGATGATAGCCCGACGCGCCCCGAAGAAATCTACAAATTCACAGACGTGCCCAACCGGTAGTCCAGCAGCACGTCGTCGCCGAGGCGTTCGACCTCGACCAAATCCAAAGGCAAGGCGTCGTCCATCGTCGCGCAGGTCAAGCCTTGCACCGCCGGGAGGGCCGCGGCGTCGCCGACGAGTTTCGGGGCGGTGAAGACCAGCAACTGATCGACGAGGTTGTCTTGCAGTAACGCCCCGACCAGCGTCGCGCCGCCTTCGACCAGGATATTGGTCACGCCGTCGTCGGCGAGTTTGCGCAATTCGTCTCGGAGGTTGTCGGTCAACACCGACACCGGCGGGCCGCCGTCGTGGAGCATCTTCGCATTGGCGGGCAGCCGGCCCGACCGATCGACCACCAGCCGGCGGGCGACGCGTTTCACGTCCGACGCCTCCGGCGGCCGGGCCGTGAGTTGCGGATCATCCGCGATCGCGGTGCCGACGCCGACCATGATCGCGTCCATCCGCCCGCGGAACTGGTGGACGCGAGCGCGCGATGTTTCGTTGCTGATCCACTGGCTGTGCCCGGTCGCGGTCGCGGTCTTGCCGTCGAGGGTTTGGGCCCACTTGACGATCACCCACGGCAGGCCGGTGGTGACGCGTTTGATAAACGCTTCGTTCAGCCGGCGGGCTTCGGCTTCCATGACGCCGACGTCGACCTCGATCCCCGCCGCGCGGAGTCTTTCGATCCCCCGGCCCGCGACTTCGTGGTACGGGTCCACCGCGGCCACCACCACCCGGGCTACGCCCGCCGCGACCAGCGCGTCGGCGCACGGCGGCGTCTTGCCGTGGTGGCTGCACGGCTCGAGCGTGACGCACACGGTCGCGCCCCGCGTCGAAACGCCCCGTGTCGCCGCATCCGTGAGCATCTGGGCTTCGGCGTGCGGCCCGCCGTAGGGCTGGGTCCAACCTTCGGCCACGATCTCGCCGTCTTGGATCAGCACCGACCCCACCATCGGGTTCGGCTCGGCCAACCCGCGGCCCCGCTCGGCCAACGCCAACGCCCGCCGCATCCCCGTGCTTATCAATTCTGAATCGTTCACCGGGCGACTTCCCTTTCCTGCGACCTTCAACCTGTCATACTATCTGATGTTGATCCGGAACCGCCGCGGTACTGTTTGCCGGGGTGTACGCTCGAAAGAAGGCTTGTCATGAAAAAACTGATTCTCCGCGGCGGACTCGTGTTGGTGGCCCTCGTCCTGGTGGGCGTGGTCGTCCTGTACTTTTCCCTCAACGGCATCATCAAGAACGTGGTCGAGACCCAAGGCACCAAGGCCACGGGCGTCGCCACCACGCTCGACAGCGTTAACCTCAACCCGTTCGGTGGGGCACTCTCGCTTAACCAGTTCGACCTGGCCAACCCAGAAGGCTTCAGTGAGGCCAAGCTGTTTTCATTTGGCGAGGCCGACGTCCAGGTTCAGATCGGCTCGCTGCTCGGCGGGGACGAAATCGTCGTGCCCAAATTCAACCTCGACGGCGCGACCGTGCTGATCGAACTCAAGGGGCTGGACCTCAACTCGATAAAACTGCTCGAGCAGATCCAAGAGAACGCCAAAAGCGGAGACGGCGGCGAGGCCGACGCCTCCGAAGACGAGCCTGCCGCCGAAGAGGGCGAAGCCAAGGGTTTTGTGATCAACGAACTCAACATCACCAACACCAAGGTCGTGGGTCGGATCAACGTCCCGGGCGTCGGCGAGCAGGACATCAACCTCACGCTGGCCGACATCCAGAAGACCGACGTGCGCGGGGTCGAGCTGAGCGACGTGATCGCGTTTACGCTGGAGACGGTCTTGCTCAACGCCAGCAAATCGGTCGCGGAAGTCGTTCCGAACTTCGAAGCCCTCGGCGGTCAGCTCGACGCCTTGGCGACCGACATCCTGGGCGACGTGGGGGGTGAAATCGATAAGGTCGTGCCCGGCCTCGGCGATGCGGCGAAAGAACTCGGCGGCAACGAGGTCGGCAAAGCTCTGGACGGTTTGTTTGGCGACACGAACAAAGAAGAAGCCGGAGAGTAAACCCGTGGCTTCTTAGAAATAAATCCCGCACGCGATACTTTGTCGCGCGTGGGGTTTTTCGTTTCGGGCGACGCTTGTTTCTTTACTCGATGACGATCGAGGCGGGATCGAAATTCACTTGGGGGGGTTGCGGGTCCATCTTCGTGAGCGTGTCGACCAACACTTTGGTCACCAATAGGTTGCGGAACCAGCGACGCTCGCCGGGCACGACGTACCACGGGGCGTAATCGGTCGAGCATTTGCTCAGCGTGGTGTTGAACTCGGCCATGTACTCGTCCCAGTGGGCGCGTTCGGTGAGGTCTTCGGGGTTGAACTTCCAATGCTTGTCCGGCCGATCGAGTCGGCGTTGCAGGCGTTGTTTCTGGTAGTCCTTCGAGATGTGGATCATGAACTTCACCACCGCGGTGCCTTCGTCGGTGAGCATCTTCTCGAAGCCGTTGATGTGGTCGTAGCGTTGCTTGATGACGTCTTTCGGGGCCCAGCCCTTCACTTTGACGATCAGCGTTTCTTCGTAGTGCGAGCGGTTGAACACGCCGATGTTGCCGTCGGCCGGGGTGTGGTGGTGGACCCGCCAGAGGTAGTCGTGAGCGAGTTCTTCTTTGGTTGGTGCTTTGAACGACGTGACCTGACAGCCTTCGGGGTTGACGGGGCCGAACACGTGGCGGACGGTCGAGTCTTTGCCCGCCGCGTCCATCGCCTGGAGCACGACCAGCAGCGAGCGTTTGCCCTCGGCGTAGAGGCGTTCTTGCAGGTCCACGAGTTGATGCGACAACAGTTCGAAGGCGGCCTTGCCGTAGTCCTTGTCAATCGGGCCTTCGTACCGGGTATCGCGTTTCGTCACGTCCACGCCCTTGCCGGGTTGAACCAGGTAGTCTTGCGTGTCGAGTTGTTGGTTGAGCAGCGAAAGGTCGACGTCGGCGAGGTGGGCGGGAGGTGTCAAAGAAAGGTCTTTCTGTGGTCGGGGCGAAAGCGAAGTGGCCGAGGCTCAGGATGCGTCTGCATCGGTGTTTTCGGCGTGTTCAATAGCATACTGTAGCGCAAGCAAGGCTTCGCCCAACAGGTAGATCTGGTCTTCGCCGTCGTAGTCCGGGAAGCCCGAGCTGAGTCCGATCACGTGGCGGGTGGCGACGCGGGCGGTGCGGTCGTCGCCGAGTTTCACGGCCAACCTCAGCAACGGCCCCCACGTCTCGACGCCCGCCCAGGTGTCTTGCTCGCCGCGCAGACGCTTGCCCGTGTTGGCGTCGTAGTACAGCCGGAGGTCGGGCATCCGGCCGCGGGCAAACTCCAGCACCCGGGCGGAGACCTCGGGGTTGGTTTGGGTGCAACGCTCGGCCACGGTCAAAACGTTGCTGAGTTGCTCGATGCCGTTGGCCGAGTAGAAGCCCTCGCGGATCAGGTGCGGCATGATCGTGCCGACCTCGGGCCGGATCATCTGGTGCAGCAGGCCCGCGGGGGTGCGGGCTTTATCAATCACCTCGGCAGACAACTCGGCGACCTCGGCCCAGTCTTGTTCTCCGGTCAGCCCGGCCTCGCTCACGGTCACGAGTAGATCGGGGTCGTAGTCGACGAGGAACGAATTGGTGATGAAGTTGTAGACCTCGGGGTGGAGGTTGAAGTAGTTGCGGATCATCCAGGTGCCGTTGTCGTAGGCGGCGTGGCGGGCGTAGGCGTCGAGGATGAGGGCGACGGCCGCGCGGTCTTCGTCGAGGCCGAAGGCCTGGACGCCCTGCCACAACGCCTCGGCGGCGCGGAGCGCTTCGGTGGTGCCGGAGGCGTCGCGTTGGAGTTCGCCTTCGGGCGGGTGTTCACGGTAGCGCCAGGCAATCATGCCGTGGGCCGGGTCGCCAGGGACGCGGGTGACCAACAACTGATTCAAGATGATGTCGCGTAGCGGGTCGTAGAGTTCCCGGTCGTTCGACATCGCCGCGAACGTCGCCAGTTGGGTCACGTCCACCGCGTAGACCGCCCCGTTGTCGCGCTCCAGCTCCCCCGCCAAGACGGCCCCTAACGCCGCGTCGCGCAAAAGTTCACGGGCCGTGACCGCATCGGTGTTGCCGTACTTGGGGTACAACCGCGGAACGGTCCACCACGCCGCCCAGATCAGCAGAACCACCAACGCCAGGCGTAGCGGCGTCCAGAACCGGCGGTTGGGGGTTTGCAGTCGGGTGTCGTCGAGGTCGGGCATCACGCGAGATTCTACCGGCCAAAAGCGGAGGGATAGCCAGCCTTCCGCTTTGCGGGCATCATATTGCGATGGATGAACCCCAGCCCAACGTACGCCACGTCGTCGGCTGCATGACCGGTACGAGTCTCGATGCGCTCGACGCGGTGTTGACGCGCATTGTCGGCACGGGCCTGGACATGACCGCCGAGTTCGTCGGCATGCACAGCGTCGATCTGCCGGACGACCTGCGGGCGACGCTGCTGTCGATGGGCAACGGCGAGCCGCACCCGCCTTTGGAATACCTCCGTACCGCGCGGTACGTCGGCGTGTTTCACGCTCAGGCGGTGGCGGACCTGATCCAGAAATTTTCCGACGAACACGTGGACTTCGTCGTGCCCCACGGCCAAACGATTTGGCACGCGCCGGATGACGCGATCAGTTGGCAGTTGTTTGATCCCTGGCCGATCGTGCACAGTTTAAAGCTGCCGGTGTGTTACGACCTCCGGCAAGCCGACCTTGTGGCGGGGGGTGAGGGCGCGCCGATCACGCCGCTCGCGGATTGGGTGATGTATCGCGACGACGCTGACGTGGTGATCAATCTCGGCGGGGTGGCGAACCTGACGGTTTTGGGTGATCAGGCCACAGACATCGAGGGCTTTGATCAGGGGCCGTGCAATCTCATGCTCGATGGTTTATGCCGGGCGTTGTTCGATGTGCGCTACGACCGCGATGGCCGCAACGCATTGGCCGGCCGAGTCGACCCCAAGGTGTTGTCGGTGATGCAGGCCGCGGTGGATGCGATCTCCCGCGACGGCTCGAAAGGGCGCGAGCAATACTCGACCCGGTGGTCTTCCCAACTGGCCTCAACTGGTTTGAAGACGGCTTCTGCGGAGGATGTGCTGCGTACCGCCGTACATCTGGTCGCCGCGCACACCGCGGCGTATCCGAAAGAGCGAGGCTACCAGCGTTGGGTGCTCGGCGGCGGCGGGGTACGAAACCGGGTGTTGATGCAAGAACTTCGTGACCAATCCGGCGGCGCCCAGGTCCAGGCTTCCGATGAACTCGGTATCCCCGCCGAGGCCCGCGAGGCGATGGGTTTTGCGGTGCTCGGGGCGTTGTCGGCCGACGGGGTGCCGATCACGTTGCCGCAGGTGACCGGCAGCACGTCGCCCGGCGTCGCGGGATTGTGGGCGTACCCCAATGGGCCGACACGATGAGGGGCGATAATGTCGGCCCGGGATGTTTAGCGGGCGATCGAAGATCGCCGATGGACTATGAGTAAATGCAGGGCGATTGATTTTTGATGGCCCATCCAACCAAGAAACGCCATGTCTGAATCCCCCCTCGACCGCGGCCAACTCGAAACCGAAAAACGCCTCGCCTCGGCCGCGGCGATCGATGCGTTGTCCGTCGCCCAGATGCTTCAACTGATCAACACGCAGGACATCGAAGTCCCGCGGGTGGTGCGGTTGGCGTTGCCGGCCCTCACGAAATTGATCGAACGCATCATCGCGGGCATGCAGCAAGGCGGACGGATCATCTACGTCGGCGCGGGGACGTCCGGCCGGCTCGGCGTGCTCGACGCCAGCGAATGTCCGCCCACCTTTTTCAGCGACCCGCACGACGTGGTCGGGATCATCGCGGGCGGCGACAAGGCCCTCCGCAAGAGTGCCGAGGGCAAGGAAGACGACCCGACGGGCAGCCACCTCACGCTGACCAACATGAGTCTGACCGAGCACGACACGCTCGTCGGCATCGCCGCCGGCGGGACGACGCCTTTCGTTTGGGGCGCGATCGATTTTGCCCGCAAGAAGGGGTGCGCGACCGGGATCATCACCTGCGTCAAGCTCAACACGCTGCGTAAGCCGGTGGAGCGGGCCCCGCTGGTGCCCGGCAACGCGCCGGTGGACCTGCCCCCGCCCCCGGAAGATCAATTCAAGGTCGATCACCCCGTGGAACTCATCGTGGGCCCCGAAGTCGTCACCGGCTCGACTCGTCTCAAAGCGGGCACCGCGACGAAACTCGCGCTCAACATGATCACGACCACGACGATGGTCCAGCTCGGCAAGACCTGGGGCAACCTGATGGTCGATGTGCGGGCGACCAACTTGAAACTCAAAGACCGGGCGCAGCGCATCCTGATGCAACAACTCGATCTTGAGCGTGACGCCGCGGCCGAGTTGCTCGACGCCGCGGACGGCCGGGTCAAACTCGCCTTGGTCATGCATCGCAAGAAGCTCGACGCTGTGGCGGCCCAAGCCTTAATCGACGAACACGGCGGAAAGCTCCGGCCGATCCTCGGATCGCCGAAGTAAACGCCATCTCGATTCAACCACAGAGACACCGAGAAAAAGCAAGGCGGCGTCAGAACGCCATATTCATTTTCTGTGACTCTGTGTCTTTGCGGTGAGATTTTTAATTACGCCGTCAGCTTCCGCATCTCTTCGACGCACTTGGTCAGCGCGGGCACGGGGTTTTCGACGTCGGCCTCGTATTCGATGACCGCGGTGCCGTCGAAGCCGCCGTCGTCGAGGGCTTTGACGAACGCGGGCAGGTCGAGGGTGCCGGTGCCGACGACCACGTCGTTCCACTGGCCGTTGGGGTCGAAGACGAAGTCCTTGTAGTGGACGCCAAAAATGGAGCCGGCGTAGTGCTTGGCCCATTCGACGGGGTCACCTTGTTTCGGGCCGGTCTGCATGCACCAGGCGGTGTCGATGCAGACGCCGATCTTGCCGTCGCCGAGTTTGAGCAGGTGGTCGATGACGTCTTTCGAGCCGCCAAACATGTAGCCGCCGTGGCAGTGGATGCCGACGTTGATCCCGAACTCGTCGGCGAGCTTGGCGGTCTTGGGCACGGCCGTGTGGAACGAGTCGATCTTGAAGTGGGCCGTGATGTGCTTGGCCCCGGCGGCGGCGGCGCACTCGAACCAGCTACGCTCGCCGTCTTTGCCCTCAAAGGTTTGCACGCCCATGGAATGGATCGCCACGTCGGCGTCCCGGTAAACCTTCACTACATCTTTGAAGGCTTCGACGTCGTCGAACGAGGCGTGGAACGCGCAGAGTTCGATCGCGTCCACGCCGATGGCTTTCGCCTTCTCGGCGACCGTGGCGTTGTCTTTGTAGTGACGGAAACACCAACTCTGGACACCGAAATCGAGGGCGGGGCTGGGCATGGGTACTTCTCCGGGGGCGGGACAAACGGACGCAGTTTAGCGTGATGGCCGCGGCGTGTCGCAACCCGTTCGTAAGATCGCCGGAGCATTTAACCGAGCAGAGCACGAAGCGTCAGCGAGGCACAAGGCCAAACCTCCGGCCGCCACTCGCCGACGCTTCGTGCTTTGACGGTTGTCCCCGAAAGAAAAACCGCCCCGGCGTGAGCCGGGGCGGCGGGTGGCGGCGTGGTGAACGGATGCCTCCGTGTGATCTTTTCCCTGGATCGCGCCGCCGATTTTTTAGGTCGATTTAGTAAACCAAGGCGACCGCGTCTTCGACCGCTTCGATGACCGAGCGGACGTGGAACGGCTTTTTGAGGTAGCCGTCGAAGCCCTGGTTGATCAGGTGCTGGGCCTGGCCGTCGGTGAGCTTGCCGGACATCGCGATGACTTTGGTGGCCTGCAGGTCGTCGCTGGCGCGGACGAGCTTGAGCACGTCTTCGCCCTGAACGTCGCCCAGGTGCATGTCCAGGAGCAGGACGTGCGGGCGGAATTTTTCACACTCGATGCCGGCCGCGAAGCCGGTGTCGGCGGTCTTGACTTCGTAGTTGGCTTGCTCGGTGAGCACCTTGGTCAGCACACCGACGATCTCGGTCGCTTGATCGACGACCAGCACGCGGGTCTTGCCCGACTGCAGCCCGTCGAGCGGGATGTTGTGGGCCTTCATGAACCGCATCAGCGCGGGCATGGGGATACGGCGGTCCTTGCTGCCGGGGATGCGGTAACCCTTGAGCTGGCCCGAGTCGAACCACTTGCTGACCGTGCGGGGAGCGACGTTACAGATCTTGGCGACTTCGCCCGTGGTCAGGATGTCTTTCTGTTTGGCCATGATGGCAAACCCTTCAGCTTTCTCCGTGAATCTCCCAGCCATCGCGACATGGATGCGAGGGCTGTACCCCATCCACATCGACCAGCCCCGCCAATCGGTTAACCGTGCTAACACGAAAAAACATTACCGCCCCTCCGGAAGCGCGCAAGCCGAAGTACGAGAACGATCAGCAGGTTTGTTCTTTCGGGGGTCAACCGCCAGACACCGGCGGAATCAGGGCCAACTCGTCACCGTCCGCTAATACCGCTTCGTCATCCACGTAAGCGAGGTTGACCGCAAACGCGAGCGTGTCGCGCACCGTGGCGAGCTCGGCATGACGCTGGGCCAGCTGCTCCAATGCATCGCCCACGCAGGACTTCAAAGGCAATTCGATTTCGTCTTCTCGGACCCCCAGGCGGTCGGCGAGCGACGCAAAATACAAAACCTTGATCTTCATCTTCTTCATCGCCCTCACACTCTTCGCGTCGCCGACGGGTCCGCATAACCGCCGAGCAGCGGCAAAAACGACAGGCCCACGCCCGGCGTCAATTCGGCGTCGCCGACGGGCAAACGCACCCAACCGTCGGCCGCGGCCGTGTGAGATAAATCACCGGAGCCTTGCCACGGCAACACCTCGACCTGCTCCCGGGTCTCGCCCACGAAGCGGGCGGCGCGGAACGCCTCCCGCCGGGCATTGGGCTTCGCCGGCGACGCCAACCCCACCCGCCGCCAGGGCAGTGGGAGCTCCAGCCCCAACATCTTCCGGACCATCGGCCAGACGAACAGGTGCGCCGTGGCCAACACACTCACGGGGTTGCCCGGCAGCCCGACGACCGCCGCCGAGTAGGCCGGTGCGACCGCGGGGTTGGCCGTGAAATCGGTCGCGCTGAAACGGGGCGGCCGGGCGACCAACACCGGCTTGCCCGGTTGCATCTTCACGCCGTGCAGCACCGTCTCGTAACCCAGCTGGGGCCAAGTCGCGGGAAACCAATCACGCTGCCCGACGCTCACGCCCCCGGCCGTGACGACTAAATCCGCCTCCGTCGCGGCCCGCGAGCAGGCTTCGTGCACCGCGTCGGCTTCGTCCAACACGTGTTCGTGCCGAATCACTTCGCAACCCATCGCCTTCAGCAACGCCACCAGCATCGGCCCGTTGCTGTTGCGGATCTGCTGCGGCTCGAGGTCTGCCGTGGGTGTGTTGGCCGGCCGTACTTCGTCCCCCGAACTCAGCACCACCACCCGCGGCGGACGCGATACCTTCAACGTGGTCGCCCCCACCGATGCCGCGATGCCCAGGTGATGCGGTTGCAGCAACGTATCCGACGCGATCACGACCGAACCTGTTGCTGCGTCCGCGCCTTGCCGGTGGATGTTCATGCCGGCCGTCACCGCGTCCACCTCGAACACCACGGTGGTGTGTTCGTTTTCCTCGACCGCGGCTTTCTCGATCGGCACCACCGCATCAAACCCCCCGGCAAACGCGGGCACCGCGGCGCCGGTCGCGATCCTCACCACGTCACGCTGCGGATCGATTTCCAGATCGGTCGGCAACGCCCCACCCGCCGGCACGCTGCCCACCACCCGAAACACTTTGCCCGCGGACCACGCGTCGGCCCGCAACGCAAACCCATCCATCGCCGACCGATCAAACGGCGGCTGATCCCGATCCGCCGTCACCGCGTCGCGCAGCACCCGGCCCGCCGCACGTTCAACTTTGACTTCCTCCGGCTGCAGTGCGGATACGACAGAAAAGGCCGTGGATAGAGCTTGGTTGTAGTCCGGCAGTTCCTGCATCCCCGCATGATAAAGCACACACTGGCGGGGTTGAGCCTCAAAGGTCAATCGATCTTGGGCGATTCGTGTTCGAACTCTTTCGCCGAGAACGCATCGGAAATTGCTTCGACTGTTCGTTCAAAGGGCTCGGGTTGATTGATCTCCGCGAAGCTGGTGGTCATCACGAAAAAGACCGTGATCATGATGGATACCACCGTGACCCCTTTCCAGAGCGTGTTGCCGCCCGGTTCGGTAGTTTCCGTCGACATGGAAGGCGCGTCGGCGGGCTTGGGTCGGTCGGGGGGATTCATCACCACTTGCTTGCACGGCGCAAGCATCAACTCGGCGAACAGCGCCGCGTAGGCCACCATGATCAGAGCCACCGCCATCCCCGCACCGATCGCCGAGGGGTCGCTGAGGTCAGCCAGCATCGAGATCAACCCGAAGAGTGTGCCGACGATCCCCACGCCCCAGACCACCTGATACGCCCGGCTGAACACCGCGGCGGCTTCCGCCCGCCCCGCCACTTCGCGTCCCGCTCCAGCATTCATCAGCACGACCATGGCGTCGCATAGCTGCCGGGGGGTGAAGCAGGCCAACATAACCCCAGCGCTGACGCCGATCACGATGATGAGGCTTGGCAGGTCGACATACATCATCAGGTCGCTGGTCGAGAGCAACATCCAGCCGAAAAGGCCGACCGCGAGTTGAAGTCCAATGAAACGGGAAACCAGAGCCATGACGAGTGTTCCGCAGAAGTGGAGAGTGTTGAGGTTGATTGTTAGGAATATCGGTTTTTAGCGATCAAGGCCTGTATTTATCGGTCGATTCGGCGGTGTTGGGATGCAATGGATAGGCCAAACGCTCCTTGCCCTGCCCGAATCTCGTAAACTCCCGCCCATGCTGGAAGCGATTGTTTTTGATTTTGACGGCGTCATCGTCGACTCCGAGCCGCTGCACTACCAGGCCTTCGTCATGGTCGGCAAAGGCATCGGGTTCGAGTTTTCTTACGAGGAATACCTGGCGACCTACATCGGCTTCGACGACCGCGACGCGTTTCGGGTGATGCTCGAGGCGTCGGGCGAGGAAGTCACGGCCGAGCGGGTCGCCGAGCTGTGCGCCCAGAAACAGCCGATGTTCGACGCGGTGGCGAAGATGGGGGCCGCGAGCGGGTCGTTGGCCATCCCCGGCGCGCTGGAACTGATCGACGAGTGCGCGAAGGTCGATCTGCCGCGCGCGATCGCCAGCGGGGCGACGCGGGCCGACATCGAACTGATGCTTGAGTTGCTCGATCGGCGGGACCGGTTCGATATCATCGTCACGGCGGACGACGTCGAGTTTTCCAAGCCCGACCCCACGAGTTACGCGATGGCGGTCGAGCGTTTGGGCATCGAGCCCGGCCACGCGTTGGCCATCGAAGACACCGCCGCGGGATTGGCCTCGGCGCAGGGGGCGGGCTTAATGACGCTGGGCCTCGCCACCACGGGCCCGGCCGAGGCGTTGGCCGCCGCGGGCCGCGTTATCGAAGACCTGTCGGGCGTTGACCTCGAACAACTTAAACTCTGGTATTGATTCACCGCCGTTGCCGGCGACGTTTTTGGAGGATTCCCCATGGCTGATTCATCCGCCCCCTTGATGCTCAGCATCAGCGGCATGCGTGGTTTAGTGGGCCGATCGATCACGCCGGACGTGGCGGCCCGCTACACCGCGGCCTTCGGCAGCTGGCTCAAAACCGCGCGTGACACCTCCCGCCCCACCGTCGTGCTCGGCCGCGATTCGCGACCCTCGGGGGAGATGTTCGAGAACGCGGCGGCGGCCGGGTTGGTTAGCGTCGGCTGCCAAGTGGTCCGCGTCGGCGTCCTCTCGACACCGGGTGTGGCGATCATGGGGCAACACGTCGAAGCGGACGGCGGCATCGTGATCACCGCCAGCCACAACCCCGCCCCGTGGAACGGCATCAAACCGCTACGCCACGACGGCGTCGCCCCGCCCCCGGAAGCCGTGGAGAACATCATCGCGCGGTTCAAAGCCGACGAAGCGGATCACGTCGAAGTCGATCAACTCCAGCTCATCGAAACGAACACCACCGGCGTCGAGGTCCACCGCGATCTCGTGGCGAAGCTCGTGGATGTCGAATTGATCCGCAACGCCAAGCTCAAGGCGGTGGTCGATTCGGTCCACGGCGCGGGCGGCGCTGAGGCCACCGCGTTGCTCGATCTTCTGGGTGTTGACACCGTACAGCTGTACAAAGAACCGACGGGCCGTTTCCCCCATGTGCCCGAGCCGACCAAGGAAAACCTGACCGAGTTGTGTGAGGTGGTTGCCCGTGAGCAAGCCCACGTCGGCTTCGCACAAGACCCCGACGCCGACCGCTTGGCCATCGTAGACGAGCGGGGGCAATACATCGGCGAGGAGTACACACTGGCGTTGTGCGCCATGCACAAACTCGGCCCGGGCGACGTGGCGGTGGCGAACCTCTCGACCAGCCGGATGCTGGACGATATCGCCGCGGCGGCGGGGGCAACAGTGGCGCGGACGCCCGTCGGCGAAGCCAACGTCGCGGCCGGCATGCGGGCTAACGACGCCAACCTCGGCGGTGAAGGCAACGGCGGGATCATTTGGCGGCCCGTCAGCCAGGTCCGCGACAGCCTGGTCGGGATAGCGTTTGTGTTGGAGATGCTGGCTCAGAAGAAGCAGCCGCTGTCCACCATCGTGGCGGCGACGCCGGGCTACGCCATCGTGAAGGACAAACTCGAACTGCCGTCCCGTGAACAGGCGGAGCCGACCTTGGCGTGGACCGCGGAGCATTACGCCGACCAGAGAGTCGATACGCAAGACGGGGTCCGTGTCGATTGGGCGGACCGTTGGGTCCACGTTCGGCCGAGCAACACTGAGCCGATCCTCCGCATCATTGCCGAGGCGTCGACGCAAGCATCGGCCCAGGCGTTGGTCGACGAAGTCCGCGCGGGCATCGCGTCGCTCAACGGTTAGCCGCTTGCGGCTTAGCGCTAAGCCGTAAGCGGCTTCACCAGTTGATCCGCACCGGCTGCTCATCGATCAGCCGGGTCTCGTCGCCGACCTGAAAAGTCACGCGGAGCAAGACTTCCCGCCGGGTGATGGCTTCCGAGTCCAACCGGAGCCGAAGCAGGTAGGCCCGCGTGATCGGGTCGTAGTACCGCTGCTGCTCTTCGAGCCCCATCAGCCCGATGTCCCAGCTGTAGAGCAGCCGACCGACATCGATCCCCGGGGCACTCCCAGCCGCAAACAACTCAAAACGCAACTGCCCCGACGCTTTGATCGAGTCGCCCATCTGGTCGAACATCTCGATCCGCGCTTCGAGCATCGGCGTGCCTTGCTCGCGCACAAACCGCGTCGAAGGATAGATACGCAACGCCACCGCTTGCGGTTGCCAGCCTGCCTCTGCGTTTGTGTCGGGGTTGATCGGCCGTCGATCGACACCTTTGGGCTCACACCCCATCAGCCCGCCGGACAGGCACGCGATCGTCAGAACGAGCGCTAACACCAGACCGATGGATTGTTTCGGCAAACGGGTCACGCCATGAGAGTAGACCCCGGCGACAGACCGATCAAGACGTCGGTTCGGCGGGCGACGGCGAATGGACTTGGGCACGCGGGTCGGACGTGGGCCGATCGCGACGGTCGATCGCCGCCTCGGCGGTCACATAACCCAGCCCGCTGAGCAGCATGACCACCAGCGCGGTGGCGGATCGGCTGACCTCGACGATCGTGGATTCGTGCTCGGGCCAAAGCAGCACCGCGATCGCGGTGAGTTGAACCGACAGGCTGAGAAGAAATTTACGGCTAGTCCAGCGGCGTGGGGTCATGGTGTCTTCCGAAGTACAAAGTGGGGGAGATGATGAAGTGAATGCAGTCCCGCTTAGCGGGGCCCGCGGGGCAAAACTTGTCCCAGCAAGCGGTCGGCCAGATTGAGCACATTCGCGGCTTGGGCCAGTTGATGTTCGTCGAGCCCACACTGTCGGATGGCGTCGATGAATTCGGGGTCGTCGCGTAGCCGATCGACGGTGGTGTCGATCAGCCGGGTGCGGTCGATGGCCTCGGCGAGGTGCGGGTGTTGATGAGCCCAAGTGAGCCAGTGCTCATCGACTTTGGATTGGATCAGATCGCGGAGCGGGGTGGGTGAAGTGTTCATGGGCGGATGTCCTCGCGATCGAAGTCGACCCGCCAAAGATCAATCCCCACGGTCTGCTGGAGCAAGCGGTCTTGCTGTTGAAGGATGGCGATGGCCCGGGCTTGCGCCTCGGCGGCGTCGCGGAGATTGTCTTGGCGGGTCTGGCGTTGTCGGGCGAGGTCGATTTCCTGCCGGGCCAACGCCTCAAGCGCAGCGACATACACATCGGTCGCGCTTTCGATCCACGCGGGGTCAAGCGTCTCGCGTGATCTCAGGTCGGCCAGATAGGCTTGACGCAAGCGATCGCGGGAATAGTCGAGCAGTTGTTGATCGCGCTCCGTGTCGAATTGCTTCAGTCGGTCGGCTTCGTCCAACACGGCTTGCTCGACGACCCTGAGGACCGGCACCACCGACGGCGGTGATCCGCAGGCGCTCAGGAGGAGTAAGAAGAGACAGAGCATACCGCGGCGAAAGCGGGCGAAGGCCGGGGCTTTAGGCGGCGCGTTGGTTTTGTTCAAGGTGCATCCTTTCGAGGAGTTCACGGAACTGAGATTGGGTTTGTTCGAAGCGTTCGACCGCTCGGGTGTTGCGGTGGACCAGCCGCATCAGCTCACGCAGCTGAACGCGGTCGTCTTTGAGGTGTTCGTGGGCGGCGGTCAGCTGGGCTTCCCGTTTGCGGCTCATCGAGCGCTCCCAGACCCACAGGGCACCCATGAGCCCGGCGGCTCCGAACTGCGACAAGGCTTGAGCGAGTTCTACGATCACAGTGTTCTCCTTCGGGTTTGAGGGTCAGGCCAAGAGGGTCAGCTCGGTCGAAAACAGATCCACGAAATCGCAGCGGACCCGGCTGACGGAGGCGGTGTGGTGCGGCAATGAGGTCGGTTGACCCGCCAAGTCGCGCCCCTGGCGTTGCACGTCGTTGAGCCGATCGCCGATGCAGATTTCGGGTCGGGCGTTCGCGAGCGTCAGGTGGGCTTCGACTTTTGTGTTGAGCGCCGCTTGCGTATCGCGGTCGAGTTGTTGCAGAAGCCAAGCGGCTAATGCGTCGGTGTCGTCGTGTTGATCAGCGGTGAGTTGTCCCGCTTCGACCGCCGCATCATGAAGGCTTCCGGGAGTGAGACGCTGTAGTTTGAACTGGCGTGTGGCGTCCAGCTCGATCTCGGGTCCGACGTTTGCAAACGGGTTGCCTTGCCAACGCCGAGCTTCGATCGATAAAGGGCTGGTCAGCGTGGCGGTGGTACGCAATCGAAGGTTGCCGGCTTTTGCGGCGGCCAGCACCGCAGACGGCAAGCTTGTGGAGGTCAGCATCAGCCCAGCCCGGTCGGACATCCGTTCGACAGGCTCCGTGTATCGGGCCCAGGTAAGGCCCGCATTGAGACTGAACTCCACGACCGGTGCCAGCGGTTGGCCCGCGTCGTCCTGTGTAAGGCAGTCGCCAAACGGCAGCGGCGTGGGCGTCAACTTGGGCTGATCAAACAGCGTCGCCAGATCAAATGGCTCGGCATCGAGCGCAGCGTCTTCGTTGAGCACCCACCGCCGATACACGTTGGCGAAGCGGCTGAAATCCGAACTGAGCCCGGCGTCGTATTCGCTGTCTGCTAGGCCTTCGAGTCCCGCGTCCCATCCGGGTAACAAATCGAAAGTCGATTCGATTTGCGGCTTGTCGCCTCGGGCGATCCATTGACGTGCCCTGGCGGTTTCCGTGTTCGATTCGAGGCGAACAACGGGGCTGGTCTGTGCGGCGGGAGACAGCGGCAGTTGGATCAGCCGGCCGCGCTCGATCGGCCGAAGTGTCAGGCGCTCCCGGATGTCGGTGATGGCGCGAATCAAGTCTCTTTGCACGAATAACCCGTGGTCTTCGAGCAGCGGCCCGAGCGCGTCCCTAAGCGACATATCCAGATTGAGTGAACCGAGCAGCGGTGACTGGAGCCGAGCGGTCGGCAAGGTGTTCAGGTTTAGAAAAACCCCAAAAGCTTCGGCAATCGATCGCAACGCTTCACCAAGAGTTGGGGTTTCACTGAGCGGAGCGGCCTTAGCGGATTCTGGTAGTTGGTTTAAGGTTTCGGTCCAGCTTTCAGCCAGATGAAGTCGCTTTTCGTACCGTGTCGAGCGGTCGGTTTGTTGAGGATTTTCGAGCCGCCCTGTCGCGAGCACCTGCCACCGGGTCTGTCCATCGCGGAGTTGCCGGGGCAATGCGACGTACGCGGTTTGTGCGGCGTGGGCACACATCGAATCATCGAGATTGATCACGTCGAGTTCAATGTCACATTCGTTCAGCGGGCCCGACCAAGTGATTCGCCGAACGTTTAAACCGGGCTCGGGGCGGTTGCCGACGAACACCACCGGCTGGGGTGTGGGTGAAGACACGGGCGGATCAATGACAGGAAACGAAGCGGCAGCCAACATCTCAAGACTCCAACGGGGTCAGCGGGACAGAAGTCGTCGTGTTTTGGCGGATCGGCATCGACCAGGGCGTCTGACGGGTCAGGCCGCCCGGCGAGGTGATCCGCCAGCGATAACGCGTCAGATTCGGGGGTAAAGCGAGCGCTGCCTGCACATGAATAGTGTGGCGATCAAACTCGACTTCGATCGGATTCGAACTCTGGTCGTCGAAGAGTTCGATGCGATCGATCGGCAATGTGATAGACCGTTGCGGAAGCCACAGCTGGGCGATCGCTTGCTCGTCGTGAATCGTCATGGCCCAGTAATCGTGGTCGGGCCAGGTTGGCGTCGGCGGCGGGCTCACGGCGTCCGTGGATGTTCTTCCCGTGGCTACCGGGAGGACGCTCGCTTCGCTTCGCCCCTGTTCATCGACTCGACGAATCATATAGATCGCCGCCTCTTGTTCTGCCGGGGTTTGGTCGGTGTCGAGTTTGAGCGTCGTGGTATCGCTGGGCAACGCCGCCAAGGGCGTATCCGGGGCGAGGTCTTCACTTTGCCCCAGCGGGCCGAACACATCCCAGCCTTGGCGCGGGGTGCGCACGGTGAGCAGCGGATCGCCCACGAGATACATGCCGCCCCGCACGAAAGGCTGGCTCACCAGCCAGGCTTCGGCCAAGGTCCAGCCGCGACGTAGCGCCTCGAAGAACGGCCCGGCGTAAGGCAACGCGCTGATCGACGTGTTTTGGCTTGAAGCGACCGCGGCGGCGTAGCCCGCGGCGAGCGCTTGGTCGATCCAATGCGTGGGGTTGGCCGATCGGAGCGTCGTTGCCTCAACGTCGGGTTGACGCAATTGCACGCAGGCGACGCGTGGCCCGGCGTGGGATTGGAAATAATCGGATGGTGGTGCCGAACTACCCCAGCCCCAATAGAACGCGTCGTCTTGAATCGACGCGAAGTCGGCGTCGGGTTCTGTGATCGGATCACCGCTGAGTTGAGCGTGCGTGCGCAGCCGCTGGAAGCCCAGGCTACGCGTCCAATCCATGAGCTGGGCCGAGACGGTTTCGAGCAGCGGGGTACTCGGGATGGGATCGATCCAGAGTTGATCGGCAGCGGTTAAGGATTGAGTGTCGAACCTCTGAGCACGCTCGCACAAAGCGAAGGCCTCGGTCAGGTTGGGCGCGTCGAGACGTGCGGTGAGGCGTATGCCGCCGAGCTTGTCCGGGCTTGGGCGTTCGAGGTTTTCGCTGGCTGCCGCTGGGTTAAGCGTCAAAGCCAAATCGTCGGACGCGGTGTGAAGCAGCGATCCGACAGGGTGCAGCTCGCCCAGTGAAGGGTGATTTACATACCCGGGCACGCGGTAGCCCAGCAGGATGCCGAGGACTTGCGATCGCAGGCCGTTGAGGTCGAGGTAATTTTCGATTTGATTGAGCAGGTCGACGTAAGCATCCAGGCCGATCGTTTCGGTGATTGGAAGATTCAGGCCCAGCAGGTTGGCGTGGGGGATGAATCGGGCTTTTCGATAGGCTTCGGCCCAGGTTCGGCTTTCGCTTTCGGCGATGTTGTAAACCACCAGCCAGCGTGCGGGATCGTCGGCATACTTGGTTTCCGGTATGACGATGACCGGGCCAAGCGGGCCATCGCCGATCACCCATTCATCGAAGTGGATTTCCCCAACGGCGTCCTGATCTTTTCGGACCACGCCGAGTTCGACTTGTTGTATGCCGAGCGCAGCCGACACTCCCAGACTTTCTCCCACTTGCACGCCGTTGATCCAGAGCGTGGCCGTGCCGGCGGCCGCATCAATCCCGAATTCGACGCAGTCCCAGGGTTCGGGGCTGGCCGGGCTCAGAGTGTTCGATAGCGCGATGTTTCCGTGCACTTGGCAAGTGAATTGACCCGAAGGGGCGAGCTCCATTTGGAAGATCGTGTCGCCCTGATCATCAGCAGCGCTACAAAGAACGACTCGGCCACCGTCCAGACTTGAAGCGCATACCAAGAACCGTGTATGTAATCGAGTAACTGCGGAAGGCAGTTGGTGTTTGAGGGCCTGCCCATCTGTTCCCGTGGTCAGCAACGCACGCAGCCCGGTTCCAGCGTTGATGCCGGGGCGATCCGGAAACGCGGCCGTGGTGGATTGGCTAAGTATTACGTCCATACATTCACCCCCGCGTGATACAGCGCGCGGATCTGCTCGGCGGTCAGGACTTGGTTAAACACCGCAAATTCATCCAGCCCGCCTCGGTGTTGGCGGTCAGAGACCGCGGGCGGCAGACTGATCGATCCGCCAGCGAGGTTCTGTTCGGGACCGGTACTGGTAGAACTACTGGCCATAAGGTCGCCGTCGAGGTAGACGGCTTTGAAGCTGCCCAGTCGGCCGGCCGAAACCAGTGTGACGTGTGTCCATTGATCTAAAAACGGCGAGTAGTCGGCCGAAACCCGACCGATCGCATCGTCGGTTCCGTAGTCCCAGAACAACGTGTTGTTGTTCCACGGTGCGTGGGCCAGGCATCGGTTAGGGCTGTACAGCCCGCCGATGCTGAACGCAAAAGATCGTTGTACTTCGGCGCTGCGGACATGGTTCCAAAACATGATGGTGACGGGATCATTCATCGCCAGCCCGAAGCCGGTCGGGAGGTCGATCCACCCGCTATTGCCGTCAAGTTGGACCGACGGGTTGTGGTCGTAGTCCAGCGCGCCGGGCTGATTGAGTTGAACCCCACCGACGTAACTCGCGTCGTGGCCGTTGCCGCTCTCGTCGATGGCGGTGGTCCCCGAGACTTCGCCCAGTCGCCAATAGGCCATCGGGTTGTACGAAAGCAGCAGCGAGCGATAACCCGGACGGTCTTGCGGGGGTGAAGCAAACTCGCCCCACTGGGGCGCTTCAAAGTCGGCGTGTTTGTAGATCGTGGTGGTCATGATGTTCCGTCGCGAAAGAGATCAAGCGGGGTTTTAGACCCGGAAGAGGGTTTCGAGTCGCCGATCGAGAACGGTGGTGATCGCGCCACCGGCCAGGGTGACTTCCGCGAGTTTGAGGTGCGCGCCGCTGGGCCAGCCCGCACTTGCCGTGGCGTTCCCGAGTTGAGCAGCACCCGCGTTGTCTCCCAGCCACACATAGGCGGTATCGTTGTTGAAGGCGGCCAAGTCGATCGTGGCTTCATCGAGAGTCAACACGACGCCGGCGATCGAAGCCCGGCCCGGGCTGATGTGAACCGTCGTGGCGTTGTCGCTTGCCCGATTTACCCTGAACGCCCCGACCGAACTCTCAGCCAGGCGATACAGCGTGCGGATGAGCCAGTCGTGGTACGGCTGCAGGCCCGCGGGCGGGAATTCGATGCCGGTGGCGTTGTGACGTGTGCCCACCAGGTCATGGATCGCGTCGGGCGATAAATCAATCGAAGGCATGGTTGCTCCAAATCAGAAAGGTAAAAGCGATTATTCGGGGCGCTCGGCACGCACCACCACAAGGACGCTGACGTCGCGTGGCTCGGCGGTAACCGCGCCGCTTACGCTTCGTGTCAGATCAATCGACAACAGGTCGCCGCGTGACACCGAAGCGCTGCCGTCGGTTTTGATCACTGCGGAAACGCCGTCGCCTTGATCGGTACACTTAAACCCCGTGCCGTCGGCGTCGGTGAGTTGGGCGGACGTATCCGTGACCACCACGCCGTTTACTTTCAAGGCGACCGACAAGCCGTCGGTGGAAATCGATGACTGCAGGTTTTGGGCGATACTTAACACAACGGCCACCACCTGTCCGTCAAGAGGAGCCGGCCCGAGCGGTTGATCGTTGATCGAAGCCGTGAGGTCGCCGGCGTGGGTATAAGTCAGGTGCGTCGAGCCGACGAGCGTATGAGTCGTACTGCCATAGTTCTGCTGAAGAAAGTGGTGGTCCGCGCTGGGTTTGAGGACCGTATCGAAGGGCAGGCGTTCGGGGAGGCTGAAGTGCAGGCTCACGTCGGCAGAGGCGTCGGTGCTGTCGTTGGCCAACGTAAATCGGGCTTCGCCAGCGATCTCCTGGATCAGGTTGATGTGAGTGTGGAAGACATCCCCCGCGTCGAGCGGGCCGGCGGTTAGCTTGTTGAGCGCGACCGGGGTCACCGAAGAGGCGATGCCGTCGAGCGCTTGGTTGATTTCACTGGCGGTGGCCGTCAGCCCAAGGATCGCAACGTTGGGGGCTTGCAGGAAAGCCTCGCCGCGAAGGTCGATCAACGCTGTGATACCGCTGCTGTCGGCGACCACCTCCGCGAGGGGGATAAAGGTGGCACGGTCCGTCGGCAGGCCATCGGTTGCCGATTGAACCTGCCCGTTTGCATCGAGCCACAGCGAGGTGGTTGCGCTGGCCTGCACGCCTAGGCCGGTCTGGCCGGCGAAGACAACCGGTGATTCGCCGATGAAGCATCGGCCGGGCCGGACGCCTACGGTCAGATCGCCGTCGAGATAGACACGCAAGTCGTTAGCACGCTCGGCCGCGCGGAGCGTTCGGTGGAGCGATCGACGATAGTCCAGGATGTAGGGGCTTCGCCCGGTGGGGATATAGTCCACGCCGGTCGTGGGGTCTTGGGTGATCGCAAGCAACTCAGCATCAGTGGGATAGCGTTCTTCGGGCATGGGCTTAGTCCGTCCAAGCGAGGGTGAAATCGGATTGCATGTTCAGGGTCGTCGCGGGCCGGGGTAACGCCTCCACCTGAAACTCGTCGAGCGTCAGCGGAGGTGAGGTGGCTTGACCGGCCTGGTCGGTGGCCGTGAGTGTCACCGAATGTGGGCCCGGCGGAAGATCGCGGGTCTGCCAAGCCCAAGCGGTGCCATCGATCCCGAGTGGACCAAAGCCCAACTCGCCTCGGCCGAGCCCGAGTCCGCTCGCCGCGTCTTGGCCGAAGCCGCCGAGTCCAAACAGTCCGCCGAAGCCGCTGCGGGGTGTATCGTTTGGCCAGAGCTCGCCAGTGGCGACCGCTTGTCCGTCCACAGCCACTTCGATCTTGGTGTCGACCGGCAGCGATTCGTCGCGGAGCAACCGCGCTTCGACGAAGTCGTTGATCGGCGGATTCCAAGTCTGTAGGCGGTCGGGTCGAGCCTGAACCAAATGGTCGGCGTCTTCCGCGTTGACTTTCAATAACTCGATTCGGTTTTGCCGTGAACGGTTCACGATCAGCCACAGCTCCCGTTGATCAGGGTGGGTGGTCGTGGTGACGAGTTGGCCGTTGACGTAGACCTGCACCAGCGTGGGTTCCGGCGCGTTGTCGCGCCACCACAAGTGAACCAAGCTGTCGTGTTCGCCGGCCTCGTGGACAACCGCCCGGCCCAACGTGAGTTCCAGGCCAGCCTGGGTATAAGCGTTGTCTGATTCAATCACGGCTTCACCTGCAGGTAGTCGATCGTGTAATCCACTCGGCAGCGCGGGCCCACGCTTGCGATACGGCCGGGAGTGAAACGCAGCATGACCGTGTGGTCCCAGGGCCGTCCGTCTTCGTCGGTCAAGGTGCGAGCCACGCCGTCGACCTGGTCTTCGATCGCATCCATCAAAGCGGACATGGACGCGACATCGTCGGCCAGGAGGGTGCCGGTCTGGGTGATCGGCCGTGCCTCACGCCCGTGGCCCACGAGGTTGGTGCCGTCGGCATACGGGGCGGGCTGTTCGGCTGTTCGCAGGGCGAGGCCGCCGACATGTAGCCGAGCGGGGCCGGAGTCAAACAGCGGTTGTCCGTCGTAAGTGATCATGAAGAAACTCGGGGTTGACGAATGAGGCTTCGAGGTGTGTGGGGGTTGGGTCAGACGCGTTGAAGTCGGACCATGCCTAGGCGTCGGCGTTCGTCGGCGTGGCCGTCGCCGTTGGTGTCCAACAAGACGCTGGCTTGAGCGGTGGCGTGGCGGAATCGCCGGCGGTATTCGCCGGCTTTGTAGATCAGCATCTGGTTGTCGCCCGTGAGCGCGGCCGCTCCGCTGTATATCCGTTCGAGAGCGCCCAGCGCTTCGAGGCGAGCCATTACCGACACCGATACCACGGCGTCTTCGGTCAGCGCGTCGGGCTCGCTGTCGTTGACGTCGATACCCAGCAGCCGGAGTAATCCGTCGTGAACGATTTCCGCCTGCGGAGCAAACGTTCGATTAGTCAGCGTGAACGGCCCGCCCGAGTCGCCGGGAATCGCGGCGTCTGCTAAACGCGATCGCAACAGCGAAACCGTCAGCGTGTTCGTGTCATCGCGGGATACCACTTCGTGGGCTACGCGATCAATCAGCACGACGCTACCGGTTTCGACTTGCGCCGCGACAAAATCGGCCGAAGCCGCCGTCACGCTGGTGCTGGTCACATAGGCATCGCTCACGCGGAGTCGCTGCTGACCCACCCAAGGCACGTCTTGAAACAACGTCGGCTCGAGGGCTAAAAGATCGCGGTCGGTTGAGAAGTTCATAGAGGTGCTCATGGATTGGTTTGAATGAGTTAACCGCTTGGGGTGGTAACGATTGATGGTTCGGTGGAAACGGTGTCGGCGGTTTGACCCGCCGACACCGCGGGGAGGAGAGAAATGCTCGATCAGGTATCGCGTCAGACAGAGG
This sequence comes from Planctomycetota bacterium, assembly GCA_039199695.1. Taxonomy (GTDB): domain Bacteria; phylum Planctomycetota; class Phycisphaerae; order Phycisphaerales; family Phycisphaeraceae; genus Algisphaera. Next base: position 22,196 of record JBCCST010000017.1, on the reverse strand, counting down.
CTTCACGCCATCTGTATGGAACTGCTTTGGGTTACGACGCGAGGTTGCGGATCAGGCCGTGGGCGTTTTCGTTACGAAGTTCGAGCGTGTATTCGCCCAGGACTTGCCCCGATTCGCTATCACCGGTCGCGGCCAACGGCTTGTACTGGAAGCTACGGCCCGAAAGCGGGAGCACGTCGATGCGGGACGAGTCGAGCATCAACACCGAGTCCCGAGGGACCCAGCGGCTGAGCACCACCCGACACACGCCGAAGTCCGATTCATACACGCTGACCAGGTCTTTGAAACGCTCGGTCGCGGGCCCGAAACCGCGAGACGCAGTGACGAATCCGTTGATTGCCCGTTTCTGGGTACCGCTGGCGACGATGGTGTCGATCGGGCCGTTGGACTGCTCCCAGATGTCGCGCAACGCGCCGTTGAGGGTTTCTTCGGTCAGGGCGTTGCTGCCGCCGTCGACGATGTTGCTGGAGAGCGAAGGGATGATGCCCCGCATCGTGCGGCGGGTGGCGGCGTTGCCCATCGGGTTGGACGACGTATTGGCGGCGCCGTTGATCACGCAGTTTTCCAGATCGCGGACCAGTTCACGCAGGCGTTCCTGCTTCTGGTAGTCCATCTCGTCGTCGATCGCGATCTGGCGAGCAGCCAACTGTGAACCCGAGACTTCGACGCCGGCGGTGAAGATCTGGGTGTAGTTGAGCTGGCGGGTGCGGTTGGTGAAGCGGGTCGTCGGGGCGTCGTCGCCTTCGAGGGCGGCGTTGCCGAGGATACGGATGGATGTGTTGTCGCTGATGGCGGCGCTGGTGGTCCCGCCGTAGCCCCGGGAGACGGCGAGATCGTTGCCGGTCACGTCGGTGACGAAGATGACTTCACGCGAGCCCTCGGCCTGGATCTGGTCGCCGACGCGGAAGCGTTCGCCGTTGTCGACCGTCATTGATGTCGTGCTGGTGGTGACCGCCCCATCGACCGCGTCGGTGTTGGGCAGCAGCGTATCTTCGAGCCATTCGTGGACGGTGCTGGTCGCTGAACGTTGGGGGTCGCCCAAGTGATCGAGCAGCGGAGTCTCGTAGGGGCTGACGATACCGATGATGTCGGAGACGTCATGGGCGAGTTCGGGGAGCGCAGAGCCAGCGGAGTAGGTGGCTTTTCCGGTAAAAGGCATTTGAATTTCCTTGAGTTTGGAGAAAATATTTAGAGATAACCACAATTAAAATGGTTGATTTTGTTTGGGGTCATTTGCGGCGCAGGCGCAGATAATCCAAGAGGTCGCGTCGGTCGCCCGTGGCGGCCGCACGCTCGGCTGCGGCTTCTTGCGCGGCGGGCAGCGTATCGGTCTGGGATAGCCGAGGCGCCATCGCCGAGTTGGACCGCTCCGCGCGGTGGCGGAACAAGTAGGGTTTTTGTCGACGTAGATCGTTGACCGCGGTGCCGACGTCGGGCTCGTCCATCTGCGACACGCTGATTTCGGTGAGTAGCCGGGCGGCTTCGAGGTCGATCGCGTCGGAGTCGGTGAGGAGGGCGTCGATCTTCTGTCGACGTTCGAGCGACGTGATCGTGTCCTGCGACGAATCGAGTTGGTTTCGCAACTGCTCGAATTGTTCGCGGAGTTCGGTGAGCTGCTGCTCGGCGGTCTGCGCCCGTTTGCGATAACGGATGGCTTCGCTGACGGGCACCAGTTTGTCGGCATCTTCGGATGCGGGGGAGTGGGTTGACCCGGGATCGCGTTCGGGGGTGGGGGTGGCGTCGTGATCGGTCGGGTCGGCGGTGGTTGGGGCTGGGGTCATTTCTTGAACTCCGGGTTCGTGGGGGAAGCGGACGCGCGTCGCCGGACACGCGGAAATTTGAATGGGTGTGCTTTAGCCGTGATCAACACACTCGCTGTAACCCAGCTCGGCCAGGAGTTGATCGGTGGGCACGCCGAGTTCTTTCTTGGTCAAAGCGTTTTCGAGTTGTTGGGCTTCGCTGTCGGGGAACGGGGTGGGCCAGTCGAGGCGGACCCGGCGTTCGTCCGGTGTGTTGGGCAGGACGCCGGTGACATCGGCGGCGTGGAGGATGAGTTCGCAGAGTTGTTCGATCCCCGTGCCGTAGGTCAGGCGCTTCTTTTCGATGCGGGCTAGCAGTCCGAGCAGCACGATGCGGATCGCGTTTTCGGACGAGAGGTTCCCGGTCTTGCCGCCGACCACGCCCGCGGCGATCGGGGAGACACCCGAGGCCTTGTCCAAGGCTTCGCGGATCTCGCGGATGTGTTGGTCTTCGCTGGGCGTTGAAGCGTCGCCGCCGAACTCATGGATGGCGGCATCCGGGTTGTCGGTCGACCACATCTGGCCGGGGCCGACGGGTCGATCGGTGAAGCCATCGATGCCCTTGCCCAGGTACATCTTGAAGGACTGGAACGTGACGCGGTTGGCCCGATCCGAGAGGCGGGTGTTGAGCTCGTCTTGAAGCGGGATCAGGGGTTCGACATCGGACAGGCCTTCGTAGAAGAACGGCTGGGCAAGGTTTTGGATATGCACGACCGGCAATCGGCCCAGGCGGTTGATGCCGCCGTCGATGCGCGTCTGTCGCTTCCCGGTCACGGCTTGATGCGAGACGAATATTTCAAACGATTCGGCGGTCCACACCTCGGTGCGTTCGACGGTTTTGCGGGACGTCGTCGACGGCTTGCGGAGCAGGCGATTCAGGAACGCAGGTTGTTCGAGGTCGTGGCTGAGTTGGGGCTGGTGGATCAGGTAGGCGTCGAGCAGTCGATAGTCGCCAGGGTCGAGCACCGGGACGGCCCGGGGGGCTTCGATCAGGTCGAGTTGGATCCAATCGGTTGGGGCGGATGATGAGTTGGCCAAGCTTTGGTGGCGGGGCCGGGCGACGATATCGATGTAGCCGTAGATGGAGCCGAGCAACGCCAAGTCGTGGAAAAAGCCCTCGCCGCCGTTGGCCCGGAAGGCGTTGCGGAGCAGTTGGGTGATCGCCGTTCGCTTGGCAGGATCGTCAGCGAGGCTTTGAATGACCAACGGCTTGCCGAACATGAAATCGACGAGGGTGTGGATCCGCCAGGCGATGTCGTTTTCGATCACGATCTCGCGGGGGTTTTGTGCTGAACCGTGCGTTAGTCGGGCGGGCAGCCCGCGGGCTTGGGCGCATCGGCTGGCGGAGTGAACGTGGTCGGCGGCTGTTCCGCGGTGGTCGACACTGCTCGGGTTGCGGTAGTAGTTCCAGAGTCGTTCGAGCCGGGGGCGGGTTTGCCTGGTGTGCTCGCGGAGGAGCAGATCGCGCAAGGCGGCATTGATGGTGGATGGGGTGGCCGAGCTGGGCATGGTGGGGGTGGTGCTCCGAGTGAAGAAACGCGGTCCTCACCAGGGGCCCAGACGAATCGGGCGCGCGCACGATCGGCGGAAAACGGGCGAAGGAAGATCGATAAAAGGAATGGATCAATGGGTTTATAAAAAATCAGCACTATAATTAATTTTGTTTGGTTTTTGATAGTATTTGTGCGCACAATTCTCGCAATCTACGGCTTGCCATTGTGGCTATATGGTGATTTAATTGGCAGCGTATGGATCGTGCTGAGCAAGAATTAGACATTCTCGAGGAGATCAGCCAAATACTTGGCGATGGACTCGAATTGAGCCAAGTGTTTCAGCGAGCGATGAGCTTGCTCAGCACGCGTCTCGATATCCAGCGGGCGGCTTTGGTTTTGTTTGATCAGGCTTCTGATCAGCTTCGTACAGTGGCTTCGGTGGGATTGACCTCGGCCGAGCAGGACCGCGGGCGATATGCCTTGGGCGAGGGCGTCACGGGCCGGGTCATGGAGACCGGCGTCCCCGCGATCATCCCGGACGTCAGCAAACACCCCGATTTTCTCAACCGCACCAAGAGCCGGGAGTTGGAAGAGGCGGCGGAGGAATCCCCGCTGAGCTTTGTGTGCGTGGCGGTGAAAGACGGCGACGGCTACGTCGGCACGATTAGCATCGACAAACCGTTCGTCGACGAAGCGACTCTGGAAGCCGAGGCCCGGCTGCTCAAAATCTTCGCCGGCCTCATTGCTCAGACCATCCGCATCCACAATCTGGTCCAACTGGAAAAGAACGAGTGGTTGGCTGAGCGTAAACAACTCACCGACAACCTCCGCGGCAAGTATCGCTTCGACAACATCATCGGGTCCAGCCCCGTGATGCTCGACGTGCTCTCCACCATCGGCCAGGTCGCCAGCTCCCGGGCCACGGTGCTGCTGCTGGGCGAGACGGGTTGTGGCAAGGAACTCATCGCCAAGGCGATCCACTACAACAGCCCCCGCCGGGACAAGCCGCTGATCCGGGTCAATTGCGGCGCCTTGTCGCCCCAACTGCTGGAGTCCGAGCTGTTCGGTCACATGAAGGGTGCGTTTACCGGGGCGGTGAAGGACAAGATCGGGCGATTCGAAGCGGCTTCGGGCGGCACGATCTTTCTCGACGAGGTGGGCACCCTCGATCCCCAGCTCCAGGTCAAGCTGCTCCGCGTGTTGCAGGAGCGCGAGTTTGAACGTGTCGGCGATCACCTGACCATCAAGACCGATGTCCGCGTGATTGCCGCGACCAACCTCGAACTCGAAGAAGAAGTCCGCAAGGGGAATTTCCGGGAAGACCTGTATTACCGGCTGAATGTGGTGACGATCCATCTGCCGCCGCTGCGTTCCCGCCGGGAAGATATTCCTCGGTTGATCGACCACTTCCTGGATCGGTACAACCGCGAGAACCAGCGGGACCTCAAGAAGATCAGCCGGGATGTCTTGAATACGTTGTTGCGTTACCCCTGGCCGGGCAACGTGCGGGAGTTGGAAAACGCGATCGAGCGGGCGGTGGTGTTGTCATCCACCGACGAGTTTTCCGAGGAGCTCTTGCCGCTGCAGATCCGTCTGTTTTCGCAGCAGATCCGCGGCGACACCACGGACGAATCCATCGAGGCGATCGCCACCAAGTTGGCCGAGCACGCGATCAAGCAGTTTCAGATGTACGACGGCGAGGTCTACGACATGGTCATCGGCGAGGTCGAACGCCGGCTGATCCGCGAGGCGTTGAATTACAACAGCGGCGTGAAAATCCGCACCGCAGATTTCTTGGGTATCAACCGCAATACCCTGAACAAAAAAGTCAAGGACCTCAATATTGAGAGCAAGGACTGAGCCGATTCTGTGGGGTATCGGGCAAGCGATGCTTTGCGGACTCGATCTATCGGACGCTCTTGTGTCACAAGCCGTTTGCGGGCAGGTGTTTGGGGGAGCGAGTCACGATCAATTGATTGACACTTTCGGGGTCGGCGGATACGCTTGGGGCCGCGCATTTTTGCATCGGCGTACGGTCTGATGGATTTTGACCGGTTTGTTTTTGGATGGACCCCTTAATTGCTCGACCAAGGTGTCACGGAGTTTCGTGAAATGATGTCGAATCGGCGTTTACGCACGATCTCCAGCGGTTTGACCGGTGTCGTCCTGTTGATGATCAGCCTGTCGGCGGCCGGCCAGGACCGTCTCGATGCGGGGGTGCTGGGCAACCCCGATTTCTGGTCGCCCCAGCAACGACAAGACATCGAAGGCTTTGTTGATCGGCAGATTGCCGCCATCGCCGACGGCGACGAATCCCAAATCAATCAGGGCCGGGCGAATCTCACCGACCCCACGCGAACGCCCGGCGTATCCGATCGATTTATGAGCCAATTTTCTGAGTTAGTGGGCGGCAAGCTCGAAGCGCTCATGGCCGCGGATGATCTGAAAGTCCGCGTCAACACGATGGTCGTGGCGATGGGCCTGCCGCATCCCGCGGCGCTCGACGCCATCCGGCAGGGCTTGGCCGACGAAAGTGCTGGCGTCCGTTACCCCGCGGCGCGAGCCATCGAAGGGCTTCTGTCCAGCGGTCAGCTGAGCGCCGCCCAAACCGTAGAGATCCTTGAAGAGATCCAGCAACTCATCGCCAACGAAGACGATGTCTATGTGGTCCAGCCTCTGCTCGACGCGATGCTCGCCACGCCCGACAACACCGGCGCCGTCTTGGAAGTGCTCAATCAGCGGATCGGACGTCATATCGAACAGCCCGAGGCGAGTTTTGCCCCCGAGGCTAGCGCGCTGCAGTCGGTGCTTTCAAGATTGGGGACCGCTCAAGAACCTTCTCCCGACGAGGTTGAAGATTTGGCCCGCGTGAGTGCCCGCCATTTGATACTGGCGGCCCGGCAGTTGGCCGACGGCGAGGTGCCCGAAAACGGAACCGCCAGCCACGTCGAGATTATCCGCGCTTCTTCGGTGGCGCTGGAGTTTGCCTACCAAAACCGAGGTTCACGCGAACTACAACCCCGTGGTGTCGGACGTCCGATCACGGACCAAAACTGGCCCGCGGTGGTACGCATCGCCGAAAACTGGGTCCAAGTGCTCAAGGCCGAGCCGTTTAATTTCACCGACGCCGATCTGAACGTGACCTCTTCCGCCCCGCAAGCCGCGGCTGAGTGAGTCACGCCCGGCGGGGTGTTTGCGACGATCAATCAATTGCGACCGAAGTCAGCGACCCACGCCGCCGATGCGTTCGTCCACCTTCCGCATCAAATCAACGTAATCCATCTGGGCCATTTGCAAGTCACGCAAGATCGCGTTCATCGCGACGTTCTGCTGGAGTTCTTGCAGCTTGCGTTTGTCGTCGACTTCGATCGGCTCGCCCTTGGCTTGTTTCTCCGCCAGGGTTTGGTTGTGGCGATTCAGATCGTTCATTAAGCGTTGCGCATCGGTGTCGGCGTCGAGTTGCTTGAGCAGCCCTTCAAGCTTTTGGGTTACGGGGTGATCGGCCAGGAGTTTGCCGAGGGTGTCGGCGGCGTCGAGAATCGCTTGTTCGTCACTCATGAATGATCTCCATCAAGGCCCGGAATCTGTAAGCTGTCGCCCCGATTGATATGGGCTTAACCTAATCGCAAAGGGGCTATGCTACAGTACCCGTTGGGCCGAAGCGGCGTGGGCAATCTGCTCCGCTCGGGGCCTATCAAGTTTTACCATGCCAGACCGCTACACCCGACGCATCCTCGACCACATCGCCGACCGCCGTTACGCGCCCAGCACGGTGCAAGAGCTGGTCGAAGAACTGTCCATCCCCGAAGACCAGCAAGACGACTTCGTTAGCGCGATCGACGAACTGCTCGAAGCCAACCAGGTTGTTCGCGGTACCGCCGACACCATCGCTCTCCCCCCGCCGGGCAAGGACATGATCGGCACGTTTCGCCGCCACGAGAAGGGCTTCGGCTTCCTCGTGCCCGATGAACTCACCGAGCACGGTGACCTGTTCATCCCCCCCGGAAACGTCGGCGACGCCATGACCGGCGACAAGGTCAAAGCCAAAGTCATCCACGAAAAGCGACGCGCTACCGGTAGCGGTGGCGGCAAATCGCCCTACGTCGGCCGGATCACCGAGGTCCTCACGCGATCCGACAAGCAGTACTCCGGCACACTGATCCAGAAGGGCAACAAGCACGGCGTCCAAGTCGACGGCCGGATCTTCAACGCCCCGGTGCTCATCCGCGACGTCACCGCCAAAAACGCCAAGCCCGGCGACAAAGTCGTCATCGATCTCATCCAATACCCCGATGACCGCGGCGACGGCGCGGTCGGCGTCATCACCGAAGTCCTCGGCGAGGCGGGCGAACCCGATGTCGAAACCCTCGCGGTGATGCGCTCGGCCGGGTTGGTCGAACGCTTCCCCGATAACGTCATGCAGCAGGCCCGCGAAGCCGCCCGCAAGCTCGACGAGAAAATCCCCGCCGATCGCGAAGACCTCACCGGCGAGATGATCTGCACCATCGACCCGCCCGACGCCAAAGACTACGACGACGCGATCAGCGTCCGTAAGTTGAGTCCCGAAGAGCTCCCGTCCAACGCGAAAAGTCCTTCGGGTGGCGGCTGGGAGCTCGGCGTACACATCGCCGACGTCGCCCACTACATCACCCCGGGCAGCGCGTTGGACCTCGAAGCCTACGACCGCGCAAACAGCACCTACCTCCCCCGTAAAGTCATCCCGATGCTCCCCGAGGTGTTGTCCAACGGCGTCTGCTCGCTGATGGAAGGCGTCAACCGCTTCGCCAAGACCTGTTTCATCACCTACGACGCGCAGGGCAATGTGCTCGCACAGCGCTTCGCCAAGACCGTGATCCGCAGCGCCAAGCGTCTGACCTATATCGAAGCCCAGGCGCTGATCGAAGACGATCTCAAGACCGCGGTCAAGCACTGCAAGAGCGAGCCGAAGTATCCCCGGGCGTTGATCCAGTGTTTGAAACGCCAGGACGAATTAGCCAAAGTCATCCGCAAGCGTCGGCTCGGCCACGGCATGATCGTGCTCGGTCTGCCTTCGGTCGATCTGGTGTTCGACGACTCGGGCCGAGTGGTCGACGCGGTGCCGGAAGACGATGCGTTCACGCACAAGATCATCGAGATGTTCATGGTCGAGGCCAACGAGGCGGCGGCCCGGATTTTTGCCGAGTTCGAAGTGCCGATGATCCGCCGGATCCACGCCGACCCGGACGCCCACGACATGAGCGACCTCAAGGCGTTTGCCCGGGTCGCGGGCTACAACATCCCCGCCAAGCCTTCGCGGATGGAATTACAACAACTCCTCGAATCGGTGCGGGACAAGCCGGCCCAGCACGCGGTGCACATGGCCGTGCTCAAAACACTGAGCAAGGCCGAGTACAGCCCGCAACTCATCGGCCACTTCGCGCTGGCCAGCGAGCACTACACCCACTTCACCAGCCCGATCCGCCGCTACCCCGACTTTGTGGTGCACCGCTCGATCGACGTGATGCTCGAACACCTGTCGCCGAAGGCCGGCGGCAAGAAACCCAACGCCAAGCAGCTCGGCAAACGGCTGCGCGACGACGACCGCATTCCCGACGAAGAGAAGATGGTCGAGATCGGCCGACACTGCTCGGCCAAGGAACGCAACAGCGAATCCGCCGAACGCGAACTCCGTAAGTACCTGGTGCTCGAATTGCTGTCGACCAAGCTCGGCGAAGACTTCCCCGCCACCGTGACCGGCGTCACCGGCCAGGGCATCTATCTCCAGATCGACCAATACCTCATCGACGGGTTCATCAGCCTGCAGGAACTGCCTGGCGACAAGTCCGACCGCTGGCAACTCAACCGCAACACCGGCGCGTTGGTCGCTCAGCGTTCGGGCCGAGTCATCACGATCGGCGATCGCTTCCCCGCCGCGCGGATCGCCAGCGTGGACCTGGCCCGGCGACAACTCGAGCTGGTCATCATCGAAGAACGCCATAGTCGAAGGTTGAAGCAAGGCAAAGGGAAAGGCAAGGCGAAAGCCCAAGCCCCGGCTAAGCCCAAGCCTTCACGCTCGACCAAAAAATCAAGCGGCAAGGCCAGCCAAACAACGCCTCAATCCCCGTCTTCTGCTCGAGATCGCGGCAAGGGTAAGCGGAGCTTCACCAAGAAGAAAAAAGCCCACGCCCAGACCATCAAGCTCAAGAAACACCGCGGGCGCAAACGCAAATGACCGTGTCGCTCGCCGCCTGGCTGCACACCATTGACCCCTACGCCGTCCAACTCTGGGAAGGCGGGCCGATCCGATGGTACGGGGTGTCGTACCTCGCCGGGTTTTTGATTGCGTACCTGCTGGTCCGCCGGGTAGCGAAGGTCGGCAACTCGACGCTTGATTACCGTCGCGCGGGCGACTTGATCATCACGTTTGCGATCAGCATCGTGGTGGGCGGGCGTCTCGGATACGTCTTGTTTTACAAGCCGTATTTATTGGGCGAGTTTTCGAACAGCCTGCCGTTCTGGGGCGTGCTGGATATCGCGGGCGGCGGCATGTCGTCTCACGGCGGGATGATCGGCGGGCTCTGCGGGGCGTGGTGGTTTGCGTACCGACACCGACAACCCGTACTACATACTTTTGATTTGTTGGCGTTTGCCGCTCCGCTGGGTTTGTTTTGCGGCCGGGTGGCGAACTTTATCAACGGCGAGCTCGTTGGCCGGGCATGCGCGAAAGACTTCCCCCTGGCGGTCCAGTTCCCGCAAGAAGTTTACGATTGGCTGCCAAACGAAAACAACGGTTGGTCGACCGTCGACGCGATCACTAAGTTGACCCCGTTGGCCGAGCGGATGGGGGTGGCCGCGGCCGACTGGCAGATGGCGGTGTCTGACTACGCATCACCCGATGACTTGGCCCGCATCCCAGCGCGGTCCCTGGTGAACGATACGTTGGCCCGAGCGATCTCGTTGATGCAAGAGGGCACGCCTTTGGGGAAAGACATCGGCGAGTTGCTTGCCGTCGTTTTGCCGGCCCGCCATCCTTCGCAACTCTATGCGGCCACGCTCGAGGGGCTGGTCGTGTTCGCGGTGCTGGCGGTCTTGTGGATCAAGCCCAAGCGGGCCGGCACGATCGCCGGGGCTTTCGGTATCACCTACGCGTTGATGCGATTGATCAACGAGAACTTTCGCCAGCCCGACGCCCACCTGGGGTTGCAGGCCTTGGGCTTGAGCCGGGGCCAGTGGCTTAGCGTGCCGCTGTTGCTGGTGGGGCTGGGGTTAATCATCTGGGCGTATCGTCGGAAGACGCCGGTGACCGGCGGGTGGCGCCGCGGCCCCTGGACGAAAACGGTCACGGCTGAAGCCGGTCCAGAATCGTCTGCGCCGAAGACAAAATAAGTTGTTCCAAATCGACATCACGGCCCAGGATGTCGCGGAGCGACGTGGGCGGGGTACGCAGGCCGTCGCCGAGTTGATCGGCAGAGAAATTGGCGTTGATACCGACGCCGACGATGACGGTGGTGGCGGGTTGCTGGTCCATGGTTAGACCCGCGGAGAGGGTTTGCTCGCAAAGAATGCCGACGAGTTTCTTGCCGTGGTGCAGGATGTCGTTGGGGTGTTTGAGGGTCAGCCCGTCGGTGTAGGTGGCGAGTACACCGAGCAGGGCCTCGCCCACCGCGACCGGCGTCGCGCTTTCAGGGCGAGGCATGGGGACGGCGAGGCTGAACCAGGCGCCGCCGACGGGTGAGGTCCACGATCGGCCGTGGCTGCCGCGCGAGTTGGTTTGTGTGGTGGCGGACACAAGAATGACATGTCCCGGAGATTCGCGGGCCAGCCGTTTGGCCTCGTCGCTGGTCGAGCCGACTTGGTCAAAGTGGTGGTTCTGCATGCGGAGGTTCGCAACCCTCAGGGTTGGATCGATTAGAACGACACGAGGGTTTGGTGGACGGTCGCGGTATCGCCGGGCTGGACGTGGACGGCTTTGATGATGCCGGCGTGAGGTGAGACGACATTGGATTCCATCTTCATCGCTTCGATGACGACCAGCGTGTCGTTGGCGGCGACAGCATCGCCGGGTTTGACCAGGACTTCGAGGACGTTGCCGGTGATCGGGCTTTCGACGATGTCCTGGTTCAACGAGCTGGCGGGCAGCACGGTGATCGTCGAGGCGACGGGCAGGTCGGTGAGGACGGTGGCCGGCTCTTCTTCGAGGACTTGGACCTCGACGTGGTAGGGCTTGCCTTCGACGGTGATGATCATCTTCATGGCGAGGCCTTTCCGGTGGGGTCGGAGTCGGGTGCGTCTTTGTCGGGAAGCGGCGAAGCGATGCCGGGCGTCATGGTGTTCGGGGTCGAGCTTGAAGGCGGGGGTGACGTCTGCACCTCTTCGACGGGTGTAGCCGGCCGAACATCGGTTAAGCGGACGTGCTGACCCAGCGCCGCCGTCGCCGCGGCGGTCAAGACGGCGATCAGTTCGGGAGCGGGAGGTTCGGGGGCAGACATGGCAGCTTGAATGAAAGATAGCCGGGGCGGCACGGCGGTTCAACGGAAGCCCGGGGAATGACGGCCCCGCGTCAAAGTTCGATGCGCGGATCGAGCCAGGCGTAAGCCACGTCGACGACGAGGTTGAAGAGGATGAGCATGGTGGCGTAGACCAGCACGATACCGAGGATCAGCGACTGGTCTTTGTTGAGGACCGAGTTAACGAAGTACTCGCCGATGCCCGGGATGTTGAAGACTTTTTCGACCACGAACGAGCCGGTCATCACCGACGCGGCGGCGGGCCCGAGGAACGAAAGCACCGGCAGGTAAGCGACCTTGAGCGCGTGCCTAAACAACGCTTTGGTCTGAGACAGCCCCTTGGCCCGGGCGGTGCGGATGTAGTCGGCGTGCATGATGTCGGCCAGGCCTAGGCGGATCAGCCGGGCGATGTACGCCGCGGGGGCGAGACCCAGCGTGATCGCGGGCAGGATCATGTCCGTCGGCGAGTTCCACCCCCCCACCGGCACCCAACGCAGCACCCCCGCAAACAACACGAGCAGGATCGTGCCGGTCACAAAGTTGGGCAGGCTGATCCCGAGCAAGGCGACGCCCAAGCTCGCGCTGTCGAGCGGGCTTCCGGGTTTGAGGGCACCCACCACCCCCGCGAAGGTGCCTAGAAACAGCGCCACCACCAGCGCGGCGATGCCGAGTGAAGCGCTGACGGGTAAACCTTTACCGATGATGTCGCGGACTTCTTGCCCGCGATACGACAGGCTGGGGCCGAAGTCGCCGACGGCCACGCCCTTGAAGTATTCGACGATGAATTTGGTCGGCGAATCGAGGTTGTAACGCGCTTTCATCGCCTGCTCGACTTCCGGGGGAGGTCGACGGCCGTCCGCACGGTCGAGCGGATTACCCGGCAAGACCCACACCAGCGTGAAGGTCACCGCGAAGATCACCGCCAGAATCAACGGCAGCTGAATCAGGCGTCGGAGGATCAGGGTCGTCAAGAGGTGCCGTCGTCCCCGGAAGTGCTTTCTTCGGCGGTGGTACCGGCCGGCGTATCACGCTCTACCGAGATCGCTTCGAGTTTGCGGTAGTTCCACGCGTTGGGGTGGAGGTTCTTGACCTTGCTGGGGTCAAACAGCTCCATGACGATCGGCTGATGCAGCGGAATGATCGGGGCATCGGCCAGCATCACGGCTTCGGCTTGCCGCAGCGTGGCGAAGCGCTCGGCCGGGTCGATCTGATTCGCGGCTTCTTTGAGCAGGCGGTCGTATTCCGGGTTGTTGTATTTGGTGTCGTTGTTGCCGTCGTTGCTGCGGTAGAGGTCGAGGAACGTGGTCGGGTCGCGGTAGTCGCCGTACCAGTTACCCCGCGAGATGGTGAAGCCGCCGTTCTTTCGGCGTTGACGGAAGCGGGATTTTTCGACGCCGTCGAGTTGGATCGTCACGCCGAGTTCTTTTTGCCACATGTTGGCGAGCGCGGCGGCGAGTTTTTCGTGGGGGGCTTCGGTGTTGTAGAGGATGGTCAGCCCGCTGAGGCCGTCGCCGTCGGGGTAACCCGCTTCGGCCAGCAGTTGGCGGGCGGCGTCGGGGTCGTAAGGCGGTGCCGCGTCGGTCGGCGGGTCGTAGCCGGGGATCACGCCCACGGGGGTCATGGTCGTCGCGGTCGGTTCGTTGAGTCGCGTGATCGACGTAACGATCAGATCGCGATCGACACTCATCGCAAACGCTTGGCGGACCCGCGTATCGGCCATCGGGTTCGGTTGCCCGTCGTCCAACATCGGGCGGCAGTTGAACACGTAAAACACGGTGCCCGCGGCGGCCGCGGCGTGAACATCGGCCCGGCCGGAGCTGACCAATTCGGGGGTTTGCGGAGAGCTGGTCGAGAGGTTGGGGAACCAATCGTATTTGCCTTGCTTGTAGTTGAGCAGCGCGTTTCCTTCGTCGCTGTTGACTTCCATCACCACCCGCGTGTTGCCCATGGCCGCTTTGTTCCAGTAGTGCGGGTTTTGGTCGAGGATCATGCGGCGTTTAAACGTCCACTCGGTGAGCTTGTAGGCGCCGTTGCTCACGAGGTTGGCCGGGTCGCTGAAGTACGCGGAGCGCATCGTCCACATGCCGACTTCGGGGTCGAGTTCCATGAACGCGCTGGCCGAGTCCTGGTGGATCGGCATGAACGCGGCAAACGCTACGAGTTCATTGAAATACGCGGTGGGCTCACGCAGGCGGACGCGGATCGTGCGGTCATCGACCGCTTCGAGGCCGACGGTTTGCGCGAACCGGCGTTGGGATTCTTCCCAGAGGCCTTGGGCCGATTGGGTGCTCTTGGCGAAGCCGGCGAGTTGCTCACTCCGCCAAGTGAAAAAGTCTTCCGCCCCGGCGATACAGAAGAACAAGCCCGCGTAGTCGGCGGCTAGGTCGGGCAGCAGCGCCCGTGACCAGCCGTAGACGTAGTCCGAGGCCTTGACGGGGTCCCCGTTGGACCACTTGACGTCGGGCCGCAGCCGGAAGGTGTACGTCAACCCGTCGGCGGAGACCTCGGGCATCGCTTCGGCGGCGGCGGGTTCGAGTTTGAGGGTCGCCGGGTTGACCTTGAGCAGCGGCTCAAATAACCCTTCGATGACCCGAAAGTCGACTAGCCAACTGGTCCCTTGCGGGTCGAGCGTATCGACCGGCGCACCGCTGACGAAGCGTACTTCGTTGCCGTCGGCCTGAGGTTCTTCGGGTTGAAAGCCACAGCCGCCGACCCCGATCAGGGCCGCAGCGACACACGTCCAAACAACGGGTAGTTTTCGCATCGCACGAGTTTAACCCCGGCCGGGCGATTCGGCGATCCTCGAAACCGTGATTTCGAAGGACGCAATGAGGGCGGGTGATTCCCTCTCCAGCGAGGTGGTCGCAGCAGGGCGGACCTTGTCGAGTAGTTCTTCGACCGTGCCGCCGGTCGAGAGGAAGTACACGGCATAGCCTGCGGCGGCCAGCACCGCCAGGATCAAGATCAACAGGAGCTTGCGGACGATCGGCGATCGCTTGCGGCGGCCGGTCGCGTCGTGGACGGCTTGGTGTTGGGCGGTTACCTGCGTTTGGACTTGATCCATCTTGCCCTGCATGGCATCGTAACGCTGCTCGTCTTTTTCGGAGCCCTTACGGGTCGGCGCGGCGTAGTAGCCCTCGCCCGAAGCGCGGGGGACGACATAAAAAATGCGGTCTTCTTCGTCACGCACCGCCCGCCCGATGTCCTGATCGCGGATCTTGACGGGACGGCCGGAGTACGGGCTGTTGATGGTGATGGGCATGGGATGTTGAGGAAAATTCAGAAAGCAAGAGGACAACAAACACCATCATTTTTGATGACGACAACAGCCATGATAACGGAATCGGGCTGATCTCTAAGATCCCAAGTTTCCCGTCTCCGTGGGTTTTGATGCATATCGAGATCAGCGTCCGGGTTGGTTACACCCTCATGCCTGACCGGGGCTGGGGCCGATGGTGGCCGGGCGATGGAGTCGGCCGGGTGTCCGCCGTTCCGCCGTCCCGTCCCTTTTAGTCTGAGGAACCTCCGCGATGAGTAAGCAGCAAATGATCGAACAGATCCAACTCAAAAACCGAAGTGCTTCTCCGGAATTTCTGGAACGCTTCGACGAGTTAGCGCTGCAGACCTACCTCCGTCGGCTGAACACCGTGGTCGGCCATCGCGGCAAGGGCAGCGTCTGGGTCCGAGAAGGCAACACCCCCGCCATCGCCACGCGGTGAACCTGAACTTCAATCACTTGAGGATTGTTTAGACCGATCAGGTGCTGCTCGGGGTGCCCGGCCGTGTTCGGCGGAGCGTCTGAACCAAGTCGTTCACCGACTTGCGGACCGTCTCGGCGTCCTGTTCCGCGGAATCCAGGCTGTCCACGGCAAAGCGGGCCATCGTGGTGATCGCGTCGAAGCCGTAGCCCGCGCCCGCCCCTTTGAGGTTTTGACAAATCGCGCCGATGGTTTTGAGGTCGGCGTCCGCGTTGGCCCGACGCAGCCGCATTGACAGCGGACCCAGGCTGTTCACGAATTCCTCGATCAGCGGAAGCATTTCTTCGTCTTCCGCCATCGAGCTGTAGACCGCGTCAGCATCGCTGTTCGCGGAGGTGTCGATCGACAGGGCGTCTTCCACCGCGACCCGCAAGTCTTCGAGCGCGAACGGTTTAACGAGGAATGCGTTGGCCCCCGCAGCGACCGCGGCGTCTTCTTCCGTTTTGTTTTCGCTGGCCGAGGTGGCGATGATCGGCCGTTCGAAGCCTTGGCCACGCAGGTGCTGAATCAGTTCCACGCCCGATTCTTCCCCGAGTTCGAGGTTGATTAAGATCAGATCGAACTGGCATTGCGACATCTGTTCAATCGTCGTCGTGACGCCGCTGGCCTCGTTGGTGGCCATGTTCAGCTTTTCGAGCCACAAGCGGTAGAGCTTGCGGTCGGTCGCCATGTCGTCGATCACCAACGTCCGCCCGGCGGCGTTGATGTCCATATCGTTTTCCGGGTCGAAGTCCTGCGACTGCTCGGCCCGGTGTTTTTCTTGCTGTGATGCGGTCAGGCGGACAAAGTCGTTGAGGTTCAACGCTTCGTCGAACACCACCGCGATCTCGTGGATGATGCCTTGGATGTGGCGGCAGTTGCGGACCTCGCCCTCGATCGAATACCACTTGCCGTTCTGCATCGGCAGGGTGATTTGGCAGCGGGAATCGGGATAGACGAATCGGCCGTGGACGAACGCCAGGCCGCGTCGGCTGAGGTTCCGGGGCAGGACGCTGTGGCTGACGCGTTGGCCGTGGCTGTTGGTGATAGTGACCAGGACTTTGCGGCCATGGAAATCCACGCGGAGCGCCCGGCGGTCGTTGTTAACCACTTTTTTACCGGACTGTTCGATGTAATCGACCAGCTTTTGTTTGTCGCGAGCGCTCAGGCGAATCGTTTCGATGGGAGAAGAATCTTGGGGCATGGTGGTCTTTTCCGCCAGCGCGTAATGCTCCAGCATCATCGACATCGGATATTCCGTGTTCCCACTTGCGAGTCCTTAACGGACCGGCAAACATTATCCTTGCTCAGTCCGCGTCGCCGATGAATGGGTTTCCCGCCGCCGCGTTCCCCGCCGAGGACCGCAAGCCCCATGCAGTTGCAAAGCCTCATCGAGAACCTCGGCCTGACCCTCGTCTCGGGCGACGGGGGCCAGGAACTATCGGACCTGACCGATGACTCGCGTGGAGTGAAGCCGGGCGGATTGTTTGTGGCCCGCTCATCTGGCGGGGCTGACGATGAACGTTGGCGCCAATATGCTGGAGATGCGATTCGGCGCGGTGTCTCGGCGGTGATCGCTCCCGCGGTGCTTGACGTTCCTGCGGGCGTGTCGCTAGTGGTGTCGAGGGATGCCGCGACACGGATTGATCAACCTTTCGTGGGCCGACTCGCTGCCCGTTTCTTCGGCGAGCCGGCGAAACGGCTCAAGCTCATCGGCATCACCGGAACCAACGGTAAGACCACCGTCGCGACGCTGACCCAATATCTGCTCAACGCCGCCGGCGTGAAGTGCGGTCTGCTGGGCACGGTCGCCATCGACGACGGCGCCCCGGATGGCCCGGTTAACGCGGAGCTGACCACGCCCGGGGCGATCGACCTGCACCGCTACTTTGCCGAGATGGTTGCGAACGGTTGCGAAGCCTGTGCGATGGAGGTCTCCAGCCATGCGTTAGATCAAGGCCGTGTCGATGGGTTGGAGTTCGCCGTCGCGGTCTTCACCAACCTGACCCAAGACCACCTGGATTATCACGGCACGATGGAGAACTACGCCGCGGCGAAGGCGAAGTTGTTTACCTTGCTCAAACCGGATGGCATCGTGGTCGTTAATGCTGACAGTAGTGCGTTGATTGAAATAACCCCATCGGATATTCAGCACATACGATGGACCACGATTGACTTAAATGGACTCCCGTCGGCATCTGTATCAGATCGAGAGACTTCGTATGTCATCGCGGGTGAGATATGGGCGCTTGAATCCAGTGAATCAACTTTTGGAATTTCGGGATTGACTGGTGTTGCTGATGCTTCGATGTTTAGCATGTCCTTACCCGGAAGACATAACGTTTCCAATATGCTCCAGGCGATCACTGCAATTCAAATGATCTGGCCGATGGCAATGGATGAGCTTACCGAAGCAGTCGCGGACTGCACGGGCGTTCCTGGTCGCTTAGAGGTCGTCGAAGCCCAGTCCGGTGACGCACCCTCGATATTGGTTGACTATGCCCATACGCCTGACGCATTGACCAACGTGTTGAATGCTCTGCGGCCACTGCTCATACGCGGCGGTCGCTTGATCTGCGTCTTCGGCTGCGGCGGCGACCGCGATCGAACTAAACGCCCTCTCATGGCGCAAGTCGCTTGCGGCTTAGCGGATGTCGCAGTATTGACTTCCGATAACCCGCGTACTGAAGACCCCCGGCAAATCCTCGATGACGCGATCGCCGGTGTACCGCCGGAAGCGAAGAGCAAACTTGTGGTTGAAATTGATCGGGCCCGAGCGATCGAGTCTGCGATCCTCAATGCCGACGTCCATGACACTGTCTTGATCGCGGGCAAGGGCCACGAGGACTACCAGATTCTCGGCACCGAGAAGATTCACTTCGACGACCGCGAACACGCTGCGGTAGCGCTAAATAAATGGGTGGCCCAAAACCAAACAGAGGGTTCCGCGGGTGACGCTGGGGGCGGGACGTGAGCGACTTTTGGCGCTTCGACAACCTCGAAAAAATCACCGGCGGTGAGTGGATCATCGAGCCTGAGCGTTACGAAAGCTCGACTCGCGGGCTATCGCACGACACCCGCACGCTCGCGCCTGGCCAAATTTATCTTGCGGTCAAGGGTGAAAACCACGACGGCCACCGCTTCGTCGGGAGCGCTCTAGAAAACGGCGCGGCGTGCGCGATCGTCTCGGACGAAGCGGCGATCGGCCCCGGCCCGGTGTTGCTCGTGGATGACACGGTGGCGGCGCTCCAGGAACTCGCCAGCGCCTACCGTGATGAGCTGGCAAAAAGCGACTGCAAGGTCATTGCGGTGTGCGGGTCGAATGGCAAAACGACGACGCGGCACTTGATCCACCACGTGTTGACGCGCTGCGGCCTCCGCGGGACGCAGTCGCCCAAGAGTTTTAACAATCACCTGGGTGTGCCGTTGACCCTGCTGGCTGCGTCACCCGACGACGATTTCGTGGCCTGTGAGATCGGGACGAACCACCCCGGCGAGATCGCGTCGCTCGGCGACATCGCCTGGCCGGACGCGGCGGTCATCACGAGTATCGGGGCGGAGCACTTGGAGTTCTTCAAAACCCTCGAGGGGGTGGCGAAGGAAGAGGCGGCGATTCTGCCGTTCGTTCGGCCGCACGGCTACGTCACGCTGCCCGCCGAGGCGGCGCAGTTGATCGCGCCGTTCTACGACGTCCAGGAAGGCGTGGTGATGCTGCCGGTTCCTCCGGGTAGCCCCGACCGCGACGTGCCCGACGACTTCCCGTTGCTCGGCGAGCACAACCGGATGAACGCGGCGTTGGTCGTGGCGTTATGTCGATGGCTCGAAGCGCCGCCCGATGCGGTAAACGACGCGCTGCGTAGCGTCGAACCCCCCGCTGGTCGGCTCCGCCGAATCAGTTTGGGGCAAGGCGTGACCGTGATCGATGACTCGTACAACGCCAACCCCGACTCGATGCGGGCGGCGTTACGCGTGCTCGGTGAGGCGGCTGGCCGAAAAATTGCGGTGCTAGGTGAGATGCTCGAAATGGGGATGCTGAGTGAATCGGCTCACGCCGAGGTCGCGGCGGTCGCCGCCGAGGTGGCCGATCGCGTGGTCTTGGTGGGGGAAGGGTTTGGGGGTCCGGAGTGGTCGGACCAACTGCCGACGGACGTGGCGGCTGAGGTCGAGCCGGGGGACACGGTCTTGCTGAAAGCGTCCCGTGGCGTGGCGATCGAGCGTATGATCCCGGCCATCGAAAAACGATTCCCCGCTGACATTTAATCTTCGTACCTTACCGACGCGAGTCCTTTGCTCTACTACCTCACCGACCTCTTCCGCGACACGATCAACACCAGCGACTGGCTGGGCGCGCTCGGTGTGTTCCAGTGGATCGAGTTCCGCGCGGTGTTGGCGATCATCCTCAGCTTCACGCTGGTCGTGGCGTCGGGGAAGCGGACGATCGGTTGGTTGGTGATGAAGAAGGTCGGCGACAACCCTGACTTCGGCCGAGCGGACGTCAACGAGTTGATGAAAGCCAAAAGCAACACGCCCACGATGGGCGGGATCATGATTGCGGGTTCGATCTTCCTGACCACGCTGCTCTTGGCGGACCTCAACAGTTTTTACGTTCGTATGGCGCTGGTCTGCTTGGTCGGGTTTTTCTTGATCGGCTTGGTGGACGATTGGCTCAAGCTCACCGCAGCCCGTCGCAGTACGGGTCGGCAGGGCTTGCATTCGTGGGAGAAACTGCTGTTTCAGATCGCGCTGTCGGTCTTGCTGGGCATCTTCGTGGTCAACCACCCCGAGCGGATGTTCGTCACCGGCAGCGAGTTCACCGACATGGCCCGGGCGCTCAACGTTCCGGGCTTCAAGAGTTGGGTGAAGGATGCGGGCGAGTTTGTGCAGAGCCCGAACCTGATCGTGTTGCCCGCGGCGATGTTTGTGTTGATCGCGGTGATCGTCATGGTCGGCTCGTCCAACGCGGTCAACCTGACCGACGGCATGGACGGCCTGGCCAGCGGCATCATGATCATCGTCGCCTTCGCCATGCTCGTGCTGTGCCTGATCGCGGGTTACGCCCACGAAGACTTTGTGTTGGCCAAATACTTACTCGTTCCGCACATCCCGTTGAGCGACGAGTTGGCGGTGGTGGCGGCGTCGATGGTGGGGGCTTGCCTGGGCTTCCTGTGGTTCAACTGCAACCCCGCCCAGGTGTTCATGGGCGACACGGGTTCGCTGCCGTTGGGCGGGTTATTGGGTTACATCGCGGTGGTGATCCGCCAGGAATTCCTGCTGTTTATCATCGGCGGCGTGTTCGTGATGGAAGCCTTCAGCGTGATCCTGCAGGTGGGGTTTTTCAAGATCACCAAGGGCCGACGCATTTTCCGTTGCGCTCCGATCCACCACCACTTCCACCTCAAGGGCTGGACCGAGCAACAGGTGGTCATCCGGTTTTGGTTGTTGACCGTGTTGTTGGCGGCGATCGCGTTGGCCACGATCAAAGTGCGATAAGCGATTGGTTCGAGAAGCGCCTCCGCGGCGAGCGGCAGGGGCTCTGCCCCTGCACCCCGAAGGCACCAAGGCAAAGTCAAGGCGATAGCCATCTCGCGGCGGGAAACTTTCGGTGAAGAAATGGCCTTTGGGGTATCGGGGCGAAGCCCTGACCGCCCGCCGCGCAGGCGACCCCAAACACAAATCAGTCTTCCCGAATTATTCGATCCCGAACCGTTCTTTCGCCTCGGGCGTCGGCTCGGGCAGTTGGACCCCCGTCGGCGGTTTGTCGTTGACGATCTCCACGGTCTGTACGCCAAATTCGCTAAACGTCGCCACGTCGAGGAACACCAGTTCCCAGACGCTGGCCGTATTGTCGGGGTCGCGCTCGGCGATCGCCCGCACGGTGCCCTTACCCGTCGGCCCGGCAATCCGGAACGTCATCTCGGTGTAGCCCGTGTCATCATTCACCTGACCCGCCGCCAGCCAAGTGGCCTCGACGGGTTGACCGAGGTGCGAACGCACCGCGTGGTGATCGACGACTTGCCGCAACGCCATCTGGTACGGCACGGTCGTCTTGAGCTTGTTGACCGTCAGCACGTAAACCGTCGTGAACACGATCGCCCCGAACAGCAGGAAAGCACCGAGCATGAGCAGCAAGGCCCGCATCCGGTGCTCGATGTACCAAGGGGTTTTGATCGCGGCGGGCTCATTCATCGCGGGAGAGTATAGCGGCCGAGTCCGTCGTATCCCATGCAGTTCGGCCTGCCCCATAATCGGATCCGCCCGGTGGGAAGCGTCTATTTTCAAAGCGGCTACAATCTCTTTTTACCCGCCCCGGCCCCGCCGTGGCATCCGACCGTTGATGGCCCCAACCCGCTCCGCCCCGCTTTTACGGGGCAACCCGCTATCCCCCTACCCCCAAGCAGCCCCACCATGGCCCAGAACCACCTCCGCAACGTCGCGATCATCGCCCACGTCGACCACGGCAAGACCACCCTGACCGACCAGCTACTCTACCAGTCCGGCATGTTCCGCACCGAGGACCTCGACAAGCTCGCCGGCGGCCAGCACAACCTCATCATGGACACCGGCGACCTCGAGCGCGAGCGCGGCATCACCATCACCGCCAAGAACTGTGCCGTGAACTACCGCCACACCGATGGGGCCGACTACAAGATCAACCTGATCGACACGCCGGGCCACGCCGAC
>JBCCST010000016.1:0-61943 GCA_039199695.1 Planctomycetota bacterium | reverse complement strand
TCGCGCCCCAGACAGACACACTACCGACTGAACCATTGACACATTACTGCACCAATACGCAAAACTATCAAATACAGAAGGCATAAACAAAGAAAACAGAATTTGAGAAAATTATGTCTATATAGAGACCTTGCAAGTGAGTATCTAAATATATAAAAATGAATCTCCGTAGAAAGCACTCATTGTCAGATCTCTAAAAATTTTTGGCTAAAAATTAGTACTTGTCATCCATCAATCTCCAACTATTTAATGCAGAGGTTGGTTGGCTCGGAGCATTTAACGTATAAAAAGCTCTCTGTGGACCCATCATCATCCGCTTCTTAGGGTGACTTGTCAACATTGAGCCTTTATCGATATCTCGAGTCAATTCGAAACAACTTGGAAAATTTGCTAGTTCTTTTCACGAACTAGACACGAACTTGTAATGTTTCTCACTTTTGACCTTATTTTTTTACTTTAGTTACTTAAAGTTGAAGTTTTTGCCAATTAGTTTGCAAGTGCCGATTTTCAAACTTGCAAAATTCTCAACTCCTGACATGTTTTCAACCAAACATTGGTCGCCCGAATCGTCGAAACCTGGATCGATCGCGGAAGGCCAGTCTGCCCTCTGGAATCGCCACGGGTTGAGCAGGCGAATGGTTCTGGGCATGGTTTGGTTTCCGCCGAGTTGGGGGGCTGAAATTCCTGCTAAACCGCCATTTGCGTCACGCTGGTGAAAGGGACTGTCCGATGACATAGGCAGGAAGAGTAGATTCGATCGATGAATATGCCGATTTATATTGTATAAATATTAAACGAGATGTATATTAATATAGATTTTAGAGCCTGTAGTGCTTGAGCGATAAAGATCGTATTGTGAGTCTTGCCGCCCGGCGGGCGAAACAGTAAACCAGCTTACGGGATGAGACGTCTCGAGTCTGATCCCACCCTCCCCCAAAGTCACCCGCCCCCCATTCCGGAATGCTGCCCCAAGCCTACCGTTGACATGCCCCGAACGACCTTCCTGACCAAGCACTTTGAACTCACGCAGTTGCTGCGGAAGCGTTTTGCCACCTATCGGGCCGGCCAGGAGATCCCGACGGTCCGGGAGCTCGCCGAAACGATGGGCGTTGCCCAAGGCACCATCGTCAAAACCCTGAATTCGCTCCGGGAAGAAGGCGTCATCGAACGGCCCGCGGGCCGCATGCGTTTGGTGGTCCGCGAGCTCCACCATCATGTCACCAAACGGGTGTCGGTGATTCGGCCCAGCTGGCCTTCGCCGGAATACGACGCCGCCGCCCGCAGTATTATCGCCGCCGGCCGCAAGCGTGACTGGGGCTTTGAGCTTCTGAATTACGAGAGCCTTTCCAAAGTCGATCTGATCCGGCTCACCCGTATCAACGATGCTGCGGTGCTGATGCCCAACTCCGAGCCCTTCCCCGATCACCTGCGGGCCGCGCTGCGTAACCCCGACAAGCCCGTCGTGGTCGTCAATGAAATCGTGGACGGGCTTGATGCCCCCAGCGTCACCATCGACGAAAAGCAGTCCGGCCGGGACGCCGTGGCTTATCTGGCCGACCAAGGACACCGAAAGATCTTGGCGGTCATGAGCGAGCCGCCCGCGGGAATCGTTCAGGCCCGCATCGCTGGCTGGCGGGAAGTGATGCAGGAGCGTTCTCTGGTGCCGGACGTCGAAAAGTACTTCGTGAATTGCGGCTGTCGACCGGGGATGCAGAGCACGGATAACGCCTACCAGCACCTGTCGCGTTGGATAGCCAAGTCTAAGTTGGACTACACGGCGATTTTCTTCGACGCCTGGACCGGTGCCTTGGCGGGCACGCGAGTCCTTCGTGAGATGGGGCTTCGCGTCCCCGAAGACATCAGTATCACCGCTTACGCCGGCGCCGGATCGATCGCGGCCTACCTCGCCCCGGCTCTCACCGCGACGGAGGCCGACACCGAAGCCTACGGCGAACAAGTGATCGCGGAACTCGAAAAAATGTTCAGCGACAGCTACATTAAAAACGACATACGCGTCCCCCCGCGTCTGATAGTTCGCGACAGCGTGGCCCCGTTGATTTAGACGTTACATCTTTGGATCATGCCAGCGCAAGTTCGTTATTGGCTTTGGCCAAGCGACGCCATCCTCGGCAACGCCAATCGAATCTCTACCAACGGTTCAATCAAGAACATCACCGTGACCGATACGCAGTACGGTTTCGGCCCGGTCCAGGCTAACGCCGGCCTCAGTGTCAAGTCTCAAGGCATCGAATCAGATGGTGGGTTACCGTCAAGATAGCGTCACCGATGATGATCCGAGTGTTTCCAAACTTACCCTGTTCCGCGGCACTTCGATCGCTCCTATTCTGATCAAAGGCGAAGAAGCAGGCGGCGGGTACCCGTCCTGCCCCGTAGTCACTGTTATCCACGATACCGTAACCAAAATCGGTTACCCGTCAGGCGTAACCAATTTCTGGCGGGAGTACTACACCGCCACTAGGGAAAGTAATTTTTATTCAAGCGACGCCAATGACGCAGACCACATCATTAATTACAGCGGATGCCCGTAAGGCGATAAGCGACATTCCCCAGGGCAGCCGATGCTCCATCGGCACTAGGCATACCGTTCAGTTACCCCGTTACATCATTTACGCTCCACTCCGACGGTGTTTAGCTAGTTTTAAACCCCCTACCTGTAAATGGGGTGGGAGCCATTTTGTATTAATATAAAATAAATTATATTGCAATGCATATTAATCTATGCTACTTTTTGAGTGTATTGAGTATCACCCGTAATCCACGCCTCGGCGTCATCCCTTCACTCGAGAGACTCACGGCTATGCAGGCAAAAACTCACCCTCAAGAACGGCGTCCTTCCGCGGCATTCACGCTCATCGAACTGCTCGTGGTCATTAGCATTATCGCCCTGCTGATCGGCATCCTGCTCCCCGCTCTCGCCGCGGCCCGTCATACGGCAAGAACCATGCGCTGTGCTACCCAACTCCAACAACTCGGCAACGCCATCGCAGCCTATACCGTGGATGCCGACGATTACTACCCCATCAATTCGACGAACTTGGCGTTTGGTGCGCCTTACAACAATTACTCTTGGGACGATGCTTTGGGCATCGGAGGCTACGACGGCCGTTCAATCGACTCGGTTGTCGTTCCCAGCAACGCCACGATTACGGCCGAGCCTTCAGACCTTTACCAATGCCCGTTGGACGACTTGGAGCGAGAGTTGCCTATCCAGCACGCTCGGACTTACGGCATGAACGAACTCCGCCTCAATGCGGGGGGTGACATTATCAATCAGCGTCGAGGCGTATCGGCAGGCGTCAACTATACCTCGCCCATCAAGCCCGTCAGCCTGCGTGTGGGGGCGGTCACGGCGGGCTCAAACGCGATCGTCCTAACGGAAAACCTTGCTTACAACAACGGGGCCATGAGATCGGACAACGTGTTGGGGCGGAACTCCAACGCCGAGATTAACCCGTTTCTGCATTCGCCGATTTTTGGTGCGGCCGACTCGATTAGTCACCACAAAGCCGGCGGTCGCGGGGAATACACCGCAGCCCCAGGCGATCAATACCAACCCAACTACTTGTTTGCCGACGGCCACGTGGCATCACAAGACGCAGAGCTCACGTACGAAAACGCGGTCAATGTCAACGTATCCAACTACAGCGGCAGCCAATGGGATGCCCGGCCGGGTGTAAATTAGACGCCTGGGCTGTAGATGCCGCGGAAGCGTGCGTTCACGCGTATCGCTCACAACCGTTGATCAGGACTGATTGAGTTAATCGACCGACTTGCTTCGCGTTTTCATCATCATGAACATACGTGAATCATTGACGCAAAGTCCCCTATTGGCTTACGGGCTGATCTCGACCATCGTGTTGATCCTTGTGGTGGTCTTGCTGCTCAATCGTCGGTCTTCGGGTTCACAGAGTGTCTATTTCTACGACCTTAGCGCGGGTCAAATTGTGTTAGCTAAGAGCGGCGACAGCAGCCCGGCAGCTCAGTCGTCTAGCCGATACCCGTTTCCCGACGGTGAAGCCGGGGCATGGGTTCGTGCGGCCATCTATTCGTGTGGAGATGTCTCTACGCCGATACAAGCGGGGATGACTTTGGAAGAGGTCGCGGCGGCGGGAGCAAGAGTCGTCTGGCTCGAACGCTACCCCACCGATGTCTTGGGCATGATTGAAAAGCGTCGCCAAGGCGTCGAGCTCAGTACCGAGGAAGCAGAGCGTCTTTCGCGGGCTCCGATATTGGTCGCAACGCCCGGAGAACTGGCTTGGGTGCCGAAGGAGAGTTCCGTCGGCCAGAAGGTCATGGGATCGCTGGGTGAGTTTTGTCCCGAAGGTCGGCCCGTATTTGTCACGCCTTGATTGACCTAACCGCGGGACCCGGTTGGTGCTGTGCAGATCAAAATCATGATTACGAGTGATGCATCATCATCAGAATTTATAGTCTTGTATTTACCTTGAGTCTGTGATTGATCCATGAATATGCAGCTGCATCTATCTTTAATCCTGATGGCGATCCTATTTACGTTTCCGTTATCCGCCAGCCCGCGAGATGGCGAAGCGTGGAAGGAGCTGAACGCCGAGGTGCAATCAAGCGTCGCGGAGTTAGACCAGTGGATTGCTCGGGCAAGATCTCGGGGATTAACCACCGATCGCGCCGAGGTGTCCCAACAGGTCATCGCGATGTTCCGCGTCGCGTCGGAGAGCGATTACAGCGATCCACAACATGTAAGCCGTGTTTTTGCGAACTTTGAACGGCCCAAGCAACTCGCACCCGATGCGGTGGAGCGTCTGCCGTTTGATCAGTTAAACGCTTGTTTGCAGGTCGCGGCTCACGCGATCGATGAGCTTCGGCGGCAGTTGTCTGGTGATCTCGTGCTTACGCCAAGCCTCGATCTCATGCGGCCGGGTCTGACGGACAATGGCCAAGGGGAATATGAAATCGACGGCCGTAAAGTCTTCCCCAGTTCATTGATCTGGTTGCCCTACGACCTGGACGCCAAACGTGCTTTGGGCGCGATGGGCGGCATTTTTTCGCAACTCACTCAACTGACGCCGCGCGATGGCGGGACTTATGACCCCGAGGTCCTGCAAGGCCACTATCGAAGCGTGGCGAGGCAGGTCGAGAATCATCTTTCGCCGATTGTGTTCCACTTGGGGCACGCCGCCGCGCCGTGGATGAAAGAGCAAAACCCTGAAATCCTCGGCGGTGCGCGTCACTTCACGCAGTACGACATCGACAGCCCGCTCGTCCGGGCGTGGGTGTCTTCGCTATGCGAGCAACTCTTGCCGGAGATTACGAAAGCAGCGGGCGACGTTCCCGTGGTGCATCTACTCGCCAACGAGCCGCACTTCTCGATCCGTCAGCGGGGCTGGAAATCGAACAATCAGTTGTCCGAGATCACGCTCAATAAATATAAAGATTGGCTTGAAGACAAATACGGATCGATCGCACAGCTGAATCGGGTTTACGGCACTCGCTACCGCAACTTTGTGCAGGTGGACACCACCAACCCGATCTCGCCCGAGATACGGGGTGGGCCGGCTTGGTACGACTGGTGTCGCTTCAATATGGACCGGGTCAACGAGTGGTTTACGTTTCTGAAGACCGAGGTACAGACCCACGACGGCAAGGGGTACCCGGTCACCATCAAGCTGTTGGGCCATGCGATCGAAGAGATCAACGGCAGCCACGGCATCGATATCGAATACCTCACCAAACTCCAAGACCTCAACGGCGGCGACCTGCGCGTCACCCCGCCCGGAGCGGTGTATCACGGCCGACACGAACAAGGCTTGGACCCGAAAACCAGTTGGATGTCGCGCTACTGCACCGAATGGCTGAGCCAGTCGATCTTTCTGGATTTCACCAAGTCCCTCAAGCCCGACACCATCTTTTATGACTCGGAGTGGCACGGATTCAGTACGGTCAGCTGGCGTGACTTCACGCTGGACCGCGACTACGTCCGCTCCTCGTTCTGGCTGGCCTACTCCCACGGCATGTCCATGACCAATGCGTGGATGTGGGGCCGAGATATCGACGGCCGGCTACAGCCTAAAGCCAACCATTACGGTGAATTGTCAACGCAGCCGGTCGCGGTGGACGCCTACGGCCGTGTCTTTAAAGAGCTCAATGCCCACGGTGAGTTGGTCGCGGCAAGCGTGCCGCAGCGTCGGCGATTCATGGTGTATTTCACTCAGGAATCGGCGATCCAAAGCGAAGGCTATACGCACGATTTATGCGATATCTACGAAGCACTGAAGATCCGAAACTACGCGGTGGGCTTCACCACGCCCAGTGAGATCGAAAAACTGGACCCGGCATTTCACTTGGTCGTGGCCCCCCCGGCCGAATTCATCGCCGACGATAGTTTGCGGCAACTTGCGGCGTTCGCGGAGGCGGGTGGGCGGGTGGTTTCGATCACAAAGTCGAATCGATATACAAAAAATGAGCTTGGCCGGTCCCGATCACGAACGCCACGATTGGTTGATGAAATCCGTATCCCGATGGGAGATGTCATCACTTTGAACGAGCGTTTCGGGCAGAAGCTTGATCCCTTCAAGTTGGACACCCCCTTGGATTTCAACGCCGTGTCGCACGAGGGGAAGCCGATGTACGGGGTGTTCGTGCAGCAGTTTGCGGATCCAGAATCGGGGGAGCTCTACGCCCTGGTGAACAGCATCTCCAGCGGATCGGGCGATTTGAGTTTTACCAAGAACGAGGTTTCAGATCTTTCGTTCACCGACGTATTGACCGGCCAGTCGTTTGGGTCTGATGTGCCGATTAAGCCTTGGTCGGTTTATCTGCTCAAGGTGGTCGAACCTTAATCAGTGAGGGGCGTTTGGGTCCACGGAGCGCGACGACGCCGAGGAGCGCTGAGGGTGGTCGTTGGCCTTCGCCGAGGGCGACGGGTGCGTCGAGGTGGTAGTGGTTGGGGTAGAACAAGCTTATGGCGACCGAAGCGACGACGTCGCGCGGGTCGGCGCCCAGCAAAATAGGCAGACAGCTGATCAGCGTCGGCCGAAGCCGGTGTGGTGGGCGGAAGGCGGCGGTGGCTCTGCAATAGGGTTTCCAGAGACGTGATGCACAAGGCGTGCCAGGCCGCAGGCCAGCGCGGCAGGTCGGAAGCGGGCTGCGGTATTTCAGTGTGAGATGTGGCGATCAATCGGGTGGGTGGCCGCAGTGATGGTCATCCCGCAAAAAATAACTTGACTTTAGGCTCAGGCATGTTACTGTAACGATACAGTAACGGTTCTGAGCCGCTCTTTTCGTCCTCTTCTCGACTCTGGAGTTCACCTTGGCTTCCATCCGCGCCATCGCAAAATCCGCCGGCGTGTCGGTCGCCACCGTGTCGCGGACGCTGAATAACCTGCCCGACGTGAGCGAGGCCACCCGGTCCCGCGTGATGAAATCCGCGGAGAAATTGGGGTATGACCCCGCGGCCCAGCGGCGTCGGCCGGTGCTGATCGGGCTGGCGTATCCGGGCCAGCCGGTAAACCCCGAGTTTGGTGGGTTTGACGCGGCGATCATCTCCGGCGTCACCCGCGGCGTCGATGAGCACAAGTTCGATGTGGCCCTGCTGAACGTGCAACGCGACAAGCAGCCGCACGAAACCTACAGCCAATTCTTCCGGCGGAAACACGTGGCGGGCGTGGTGCTGCGGAGCTTCTCGGACACCCGGCACCTCTGTGAAGCGATCGCGGAAGAAGGCTTTCCGCACATCGTCGTGGCCGACCATTTCGAGAACCCGGCGGTCAACTACATCTGCAACGATTCGTATCCCGACACTCTCGCCGCGATGGAGCACCTCGCGTCGCTGGGCCACCGTCGGGTCGGCATGTGCATCCACATGGTGCGTGACTCGGACCACGACGACAGGCGGCGGGCCTACCACGAATCGGTCGAACGGTTCGGGTTGGACAACGATCCGCGGCTGGTGACCGAAGTCATCGCGGACATGAACGGCGGGGCCACCGCGATCAACTCGCTGATGAGCCTCCCCCAGCCCCCGACCGCCATCCTCATCACCGACCCGCTGGCGTCTCTGGGCGCGATGCACCGCTGCCTCGAACTGTCGATCGACGTGCCCGGCGAGTTGTCGATCGTCGGGTTCGACGACAGCGGGGCCCGGCGGATGGCCTATCCGGTGTACACCTCGGTGTGCCAGGATTCACTCACGCTCGGGCAACGGGCGGCCGAGTGGTTATCGCGGCGGCTGATGGACCAAGCCGACCCGGTTTGTCGCCTGCGGGACCAGACGTTTTTTGAAGTCAACCAGACCACCGCCCCGCCGACATCGACGCCCATGCGAGTCATGCCTAACGGGCAAAGGATTGCTGCTGTAATTTAGTTTTTATGCTTCTGCAGCCGATCGCTGTTTTTCTATTGCTCTACCACATCGCCGAGATTCTCCAATGTCTGTTCACGCCCATTACAAAACTTACCAAGCTCGAATTAATGGATTTACGCTTATCGAATTGTTGGTTGTGATTTCGATTATTGCGCTACTTATTGGATTGCTTTTACCGGCGTTAGGCAAAGCTCGGGCGAGCGCAAGGCTTACCGGCTGCAAATCGAACCTCAAACAGCAGGGGATTGCGTTACACGCCTATATGGCGGATTTCGATCAGTTCCTGCCTTACGCCAAGACTTTTGGTTGGCAGTACACCAGCGAAGACTCTTCGATGCCCTTTATTCAAGACGTCATGGTGCCTTATCTGCAAGGCAGTACGCCGGGCGTAGCGGTGACCGAGGGCTACAAGTGTCCGTCGGTGCAGGCGGGTTACGGTGAGTCCTGGTTGGTCAGCGATACCGCCACCCATTACCGCTACAACACGGACATGGCGATCCGGTACGACCCGACCAATATGCCTTTGTCGCCGCCCACGACCAACGCAGACAACGCCCTCAGCCCAACCGAGGCGCGTTTCAGCTACGACGTCATCTTCTCGGATTGGATCAACAACGGAGTGCGTAACGGCTCCAAGATAGCTCACGAACAGCTCGACGTTGCGGCGAACTCGGCGTTCATGGATGGCCACGTTGACACCTCGACTCTCGATGAATACGACGAGCTCACTGACCCCACCACCGGCGACTTCGAAGACGAATTCATCACGGCGGGGTGGGTGCGATGACTCGATCGATTTGTGTTGTGATGATCTTTTGCTTACTGGCCTGCGGCATGGCCATCGTCAACGCTCAGGCTCCAACGCCGCTTACGGTCCAGGGCAAGCACCTGGTTAACCCTGCCGGCGAGGTGGTTGAGCTCCGTGGCGTGAACGTGGGGAACTGGCTGCTGCTCGAGCCGTGGATGCTCGGGCTGCAGCAGGAACACTCGCCCGAGGGGTTCGCCGACCAGGCCACGATCCTCCGCATCCTCCGCGACCGCTTCGGCAAGGCTCGTACGCACGAGCTTATGGAGCTTTACCGCGAACACTGGATGACGCCCCGCGACTTTGAAGTGATCCGCTCGTTCGGCTTCAACGTGGTCCGGCTGCCGATCCACTACAGCTTGCTTGAAGACCCCCAGCAGCCCGGGCAGCTACGCGACGATGCGTTCAAGTGGATTGATCGCGGCGTCGAGATGGCCGCGGACGCGGGGCTGTACACGATTCTCGATCTTCACGGCGTGCCGGGCGGGCAGTCCATTGATGCGCCCACCGGTCAGATCGATCAGAACAAGCTTTGGGACGACGTGGAGTATCAGGATCGAACGGTGAAGCTCTGGTCCGCGCTGGCCGAGCGGTACGCCGATCACGCGGCGGTCGCGGCCTACGACGTGGTGAACGAGCCGTTCGGCGACTTCAAGGTCAACATCTCGCCGGTCATGAAAGAGCTGTTCGGCCGCATCCACGACGCGATCCGCGAACACGATCGCGACACGCTGATCTACGCCCCCGGCACGCTCCAAGGCATCGCCTTCTACGGCAATCCCGCCGATCAAGGCTGGAGCAACGTCGGCTTCACCGAACACACCTACCCCGGCCTGTTCGGCTGGGGCGAAGCGTCGTTGGCCGGCCACGCACGTTTCCTGACCCAATGGGTCGGCGGCAAGGCGCGGATGATCGACGCGATGGACGTGCCCTACCTCGTGGGCGAGTTCAACGTGGTGTTCGACCACGTCGGCGGTCCCGAGTTGATGCGGGCCTACTTCGACACCTACGCCAGCCAAGGCTGGGCGTCGACCATGTGGGCGTACAAGACCACCAAAGCCCGCCCCGGCGTCGAACCCAGCAATTGGTACTTGGCGACCAACGATGAATCGTTTGACATGACCGATCTGCGGGAGATCGACGACCAAACCCTTGAAGCCAGATTCCGTTCGCTGAGCACGATGCCGCTTGCTGTGGACGAGGCGTTGCGTGAAGCGTTGACCACGAGCGAGCCGGCGGCTTTGAGCCTGCCGCAGATCGAAGTTGTGTTTGAAGCCTCCGATGAAACACCCGCCGGGTGGGGGCTGGCCGACGTCGGCGGAGCATCTCCGGGAGGGTCCGAGGTGCTACCCGACGGACGCTGGCAGGTGTCGGGCGGCGGGATCGACATCTTCAACGACCACGATGATTTCCGTTACGTCTATCGGTCGGCCGATGATTCGGCGGCGCTGTGGACCCGCCTGGACGCGATGGACGAAACCGACCGCTTCGCCAAGGCCGGGATCATGCTCCGGACATCGACCGAGCCGGACGCGGCCCACGCGTTGCTGCACGCCCTGCCCGACGGCCGGGTGGTGTACGCCACCCGCCCCGCCGCTGGTTCGATGACGGACGAGCAAACCCTGGCCGTCAGCGGTTTCCCGGTCGGTCTGGGCGTGCAACGTGAGCAAGACGCCCTGCTGTTGCACTTCACGGATGCCGATGGTAAGTGGCAGACGCATCGCGTATCGGCACCGACGTTTGCCGAGGGCTTGCTCGGCCTGGCGGTGTTGGCTCACGACGAAGCGGCGCTGTGCCGGGCGGTGTTTGCCGCCCCGTCGGATTCAAAGCCCGTTTTTGAAATGGATAGCCAAAGCGACAAGCCCGCTCCCAATTTGCTGCAGAACGCGTCGTTTGAGACCGTTGAAAACGCAGACGCCGCTGCGGATCGGTCCAAACACTGGAACCGCTGGGGGCATTGGTTGAATCGGCAGGAGGGCTGGACGCCGGTGCGTTCGGGGCAAGCGATCCAGGCGTACCATCACTGGCAGATCGACTCGGCCGACAACTCGGGCATCTGGCAAGACCTTTCCGGACTCACGGCGGGTTCGACCTACGAGTTTGAGGTTTACGCGAACTTTGACCCAGGCCAAGCCGGCAAGGCGAAACCCGCTTCGGTTGAACTCCGCCTCGAAGCCGCACAGCCCGACGAGCGGATGCTGACGCTCGCCTCGCGGAGTTATCCAACTGCTGATCTGGCGTCGGGAGAGGGCTGGAGTCGGCTGACGCTGTCCGGCCAAGCGATCAACGAAAACCTGCGCGTGTTGTTGATCGTGTACCCGGCCGAGGACGGTCCTCGTGACGGGGCATTGAAGTTTGACGACGTGTCGTTGCGTCTGCTCGATCCGTCGACCCAGGACGAGCCCAGTTGAATAAATCAAACAAGCCGCGATTTGAGCCAAGTGTTTTGGCGAAGCGGCCAGACGGACCTTTGTTTTCACCTTGTCTTTATTCTTATTTGGAGGTTTAGATATGACTCGTTTTCTCGCTTTAGGTGTCGTGCTCGCGTTGGGCATGCCCGGAGTGGCCTCGGCCGAATTGTTGTTCAATCCCGGCTTCGAAGATGTGGATACCAACGGTAGCCAAGGCGACGGCTGGGGCTCGTTTGGCGCCGCCGGCTTCAACGCCTTCTTCGGCGCCAACGGCCACGCCAGCCTGTTCATGGACAACGACGGCAACGGCGGCGGCATCTTCCAGACCGGAATCGCCGGGACGGCCGGCACCGAATACCAGTTCGAGTTGACGGATGTACTGATCGAGAGCAACGCCGAGGCCGACGTGCAATTCGGCCTGGAGTACTTCGACATCACCGACTCGACCAAGCTCGGTGAAACGCTCGTGACCCTGGACCTCGACAACCCCAACTTCATCATGACCGGCACCGCCGTCTCGGGCACCGAATTTGTTCGGCCGATTATTATCTTCAGCAACTCGGTCGGCACGCCCGACGGCAGCGAAAACGTCTTCATCTTCGACGCTTCGCTGACCGAAGTGCCCGAGCCCGGCAGCCTGCTGCTCTTGGGCGCGGGAGCGACGCTGCTGCTCCGCCGTAGGTCGGTGGCCTAACGTTCAACCCGCTCCTCCTAACCTAAGCCCGCGTCGATTTCGACGCGGGCTTTTTCTTAGGCCCGGTTGATTGAACCCCACAAACCTCTCATCTCAGGATTTCAAAGGCACGCGTAAAGTACAAGACCGGCCGGTGACGCTTTCGAGATCGGTTCATTCATCCTAAACTCCGCAACGCGTGTTCGATGTCATCCTCAACCTAGTCCCGGCTGATGTCCCGACGCCGATCGCCGTCGCGGCGATGTGCGGCGCGGTGCTGATCATCGGCATCGCCAAGTCAGGCTTTGGCGGAGGCATCGGCATCCTCGCGGTGCCGCTGCTGGCATTGGCGTTTAAGCCGGAAGTCGCGGTGGGCGTGTTGCTGCCCATTCTGATGTTGGGCGATATCGTCGCGTTGATTCAGCACCGTCGCCACCGCTCGTGGCGACACCTTCGCTGGGCGTTCCCCGGCGGATTGATCGGTATCGGGGTGGGCACCGCGTTATTGTGGTGGTTCGCGTCCGGCGATGTCCTGGCGACCGCGTTGAATCTGACCGTGGGCGGGGTTTGCGTGGTGTTTGTGGGTCTGCAGGTGTACCGGATGTTTGGCGGGAAAGTGCCGGCCGTGCCGGACAACGCGACGGCGGGGTTAACCGCGGGCGGCGTCGCGGGGGCGGTGTCGACGCTGGCGCACTCGGCCGGCCCGGTGATGACGATCTATCTGCTCGAACACAAGCTCGATAAACGCGTGCTGGTCGGCACGCTGGTCTTGTTCTTTTTCGCGCTGAACTTGGCGAAGCTGCCGACGTACGTCGGGTTTGGTCTACTCAACGGCCAAACGCTGTTGGCTTCGGCGATGCTGCTGCCGTTGGTGCCGATTGGCTCGGCGCTGGGCCTCTGGATGCACCGCGTGATCGCCGAGCGGCCGTTTACGCTGATTATGTACGGCGGGGCCGCGGCGGCGGGGCTGCGGATGGTGTGGAAAGGGTTAGCCTGAACGTTCGTTCGATCTTTGCGGGCAGCTATTGAACGGCCCGCTCCTGAGTGATTAACCATGTCGATCCATGTGGCCATCCTGAAACGCGAATACCTGCGGATGGTGCTGTCGGGTCAGAAGACCGTGGAGAGCCGGCTGGCGAAGGTGCGCTGCCCCCCGTTCGAGCAAGTTGTTGCGGGTGAACGGTTGTTTTTCAAAGCGTCGGGCGGGCCGTTCATGGCCACCGCGATCGCCGATGAGGTAGTCGACTACGCCGATCAGACGCCCGCGCAGATCGATGCGCTGTGCGAGCAATGGAACCCCGCGGTGTGTGGGCCGTTGGCCTATTGGGAGGATCGGCGGGACCGCCCTTTCGCGACGATGATCCGGCTCCGGCGGATCGAGCCGATGGATGTGGGGCCAAAGTTCGCGGTGCAAAACATGCGGGCGTGGTACGTCTTGCCCGACGAGGCCAACCCGTTGATGGACGTTACGCTTAAGCGCGGCGCGCTCAAGAACAACTATGTGTCGTTGACTAAAGCGTCGGAGTCACTGCGTAGCGCGAGCTTGACCCTGGAACTGCCCGACGGGCAAGAAGTCGAAACGGATTTTGTCGACGGTGGTTCGATGCTGCGGTGGCGCGGTTGGCGGCGGTATTTCGAGGCGTTCGCGCTGAAGCCTGGCGACACGGTGCGCTTTGTCGCGGTCGGGGGCCGGCGGTATCGTGTGCGGTTTCATCGATTGGTTTCTTGACCCTGATCAAACCATGCCGCCGCTCCACGACTTTATCTCCGACCGTGATCTCGATTCGTTGTTGGAGGTCGCCCAGCGTGAAGACCTGGGGCCCGAAAACATCGACGCCACGTCGGCACTTTTCATCGAGCCGGAGACCACCGCCCAAGCCCAGGTCGTTGCACGCCAGCCGGGGGTTGTCGCGGGTTTGGCTTTGTTACCTCCGATCATCAAACGCTACGACCCCGCGGTCCGCTTGGCGTCGACCGCGGTGGACGGGGCCCGCGTCTCGGCGGGCGATGCGGTCGCGACCTTCGACGGCCCGCTGCGGTCGATCCTGATGCTCGAACGGGTCGCGTTGAATATTCTCGGCCACCTCTCGGGCGTGGCCACCCACACCGCGGCGTTCGCCGACCGCATCGCCCACACGTCGGCCAAGGTGTACGACACCCGCAAGACGCTGCCCGGCCTGCGGGGCCTACAGAAATACGCGGTGGCCTGTGGCGGCGGCGGGACGCACCGCATGGGGCTCTACGACGCGGTGTTGGTCAAAGACAACCACTTGGCCCATGTGCCTCTGGCCCGTTGGACCGATGTGCTACGTGACATGGCCGAACGCGCCCGCCAAGAGATCGACGGGTTGAAGTTTGTCATGGTCGAGGTCGACACACTCGAGCAGCTCGACCGGGTCTTGCCGGCCGGGGTCGATCTGGTGTTGCTCGACAACATGCCGCCCGACGTGTTGCGGCGAGCGGTGGAGAAACGTGACATGGTCGCGCCCGAGGTGCGACTCGAAGCCAGCGGTGGCGTCACGCTCGACACGGTTGTTGCGATCGCCGAGTCGGGCGTCGACCGCATCTCGGTCGGCGCGTTGACTCACTCTTCGATCAATCTCGATCTGGGTTTGGATATCGAAACGGGCGCCGCGGGTTAGCGCCTTTTCGCTAACTCAATCCGTGGGCACGTCGGCCAACTCGAGACGCTCGACCCCCGGCTCAGCAAACTCTTGCTCCTGCGCCCGGACCTCGGCGAGTTGAGCCTGCTCCAACGACCGTGCGGCCGTCGCGGCGAGTTGCTCGGCCCGTTCGGCGGCGGCGATGAATTCCCGGGCGTAGGTTTTCTCGGCCGACCACGCGTCCGCGGCCACTTGGGCGCGGGCCTGATAGGCCTCGGCGGCGGCTTGGAGGCGGTCGGCGGTGGCCCGCGCTTCGAGCGCGAGTTCGCGGGCCGACTCGGCGTTCGCTACGGCCAGGGCAAGGGCTTGCTCGGCCGCTTGGGCCTCGGCGGCGGATTCGTCGGCAACGCTCGCGGCGTCCTGGGCGGCGGCGAGGGCTTGCTGTGCCTCTTCGGCTTTGAGCGCGGCGATACGAGCCGCTTCCTCGGCTTCCGTAGCCGCGACGTCCGAGGCCGCGGCTTGTTGCGCGGCGGTTTCGGCGTCTTGCTCGGCCTGTTGCGTGGCTTGTTCTTCGACCTTGAGTTGAACCGCCGCGGCCTGTTCGGCTTGGGCCACTTCAAACTGGCGGGTCGTCACTTGCTCGGCGGCGACCCGTACTTCGCGCAGCGCCGCTTGGGCGACCTGAGCCTCGGCCTCGGCGGTTTGGCGGGCCGACTCGACACGTTCATTCGCCGCCGCGGCCAGGGCTTGCGATTCATCCAACGCCCGCTGGGCCTCCTCGGCTTCGCGGGCCGCGAACGCGGCGATTTCCAGGTACTCGAGCGACACCTTGAGCACGTAGCCGGGCTTGTCGGCGGCCGTGCGCTTGGCGTAGGGACGCTTGAGGTGTTTGGCGGACGCGGTCAGGTAGAGGTAGCCGTCGTTGGCTAGGGCCAGCGAATCGGGCCAGCGGAGCCGACCGTCGGCGACGAGGGTTTCGATGTCGCCGTTCGGGCGGCGGACGAACACGGCGTTGTGTTCGAGGGCCGCCATGAACAACTCACCGGTGGCGTGGTTGAACTTCAGGCCGTCCATCGCCGAGCCGGTGGTGCCGAGGTTTTCGACGGCTTGCGCCACCGCTTCCGCTCCCTCGTCGGGGTCCAGCAACAACTTGGTGGGCACGCGATAGAGCGTCCGCCCGACCAAGGCGTGGTAGTAGAGGTATTCGCCGTCGGCCGAGAGTTCGAGACCCGCGACGCCGAGGCGGACCTTGGAGAAGTCGTTGGTCTCACCGGCGTGGAGCGCGACGCCCGGCTCGGGCCGGGTCGATTCGTGATCGACCAGCACCGCACGCGTCAGGCGTTGTTTGAGATCAACCACATAGATGCCACCGCGTTGAGCGTCGGACAGATACGCCACGCCTCGTTTGGCATCGACCCGCAGGTCGCTGAGGACGCTATCGGGCGCGAAGTCGCGTTGGTGGTCGAAGTAAAAGACTTGGGCGACGCTGTCGTCGGCCAGGTCGATTTTGAAGAGCTTGGGGCCGGCGACGATCACGCCGCGTTGGCCGGGGTTGCCCGAGTCGAGGATCCACAGGTATTCCCGCCCGCCTTGCTCGGTCACCGTGAGAGCTTGGGCCGAGACGATCGCCCGCAGCGCCGACGGGCCGGGCTTGGTGTCCCACTGGTTCCAGGTCGCGTGGGGGTAGGCCACGGTTTCCCCGCTCGGTAGGAGCTCACCGACCGCAGGCGAGGGTTGGCCGTCGAGCCAGGGGAACGTCACAAAAACGCGGCCGGCGGACGACACGGCGATGCCGGCGGGGCTGTGCGTGTCGTAGCGCGCGAGTTCGACGACCAATTGGTTTAGGTCGGATTGCGTGGAGACGTGGACGCCAGCTACGGTCGGATCAGCGGTTGATCCGGACGTGGCGGCACAACCCGCCAAGCCCAAAGCGGCGAGGGAGAGAGCAAGGATCGACGGCGACTTCATAACCAACTCCACGAGAGTGCAGGGACAGAAACACCGGTGTTATCGACGTTTTCGGACGGTTGGTGAAGTGCGTCGGCGGCGAGTTAGCCGTTGAAAACCACAAATATAACGCGGAGAACGCCGCGGGTGAGAAGTTGTAACGGTTGTGCGGACGTCGGGACCTCGGGTCAAGGTGCCGCGGCGGCGCGCAAGACGCGCTTCGGCGTGGCGACGGCGTGGACGGGGTGGTCGTGTGGTTCCACCGGCCAGCCGTCGGTCAACTGAGCTTCGAACGCCAGGCCGAGGCGGAAGCCCGGATGGTCGACCTGGTTGCTCAGGTAACGGTCGTAGTAGCCGCCGCCCATGCCCAGCCGCGCGCCGGTGGTGGGCGAGAAGGCCAGGCCGGGCATGATGATCACCTCGGCCGGGCCGTCGAGGGTTTGGGAGCCGCGTGGAGCGAGCAGGTTGAAGCGGCCGTGATCCGGGACCAGGTCTTTGAGCGAATGGATCACGACCGCGTCCATCGTGCCGGCGTCGGGATCGGTGATGCGCGGCACGGTGACGGTTTTGCGTGAAGCCAACAGGTCTTCGATCAAGGTGTAGGTCTGGACCTCGCTGGCGGTGGAGGCGTAGATGAAGATGCTAGAAGCGTTGGCGATCTCGGGGAGTTCGACGACGTGGCGGCGGATGGCTTCGGAGTCGGCGTCCACTTGGCTTTGCGTTAGTGCTTCACGCTGGGCCCGGAACCGTCGTCGCCAATCGGCTTTGGTGGGCATGTCGGTCACCCCTTTTCGGGCCGGCTAAACATCTGGATCTCCTCGGCGTCGGCGTTGTGCTCAGCCGTCGGGTCAAGGTGCAGATACTTCCGGAGCACCGCCACGGCGAGGTAGATGATTGGTGTATCCACGAGCGCGGCGATCAGCTTGAACGCGAAACCTGTCGCAATGAACAGCCAGAGTTGCGGCCAGATCGCTTTGGCGTCATCGATCGGCAGAGCGCTAGCGTAGAAATGGGTGATGGTGATGACCGCGAAGGTATCGACAAACTGACTGATGATGGTCGAGCCGTTATTGCGCAACCACAGATGTTTACCATTGGTCAGGCGTTTCCAGAAGTGGAACACCTGCACATCAATAAACTGCGCCGCGAGGTAAGCCACCATCGATGCAAATACCGAACTGATGGCTAGGAAACGTATCTGATAGAACGTCCAGCCGGTTTCTTCGTAGAGGCCTTTGTCGGGGTTGAATTCAGGACGAACTGGGAAACCGCCCCCGGCGTCATTGGGTAAGAAGCCCGGAAGCTCGCCACCGATCCAAAGAATCGCCACAACCCAGAGATTCAAGAGTAGGCCGACGAGAACCAAAAAATTTGCACGCTTTCGACCGTAGAATTCGCTAATCAGGTCGGTACAGAGGAACGTGATGGGGTACGGCAAAACTCCGACGGCGACGGCAAACGTCAACTCACCTGAAATTCCCCACTGAAGCCCCGACTCGCTGCCGTAGGACGCCAGGACGAGGAACCTACTGATGCCCAGGAGGTTGAGCATCGTTAACGTGCCTAAAAAGAGCCCCGCCAAAACCAAGAAGACGCGTTCGCGGCGTTGGTGGAGGACGGCGGGAGAGATGGTGGTGGTCTGGTTCAAGCGATGGGGTCCCGCGCGACGTGAATGAATAGACGTTGCTTTATGCTAGAGGCCACGCCGCGATGTTACAATCGTGAATATCTTTCGCCTTCATTTCTATTTCACCCCAAGGACGTGACCATGCCCACCTCGACCACCCCCGCCGCGATCTACGACGGCGACGGCGACGCGCTGATCGTCGACCACCACCTCAGCGAGAAGATCTCGATCATCCCCGACGGCAAGCCGTCGAGTAAACCCGACTCGACGAGCCGACTCCGCATCATGTGGGGCCAACACCTGCTCGACGACGTGCTCGCGGGGCGTTACCGCACGCTGGTCTGCGCGGTCAACGCCGACGACAACAGCCACGGCATCATCGCGCAGCTCGCCACGCTCCTGCCCACGTCGATGTGGACGCCTAAGACCATTACCGACTACGCTCGGCAGTTTAGCGGCAACGCCCAGACCGCCGTGCTGAAATTCGATATGGACATGGTTGAGGTGCTCGCGTTGCTGCGGCCGTCGCACGAGGACGAGATGTCGCTGGCCGACCTGGGGCACGGCTTCGAAGTGGTCAGCGAGATGCTGCGACGAAAGACCGAGCGGCTGCCCACGGCGTCGGTGTCGTTCCTCGGAGCGCGGGCCAACCGGCTGGTGGCCGACGACTCCAAAGCCGAACCCAGCTTCGAAGCGGTGCTGCGGACGATGAGCGACGCGGGCTTTGCGGGGGATGTCTACCCCTCGGTGAAGATGTGGGACAGCCACCCCACCGCTGTCTACGCCCGCTACCCGTTCCCCGAATCGGTCGAGCAGATGCGGGACGGCGGCTCCTGAACCGGCCGAATTCTGCCCGCTTTGACCTCAGATCACTGCCCCCCAGGCGAGTCATGACGATCCACCAAAGGCTCGATGTCGATGCGGCCGGGCCAAAGTTCATATACTCGTCCTCGCCTGAGTCCCCATCGAAGGCTATAATTCAGTTAGATGATGAGTTTGGCCCTTGCCGACGCCGTGAATTCGACCCGATACCCGCTGGACGCCTTTGTATTTGTCCAGCGGGGGCTGGATTTCACCGTGCGCCGCGAGCACGGCGAACTCACCGAAGACTACGATCCCGACGACCCCGATCAGCCCAGCCGGCACATCAGCGGTCGGGTGCTCTGCGAAGGCCTGCGGGACTACGCGATTCAGCAGTACGGCCTGCTGGCCGGCACGGTGCTGCGCCGGTGGCGGATCAACCGCTGCGAAGACTTCGGCCATATCGTGTTCGCCATGGTCGAGTCGGGCATGATGCACAAGACCGAAGACGATTCGATCGCCGACTTCGAGAACGTCTTCAGCTTCCGCGATGCGTTCGGCAACGCGGCGCTGGCCCTGAGCTAAATCCCAAACCAAGTCCCAAGTCTCGAACGATGGACGAGCGTTATCGCATGCCTGCGACGGCGATTGCCCGATGATAGGGCTGGCCGTTATCCTGCGATTGCGAAAACACCTTCGGGAGCCCTTTGATGTCTGACCCGGCCGACGCCGCCGAATCCCACGAGAACCCGTCCGCGCCTCGCCCCGTCAAGCCGCGGACGCCGGGTTCGAAGCCCGAATTCAGGCGCTACGTCTGGCAGCGCCGGTGGTTCCAGACGTTGCTGGCGGCGCTGGTGATCTTCCTGGTGTTGTCTTACGTCGTGCCCGGGGTGCTGGGGATGCTCTACGCGGTGCGGTCGGTGCTGGTCCCGGTGTTGATCGGATTGGCGTTGGCGTACATCGTGAACCCGGTGCTGCGGTTTGCGGAATTCAAGCTGCGGGTCGGGCGGTTGGCCGGGACGATCTCGTTGATGCTTTTGGCGTTGGTGGTGGTGATGATCGTGATGGTGACCGCGGTGCCGACGATGTACCACCAGGGCGGCGAGCTGATCAAAACGGTGCAGGAGGCCTACCCCCGCTACGTCGATAAGCTGCTGGCGCAGATGGAACCCAGCGAAGCATCGGCGGTTGAAGGCGATCCCGATTCCGTAGCGATTGAAAGTCCGGAGTCGGCAGGTGTGGACCATGATGCCGAACCGGTTACGCCCGATGAGCCGGTAAACGCGATGGCCGACGCGACGCCGGATACCGCGGAAATCACAGCGGACAACGCGGATGAAGCCTCGACGGAAACCGCAGCAGAAACGGCCACGGACGACGGCGACGGCTCGCTGGTGGATCGATTCATCAACCCCGACCGCAACCGTCAGTTGCTGGAACTCAGCGTCGAACGGCTGCGCGGCCTCGACGGCTCGGTGGTGGCGGGCTGGGTGATGCAGTCGCTGGACGTCGGCGTCGGGTTGGTGGGCTCGGCGGTCAGCTTCACCAGCTACCTCGCGTTGTCGGCGGTGGTGGTGGCGTTTTGCTTCTTCTTCTTTTCGTGGAAGTTCGACGCGATGCTCAAGTGGTTCGATCCTTTCATCCCCCGGTCGCATCACGACCTGACGATCGACATGCTCAAGAAGATGGATCAGGCGGTGTCATCGTTTGTGCGTGGCCGGGTGATCCAGAGCCTGGTGATGATGGTGCTGCTGATCGTCGGTTGGTGGTTGGCGGGCGTGCCGTATTGGTTCTTGCTGGGCGTGCTCACCGGATTGATGAACCTCGTGCCGTTCCTGCCGGCGGTGGGCTGGATCCTGGCGTTGATCCTGACCGTGATGACGGCGCTGGCCAACGGCGGCGACTTCACGTTGGGCCTGATCCTTTGGCCGAGCGTCGCCTACTTCGCCGCCCAGGGTCTTGACGGCTGGGTGGTCGAGCCGTTGGTCCAAGGGCAGGCGACGAACCTCGACCCGCTGACGGTGATGCTGGTGGTGTTGGTGGGCGGCACGCTCGCGGGCTTGCTCGGCATGCTGCTGGCGATCCCGCTGGCCGCGTGCGTGAAGATTCTGTCGCGCGAGTGGCTGTTGCCCAAGCTGCGCGACGTCGCGGCCGATACCTAGCGTATTTCGAAGAATCTGATCATTCGGCCACAGCGGGTTCGGCGGCGGAAGACTCGCCGCCCGCAGCGGAGGTGGTTTCTTCCGCGGCGGCTTCGTCCGGAGCCGCGGGATTCAGAAGTTCCTGCACCGTGGTGACGATCTGTTTGGTGGGCTCGCGTTCTTGCTTGAAATCATCGAGCAGGATCTTGCGTTCGCGATTGTTGTCAGCGGTGTAGTGCAGGTACGCAATGCCTTTGGTCTTCCACTTGGTCTCGTCGAGCGACTTGATGGATTCCCAAGTCGCTTGGTGTCCGCCGCTGGCGGTGATGCCGTTGTCATCCATCGCGACCCACCGGGTGTTTTCCTTGACCAGTTTGAAGAGGAAAAACAGGCCGAGCGGCACCGTGATCAGGG
This sequence comes from Planctomycetota bacterium, assembly GCA_039199695.1. Classification (GTDB taxonomy): domain Bacteria; phylum Planctomycetota; class Phycisphaerae; order Phycisphaerales; family Phycisphaeraceae; genus Algisphaera. Next base: position 40,162 of record JBCCST010000016.1, on the reverse strand, counting down.
CCATGAGCAGTTGCGTGAACACGTCGGTCGACGTCTTGCGGCCCGGCACTTTATCCGGCCAACCTTTTTCCGCCGCGTACGCGGTCCAGACGGTCGGGTAGTCGTTAGGGTTGTCTTCCACGATCTGGTTGTAGGTCTCGTACTTCTCGACCTTCAACGGATAACCGATCCGCCAGTCGTACACGCAATAGGCCCCGAAGCCCAGCATGATGAGGGTGATCAGGATCAAGCGCCAGCGGTAACCGGGGCTGATGGTGGATTTGACTTGGCTCATACCTGGACTTCTACCGTCGTTATAGAGGTGGTTCAATGCGGTTGGGGATCATCCACCGGATGAGTACGAAAATCGAGTGTACCTTTGAGACTCACGAAACTTATCGACGCGATCGGGTTCTCAGAACAGTCCAAACTCGGGGGCGTCGGAGACAAGGTTAACCGAACGGAAGTTAGGCTTGGGGTTCGTGTGAGGCCTCATTCACCGTACCCCAGCTTTTCGAGCGCCCGGCCCCACCAGTGCCGCACCACGGTACGGGCCATCGGCCGGTCGAGAATCTTCCCGAAGCCGCCCTGGTCGACGCGACGACGAGGGATACGCGGGAGGTTGCGTTCTTCCGATAACGCCCACGACAAGAACGCGCTGGTCTCGGCGATCGCTTGGCGTCGCGCGTTTCGCGGGGGCCGGCCGTGGCTGAATCTTCCGGGTGCTACCAAAACAATCCTTTTCTCTGTTCCGCCCCGATCCGTCGCGGACGGGTGATGCGACATGCCCCACAATTGACATACGCCTTATTTTTGCCTCGGGTCGGTCATTTTCAAGTGCTTTGTGCCATGAAATTTAGTCGTCACCCGAACCGGCCGTGTCCGGCGGCGGCTCGAACCACAGGCCCCGGCCCTCACGCTGAGCTTGGCGCTCGAGTTGAGCGTAACGGTCCATGTCGCGGTGCGACCAGCGGTCGTCGGCCCGGGCGAGCCCTTCGGACAGCAGGCGTTCGTTGAGCACCGTGCCGTCGGGCAGGATGACGTAGACCAGCAGTCGGCCGTACTTGCCTCGCAGCCGGTGGGGCTCGAGCCGGACGGTCACGGGTTGACCGAAAGCCAGGGCGTGGGCTCGCTCGGACGCTTCGGCGGCTCCGGCCTGGGCGGGCCGACCGTCGCGGGCTTTTTCGGGGGTGTTGATGCCCCAGAGCCGGACGCGGGTGGTGGGTTGACCGTCGTCGGGCGTGTCGAGGTCGAGCGTGTCGCCGTCCACCACCGCGACGACGCGGAACGTGCGGCCATCGTACCGGGCCGCGTCCGCCCCGGCGTAGACCAGCAGACCCCAGCGGTCAGCCAAAAATACCGCGACCAACCCGACGATGACCGCGAGCGTCATCCATCGTGATCTTCGACGACGACGGCGCAGAAAAGCCTTCGGCGAGTAGCGCTTGGGACCGGAACGTTTTTTCGAGGCGGCCGGGCTCATGGCAGAACTGTACCAACGATTCCTCAAGTCGAATACGTCGTCCGACTTAGGCCACGACGTCGATCAACGAGCCGACGCCCCGGCCGGGCTGCGGCTCGTGTACAACCACCTCGCGCACCTCGATGCGGGGTGCAGGCTCGGCTTGGCTTTGGGCGGCGAGGTAGGCGGCCACCGGCCCGAGTCGCCCGTCGCAGATGTGCGTGTCGGCGGGACACGTCTTGGGCTTCGCCTCGACCGGCGGGCTTAGTTGCACCAGATCAGCCGGATGGCGGAACGGAAGCGGCCCGTTGTCCGCACGGCTCAGCGGCGGGCCCAGCGGGGCAAACCGCTCGGGGCCGAAGTTGGCCTCCTGGATCAACTGGACCGACAAACTGACTCGGGGATCGATTCGCACACGGGGTTTGTTGCGATCTGCGGACCTCACGTCCCGTACGCTTGGCCCCAAGCGGTAAACCCTTTACGCAAAGATTGTTGCGATTCATTTGTTGGCAGACTTAATCTTTGCGGCTTGTGTCGGATGAGGCGTCGACGCCACGCGGGTGATGTTCTAGGATGCCCCGTCATGCGTACCGATGCCCTGGATTTTGAAATTCCGCCCGAACGGATCGCCACCACCGCCGCCGAGCCCCGCGACCACGCCCGGCTGATGGTGATCCACCGCGACACCGGCAAGATCGAGCACCGCCAGGTCCGTGACCTGCCGACGCTGGGCGTCTTTCAGCCCGGCGACCTGATGGTGGTCAATCAGACCCGCGTGCTGCCGGCCTACCTCACCGGCCAACGCACCGCGACCGGCGGCAAGATCACCGGCCTGTTCGTCTGCGCCCACGACGCCACCACCTGGGAAGTCATGCTCGAGTCCAAGGGCAAGCTCCAGCCCGGCGAGTTGATCGATCTTCACGCCGACCAGACGTCCGACACCACCGCCCAGCTGCGTCTCGTCGAGTCTCTGGGACGGGGTGCGTGGCGGGCCGAGGTCTTGTCCGACGAGGCGACCGATCCACCGACGCTGTTGGCCTGGGTGGGGCAAACGCCGCTACCGCCGTACATCCGCAAAGCCCGCCGGGCCCGTCAGCAACCCGAATCGAGGGACGGGGATTTCGACCGCTACAACACCGTCTTCGCCGAAGCGAAGGCCAGCGGATCGGTCGCAGCCCCAACCGCCGGGCTGCACTTCACCCCCGAGTTGTTGGCGGCGCTCGAGCAACTCGGCGTTGAACGCGCTGCGGTGACGTTGCATGTGGGGCTCGGCACGTTTCTGCCGGTGCAGACCGAGACGATCGAAGACCATCCGATTCACCGCGAGTGGATCGACGTCTCGCCGGACACGCTCGACGCAGTGCGTGCGGTGCGTGAACGGGGCCGAGACCTGCTCGCGGTCGGGACGACCAGCGTGCGCACCCTCGAAAGCCTGCCCGATTCGCTCGACGGCGTCACGCGCCACACCGGCGAGACGGACTTGTTCATCACGCCCGACCGGGTGGCCGACGGATCGTTTGCGTACCGCTATACCGATCGTTTGCTGACGAATTTCCACCTGCCCCAGTCGACGCTGCTCGCGATGGTCGCGGCGTTGCCGGGCGTCGGCGTTGAGCGGTTGCTGGGGTGGTATCGCGAGGCGATCCATGAAGAGTATCGCTTCTATTCGTTTGGCGACGCGATGTTGATCCTTTAACCCGCGGTCGATCGTACGGCCGGCCCCGACCACGCCCACACCAAGCTACACTAGCGGCCATGCCGATGGATCAGTCCGCTGAGCTTGCCCCAGCCAAAGACACCGACGTCTCGATGCCACTGGGCGACCACCTTGAAGAACTGCGCGGCCGTATCCTCTTGGCGGGAGCGGGCGTGATCGTGGCGGCGGCGGCCACGTTTTTTTACGTATACGATCTGATCGGCTGGCTGGCCCAACCATTGATGCAGGCCCAGGACGCGATGGGCTTTCCCACCCAGACACTGGTAACCGAGCCCACGGCGGGCTTCACGAGCGTGATCCTGCCGGTCGGCATCATCGCGGCCGTGCTGCTCGCGTCGCCGTGGGTGATCTACCAGGCGTGGAAGTTCATCTCCGTCGGGCTGTACCACCACGAACGCAAAGCGGTCTACATCCTCACACCGTTCAGCACGCTGATGACCACGCTGGCGGTTTTGTTCAGCTATTACGTGTTGCTGCCGGTGAGTCTGATGTTCTTCCTGCAGATGGCGACGTATTACCCGACCGTCGAACTCTCGCAACCCAACCCGGTGATGAGCATCCTGCTCGAAGCCTACGGCAAAAAGTCGAGCGTGGATCTATCCGAGGTTGCTGCGTCGGAAGTCGGGTCGAATGGGCTCACCGTTCCGGTCTTTGCCGATGACCCCGTCGACGCCGCGACCGGCGAGGTCTGGTTCAACCTCAGCGAAGGTAAACTCAAAATCGACGTCGGCGACAGCATCCGCATCGTCGGCATGCAGTCCGATCGACTGATTTCCCCCCTGCCGGCGCTAGGGCATTACGTCCGCTTCGCCGCGATGATGATGTTCGGCGTCACGCTGGCGTTTCAGGTGCCGGTGGTGATGTTGGTCGCGGGGTGGACCAACTTGTTTGATCCGCGGTCGATCGCATCGCTGCGGAAATACGCACTGCTGATCGCGTTTGCCGCCGGGGCGCTGCTCACCCCCGCCGACGCGACGAGCATGTTCGTACTCGCGATCCCGCTGTACCTGCTCTTCGAGTTGGGGCTGGTGATGATGAAGGTGACGTACAAAGGCGATCCGCCACCGCCGGATGAATTGTAAAACGCAACCGACATCATCCCGATCTGAGTCCTAGAGTTGGTCATGATCACACCCCACACCTCGATTCAAAACGTGCTCGGCACCGCCCTGCAGTCCTGCTCGACCGACCCAATGACCGGCTTCTTCCGCGACGGCTGCTGCAAGACGGGCCCGAACGACACCGGATCGCACACCGTCTGCGCCGTGATGACCGCGACGTTTCTCGCCTTCACCCGCGACCGCGGCAACGACCTCTCGACGCCGCGCCCCGAATACCGCTTCCCGGGGCTCAAGCCCGGCGACCGCTGGTGCCTGTGTGCGATGCGTTGGCGAGAGGCGGACGAAGCCGGCGTGGCGCCGCCGGTCGTGCTCGAGGCGACCCACGCTAAGGCCCTGGAAGTCATCGAATTGAAAGCCTTGCGGTCGGCCGCGGTGTCGGAGTAAACACGAAATACCTGGCGGCCCCGTGTCCGTCTCTCGGTTTCTTCAATCGGCGGGAATCGGCAGCAACTCTTCTCGAGTCAGCGGCTTCTCAAAACGCACGATCGGCACCGCATCCTCCACGCGGTACCGCCCCACCGCGGTCCGCCGTAATGCCGAGAGGTGCCCGCCGGTGCCCAACCCCACGCCCAGGTCGCGCCCGATGCTGCGGATGTAGGTGCCCTTGCCGCATGTCACTTGGATCGTCACCGTCGGCCAGTCGTACGCCAACACTTCGATCGCGTCGATCCGCACCCACCTCGGCCGCATCTTCACGTCTTCGCCTTGGCGGGCCATCTCGTACGCCCGCCGCCCGTCGATGTGGATCGCTGAATACGCGGGGGGGATCTGCTCGACCGACTCGCCGACCATCGCCGCGCACGCCGCTTCGATGGCGTCCCGCGCGGGTGGGGTCGCAACCGCCACTTCGCGCCTCGGCCCCTCGCGGTCGTCGGTCGTGGTGAACGCCGAGAGATCGACGTCGGCGACATATTCCTTGGTCAATCCCATCAGCCGATCCACCGACTTGGTCGCTTTGCCGATGCAGCACAGCATCACGCCGGTCGCCAACGGATCGAGCGTGCCCGCGTGGCCGCACTTGGTTTTCTTCACCCCCGCGCCGCGCGACGCCGACCGCCGGACGCGATAAATCACGTCCATCGAGCTCATGCCGCTCGGCTTGTCCACCACGATGATGCCGCACCAGGGCTGTCCGTCCGTCGTTGTCACCCAAAGCTCCTAAGTCCAAAACAAGCCGGCGTCGGAAAGGTCATCGGTTTTTAGCCTGCCTCCTATCGAGGCCGACTTGTCAGCGGGCCGTAAACCCATACGATATCTCTCCCGCCCTGCCCGCGTACCGACGCTCGGCAGACCCCCTTTGGAGAGGTGGCTGAGCGGCTGAAGGCGCACGACTGGAATTCGTGTTTACGGGCAACCGTAACGAGGGTTCGAATCCCTCCCTCTCCGCTAATCAAGTCGACCGCAGTAAATACTGCGGTCGACTTATTTTATATGGATTTACCCACGAAGCGTTGAGGATATATCGAGTGCATTAGACACAGTAAAAAATCGTGGTGTCGATGTAGTTCTGTACAGAGCAATTACTTTGGGAGCTACGCAACAGAGGGACTTAAAGGCTAAGACTCTACGGAACTTTGGTGGGCTTTGACATGACTACTCTGCTATTAACACGGAGGGCTGTAAAGCAACGGCTCGTTATGCAGGCGATTCAGGTTGACCCTTGAAATATGAAGAGCGGAAGTTGGCAGGCGAGTTCAAGCGGCCGACCGGTATTAGTTTTTGAGCAAGCCGCCTAATTCCGATCGATAATCAATTTACTAACGAACGGTTGATCTTGAGCTAAACCCAATCACGGTCTGTCCGACGCGTCTAGTACTCCCGCCCGCCATTGGTGTGTCAGAGGTACACTTTCTGACATCATACAACCGAAACTGGAGCAAATGCTTATCGAAAACAACACCTTCTCACACCTAACAAAACAGACATCACTTAGCCGATTGCGGCGAAGTGATTGCTACATCTCGGAGGATTTACCCTGCCGCGTCTGAGAAGGGTTATATATATGGATGAGAGTATACCGGAAGAAATCGAACCTCGCTTGACGGTGTTTCGGCGATTCGATTCAGATCGTCACTACAGGCTTTGATTGATTTTTCTATTCCTTCTTGGTTTAGTACATATACCGTTTGAATTTGCTTTGTTGCTTACCGTCGTTTGCGTAGTCTGAGAAGTAGGCCTCCAAGTCCGATAAGTATCAAGCTCGATGGCTCGGGCACCGTGCTGTACAGCAAAGCGTAATCACCGTACTCGTCGGCGATCAGCCAGGCCACGGTGTCGAACTCGATGATTCGGCCGGTACCCTCTTCGTATATGGGCACGAGGTAGCTGCCGCCGTCGCCGGTGACGGGGTCGAGGCCCTCCGCAGCCATAAAGCGCAGGTATTGGTCGAGGGTGGTATTAAGGAAGTGCAGCGGCTCGACAACCGAGGACTCCGCGATCACCTCCTGGACAAGGCTCTCCGCGTCGTCGAGGATCAACTGCTGCAAGATGGACTCCGGAGACGGCTCGGGCATCGACAGCATCTGGATGCGGGCGCGGACGCGCTCGAGCGTGGCGTATTCCGCGGCGGTGGAGGAGAGGCCTAGACCGCCCCCCGGTTCAAGGGTTTCGAAGTACTGGTTGATGACCGCATCGACATAGTTTTCGCTGAAAAAGTCGAGGATGAAGTCTGCCCCCACGCCGGTGGCATTGGCCTGCGAGATAAAAAGCTGCAGCATACCCCGTCCCGCCTGGAACGCCCCATCGGAGCCCGCGGCGTTCGTGGCGAAAAAGGGGGGCAGGGCGCCGTAGCCAGGCGTTTGACCCTCGCTGTCGCGGATCCAGCCCTCGTTAATCTGCAAGGCGACCTCTTCGTAAAGGGCGACGAGCGTCGGCTCGGGCAGGAGGACGGTTTCGTTGTCGGCGAGATCGAGGATATTGATGCCGGCGATCTCGGCAAGGCGTGCCGCTGCGCCGTTGGTGCTGTTCACCGCGGACGTGCGGACTTCGGTGAGGCTGCCGTCGCCCTCGAGTTTGATCTCGATGTAGAACTGATCGACGGGCACCTCGGCGGGGTCGAAGGGCTTATCTGACGTGATACGGATGATCTCGTTGCCGCCCTGCTCGTCGGGTGCGCGGAGGAAGCGGATGTAGCTGGGGTCGTTGGCGTCGAGGTCGGCGGTCTCGACCACCAAGCCGGCCGGCACGGGGCTGTTGACGACGGGGCTGCTGGGCGGCAAGCCGATGCTGACTTCGGAGATGCCCGCGTCGCCGGGGGCGGGCTCTGAATCGACGCCGATCGTGAGTTCGATGAGGGTGTCTTCGATGACGTCGATGACCTCGGTGATGTCGAAGTCGGGCGCGTCGGGGAAGAGCGGGTCGTCGCCGGGCTCGGGGTCGTCGTCGTCGAACTTGAAGTACTGCGGACGGTTCTTGCCGACGCGTTCGAGCGGCTCGAAGTTCAGGGGCTCTTCGAGGGGGTCGTTGGGGATGGTGGCGTCGCCGACGACGATGTTATCGACGGCGAACTGGGTGGTACCGCCGGGCGTGGCGATGTCGCTGAGCACGAAGGTGAGGAAGTCGACATTGCCGACCTGGCCGAGTTCGATGCCTTCGTCGTCGGCGACGTACTGCCGCATCTCGTTGTAGCCGAGGCGGAACCTAGCTTCGTAGGCGGTGCGCGGGCTGTTGAGGGTGAAGAAGGTTCCGGCCTCTTCCGCGAAAATGTGCACAAAGTTGGGGTCGGTATCGAGGTCGGTCTCACCTTCGGGGGCGTAGAACACGAGCCGGGCGAACCCGGTGTTGGTGGTGGTGCCGATGTTGAATTGGAGGTAGCCGGCTTCGACGTCTTCTTCGAGGAACTCGTCGTAGAAGTTCAGGGTGGGCAGGTCTTCGCTGACCGACGCCATCGCGAGGTCGAATCCGATATCGCTGCCGATGATCGCGTTGTCATCAAGGTCGAGTTCGAAGAAGTTACGGCGGAAGTTGAGGTTCTCGCCGAAGAAGCCGGTCTTGGGATCGGTCCAGGCCGCTTCGTTGGAGATGAGCGTCGCGGGCCGGGTGAGCAGGTTGTTGGCGTCGAAGAAGATGGGGTTGCCTGTGACGTTGCTGATGTCGACGCTGCCTCGGGAGAAAAACTTATCTGCGATGCGGAAGCCATCGGCCGCGGTGTAGATCGGCCTGACTTGTCGGGGGTAGAAGTTACCGTCCCCGATCGGTGGGTTGCCGGAGATAAAGGTGTAGGCTTCGGGGTCGGCGAGAGCGGGCTGGCACGGGACCATTCCTACTGAAGCCGCGAGACCGAAGGCGAGAAGCGCATGACAGCGTAAGGAACGACAATTATTAAAAAAAAGCATCTTTTAAGTCCACCCAAGAACACATATTGCTTTTGATTGTACACAGATCATGGTAGCTATCTAGATCTAGCAATAGCGTTAATTTTACACTTGATACCTTACATAAAACTTCTTCCCGGTAGAATAGCTCGGGAAAGTTTCCCGGCTTCTGCATTAGACATTATGTTGCGAGCAGGCCACGACTTTTCGCGCCCTCGACCATGTCTGGCTTCCAACTGCTGAACCCGGTCCGACTCCATAATTTTAACTGTTCACGTGTTTTATTGATGCGTGACGGATAGCAATGTCTGTTGCCGAGTCCAGCCTGCCTACCTTTCCTGGATCCAAAAGCCCAGATTTTAGGGAATCTAAACTTGGATCAGGTCGAAAAGGGGCATTGCCAGTCCGTAACGACGAGACGCCGCTGACCAAGCGGATCGTCGAGTTGGTGTCGATGTTCGGCCGGTACGGCTACCGATGCATCACGGGGCTGCTTAGGCCCGACGGCGGGCATGGGAACCACAAGCGTGTATAACTGACTTGTCATCGACAAGGTCTGAAGGTACCTAATAATCATCCTAAACGCAGTTGTCTATGGCTGAACGAGAATTTATGCATCCGGCTGCGGCCGACCCATAAGGACCATGTCTGGCGCCTACGACTTCGTCCAAGCCAGAACGCACGCCGGTCGGGCTTTTAGGATGTTGGCGATCATCGGTGAGTTCACGCGGGAGTGCCTGATGATCAACGTGGCGCGGAAGTTGAACCACGACGACGTGCTGGAACGCTCATCATGTCTGATGGTGACGCGTGGCGTGCCCGCGCATATCCGCAGCGACAACGGAAACGAGTTCACCGCCCACGCAGTCCGTGACGGGCTCAAGCGGCTTGACGTGAAGACGCTGTGTATCTCGCCGGGCAGTTTTTGGGAGAACGGTTACATCGAAAGCTTCAACAGCAAGTTGGCCGACAAGTAGCTCGAACGTGAGTTCTTCTAATCGCCGCACGAAGCGAGAGTCTTGATCGAACACTGGCGGATCGAATACAACACGATCCGTCTGCACCGTAGCCTGGGCGACCGACCACCGGCCCCGGTAACATTTGCCCCGACTACAGAACTTAAAGGTGGTATGAACTCTGGGGCATTCCAGTTTCTGACTTATTTTACAAGGCAATGCTTATTTTAAATTCTTTATATGAATAATGTAATCTGTTCGGTGGGTCATCCGACTGGCTACGACGATCTTGCCGTTGAGTCATTGTCATGCTAGTTTTGATAGTTTGGTCATATTCGTATCACTATGGTGAGCAATTTTCATGAATGGCCGTATAGCTTGCCCTCCGCTCAACGCGGTTCTTCGATTGTCACTCTGGCTGGCCGGAACTACCTGTAGCCTTGTCGCCATGGTGTGGTTGTTGGCTGTGCTGGGCTCATGGGGTAGCGTGAAGGGTGACCGTGAGGCGGCGTTTGTATTGGATGAGGTCTCGACGGCCGATCGGATTGCCGGAAGGTCTCGCCGTGAGGTCAGTCTGGTTTCTGATGCCGCAGTCCCAAAAGAATTTTCTCAATCGCCGATGCTGGATGATCTGGTGGCGGCCGGTGCATTGCCAGACGTAGCCGATCGGCTGCCCGAAAACCCGCTGGTGATGCGTGGGGTTGATGGTGTAGGCACATACGGGGGGACGTGGACGAGACTGACGACTAGCCCGACCGGCGTCGATCTGATCAGTAATCGTATGAGTTATCACGCGCCGTTGCGGTGGTCGCCGATGGGTAGGCCGATGGTGCCGCATATCGCTGAGTCTTTTGAGGCCAGTGCGGATCAACGTGTCTTTACGATTCGTCTGCGCAAGGGGCATCGCTGGTCGGACGGCGTACCGTTCACAACGGACGATATCGGGTACTGGTGGGAATACGAGATTCACGACGACGCCGTGCACCCCTCCGGCCCGGGCGCTTGGATGCTTAACAGCGGCGTGGAACCGCGTCTCGAGATCGTGGATGAGCAGACGTTTCAGATTATTTACGATGAGCCGAACGCGTTGTTCCCTTACAAGTTGGCTTCGTTTGGCTACCTGATGTTCGATTCGCCGCGGCATTACCTCCAGCCGTTCCATCCTCGGGTGGGGGACGAGGCGGTCATCGCCGAAACGATGGAGGCCTACGCACTGCCCAATCCGCGTTCGCTTTATTCCTTCCAGAAGGCGGTGTTGAATCCCGAGCACCCGCGGTTGTGGCCGTGGATCTACCGCCACTTCACCAGCAACCCACCCTCGACGACGGTACGCAATCCATACTACTTCGCGGTCGACGAGGCGGGCCAACAGTTGCCGTACATCGACTCGATCCGGTTTGAGCAGCGTCGTCAGGAATTGATCCCGCTAGAGATCGCCAACGGCAAGGCGACGATGCAAGGGCGCTACCTGCAGTTTGCCGACCTGACCGAATACATGTCGCGCCGCCAGAGCAGCGGGATCGACGTCAAGTTCTGGACTTCGGGAAACGGGTCGCCTTGGCTGATCCTACCCAATCAGAACCGGCGTGCGGACGACCCGGCAGACCCGTCTGCGAAGTGGAAGGCGGAGTACCTTCAGGACGCGGATTTCCGCCGGGCGTTATCCCTGGCGATTGATCGTGACCGCATCATCACCTCGGAGTACGCCGGCTTGGTCGAGCCCGGCCAGATGAGCCCGGGGCCCGGCTCACCGTTCCGCAATGAGGACGCGGTCAAGTTGTTCATCGACTTCCGACCCGATGAGGCCGAGCGGTTGCTGGACGGCCTGGACTTTAAGCGTCCCCGGCCCGGAGCGATGCGTGTCGCGCCCGATGGCACGCCGATCACCTTCCTGTTGGATTTCACGAACTTTAGCGGCCGCGGTCCGGCAGATTTTGTGATCGAGGATTGGGCCGCGATAGGCGTCAACGTGATCGCCAAAGAACGAGCCCGCTCGCTGTTCCGCATCCGGCTCAGCAGCCGGACCGCCGACATGGTGGCCTGGACCGGCGAGGGCGACAGCTTCCCCTTGATCGAGCCGCGTTTCTATTTGCCTTACGGCAGCCAGAGCTACTGGGCGCCGGGGTGGGGCTATTGGGGCCTACTCGGAGGCATGCACGGTAACTCGGCGGCGGACGTCGGCCAGGCGATCGAGCCGCCCGAGGATCACCCCGTACGGGAGGCTCTGCGGCTATACGAACAAGCCAGCAGAACAGGGGATTTCGACGGCCAGGCGCAGCTGTTCCGAGAGATCCAGCGGATCGCTTCGGAAAACGTCTTCACGATCAACATCGCCGAATCGCCGCCGCAGTTGGTGGTGACCGACGCGAATCTGCGCAACGTCCCCGAGAACGCGGTGTATGCCTACATCTATACTTCACCCGGCAACACCGGCCTCGAAACCTACTTCTTCGACCCGGCCACGGTTTCACCAGACAAAGCTGCGGCGTCGAACGCGCTGGTGGATTCGCTGATCAATCCGACGCTGCGGCCGGGCGGGGAGAGTCTTGCCGCCGAGGCTTCATCTTTCTCGGTGTGGCCTTACCTACGACTGTTAGTGATGCTTGCCTTGTCCGGCGGCTTGTTGGTGTTGGGCCTGCAAAAGCCGTTCATTGGGGGCCGTTTGTTGTTGATGGTGCCGACACTACTGGTGCTTTCGGTGCTTGTGTTCGCGATCATCCAGGCTCCGCCCGGGGACTACTTGCAGACGCGGATGATGGAACTGGAGGAGCAGGGCAGTATCTCGGCGCAGGAGCAGGTGGAAGAATTGCGGGAGACCTTCCATCTGGACGAGCCGGTATGGCGGCAGTATTTTCGGTGGGTGGGCCTGACGTGGTTCGTTACGTTTGAGGCTTCGGACACGGGGTTACTACAAGGCAATCTGGGAAGGTCGATGGCGACGAGCCAGCCGGTGAATTTCGTGGTGGGCGATCGGCTCATGCTGACGGTGTTGATCTCGGTGGGAACCATCCTTTTCACCTGGTCCCTGGCTTTACCGATCGGGGTTTATTCGGCGGTCAAGCAATACAGCGTGGGCGATTATGTGCTGACGTTCGTGGGCTTCTTGGGCATGTGCGTGCCGTCGTTCCTGTTCGCTTTGGTGTTGATGACGCTGGCGGGGGTGAGCGGCTTGTTCAGCGCAGAGTACGCGGCGCAGCCTTTCTGGGACCTGGCCAAGGTTGGGGATTTATTGAAGCACGTCTGGGTTCCGGTGCTGGTGCTGGGGGTGGGCGGTACCGCGTCGATGATCCGGGTCATGCGGGCGAACCTGCTAGACGAGTTGCGTAAACCGTACGTGGTCACGGCCCGAGCCAAAGGGGTGCGGCCGACGAAACTGCTGATCAAGTACCCGGTTCGTCTGGCCCTTAACCCGTTTGTGAGCAGCATCGGCGGCCTTTTCCCTCAGTTGGTCTCGGGTGGTGCGGTGGTGGCCATGGTGCTGTCGCTGCCAACGGTCGGTCCCTTGCTGCTGGACGCGTTGTTGCTGGAGGACATGTATTTGGCGGGTTCCATGCTCATGGTATTGTCATTACTGGGGATCATCGGCACGCTGGTCAGCGACCTGCTACTGCTTTGGTTGGATCCACGGATTCGATTCGAGGGGGGCGCACGGTGAGCGAGCAAGATGTCGAAGAGCAACGGGCTGGCGCCGCGGTTCCTATCGAACCGCGCGTCGAATCAGCCCATCCTGAACGCGGTGAAGTGCCTGACGCGGATGGGACAGCACCACCGTCATCGTCTTCGCTTGAGGGCGACGGCGAGGCGTCGCTGTCGCAGTGGCAATTGATCCGGCGTGGCTTCGCCCAGCACAAGCTGGCGTTGTTCTCGCTCAATGTGTTGGTGGTGTTCTACCTTGTGGCGATCTTTGCGGAGTTTATCGCGGTCGCGCCTTCATCCCAGAGCCGGGTCGATGCGGCGTATATGCCGCCGATGGCGGTCGGCTGGTCCGTTTCGGAGGGATTACACACGTCGCTCCGGGTGCAGGAAATCGACCCGGTGACTCTGCGTAAGCAGTACTTGATCGACGACGAACGCGTCCTGCCGCTGCGATTGCTGCCCGCGGTCGAGCCCTACAAACTCATGGGGTTGATTCCGATGCGGACCCGGCTGATCGGCGTGGACCGGGACGCGGCCGATGTGCTGGGGCTTGCCGAGGAGGCCGGCGTGGTCGATGCGTGGTACCCGCTGGGTTCGGACCGCTTCGGCCGGTGTATTTTCAGCCGCATTGTCATCGGGGCGCGGGTCTCGCTGTCGATCGGGCTGATCGGGGTGGCGTGCACGTTCGTCATCGGCATGGTCGTGGGGGGTATCTCTGGCTACGTCGGCGGGCGGACCGATACGGCCATCCAACGCGTCATCGAGATCATCAACGCGCTGCCGCAGTTGCCGCTGTGGCTCGCGCTGGCGGCGGTGTTCCCGCCCGACTGGTCGTCGCTGACGGTGTACTTCGCCATCACCGTGGCGTTGTCACTCCTTAACTGGACCGGGTTGGCCCGCGTGGTCCGCGGTAAGATCTTATCGCTGCGTGAAGAAGACTACGCCGTCGCGGCCCGGCTGTTGGGCGCGTCGCACGGCCGCGTGCTTTTCCGCCACCTGATCCCCGGGTTCATAAGCCACATCCTCGTGGCTCTGACGCTGAGCATTCCGATGATGATCTTGGGCGAAACGACGCTATCGTTCTTGGGCTTGGGGCTGCGGCCTCCGGTCGTGTCGTGGGGCGTCATGCTCCAAGACTGCTTGGACGTCAAGGCGGTACGCTTCTACCCGTGGCTGCTGCTTCCGGTGGTGTTCATCGTGGTGACGGTCATGAGTTTTAACTTTGTGGGCGATGGGATGAGGGACGCGGCGGACCCGTATTCGTCTCGCTGAGCAATCGTAATGAGCGACACCGTTGACAACATCTTGAGCGTGCGTGATCTGGAGGTGGCTTTCCACACCCTTGACGGCACCACCCACGCGGTACGCGGCAACAGCTTCGACGTGCCCCGCGGCCAGACCGTGGCTCTGGTCGGCGAGTCGGGCAGCGGTAAGAGTGTCACCAGCTACTCCATCTTGCGGCTCATCCAGAAACCTGGAGTGATCGAGGGCGGGTCGATTCTTTTCCGGCCGCAAAACGGCCCCGAGATCGACCTCGCGGTCATCGACGAACGCGACCCGCGGCTATTCGAGGTGCGCGGAGGTAAGGTCGGTATGATCTTCCAGGAACCCATGACCGCGCTGTCCCCGGTGCACAGCATCGGCAACCAGGTCAGCGAAGCGTTACGGATTCACCGGCAGATGAACAAGGCCCAGGCTTGGGCTGAAGCCACGCGTATGCTCGCCTCGGTCGGTATCCCCGAACCCGAGACCCGCATGCGGCAGTACCCTTTCGAGTTCTCCGGGGGTATGAGGCAACGCGTAGTCATTGCGATGGCGTTGGTGTGTCGGCCCGAGTTGTTGATCGCCGACGAACCTACGACGGCGCTGGATGTGACCGTCCAGGCGCAGGTGCTCGAGTTGATCAACGAACTCAAATACCAGATCAGCGCGAGCGTGATTTTTATCACCCACGACTTGGGCGTCGTTGCCCAAATCGCCGACCGTGTGGTCGTCATGAACCAGGGACTGATCGTCGAGACCGCCGACGTACGCACGCTCTACCACCGCCCCGCGCACCCCTACACCCGTCGACTGCTCTCGGCGATGCCCCGCCTCGATAACCCCGGCGACGAAGCCCCATTTAAGTCCGACAACACTTTGCCGCTGCCGGAGGGGTGGAGCATGGACCCGCCCGGAGGCGATTGGCGTGCCGATGCTCGTGGTACCTGCATGCAAGAGATCGGGCCCGATCACCAGGTTCTGCTCTGGCCACAATCCGAGGCGGTGACCGCATGATCACGACTCCGCCCCCAACCCCCACGCCTCGCCCGGCCGACGAGCCGGCCGCGTCCAGCCCGACGCTCCTGCAGGTACGCGGCCTGACCAAACGCTTCCTCGTCAAGAAGCCCGGCGAACCGGTACCGCTCAACCCGTTCCGCCGCCGGCCTCCTTCGTACTTCTCTGCGGTCGATCGGGTGAGCTTCGACCTGTACCGCGGCGAGACGTTGGGTATCGTCGGAGAATCGGGCAGCGGGAAGACCACCTGCGCTCGATGCGTACTGCGGGCGCTGACCCCGACGTCCGGCCAGGTTCTGCTCCACCCCGACACGGGGGAAGCGCCCCTAGACCTGGCTACGCTTCCCGAGCGTCAGTTAACGCCCCTGCGCAGGCAGATGCAGATGATCTTCCAGGACCCTTTCGCCTCGCTCAATCCGCGGATGACCGTTGGGGATATCGTCGGCGAACCGCTGCGTATACACGGCTTAGGCTCGCGGCGAGACATCCGCACCCGCGTCGCTGAAATGCTCCGGCGCGTGGGCCTCGAACCCGCCCATATGTCTCGCTACCCTCACGCATTCTCTGGTGGGCAACGCCAACGGATCGGCATCGCCCGTGCCCTGATCCTGCGTCCGTCTTTGGTCGTTGCCGACGAAGCGGTCTCGGCTTTGGATGTTTCGGTCCAAACCCAAGTCCTTGAACTGCTCAAAGAACTCCAGCAGGAAATGGGCCTGACCTATATCTTCGTCAGCCACGATCTCTCGGTCGTCCGGCACGTCTGCGACCGTGTCGCGGTGATGTATCGCGGCCGAATCGTCGAATTGGGCGACGCCGAGCAGGTCTTCAGCCACCCCCAGCACGAGTACACGAAGGTCTTGCTCTCGGCCATCCCTTACCCCGACCCCGATCGCAAGATGAAGCCCATGCGTACAGACCAACTGACCCCCGAACAACTCCTCCCCCTGCCGCACCTCCGGTGAAAACACTGACCGATCAACCCGGAAGGTCTGCCCCGCAGGCATTGGTTTGGGACATGACTGTTTACATGTTTGCCGACTACCCCCGAGGGCCGGTACCCAACCCCTTCGGCGACCGCTGCCTCACACCTAAGGGCCAACGCACCATCGACTCCCTGCTCCGGCGGCAGCCCGAGGAACTGTTCGACATCCGAGACGACCTTCGGCAAGTCCGCAACCTCTGCGACAGCCCCGGCATGAGCGATACTCTAAGCGACCTGCGGCAGCAGCTTAAAACTTTCCGGCAGCGGACCTGCGCTCCCTGGCTACAAACCGACCACCAACTCGACCGCCGGGCCGAGCCGTGGACCTGCTCGTAGCCACCCCACCCGATCCCACCCACGCATGCCCATGCCCAGGCCAAGCCACTCCGCGTCAACCCCCCCGCCCCGGCAATCCGCTCCGGCGACCGATGATCTCACGGCGCTCGTCGATCCCTTCATCGGTACCGAAAAACGCGGCAACTGCCTGCCCGGCCCTTACCTCCCGCTAGGCCTGGTCCGACTGGGACCGGACACCGTCATCCCTCACCGCCAAACCAACGGCTACGACCCCGGCCAACCCATCGCCCGGTTCAGCCATACCCACGTCTCCGGTACCGGCGGCCAAAGCCGCTACGGCAACATCGCACTCACCCCGTTCCTCGGCCCACCCCGATTCGACACCCACGCCTACACCCGCCGCAGCGAACGTGCCGCGGTCGGCTACTACGCCGTCGATCTCATGCCCGAGCAGATTGGCTGCGAGCTCTCCGCCACACCACGCTGCGGCGTCCATTGCTACCGTTTCCCCCCCGCGGCCCCCGCCAACGTACTGCTCGATGCCGGGGCCTGCATCCAGAAAGCCCGATACGACGACCCCAACGCCATCCGCCCCGACGCCGCCCGCAGCACCGGCGGCTTCATCGAGCACCTCACCCCACCCGCCGACACTCCCGATCAAGGCGTCGAACTCGTCGGCCGAGGCGACTTCCAGGGCGGCTGGGGCCACGACCATCCCTACAGCGTCTACTTCGCCGCACGCTTCGACGCGCCCGCCGATGTCCGATTCGCATGCGGCGATGACCCGCTACTCGCCGACGCGTCACGCGTCGAAGGCCCCAACTCGCAAGCCATACTGAGCTTCGGCCAACTCCACCAACCCCTGCACGCCACGGTCGGTGTGAGCTACTGCAGCATCACTCACGCCCGCGATAGTCTTGAACGCGAGTTGGTACCGCTCAGCGGTGGCCGCTTCGGCATGGACTTCGACAAGGTGGTCCAAGCGGCGCGAGACGCCTGGCGACCGATCCTGAGCAAGGTGCAGTTGTACGGCGACTCCGACCTCCAACGCATGGCCGCCACCATGCTCTACCGCCTCTACTGCATGCCCTCCGATCTCGGCACCGACGACGAGTTAGCCGGCTGGCCCTCCGGCGTCCGCCACTTCTCCGACTTCTACTGCCTCTGGGACAGCGTCCGTAACGCCAACAGCCTGTTCACGCTGATCGACCCCAATCTGCAACGCGACATCCTCAACTGCCTCATCGACATCGCTGACCACACCGGCTGGCTGCCCGACGCGTGGATCGCCGGGCACGCCGCGATGGTGCAAGGCGGCAGCAGCGCCGACATCATGCTCGCTGAGGCCAAGACCAAAGGTTTGGATGGGATCGACTACCACCGGGCACTGCAGCACATGCGCCGGAACGCCGAGAAGCCTCCGCCGCAGCCAAAGGTCCAGGGCCGACACTATGTGCCGCGTGAGGGCTCGCCGGCGTTCGTGCCGGCGTCGGTGCCGCACAGTGTTAGCCGGCATCTCGAATATGCTTACCAGGACTGGTGCGTTTCGCGGCTTGCCAATTCGCTGGGTGAAGAGGCCCTGGCCGCGCAATACCGTCAACGCTCGGAGCAGGTCTGGAACCTCTGGAACCCCGACCTCAACTGCTTCGCCCCCCGCCACGTCGACGGCACCTGGGCCGAAGGCTTCGACCCCCGCTCCACCGACATGGACGCGCCGCGCGACCCCTGGTGCTACGAGGGCTCGTCCCATCAATGGTCGCTCAACGTCCACCACGATCTCGCCGGCCTCGTCGCCCGCCACGGCGGACCCGACGCCTTCGCCCAACACGTCGACGCCTTCTTCGAGAACGCCTATGGCTTCTTCGGTAGCAAGCCACCGATCGAGAACGGCCGACGCCGCATGGACGGTTTCCGCGCCAAAGAGTTCATCCTCCACACACCGTTCCTGTACCATTACGCCGGTCGGCCCGACTGCTCAGCCCAGACCGCACGCTGGGCACTCGACCACTACTTCGCCCCCCGCCGCGACGGCCTCAGCGACGACGAGGACATGGGCAGCCACGCCGCGTTCTATCTTTGCGCATCGATCGGGCTCTACCCGGCCATGGGGCAAGACATCTATTGGCTGATCCCCCCACGCGTCGATCTTGTCGAACTGTCGGTCGGGCCCGACGGGGCACCGCTACGCATCGAGGCCCCCGGTGCGGGCGAGGGTCTGACCCACGTCGCCTCGGCCAGCCTGGGTGGCAAGCCGCTCGATCGCGCGTGGGTGCGTCATCATGAAGTGCTCGACGCCGCTTCAAACGGCCAGCCCTTGCACCTGCGACTCTCCGATCGGCCGACCGACTGGGGCCGAACGCCACCGCCAAGCCCGCTCTCCGGCTGACGCGGCTCACAGCGTTGGCAACGCGAAGTCATCGCCCGTCTCGGCGATCCACTGCGCGAGCCGGTCATGCAGCCGACGACGCTCCGCTGCGAACCGCTTGTTGTGCGCGAGGTTCGCCTGCTCGCAGGGGTCTTCGTTGAGGTCAAACAACAGCCAGGGCTGGCGCTCCAAGCACGCGTACTTCCAGCCGTCACGCGTCACCACCGCCCGCCACGGGCGGTCGGTCGAGTCGCGGTGGCCGGTCGCTTTGACCAGCTGACAGAACGCCGAGTCTGGCGGCTCGGGGAACGGCTTGTCGTTGAGACGGAACGGTGCGTAGTTGAACCCGGCCATCCACTCCGGCGGCTCGATCCCGCAGAGCCCCAGCGACGTCGGGGCGTAGTCCACATGATTGAGCGGCGCATCGAGTTGGCTCGGCCGGCCGTCGTAGCGGTCGCGGCACCCGCCGATCACGCACGGCACCCGCAGGCTCTCCTCGTACGGGTTGGTCTTGCGGAACATGCCGTGGGAGCCGTGCATGTCGCCGTGGTCGGAGAAGAACACGAGGTGGGTGTGGTCGGCGAGGCCGGCTTGATCCAGTGCGTCGCGGAGCCGGCCGAGGTTGTGGTCGAGGTTCTCGATCATGGCGTAGTAGCCGGCCAGCTCGGTGCGGGCCTGCCGCACCACCCGCGGGATGTCCGGGACGTTCGGCCGGAGCGTCACGCCCCCGGGCGTATGCCGGCCCATCCATTGCCGGGGGGCGATGTACGGGTCGTGCGGCGACTGCACCGACACCGCCAAGAAGAACGGGTCGCCGTCACCGCCCACGGTCCCGCGCCGCCCGATGTAGTCGATCGCCAGATCAGTGATCGCGTCGGTGCCGTAGCCGGGCAGCCGGAAGTGATCGACCGGCTCGCCCGTCTCGTCGTGACCGTGCAGCCAGGTCTCGTACTGGCTCTCGTTGTTCTCAAACCCCAGCCAATGCTCGAACCCGCCCCGCCGCTCCGAAGTCACCGTGCCCAGAGCCAGCCGCCCCTTTTGCCGGCCCTCCCGCCGCCCCCCCCCATCGAGGTGCCATTTACCCAGATACGCCGTCCGATACCCCGCCTCATTGAACGGCCCCGCCACCGTCGTCATCCCCTCGGGCAGCGGCACCTCGTGCCCCGGCACCGCCTCGTGCGGGTATCGCCCGCTCAGCAGCGAACCCCGGAACGGGCAGCATAGCGGGCACCCCCCCACCGCCTGCGTCACCTCCAGCCCCGTCGCCGCCAACCGGTCCAGGCTCGGCGTGTGTAAGTTTGGATCGCCGGAATACCCCGTCGCCTGAGCCCGGTGCTGGTCCCCGAAAAACCAGATCACGTTGGGCCGGGGGGTATCGGTTACGGGGGCGTCGGTGGCGAGATAGGCGGACATAAGGGAGAGCTTATCCTAGACCCAAGCCATAGCAACCATGTCCCTCGATCAACGGGCCACGGCAAACCGCAGGGCGGCATTTTTTTTTGACATCGGATGTAATTCGATTTACTATTATGCAAATACAGAATTGGTAGCGTCGTACCGATATTAGTTCTGAATCCAGTGGCAATTCGCATCGATGGGTTTCAGAGAATCATTACAGCCCGTTTTCCCTTCGGTCTTTTCCCTAACAATTTCCGCCCCAATACCGCTTGCAACCCGGCTACGACAGCCCTTATTTCTTCTCTACTTTCTTTTTGGAGAATCTCGTCTATGAAACGCGAAGGTTTCACCCTCATCGAACTGCTGGTGGTCATCTCGATCATCGCCCTGCTCATCGGCATACTCTTGCCCGCGCTCAGTGCCGCACGAAACTCCGCCCGCCAGTCGCAGTCCAATACCCAAGTCCGCGGCATCCACCAGGGCATGGTCACCTTCGCCCAATCCAACAAAAGCTTCTTCCCCGGCATGGACAGCCAAGGCCAGTTGGTGCCCAACGCCGACATCGACAACGGGCAGAACGGCGTCAACGGCGGGTCGGCGATCAGCCGTGTCATGATCATGCTCAACGATAATTTCTTCACGCCCGAGTACGCGCTGTCCCCCGTCGATAGCACCCGGGCGACCGGGGCGAACGTACAGCCCTGGTCCGAGGCCGACGGGAGAATCACCGCAAACAATGTCTCGTTCGCCATGCTCCGGATTGCCGATAATATGGCTTCGAGCGCCGCCACTTGGGCTGGCTACGGCCAAGTCGTTAGGGAATGGTCCGAGACGCTCAATACCCAGGCACCCGTCATCGTCGACCGCAACACCGGTGATGACGCCACCGATCTAACTTCCTCGATCCACACCGAACGGGATGGCGGCGAGTGGCGCGGGACGATCGGCTGGAACGACAACCACGTCGAATTCTCGACTACCCAGATCGTCAGCACCCGCTACGGCCAGGGAGACTTCAA
Organism: Planctomycetota bacterium; assembly: GCA_039199695.1. GTDB lineage: Bacteria > Planctomycetota > Phycisphaerae > Phycisphaerales > Phycisphaeraceae > Algisphaera. The sequence continues at coordinate 18,640 of JBCCST010000016.1, read as the reverse complement.
CGACGGAGATGACAACCTCTTTGCGGATGACACCACTCCGGCGTCCCCCGGCGGGGCGGACGGCATCATCAACGGTGCCGCCTTCGTGTTCGGCGGCAACGCTTACATCAATCAAGCCGCTAATTAATACGGGCTCAACGCCCGGATAACATAAAGATCCGGTTGCCGATCAATCCGTCACGAGAGGTAAGCCATAATTTAAAACACCGAGATCACCCCAAGCATCGGTCTTCTGTCACCCACTTGTTTGGTTCGGCTAAGTGAACCACTTAGACCGCGGGCGACCGCAAAGAAGTTGAAAACCGCCGCGAATCAATAATCCAGGCTTCACGCTCACGCAGGATTGCTTCAATAACTTGATTGATATGGATTTAAGCCAGATACAAGATTTTTTGCGATATCAATCAAATGTGGGTTGACGGCTGGGTAAAACGTTATATACTTTCAACGTGTAGTATTTAAGTATCAGATATCGGACCCGTCTTCACGATTTTTCAATCTCTTAATGGAGGAAAGCATTTATGTTATTTGACAGAAAAACAGGACTATTGTCTGCATTGTGTGCTGGTTTGGTTGGTATTACGGGTGTGAACGACACCCAAGCGGCTTTGGTCGCGAGTTACAGCTTCGATGAGACAAGCGGAACTGCCGTTGCCGACGATATCGGCCCGCTCTTCAGCACCGGTACTCTTGCGAATATCGAAACGCCGCCGACCGGTTCCGGCAACACCACGCTCCCCGATCTGAACGTGGATGGCATTGTTGGAAGTGGTGTGCAATTCGACGGCGTTAACGACTTCTTGCGTTTCGACAACGCTGGCAACAACGACTTCTTCGCGACCGGTGATTTCACCCTGGCGCTTTGGGCGAAGGATCTCACGAGCGAGGTCGCCGCTGCCCGCTTGTTCGATTATTCCAACACCAGCGGCGACATCGCCCAGTCCGGTGCCCAAGGTTATCGCTCTTTCTTTAACGGCTCAACTATTTCTTTTCAGGGTGGTATTGCCGGTTCCACCAGCAACTTTAAACTTGCTGGTACCCGTTCGGTCAACGACGACGGTTGGAGCCTGATTGTCCTGCGTTACGACACCGATGGTGAAGCCGAGATCACCGTCCTCTACGACGACGAAGCCGATGATGTCGATGTCGCGTTTGTCGGGACGATCACCGACAGTACTGCCGCGATCGGCACGCTCACCATCGCCGCCAACTCGCCCCGGTTCGCCGGGCGAGCAGACAACGGCGGCATCGCCAACGTCGGCGGTATCCTCGATGAGATCACCTTCTGGAACGAGAGTCTCAGCGACCAGCAGGTTGTAGACCTCTACCTGGACGTCATCCCAGAGCCGGGCTCGTTGGCCCTGTTGGCTGTGGGTGGCGGTCTGATCGTTGCCCGCCGACGACGGTCAGGGATCAAGGCTTCGGCCTAAACCTGTCAGAGAGAAAAGCCCGCTGTGTCCTCCGGCAGCGGGCTTTTTTCTTGTTCGTTTTGAGCGTGGTTTGCGGTCGAGTCTATGGGTCTGCCCACGCTTAGCCCAGCCGTACATCATTGCGGCGGGTTAAATGGCCCGGCGCCTGGCCTATGCGTGCCGTCTCTCGAAGTGCTGAATCCCGGTATCTCTAATATGAAGTTCACCAAGCCGCTTTTTCAGACTGTTCGTGCAGCCTTGGCTTGCCTGTTCCTTTGGGTCACTGCGGCGGGCCACGCCGCGCAGCCCAACGTCATCCTTGTTGTGATCGACGACGCGGGCTATGGGGATGTCGGCTACCAAGGCGCGGAGTTCGCCACACCGAACATCGACGCGATCGCCGCCAACGGCGTGCAGTTCACCAACGCCCATGTGACCGCGCCGCAGTGCGGCCCGTCGCGGGCGGGTCTGATCACCGGCGTCAACCAGTCGCGGTTCGGGTTCCACGACAACATCGGGAACGTGGGCCTGCCGCCGACGGACCGCGTGCGGACGATCGGCGCCCAGATGCAGGGCCTGGGCTACACCACCGGCGTGATCGGCAAGTGGCACATCGAGCGGGACGGTAACCCGGCGACCAACCCGCTCACCGCGAACCAGATCAGCCGGAACGAGCGATCGACGCCGTGGCGGAACGGCTTCGACTACACTCTCATCCACGAACGCGGGCAGACCGACTACTTCCCTTTCTCGGCCGCGGGTCAGCAGCGGCTGGCCGACCAGAGCCGCGAGTATCGGCTGACCGAAGTAGTCGAAGGCTCCTCGACACCGGTGCTGCGGGACGACTTCCCCAGCAACGCCTATGTGACCGGGCTGTTCACGAACCAGGCCGTGGACTTCATCGATCGTCGGCAGCAGAACGACGAACCGTTCTTCCTCATGTTGTCGTACAACGCGCCGCACACGCCGCTGCAGTCGATCAGCAGCGACCGCGACGCGGTGCGTGCGGCGGTCGAGGCGGAGTTGGGCCCGAACGCCGACCCGGCCGAGTTGGCGCGGCGGATCAATGTCGCGGCGATGATGAATGCGGTCGATCGGGGTATCGGGACCATCAAGGACAAGCTGGCCCAGGAAGGCATCGCCGACGACACGATGATTGTGTTTCTCAGCGACAATGGCGGGCCGCGCAGCCCCGAGGGCGCGTACAGCAACGGCGACTTCCGGGGCGTCAAGGGCGACCCGTACGAGGGCGGCACGCGGGTGCCGATGGCCATCGAGTGGGCCAATGGGAACATCACGCAGGGCGGGCAGGTCATCGACAGCGTCGTCTCGGCGTTGGACATTCTGCCCACGGTGGTCGGCGCGGCGGGCGGCCAGGCCGACGCGATCGGCGACGGCTACGACTTGCTGCCCTTCCTCCAGGGCCAGACCACGGAAATGCCCCGGGAAGACCTGCTCATGCAGTGGCGGACGCTGGGGGCGTACCGGGTTGGGGACGACAAACTCGTGGACTTCAACATCAACAACGCCACGGGCGGAGAGTTGTACAACCTGTCCAGCGACCCGGACGAGAGCGACATTGTGAATAACCCGTCGCTGCAGGCCCAGTTGCAGTCCCAGTTCGACCTGTTCACGCAGACGCAGCGGAACAGCATCTCGGTGACGCCGACCAGCGTGGGGCCCGACCAGGTGCCGGTGGCTTACAGCTTCTCGGAGACCGGCGGGTCGACCATCGCCGACGAGGGGTTTAACAGCGTGAAGACCAACCTGACCGCCCCTACGTCGGGTGTGAACCTCGCGGTCGATGGGATCAAAGGGAGCGGGATCGAACTCGACGGAACGGGCGGGGTCGCACTGAGTGGGGAACTCGACGAGTGGAAGCCAGCCGAGGATTTCACCGCGGCGTTCTGGGTCAACCTGACCGGTACCCCCGAGGTGCAGGAACGGCTGATCGACTCGACCAGCGGGGCCGGGGCGATCAGTGGTCTGGAAGGCTGGCGTCTGATGGTGAACAACAACACGGCCGCGGGTGCATTGAAGATCCAGTTCCAGGCCAACAACAACGGCGGCACCGCGATCAACCTGCTCACCGATGATCTGCGCGACCTGACCCCGGGGCAGTGGGCGTTTGTCGCCTTGCGTTACGACGCGGACGGCGAAGCCTATGTCACGCTGCTGTACGACTCGGACCTAGCCGAACTCCCAACCCTACTAACCGAAACCCAGTCGATCACTGCGATCGGCAACCTAACCTACGGCGACAACGCGGTGCCGTACCTCGGTGCCAATGTGCTCAACTCCAACAAGTTCGCCAACGCCCGCTTCGACGAGTTGGTGCTGTACGACTGGTCACTGACCGATGAACAACTGCTGACCGTGTTTTCCAACACCATCCCGGAGCCGGGCACCCTGATATTGCTGGCGACGGGCCTGACGCTCTTGGTGCGACGCCCGAGTGGCGGACACTGAACCGCGGTGGCGGGTCTACTTGCCGACCGAACGGGTCGGGATCGAGTTGCTTTTCCGCTTAGAGGAAACGGCACGCCGAATGGGGAATTGCTTGGAAACGGGTAGACTGGCTACTTCGGCGGCCTTCGGCTTAGCGGGTTGAGCCGGTCCGGCCGGTTCAGCAGAGGTCTTGTGTGGGTAGGCCAGATCGGGCACCTGGTTGATGGGGCCGGGCCACCCTGTGCGTCCGTCCTCACGGATCGGGAGTGAAGGCTGGGACGGCAGCCGCTGTGCATTCAATAGCGCGTCCGAAAGCTGGCCGAGCAGGTCCGCGTGCTTTTCCTGAACGTCCGCGTCGCGACGATCGCCGGCGAGGGCGGGGTCGGCGAGGTTGGTCAACTCATCGGGGTCGCGGCGGAGATCGAACAGTTCAGAATAAGCTTCGCCCGGGAACCGGGTCAGCCGCCAGTGATCCTCCGTGATGATCGTAGCCATGCCCGGGTCCCAGCCTTCCAGCCCGGCATAGGTCACGGTCACCGCGTCCCACGGCTTGGGCTCATCCACCCCATCCAGGACCGGAGCGAAAGACCGGCCCTCGGTCTTCGGCCGCTGCTCAGGGCTCAGCCCGGCGAGGTCGAGAAGCGTGGGGAAGAAGTCGAGGGTACAGCGGAGCTTGTCGGACGTACCCGCCTCGATGCCCGGACCGGTCACGATCAGCGGGCAACGGATCGAACGGTCGTAAGGCACCACGCCCTTGGTCGGCAGCCCGTGATCGCCGAGGCTGTCGCCGTGGTCGGTCGTGAAGATGACGACGGTCCGCTCGGCTTCGCCGGTGGCTTCGAGATAATCGATCAGCCGGGCGATCTGTGTATCGATGTGCTTGACCGAGCCGTGGAACGCGGCCCGGGCCTGACGGCAGACCGACTCGCTGCCGACCTCGCCGAAGCGTTGCCATTGGCGCTGGTGCTGGTACGCCTCGCAGGATCGCCCGGTCAGGCGATCGCCGACCGGCGGGGGCATGTCCGCCGGGTCGTACATCTTGTCGAACGGCGTTGGGGGGTCGTAGGGGTCGTGGGGCGCAACGATCGAGACCTTACAGAAAAACGGGTGATCGCCGTCGGCGAGTCGCTGCCGGTTCATGAAGTCCATCGCCTCGTTGACGATGTAGGTCGTCGGCTGCAACTCGGCGGGGAGCGGCGAGGTGTAGATCATGCCCCAGGGCGAGCCGGCCCGACGGCGGCTGATGTATTCGGCACGGGCCCGGGCGTGCTGCTCACGCAGGTCGCGGCGGTCCGGGCCGTAGTGGGCGAGGTAGGGGGTAGCCCAGCAGGTCGCCAGGGCGTGCTCGAAGTGCTCGGGGTGCTCCGCTTCGACCCAGTCGAGCCAGGGCCCGAGCCGGGGGTCTTCGACGGGGACGACCTCGTCGAAGCCGAGGTAATCGAAGCTCTCGGGGTGCGGGGTCGACATCGAGCTGACATGGAACTTGCCGAAGCCCCCGGTGCGGTAGCCGGCGGCCCGCAGGATGTGGGCGTAGGTCGGGTGATGGCCACGGAGTTCGAGGTTGTTGGCGGTGATACCGTGGATGTGGGATGGCCGACCCGTGAGCATGGTGGAGCGGTTCGGGCCGCAGAGCGGATGGGTGGCGTAGCAGCGATCGAAGCGTACCCCGCGTTCCGCCATCGCATCAATCGTCGGAGTGGACGGCACCGGGCTGCCGTAACAGCCGACATCGGCGGCACCCCACTGGTCAGCCATGATCAGGAGGATATTGGGTGGTCGGGAGTCGGGTTTAGTCACCAAGAGGTCTCGCTGAGATGTGCGCCTGTCCGATGGCCAAGGGCGGCGGTTGAGTTCTGTAGTTGGCTGTGGAACAACCAATGGCGATGCTGTGTCAATAATTGCATTGCCGCTTGGGTTTATCGTTTTATATCGCTATTATGTCGCGTATACTCGTATTTGTCCAACGTATTTTGCCCTAGCATGCAGGGCTCACATTTGGCAATCCGTACCACCGTCACGGTGCGTGTCACCTCTGCCGGTAGCTTCACACGAGCCAAGGCTCCGATGACGGGTTCAATCCGGCTCGCCCCCAGGTCCTTACCATGAATCACTTTTTGAATCGACGCGATTTTGTTAAAGCGGCGGGGGTCGGGGTTGGCACCCTTGGCATCATCGCCAGCAATGGGCTACGCGTTCAGGCTCAGTCCGCCCTGGCACGTTCGGTCCGTCGGCCCCGGCGATGGATCGGGCCAGCCTATTGGGCCAACCGGCTCCAAGACTGGCAGTGGCGTGATGGACGCATCGAATGCACCTGTCGCCACGCCAAGGAGCGCCTCCGCGTCGCAACCCGGACCACCGAGCAGATCGTCGATCGGCCTGGCGGCTACACCGCCACGCTTGATGTGGGGTTCTACGCCCGCCCCGCGGGACACGGCTTCGCGGGATTATTGCTGGGTATCGGCGCCGGTGACCTCAACTGGGTCGCACAGGGCAACGTCTTCGGCGTCGGCGGCAAGGGAGGCGGGCTGGGCTGCGTTGTGCAGACCAACGGCCAAATCGCCTTCATCAACAATACCGAGGAAAACCAACGCGACCCCAAGCCGATGCCCGGCACCGTAGTGCAACGCGACAGTTCGTTCCGGCCCGGTTCTAAACCCGTCACGCTGACCGTGCGGGTCGAGCGGCAAGGTCAGACATGCACCGTCCACGCCGAGGCCCGCGCCGCAGGTAAAGTGGTCGGCATCAACCGGCTCGACAGCGTCACCCTCGATCGGGTCATCGGTGGCTTCGGGCTGCTGACCGATCACGGCGGCCTGCCTAAGGAACCGACGCTCGCCTACTTCGGCGATCTGCAAATCCAGGGGACCATGGTAGAAGAGCACCCCGATCGGCTGTCCGGGCCGGTCGCCGGCATCCAGTACACGGTAGGGGCGCACGGCATGATCCTTACCGCGCAGATGATGCCCACCGGTGGCACCGCCGACGACCAGCCGCTCGACCTGCCGGCCGCGCGACTTGAATACCGGCGTCAGGGCGAAGACGGGCCGTGGACGCCCGGCCCCTCCTCGCGCATCGCGGTGCCGTCCCATGTGGCCAAATTCAAGCTGCCCGACTGGGACCGCACCGCCGCCTGGGACATCCGCGTCGTACCGCTGCTCCCGGACGGCAAGCCCGTTGAACCGCACTATTTCTACACCGGCGAAGTGCCCGCCGAGCCCGATACCGCCCTTCCGCTAAAGATCGCCCTCTTCCACTGCCCGCGGATGGTCGGCTGGGGTAACAGCGGCGACTACCAGGCCCGGTCGATCGAACGCCCCTTCGAACGCTTCACCCCTCACAACCTCATCCTGCCCGCCCGCCAGGCCCAGGACCGCATCGAACACGAACACAACCCCGACCTCCTCGTGTTTACCGGCGATCAAATCTACGAGGGCATCCCCAGCCGGCCCGATATCGGCCCAAACCGCTCGCCCAAGTCCGACGACTACCTCTACAAATGGATCATCTTCCTCCGGACCTTCGGCCACCTCACCCGGCGCCGGCCCACCGTCACCATCCCCGATGACCACGACCACTTCCTCCCCAACATCTGGGGCTGGGAGGGCCGAGCCCCCCGCGGAAAGCCCGGTACCAAGGGCTACAAACGCGACCACGGCTGGACTTATTCTGTCGAGTTCTACAACCTCGTCATCGACACCCAGACCGGGCATCTGCCCGACCCGGTCGACCCCAAGCCCATGCCGCGCGGCCTCAAGAAGTACTTCACCCGGCTGGATTACGGCGGCACGTCCTTCGCCATTATCGAGGGCCGGACCTTCAAGACCCCGCCCTACCCCGAGTTCAAAGCCGACGAATCGAAGGCCGAGTTGCTCGGCCGGGGCCAGGAATTGTTTATCCGTGAGTGGGCCGATTCGCTTGACCCCGACACCCCGCGGATCGTCATCTCCCAGACCGTGTTTGTGAATCCGATGACCACCGCCCAGGGCGTGATCCACGAGAGCGGCACCGACTCCAACGGCTGGCCTAAGCCCGGCCGAGACCGCGCGATCGCCGCGATGAAAAAGGCCGGCGCCGTCCTGCTCGGCGGCGACATTCACAACGCGGTCATGATCAAACACGGCCTGGACGGCCCCGAAGACGGCCCTTATCAGTACATCCCCTGTGCGTTCGGCCAGTTCTTCCAGCGCTGGTGGGAACCCAAACAGCCTGGCGGCGACCGCAGCCCCGGCGACCCGCCCTTCACCGGCCGGTTCATCGACGGCGGCGGCAACCCGTTCCGTATGATCGCCTGCACCAACGCGAAGATCACCTTCGCCCAGGCCGCCGCCGCCAAGTTCATCATGGGCCGAGTGCTTATCGACCCGGGACTCACCCGCTCGGGCTATGGCATCGTCACCGTCGATCGCCAGCAGCGAAGTATCGCCTTCGATCACTGGGACCGCGACGCCGATCCACCGGAGCAGTTCGTCGGCTGGCCCGTCCGTATCCCGCTGCCCAAGCCGGGCTACGCCGGGCTCGAAACGCACCAGCCGCTCTGAAACTGTTCTCCGTTTCCATCAGAAGCACTAAGCCGGAACCACGAATGACCGAGCCCACGCTACGACCGCGCGACCTCGAATGCACCCCGTCTCAACCGCGGCACACCCGCCGTCGGTCGCTACGCACACGCCTGACCCGCATCACCGGCTTCTGCTTGGTCGCCGCGGTGCTCATCGCCTCGCCCGCCCTCACCGCTATGGCCGGCCAAGACCTCCACGTCTCCAGCTTCGGTGCAGTCGGCGACGGCGTGCACAACGACGCCCCCGCGATCCGGCAGGCGATCCAAGCCGCCATCGACGCCGGGCCCGGCACAACCCTGTCCTTCGATGAGCGCACCTACCGCCTCGGGCCGTCGGGCGACCTGAACTACCAGTTCACTCTCGACGGCGTGAAAGGCCTCCGCATCCAGGGCAAAGGCGCGACACTGCTCAACACCCCCGAGCACGGCATCTTCGAAACCGTGCGCTGCACCGACGTCGAGATCGGCGGCTTCGTCGTTGACTACGACCCGCTGCCCTTCACGCAGGGCACGATCACCCGCATCAACCCCGCCCAGAACAGCTTCCTGCTCGAGATCGCCGACGGCTACGAGGTCCCCTCCGCCGACACCCGCTTCTCCCGCTGGTCTTCCGTGATGGACCCGAACGAACGGCACCGCCGGTGGGACCTGAAGATGCACTTGTTCTATAAGGGCGTCGAGCCCGTGCCCGGCTCGCCCCGCACCGTTCGTGTAACGGTCGATCCGCAATGGCAAGACGATCTCAAGCCCATCAACCGCGGCGACCGCTTCTTCCTGAGCTTCCGCCGCGGCCCGGGCGGCAGCAACTTCCGTGTCACCGAAAGCACCGACTGCACCTTCCACGACATCAAGTTCTACGCCACCCGCTACGGCATGGCCTTTGGCGTCCGCTCCAATGAGGGCCGTATCACCCTCCGACGCATCGAGATCCGCTTCAAGCCCGGCACCGACCGCCTCATCGCCTCCCACCGCGACGGCATGCACTGCAAGGACAACAAGATCGGCCCGCTCATCGAAGACTGCTACTTCGAGGGCCTCAAAGACGACAGCCTCAACATCGGAGGTAACACGGGCATGGCGCGGAGTGTGATCTCCAGCCGGGTGTTCGACTTGATGGGCGCACCGTTCAGGCCCGACGATGAGGTGCTCGTCTTCGACCCCGACAGTGGCCAAGCCCTCGCGAGGACCAAGGTCGTCAGCGTGGAGCCGGGACGAGTCGAGCTGGCCCATGCGATCCGCGGCGTCGTGCCCGGCACCAAGAAGCCGCACCAGGACCGCACCTCGACCCACTTCTACAACCTCAGCCGATCCAGCGCCGACTTTATCGTCCGCAACTGCACCTTCAAGGCCCAACGCCGGCACGCCATGCTCATCCGGGCCCCGCGTGGACTCATTGAGAACAACACGATCGACGGCGTCGGCGGCAGCGCCGTCTTCGCCGGCAACGAGGCCGGCAGCTTCTACGAAGGCCCCTTCCCCGAAGGCTTGGTCATCCGCAACAACACCATCCGCAACACCCAACTCCCCGCGATCTGGCTGCTGACCAGTTCGCTGTCGGGCGAGGGCCGACTGACCCGTGACATCCGGCTCGAAGACAACAACATCCTGGCCGCACACGCCCCCGCCATCCAGGCGGCACGGGTGGCGGGCGTCCGTGTCACCGGCGGACAGATCGCCGCGGGCCAAACGCTGCCGGCCAAGGACAGCGTGGTCAGCCTCGGACAGAACATCGCCGGCGTCCGGTTCAGTGGCGTCCGGTTTGAAGACCAGCGGCGGAACTCGCCCGGCGTCTTCGCCCTCGAAGGCCCGCGCAGCAGCCGCACACTCGCCGTCTCGTCGTCCTGCCGGTTCGACCTCGCGCGCGGCGTCGAGCACTTCGCCGACTAACCCATCGCCCCTCACCTTCGACACTCCCTAGAGACCGAAAAGCCCATGGATCAAGAACGCCTGCAACAAGCCAACTGGCTCTGGTCGCGCAAAGCCGTCGCCAGTACTGTCAACCTCTACGCGCAGTTCCGCCGCTCGGTCGAGTTGGCCGAGCCCGTCGATCAGGCCATCGCCTACATCTCGGCGGACCAGGAGTACCAGCTCTTCGTCAACGGGTCATACGCCGCCCGTGGACCCGCCCGCGGTTACGCCTCCCACTGGCCCGTGGACGAGGTCAACCTCGCCCCGCACCTCAAGCCCGGCGTCAACGTCATCGCCGCGATCGTCCATCACCCGGGCATCAGCACCTTCAAATACCGCACCGAAGCGATCCCCGGTTTCCTCTTCGCGCTCGACCTCGGCGGTCAGCAACTGGTCAGCGATAAGTCTTGGTACGTCCGCTTCGACCCTTCCCGCACCCAGGTGACCGGCAAGCTGTGCAAGCAGATGGGCTTCCAGGAGCAGATCGATCTGCGCGCCGACGACCGTTCGTGGCTGACCTGCGTCGACGCCGACCTCGGCGAAGACTGGGCCGACCCGCAGGCCCGGGTCTACGGTAGCCCGCCGTGGCACGACACCGAGCCGCGTAACCTCCCGATGCTGACCGACCAGACCATGCCGTACGCCGGCCCGGTCGGGTACACCACATACACCCTGCCCGAACCCGACGCCGAGTCCGAGATCATCCGGCCCGCCGCGATCCACGACCAGGCCATCCGCGACGCGAATTGGACCGCCTTCGATACGACCGCCTCCGCCACCGGCGAGGTCAACACACCACCCGTCGAAGCCGGCATGTGCTACGCGGTCACGATCGATCTGGGTCGGCCGAGCGTCGGCGAACTGCTCCTCGAGGCCGACGGCGCCGCGGGCGGCGAGGCGATCGATGTGCTCTATTCTGAGGCTGTGTCACCCGGCGGCCAGCCGCTGATCCCCAAGACCAGCTTCCACCGCGACATCGACATCGCCACCCGCATCACCCTCGCCGCCGGGCCTTGCAAACACGAAGCCTTCCAGACCATCGGGCACCGCTACACGACCCTGGTCGTCAACGGCCCCGCACCTGCGATGTCCTTCGAGCTCGCACACCGTGAGACGCGGTACCCCCTCGAGACCGTCGGCCGGTTCGAATGCAGCAACGACGGCCTCAACCAGATCTATGCCGTCTCGGTCAACACCCAACGCAACTGCATGATGGACGCCTACGTCGATACGCCGTGGCGCGAACAAGCCCAGTGGTGGGGCGACGCCCGCGTCCAGGCGTGGAACACCTTCTACCTCGCCAACGACACCCGCCTCCTCGAACGCGGCATCCGCCAGATCGGCGACCCCGACATGGAATTGCCTAACGGCCTGACCTACGGCCACGCCCCCACCATCGCCCACACCTGCGTCCTCCCCGACTTCGCCTGCACCTGGCTGATGACCTTGTGGGACCAGTACGACCAGAGCGGCGACGCGTCGCTGTTCCTCGAGCACTGGCCCCGCGTCGATCGCCTGCTCCGCTACTTCGAGGCCTACGGCATCGCGGACGGCGGGCTCGTCTCCGCCGACCCCCGCTACTGGCTCTTCCTCGACTGGACCGACGGTATCCCCCGCAAGGGCAAACCCGCCCTGCTCAACCTTCTGCTCCTCGAAGCGCTCGATGCCGTAGTCAAGCTCGTTCATCTGACCAAGCCCGGCGGCAACAGCGATCGCGTTGAACCGATGGCCAGGGCTCTGCGACAAACCATCGATGCCACATACTGGGACGCCGAGCGCGGCCGATACCGCGATGGCGTCGGGGCAGACGGCGAACTCGTCGAGACCTGCGGGCTCCACACACAGGTGCAGGCGATGCTCTGCGGGCTGCGTCCGGAGAGCCACGACGAGTTTGCGACCGGCGCGATCGGGCCCTACCTCCGTGGCGAGACCGAAGAGGTCGCCGAGCCTACGCCCTACTGGATGACCTACGTCTACGAGGCCGCACGCCGCTGCGGCCTATCCAGCGAGGCGGTCGAACACATGGCCCGGCACTGGGCGGGGATGGCCGAACAGGGCGGGACCTGGGAGCGCTTCCTGCCGCCGGGTAACGGCGCGACCTCGGGGTCGCACGCTTGGTCGGCCCACCCGATCTATCAACTGCCCCGCCTGCTCAACGGCATCGTGCCCACCGCCCCCGGCTGGACCGAGATCGCCTTTGCCCCCGCCATCGACACCCCGCTCTGCGACACCGCCACCGCTCGCGTGCCCACCCCCCACGGCATCATCGACACCGACTGGAAACGCGTCGATGGGGTGACCACCGTCTCGCTCAAGCTGCCGTCCGGAGTTGTCGCAAACGTTCGACTGCCCGGCATCGAACCGACCGCCGTCGCGGGTGAACACACCTGGACCTGTGAACCGGTCACCGCCGGCTGATCGCAACGGCTACCGTCCACGTCGCGTGACACTGAACCTCCGCATCATCCTCGAACCTCCCACTCCGGATACCACCATGAGCTTTCCACTCCGTGAACGTCTGTACCCGATGCCGAAACCCCTCGCCCGCTGCCTTGCGTTCGGAGCGGGACTCCTGGTCACCACCATGACCGCACACGCCGACCCCCGTGAGACACCACCGGTTGTCCAGATGTCTCTACCCGCGATCAGCCAAGCGGATTCCACCAAGGTGCAGTCTCGTTCACGCCGAAGCAACAACTGGAACACCTACGAAGCCACCACCTATGACCAGGCGCTCGCGGCGCTCGGGGTGGCCTCGATGTCGCCGTCCGAGTTGTCGAAGTACGGCGGCCGCCTGGATATCCAGCACCGGGCCACGGGCTTCTTCCGCGTCGAGAAGATCGATGGCCGGTGGTGGATGATCGATCCGCTCGGACACCCGCTGATCCGCAAGGGGATCACCTCGGCCTACCGCGACGGGTTTGGCACGCTGCCCCCCGAGCGTCAGGCCGAACTCGGCTACCAGAACCCCGCCCGCTGGGCCGTCGACGCGACGGAGACCGCCCGCGACCTCGGTTTCAACGCCTGGGGCCGCTGGTCCAACACCGGGCCTCTGCGTAACGCCCCTGAGCCCCTGCCCTACGTCACCTCACTCAAGGTCATGGTCAGCTTCGGTGGTGAGCTCCGACTCACCACCCGGAACTACGGCAACATGGGCTTCGAGCACAGCCTCATCCCCTCGTTTCACCCCGACTTCCCCGCCTTCGCCCGCAAGTACGTCCGTGAAGAACTCGCCAAGACCAAGGACGACCCTTGGCTCGTCGGGCACTACCTCGACAACGAGTTGCCTACTACCCGAACCGCCCTCGAACGCGCCCTCAAGCTCGACCCCGAACACCCAGTCCACAAGTACACCCGCGAAGCGGCCTGGCAGTTCCTCCGCAACAAGTACGGCCCCGACGCCAAGCCCAGCATGGTCACCCACGAGGACAACAAGAACTTTCTCGGCGTGATCTTCGAACGCTACTACCGCATCGCCTCCGAGGCCGTCCGCGAAGTCGATCCCAACCACATGATCCTCGGCTCACGTCTCCACGGCTCCGGCCACAAGTGGGGTGCCATTGTCGCCGCTTGCGGCAAGCACTGCGATGTAGTCTCCATCAACCTCTACGGCTACTGGGAGCCGAGCGACGAGCAGATGGAACGCTGGGAGCGGTTCGCTCAGTCGCCGTTCATCATCAGCGAGTTCTACGTCCGCGGCGTCGACTCGGGCCTCCCTGACGACAAGGGCGCCGGCTGGGTCGTCAAGACCCAGCGCGACCGGGCACTCTGGTACCAGAACTTCACACTCCAACTGCTCCGCTCCCGCGGCAGCGTCGGCTGGGACTACTTTAAGTTCCGTGACGACATCGACCAGAACAAGGGCCTGCTTCGCCACGACTGGCGGCCCTACCCCGCCTTTACCGATCCGATCCGTGATGCCCACGCCAAGATCTACCCTCTGATCGACGCCATGGACAAGAAGTAGCGCGGCTGGCGTGAACTCCCGCCATGTCGCCGGCGAGCTACGCTCCTCGGGCCCGCCCCGCGTAAATGGTGCGGCTATTTAATTATGGCGCTTATTCATGTGCTTTGCTCTGGCGCGTGTTTCGTTTGCGTGTAGCGGGTGCACCGAAGGTGCCCGCGGTTTCGGAGCTGGACGCTTCGCGTCTCCCGCGCTACACGCTTTGGAAATCTGCTCCAGCCGCCGGGATCAACGCCTGACGTCTGTCTCCAGCCCGGGGCTGTTTTCGACAAGCATTTCGCCGCCGTAGAACCGGTTGCCCCGCACCACCGCGTTGGCGACGCCCTCCAGCCTGAGGTCGCCGTAGATCCGGTTGTCCAGGACCTGCACGCCCTGCAAGGGGTAGGCCTGCGTCGGAGGCAGGGTCTTCGGCGTCGTGTGCCCGGGCCAGCCGTTAACGACTAACGCAAACTGAGGGTTGCCGATGCCCTGCCGCAGAATATTCCGCCGGATGATCGCGTTCGACGCGAACGGGCCTTCCTTGAGCTCCGAGTTCAGCCACAACAGCCCGGTGATCTCCGAGTCCTCGATGACTACGTTCGGCGACTGTACCCGCAGCGTCCGGATGATCTTGCAACGCCGGATGACCGTCTGCGCGTTCGCCGCATCGACGTCCCAGAGCGTGCAGCCCGTCCTCAGCCCCGACACCGGCTGCTCGAGCGTGATCTCCCACTCGGGCGCCGTCGGCGCATCGTGTCCCAGGTCCGGCAACTCCTGACTCACCCGGACCGACGCCACCTTCGCCGCGTCCAGCCGCCGACCCTCCGGCGTCACGATCAGCAGCTCGTTACCCGGGTATACCGGCATCGGCTGCAGCGGGAAGACCTGACGAACCCGGACCACCTTCGGGCTGACCATCTCTGAGACCAGAAGCGCGTGCGACGCAATGTTGAACGCGTCGTCGTTCATGTGCTTGAGGATGCAGTCCTCGAACAGCAGCGGACCGCGGTTGCCCTTAACATGAAATCCGTCGCGCCAGATCGAGCTCACGCGGGCCGTGCCGGGCTTGGGCCTTATGTTGACCCGGCGAAACGTCATCGGCCCGACGTTGCGGAAGATCTGGAAACCGAACCACGGGGCCGACCACATCTCGATGTCTTCCATCAACACATCGCTGCAGCGGTCGAGTACCACCATCGCGCCCGGTGGTGCGAGGTGTGCGATGCCCCGGATCGGGAGCGTGATCCGCATGTCGCCGTCTCGGATCTTCTGGATCAGGTGCTTGGGCAGCCCGTGCTCCCCGGTGACGCGGACCATCCCGGTGCGGGCCGCGTTCTCCGTCGGTTCCATGTCCGTGATGAAGTAGTGCCGGCACTGCGCCGAGTATTTCTCGGGCCACCACAGCATCCCGAAGTACCGGTTCTCGCCCCTGATCAGGAGCGGCCCGTCCATCTCGTGAGCTCGCTCGGGTTCAACCAGCCGAGCCGTCAGCACTCCCCCGCCCGGCTCGACCGCGACGACCTTCGCCTCCACCATCGGCAACGGCTCGGTCTCTAGGTTGAACCCCGTGACCACCAAACGCTCGCACGACGTAGCCTCGATGAAACGTACTTCGGGGCCGAGCAACACCGTCGTGCCGTGGCCACTGAGGGTCAGGTCGTGGACGCCATCGAGGCGGATCGCATACGACTCTTCGCCCGTGCTGATGAAAACCGTCGACCCACTCGGGAACACGATTTCCGCCGGCCCATCGTGCGACGCGGCCTCCGACAACGCGCGCCGGATCACCGGCCCGTCGTCGGTCACGCCGTCCGCGATTAGCCCCATCGCCGCTAAGTCAATCTGTTTCACCACGTCATTCGCATGCAAGGGGACACTCATCAGGACCACAACTATTACCGCTACAAACTTCTGCATCAGGACCTCATCACCTTGAAGGCTCGGGCAGCAGGCACGACTGGCGATACTCGGCCATCTGTGTTCTTAAAACGTTTCGTTATTTAGATTCCCGCATTGACTTTCACGCTCTATATGCGTTCACAACCTGCATCGGTTAAGGAGACCATGAAACGCCGGGCGGCTCAGTGGTACCCGTCCACGCGGCTGCCGTTGAGGTTGTTGTCATCGACACGACCCGCAAAATCTTTCCAAGCCTGTCCGTTTCGGCTTGAATGTATGCGTAAAAAATCCATCACGTCGTTGTGCGGCGTGAAAAATATGCGGGGCGTATGGCGTACCGCACCGAGAGTCGGCAGCAACAGCGCGATCAGCAGGGCAATGATACTGATCACCACAAGCAGTTCGATCAGGGTGAAACCTACAGGCGGAAAGCCGCGGGGTTCAGTGATAAGCATACCGGCGATCGGGCCATTCATTTTTTTGCCCCTTCCGGAAACGGATAGACAAACAGGGCATCACTCGGGTTCCGGAACGCTCACAGAGTCGGCGTCCGTTTCCGTCACCTCGGCGTCCGGATCGGGCACCGTCATGGGCGTCAGGCTCTTGTCCGCCAGGCCCTTGATCTCCTCGGCATTCAACGCGTGATCAAACACCGCTAGATCATCGATATTGCCCTTGAAAAACGCGTTGCCCTTGGGCTGTGATGCGCCGATCGAGATCTCATCCGCCCCGTTCCGCCACCGCAGCACCTTCGCCCCAGTGGTGTACTTGGGGTTGTCGATATCGTCCTGCACGGCCTGCCCGTTGATGTACCGAATCAGTTGGGTCCCATCCCAGGTGTAGGCCACGTGGATAAATTCCGGGCCGTTCATTTCAATCGGTGCGTTCCCGCTCGCCACAAAGAATCCTGCGTCGGTGTAGACCACGCCACGGAGGTCGTTCCCGACCAATTGCAGCATGAATAACTGGTTGGCCTGCTTGTCGCTGCCGTGCTCCAGTGCACCGATGATACCGCGGTTGTTGGTGCTGCCGCCGCTCGCCGGCTTGATCCATGCGGAAACGGTCAATGCCTTGGTCCGCCCCGAAAGACTTGACAGCCGATTGCTCGGCCGGATCACCAGCCGGTCATCCACACCGTCGAGCTTCAGGGAACCGTCCCCAACGGCGACATTCGCGCTGTCCCGCTTGGGACCCGACTCCGCGTCGGGCTGAACCATCCCGTTCGCTCGGCCCGCCATATCCCTGAAGAATCGACCGGCCTGAGCGTCGGCATCAAATGTGTAATAGCTAACGAGTCCAGCCCGGGACGATGGCAACATCAAGAAGACGACACATGCAAGGGCGAAAAGTCTGCAGCCTAGAATTTTTAAGGAACACACTATGTCGAATTCCCGATGATAGTGAAATCGAAAAAAGTGAAGTGAACAAATCCAAATGACCAGATTCTACATAATATACAACGTTTTACTATCAAGTCAAGTCGGAACGAAAGCCAACACCACAGATCTCGTCACCCCACTTCAGCCCCCTGCCCGATCCACAACGGCCCCGCATCGGATGTTCGATCCTTACGAAACGGAGCCCGATCAGTTCCTGGACGAAAGTCTCGCACAAGGGTCATGCGTCAGGCCTTTCAAGAGCACCAACTGGACACACCCGTTACGCCGATGTCTTCTTAGCGTTAATATGGTGTGATGTTACAGAATCATTCGGCTATCGGGGTGCGGCATAAGCACTCAATGTCTAGTCCGAGTGCTACTTCTCGGCCGTCAAGGACAATGGCCGATCGCGCCTTGGCCAGACCCGCCGTGTTTCTTGCGGCCATTCGCTGGCGAGGGGAACCGCCTCATGCCTCGACCTAATACACCCAACGGCCGTGTCACCGCGACCGACATCGCCCGCCACCTCGGACTCTCGGTCACGGCTGTGTCGTTCGTACTCAACGACAGCCCGCACATCAACAAGGTCAGCCCTCGCAACCGTGAACGGATCCGCGCGTTGGCTCGCGAGTGGAACTACATCCCGAACTTGGTCGCAAAGTCCCTGCGCGAACAGCGTGCCAACGTTATCGGCGTCTCCTTCGCCGATCTACGCTTCGGCTGGGCCCACGCCGCCCTGCTGGGGATGCTCGAAGTTCTCGAGCCCGCCGGCACCGTCCCGCTGATCGCGATCAGCATGTGGGACGTCAAGCGCGAGCAGCAGGACCTGCGTTCCATGCTCGGGCGACAGGTCGACGGCATCATCCTCACCACGCCCAACGTCGAGAACCTCGACACCTACAACGCCATCACCGCCTCAGGCGTGCCGCTGGTCTTTATGGGCGATGCCCTGAGCGACCACGACGAATTCAGCCGCGTGCTCTGGGACGAAGCCGATGCCATCGCCGCCGCGACCGAACACCTCATCACCTCGGGACACGATCGGCTGGTCATGCTCAGTTCGGACTACGACAGCCTGACCCAGGAGATGAGGCAC
>JBCCST010000015.1:0-63811 GCA_039199695.1 Planctomycetota bacterium | reverse complement strand
GTCACGCTCCGCCGGAAGATCGGCATGGTCTTCCAGAAGCCCAACCCGTTTCCCAAGTCGATCTACGACAACATCGCCTTCGGCCCCCGGCTGCACCTGAAACTCAGCAAGTCCGAAACCGACGACCTGGTCGAGTCGTAGCTCAAGGGCGCGTCGTTGTGGAACGAGGTCAAGGACCGCCTCAAGCAGTCGGCCCTGGGCTTGTCGGGCGGCCAGCAGCAGCGCCTGTGCATCGCCCGGGCGATCGCGGCCCAGCCCGAGATTCTGCTGATGGACGAGCCCTGCTCGGCCCTGGACCCCAAGTCGACCGTGGCGATCGAAGACCTGATGGACGAGCTCAAGAAGCATTACACCATCGCGATCGTGACCCACAACATGCAACAGGCCGCCCGCGCCAGCGACTACACCGCGTTCCTGTTCGAAGGCAACCTCATCGAGTTCGGCGACACCCGCAAGGTCTTCACCAACCCCGAAAACGAACAGACCGAAAATTACATCACCGGCCGGTTTGGTTAATCGGTGTTGAGGTTAATGACCGCGGTCGATCTGCGTTGTGCGTGAGGTATGTTTAGCGGGTCACGCGAAGCGTCCCGCGAGTAGCAGGTTATCCCCACCGGGCGGCTGTACCGCATCCTCTCAACAAGTAAGACTTTTGGTTTGAGTTAACCGTCAGACGACCGAACTCAAACGACTTCGGCGTCAGCTGATTTGCTTTTGTTTCGTGGGCACTTGCACCCGGCCGCCCAGGCGCTCGGCGGTTTGGTACAGCGCGTGTCGGCCGACGGCGAGGTTGGTCAAGCCCTCGGCGGTTTGCACCGGGAAGGTTTCGCGGAGGTACGTCATGACCTCGGGGTCTTCGCAGTCCCAGGCGAGCTGTTCGGTGAGGGTGGCGGTGTGGCGTTTGGTCGAAACCCAGAACGTGAGTTGGCCGATCATGTTGCCTCGCTTGTCGAATCGCGGAAGGAAATTCCAGAAACACGCAGCCGGGGGGAATACGCACCCGCGGGGGTTGTGGCATCCTTGCCGCAGCCCGACATCAGACGTCGAGGCCGTGTGAATACGAGATGAGTGTACCAGCACGAAGTTGTTAGCCGTGTTAATTTTTGGGCTAGTCGATCGGGGAAGATTCGTGTCGCGACGGGCCGGAGCAGGGCAGATGTCGGTCCGATCGCAGACCGGCGCGGGTAGCAGCGAGATCGCGGGCCTGGGCCACCTACGGACGCCCGTAAATGTCCGATAAACCGCCCAGCAGGTCGTCGAAGACGCTGTCGGCGTCGCGGGTCGCGTCGATGACGAGGTAGCGGTCGGGGTCGTCGGCGGCTTGGTCCAAGTAGCCCTGCCGGACCCGGCGGTGGAAGGCGGCCCCCTTGGCCTCCATGCGGTCTTTGTCGGCGTTGAACTCCCGCTCCCGCAAGAGCGGGTTGATCCGCGACGCGGCGGTCTCTTCGTCGACATCGAACACCACGACCAAGTCCGGCCAATGCTGGCCCAGCGCGACTTGTCCGACTTTGAGAATGTCGGCGATCGGCAGCCCGCCCGCGGTGCCCTGATACGCCAGCGTCGAGCTGATGAACCGGTCGGCAAGTACGAGGCAGCCCGACTCGAGGGCGGGCTGGATCTTCTGGGCGATGAGCTGGGCCCGGCTGGCCATGAACAGCAGCATCTCGCAGCGGACGTCGACGTCTTCCTTTACCGAAGGGTCCAATAATACCTTGCGTATTTCCTCGCCGATGTGCGTTCCGCCGGGCTCGCGGACCTCGCAGACGCTCACGCCCTGGGCCTCGGCGGAGTCGACCAGCCGGCGGAACTGGGTCGATTTTCCGCTGCCGTCGGGACCATCGAAGACGATGAAGCGGCCGCGCAAGTTTTGTAACCATCCCTGAGTCGAGCCCATGCGCGAAAGGCTAACATGTCCGCGTGACCGACGCCTACCTCCAACCCTATCTCGACGCCCAACACGAGCACGGCACGCATTTTGACGTGACCATGTGGGCCCGCCCGGAGACCCAGCGGCTGCGTTTCGACGTTTTCTGTCAGATGCTTTACTTCGAAGGCAAGGCGGTGCTGGACGCGGGGTGCAGCCGGGGGGATTTTGCGGCGTACATGCTCGAGCGGGGCGTGAACTACGGGAAATTCATCGGCGTCGACGGCGTGCCGGAGGTGATCGAGTTCGCGACCGGCCGAGGCCTGCCGGACAGCCGATTTTTGGCCGGCGATTTCGTAAAAACCCCTTCACTTCTGGCGACAGATTCGCCGCAGGTTGTTACGATCTCCGGATCGCTTAACACCATGGACGCGGACACCGCGATCCGGGTGCTTGAGGGGGGTTGGGACGGCTGCAGCGAAGCGTTGGTGTTCAACTTCCTGTCAGACCGGGCCGGCCCCGAAGCGCCGCCGCAGGAGTACCCGGCGAACCGTTTGCCGATGATGCAACTGCTGGACTGGGCCTTGCAAAAGACCCCGAACGTGCAGTTGCGGCAGGATTATTTCCCGCACGGCCACGACGCGACGATTTTGATGCATCGGGGCTGACCCCCGGAAGCCGACCCCCCCGGAAAATCACCCCGGGACCAAGCCTCCGGAAACCCAGGAAGCCAAGACCGCTCGCCCGGTGGGGCCGCGGAAAACGAATCGAAGCATCAGGACGAGAGAGAGGGCGAGAGATGGTTGAGGGCTTAGCCATGCGTAAATTCATGTTCTGGACCGTGACGGCTGTTTTGGGGGTTTTGCTGCTGGGCTCGTCGTTTTTGTGGTACCGCAGCTTCGAGATGTCCGAGCAGGCGGTCTTACGGCTCGGCACGCCGACGGTGACGGTGGTAACCACGGACCGCGGCCGACTGGGTTTCCTGACGCTGGGGCAACAGCCCGAAGGCAAGCCGTTTCTCATGACCTGGCGGGTCAACGAAAAGGCTCCCGAAGACGCGGCGCTGCTCGACGAGCGTTGCACCGACCGCGGCCTGGGCTTCGGCATGGATCGGCAGGTCAACATCGCGACCCAGGAAGCCCCGGCGGTGGCGGGGGTTATCCCGTCGGACCAGATCTCGTGGGCGGCTCGGCGGGTGGTGCTGCCGTTCTGGGCGATCGTCGCGTTTTCGTTGATCACCGGCCT
Source organism: Planctomycetota bacterium (assembly GCA_039199695.1). Classification (GTDB taxonomy): domain Bacteria; phylum Planctomycetota; class Phycisphaerae; order Phycisphaerales; family Phycisphaeraceae; genus Algisphaera. Next base: position 60,702 of record JBCCST010000015.1, on the reverse strand, counting down.
GATCTGGGTGATGACCGTCGGCGTTCGGCTGTACCGCCTCGAACGTGGCTTGTGCCCGAGTTGCTCGACCGACATCTCCCAGGCGTCACATTTCTGCCCGAAGTGCGGCAAGGCGATCCCGAAGCGCACGTGGAGCGGCGAGACCCGGCCGCGGCGGCGGCTGGCGGGCGCGGCGGGATGACCCTGAAGCATCGCATCAAAGCGGCTTTGATCGCTTTCGTGTTCGGGTTGGTCTTGGCCGTGGTCGGGGCGGTGATTTTGATTTGTTCGGGGCAGTCCTGGTGGTGGGGCTTGGTGGCTTTGGTGTTGGGTGGCGGGCTGGGGCCGATCGTGGGTTTTCTCGTGCCGCGGCCGGTTTTGGTGGTGTCCCGAAACATCGATATCGAATTCGAGGTTTAGTTTTCTCCCGAGGTTGATGGTGTCCTTCATCGTGGGTTCAAGTTATTCGCTGCGTTGAATCAACGCCCCGGCGACGTGGCCGCCAAAGCCGGCGGCGAAGATCGCGTGTGCCCCCCCGGAAACTCCCCCGGAACTGCGCCCGGAAGTGGCGTTGAGCTTGGGGGTGGGCGTGAGAGGAATCGGCGCGTTGCGCATCGGCGTCTTGAGCCAGGGCATCGGAGGGAGCTTGCCGGTGCGGGCGGCGAGGCAGGCGAGGACGAAGGAGACGAGGCCGGCGCTGCCGAGGCTGTGGCCGAGCGCACCCTTGTTGGCGTAGACCGCGGGGATGGTGTTGGCGTGCGCTTCGTGGAAAGGATGTTGGCGTTGGTTGAGCACATCCGCGAGGACGCGGAGTTCGGTGGGGTCGTGGTCGGCGGTGCCGGGGGCGTGGGGGTGGAGGGCGGCGATCCGGCGGTGGCTTTGCGTGGGTTTCCGGGGGTCGCCGAGGAGTTGCTGGGCTACCACGCCCAACGCTTCCATGGACGAACTGGGGCGGATGAGGTCACTGGCTTCGGTCGCGACGGCGGTGTCGACGAGTTCAATTGACGTGGTGCCGTTGGGCGGGGCTTCGCCGGGGTCGAGCCGTTGAAGCAGTACTGCGGCGCCGACTTCGGAGAGCGTGAAGCCTTGGCGGGACTCGTCGAGCGGGGCCTGGCGGTAGCCGTCGAGGGTCAACGGGGCGAGGACACCCAGTCGGCGGTAGCTGTGGATGAACGCGGGGAGGAGGGCGGCCTCGGCGGTGACGACGAGGGCGAATTTTTGATTTTTGATTGAGGATTGTTGATTGAGTAATGCCATCCGGGCCTGGTGCAACGCGGTCAGGCTGCTGGCGCAGGCGGCGACGGTGTGGCGTCGGACTTCGACCCCGGTGCGGGCGGCGAGGTGGTGGGACAGGTAGCCGTGGGGCCCGAGCGCGACCGCTTCGAGCAGGCGGGTGGGCAGTTGTTTTTCGCCGGTGGGCGAGCGTTGGCCCTGAAGATCGGACATCGCCGCGACCGCGCTCTTGCTGGTGCCCAGCCAGGTCGGCAACCCCGTCCCCGCCCCCGGAAACGCTCCCACCCCCGGCCCCGGAAGGGCCAACCCCGCTTCGGTGCACGCCTCACGCACCGCCCGCTCAGCCAGCTCGACGGTCGGGTCGGTCGGGGTGTGGCGAGCGATGCTAACCCCGCCCAACGCCTGGACCAGCGGGACCGGGTCGGTGTCGGGTTCGAGGCGATCAACGCGATCGGTCAGGCGTTTGCCTTGGAGCAGAGCCGCAAACGTCTCCCAAGCGGACTGCCCCAGCGGCGTGATCAATCCGACGCCGGCGACGACGACGCGGGGGGTGGCGGTGGAGTCGGAGAGGGTCATCACGGGCACGAGCGGGTTGGATCAGCGGGGCGGGAGGTCGGGACTGTAGCCGAGGCGGCCGGTTGGGGCCATCGGGGACATTGGCGCGGGCCGGATCGCCCACGAATTCTCCACCGGATTCTTCCGGGTTGATCCGAGCGGGAGCCTTGCGAAAAGTGGCCGGTGGGGGGGTGGCCCGGTAAAGTAGGGGTTGATTCCGACGGCCGTGGAGACGTTCCGCGTTGGCTGTCTGCCTGATGAAAGACACTGCATGTCCGCACCCGACGAACTGAACCCCGCGAACCGCCTGAGCCCCGCCCCCTCGGCGGTCGAGTCGGCGGGCGGCGGGGCGGCTTCGAAGACTTCCAAGGTTTCGGATTCCGAAACTTCGGGAGGAGCTTCCGGGGCAAATTCCGGGGGCGGACAAGCGGGAGGACCTCCGGTCATGGACGACCAACTGCTGGCCACCTACCGCGCGATGCGGACCGCACGCACCACCAACGCGATCGAGGCGGAGCTCGCCTCGGGCGGCGACTCGTTTTTCCACCTGCCCACCACCGGCCACGAGTCGGTCGCCGCGTGGCAGGCGTTCCTGACCCCCGAAGACTGGGTCCACTCGCACTACCGCGACCAGGCGCTGTGGATCGCCCGCGGCCTCGAGCCCAAGGCGATCTTCGACGCGGCGTTGTGCAACGCGGACAACTACAGCGGGGGCCGGCAGATGGTCGGCTTCCAAGCCAGCCGGGCGATGAACATGCCCAGCACCGTGGTACCCGTCGCCAACAACTGTACGCAGGCCGTGGGTATCGCGGCTCATCTCGAAGAACAGCGTAAGCTCGCCAAAGCCTCCGAGAATGAAGCGGGAACTTCCGGGGGTCCCATCGTCCTCTGCGGCATGGGCGACGGCACCACGCAGCAGGGCGAGGTCTATGAAGCCATCGCCGAGGCGGTGCGTCGCAAGCTGCCCGTGTTGTTCTACATCATGGACAACGGCTACGCGATCTCCACGCCGACCGCGCAGACCACCTTCTTCGACCGCCCTGATGGCCCGGCCGACGAGTTCTACGGCCTGCCCCTCCACCGCTTCGACGGCCGCGATGTCCTGCCCGAGATGCCGCGTATGGGCGCGCTGGTCGACCACGTCCGCCGCAGCCGCGGCCCGGCGATCGCCATCGTCCGCGTCGATCGTTTGAGTAGTCACACCAACGCCGACGACCACCGCGTCTACCGCGAGATGGAGATCATCGAAGGCCTCAAAGAAACCGCCGACCCGTTGGTGAACTTCCGCCGATCTTTGATCGAGCGTGGGTTTGACGAAACGAAACTCGATGCGCTCGACGCCGAGTTGGAAAAAGAGATCCGCCACGTCAGCGAACTGTCCCGCCGCGTGGGCGACCCCGAGACGACGACCACGGTCAGCCGTGACCTGCCCCCGAAGCTCCAACGCGACGCCGACGAATACACGGGCGAGCGGGCTTCCGCCCGCGGGGACCACGAACCCGATGCCAAGTCCCTCATGATGATCGAAGCGATGCGCGAAACCCTCCGCCACCGCCTCGAAACCGACGACCACGTCGTGCTCCTCGGCGAAGACATCGAAGACCCCAAGGGCGACGTCTTCGGCGTCACCCGCGGCCTGTCCACCGCCTTCCCCGGCCGGGTGCAGAACACCGCGCTCTCCGAGTCCACCATCATCGGCGGCGCGATCGGCCGAGCGATGGCCGGCGGACGCCCCGTGGGCTTCATCCAGTTCGCCGACTTCCTGCCCAACGGCATCAGCCAGATCATTAGCGAACTTGGCAGCATCCACTGGCGCTCCGGCGGCGAGTTCGACTGCCCCGTCATCCTCATGGTCACCTGCGGCGCCTACCGCCCCGGCCTCGGCCCGTTCCACGCCAACACCTACGAAAGCCTGCTCGCGCACATCCCGGGGGTCGACGTGATCATGCCGTCCACCGCCGGCGACGCCGCGGGCCTGCTCAACGCCGCGTTCGAGTCGAAGCGGCCGACCGTCTTTCTCTACCCCAAGGTCTGCCTCAACGACCGCGCCCTGGCGACCTCGCCCGACGTCGACAAGCAGCTCGTGCCCTTGGGTAAAGCCAGGAAAGAAACGTCCGGCGACGACCTCACCCTCGTCGGCTGGGGCAGCACGATGCCGCTCTTGCGCGACGTCGCCGCCGAGCTCACGAAGCAGACCGACCGCACCGTCGACCTCTTCGACCTCCGCTGCATCGACCCGTGGGACCGCCCAGCCCTCGCCGCTTCGGCCGCCAAGACCGGCCGACTCCTCGTCGTCCACGAAGACAACCTCACCGTCGGCTTCGGCGCCGAGATCGTCGCCGCCGTCACCGAAGACGTGTCCGCGCAAACAAAGCCCGGGGATGGCCATCCCCGGGCGTTACAGGTCAAACGCGTCACCCGCCCCGACACCTACTGCCCGACGAACTACAAGAACCAGCTCGACATCCTCCCGAGCTTCCGCCGCACGCTGACCGCAGCGTGTGAACTACTCGACCTCACCGTCGACTTCGGCTCCACCCCCGAAGCCGCGGCGTCCGTCGGCGGCGGCGAGATCGAAACCATCGAAGCCCAAGGCTCCGCCCCGACCGACCAAGCCGTCACCGTCGTCCAATGGCTCTGCAAGCCCGGCGAGGCCGTGACCAACGGCCAGGTCATCGCCGAGCTCGAAGCCGACAAAGCCGTCTTCGAATACTCCGCCCCCTACGACGCCGTCGTCGCTGAGCTGCTCATCCCCGAAGGCGAACAGGTCGACGTCGGCACGCCGATGCTCAAGCTCCAAAAACCCGCCCAAGCAGGTTCTGAGCGCAGCGAAGGGCCGGATCAACCCGCCGACCCGCTAGCCGCCCCGATCGTCAAACGCCCGACCCGCGAAGACCGCGGCACCCCCGTGATCACCGACCCCCACGCAAACGTTGAACAGGGCGAAGCGCCTGCCACCCCAACGCAAAAGACCCCCGGCGTCGCCCCCGTCCGCGTCGGCGGCCGCCAGGTCCGCGTCTACCTCTCGCCCGTCCACTACGCCGAGGGCACCGACCGCCTCACCAACGCCGACCTCATCCGCCGCTTCCCCGACTACACGTCGGACGACATCATCAAACGCACCGGCATCGAGTCCCGCCCCTACTGCGCCCATAATCAAAACGCGCTATCGCTCGCCATCGACGCCGCCCGCCAGGCCATGGCCGCGGAAAACCTCACCGTCCACGACCTCACCGGCATCGTCTGCCACACCACCACGCCGCCGCTCAACACCCCTTCGATGGCCTGCATGGTCCTCAACGCCCTCGACCCCACCGGCGACGCCGAGCTCATGGTCTACGACGTCAACGCCGCCTGCTCCGGCTGGCTCTACGCCCTCGACGCCGCCCACAACACCATCCAGCACAACCCCGACTCGGCCGTGCTCGTGGTCACTACCGAATGCCTCAGCCGTGTGGTCAACCCCGACGACTTCGGCACCGCCATCCTCTTCGGCGACGCCGCCACCGCCACCATCGCCCGCGGCAACATCGAACCCGAGCAAGGCCCGGGCGAGCGGGCTTCAGCCCGCGTGTCCCCCGACTACTCCACCATCCCCGCCGGGTCGATGGTTTTGAGCCAACCCGTCCTCGCCGGCAAGGCCGACCCCGCCCACGCCATCACCGTCGGCTTCGAGGGCCGCGGCCACATCACCATGCAGGGCAAGCGCGTCTTCACCGAAGCCGTCCGCGCCATGACGAAGATGACCAACCAGGCCTTCGAACGCTCGGGTGCCGCCCTCGGCGACCTCGACTGGCTCGTCCCCCACCAAGCCAACGCCCGCATCCTCGAAGCCGCCCGCATCCGCCTCAAAATCCCCCAGGAAAAAATCATCAACCTCATCGACGTCCACGGCAACACCAGCTCCTCGTCGATCCCCATCTCCATCGCCAAGTCCACCGACAAGTTCCAACCCGGCAACATCGTCGGCGTCTGCGCCTTCGGCGGCGGCTTCACCTTCGGGGCGGCGATTTTGGAGATTGTGTGAATATCAGAACTGTGGTTGCCTTGATTGACACACCTATTGGGATGGCATTACTTGCTGGTCTCATTATGTGGCCAGTTACGGTCGTTGCTGTTTTTCTATGTAAAACCAAGAAAACTTCGATCATCACCGGAGTGGTTGGAGTTACGCTCACCTTTCTTGCAGGCTTTTTGTTTTCTCTCTTTATACACCTTTTACATGTTGGTACGGCGGGAGATCCAGCTGATTCTCCGTTTCCATGGCTGATCGGAATTGTTATCGCCGCTGTGATTCCACAGGGTTTGATTGTTTATGTCGTGATACGTGATAGTTACGACTGAATAACCGCGGGACGAAAAAGGGACAGAGCCGCACTGTCCCCAATAAACAGTCGGCTTCACTTTCGGGGCCGCGATTTTTGGGATCGTTTAGGATACGCAGCTAACAAGTCCATCGGGGAATCAAAAATGTCGGTCGAATGTCCGGAATGTAGCGCCACCATCGACGCCGAAGGCATCAACGCCGCGACCGACATTGCTCACTGCGCGGCCTGCAACAAAGTCCATAAACTCAGCGAGATTACTAACCCCGATGCGGCCCGTGACGATCAGATTCTCAGCCAGGACGCTCCCCGCGGCACCCACATTCACGACGACGGCGTCGATACCGTGATAGAGGTGAGCATGCGCAGCCTCGCTTTTGGAGGCTTCTTCCTCGCCTTTTCCTCGTTCTGGAACCTCATCACCTCGGTGTTCGTGGTGCTCGCGGTGACCAGGTTGCTCGGCCTGCCCCCGGGCAATTCGGTGACGGAGGGCGATACCGGTGAACCGATGAGTGCCAACACGGCTTGGTTTCTGCTTCTGTTCATGACGCCTTTTATTTTGGTCGGCATGGGGACCGCGGCGGCCGCCCTGACCGGTTGCTTCGGTAGCCTCCGCGTCCGCATCGCCCGTCACCTCGTCACCATCTCCTCGGGGGTCGGCCCCTTGCGTTGGAATCGGAAGTTCGACCCCGCCCAATTCGAGTCGATCCGCGAGACCGAATCGTCCTGGCAAACGAACGGCAAGCACCACACCCAGCTGTTGCTCACGGCCAGCCCCAAGAAGATCAAGTTCGGCTCCATGCTTACCGACACCCGCCGTGTCTGGCTTGCCGCCGTGTTGCGGCAGCGGCTTTCGTATTCCTAACAGATCGCGGTTGGATTAGTCTTTGGGCAAGCCAAGAGGGTTGGCAGTTGGTCTTAGATCGCCCAACCACTCTTAGATAGTCCGGGGTGGCGATCTAAGAGATTACCTGAATTATATCCAACATATAGTTACTCAATTATTCATAGTCATTCAATGTCGTTGTTAAGCTCGCCTCTCCACGAATTAAGCCTTACTGCAGTTTTTATATATTCAAACGCTCGTTTTCTTATTCAAGTCCAAAAATACCACAATCCGATTACAGACGCGAAGATCTGGGGCGATAAGCGAATCGGGAGATTGAAATCAGGGATCGATCGATTATTTCGCCGTGCGATACCGCCGGTTAGCGACTTTGTTATCAATATTATGTCGTTTAGGCGAAACGTTAAGATCATTGCTTTTGGTCTTTTTGGGCTATTTATCTTTTCACTATTGGCTTTTGGGATTGATAGCGACAACAGCATTTTGTTTGAATGGGTAATAGCATTCACGCTGGCTTGTCTTGCATTAATTCTTTATGGCCTTGGTTGTATATGGATGGCGACGATGAATCGATTTAATGACGGTCGCTATTGGTACCTTTGGCCTTTCCTGTTGGTAGGTGTGTTCACTTTTGGGCCGTACGCCGCCTTGCTGAACATATTGATTGTTGCCATGACGGCTTTGTTCGTAACCTTTTGTCGTATGTCGCTATTTTCGGATCGATTTAGTATCTGGGATTTTTCGATTGCGTTGTATGGGCTGCTAGCCATCTGGATTTGAACGCGATCGGTTTTGGGGCGAGAAAGGTAGCAGTCCCCACTACACAGCAGTCAATCGTAAGACACCCCAATCGGCTGCTCCAGCCGCTCGACCACGCGCGGCAAATCATTTGTACCTACCGACGCGGTGTGGCCTTCTTCGAGGATCGTGACGATCATTTCTAAACGCTGCCAATGGTCCGGCCAGCGGTTGGTCGAGACAAACCGCATCACCTCGCCGCCGAGCTCATGGGTTTCGTAGTACCGGCGGTTCTGCGACAGCGTCCGGTCGTTGGTGAGGTCCCAGATGGTCTCGGTGCTGATCACCGGCCAGTCGCGCCAGGGTGAGATCTTCAGCGGCCGGGCCTCGATGTAGCAGCGGGTGCCGTTGGCCTGGGTCTCGGCGATGAGGTCGTGTTCGCGGGTGCCGACGTTGATCCCGCTCGAGGCGTCGAAGCCCAGGCTCATCCCCGCGTCGAGTGCGGGCTGGATCGAGGCGTAGTAGCGCTGCCGGTATGCCGCGTCGTCGAGCTCGGTGAAGTCGGGGTCGTCTTTGAGTTTGCCCAAGTAGCAGATGACCTCCACCGGGTCGCCGTCGGTGTAGGCGCCCTGCACGATGGGTTTCCAGGCGTCGACGAAGCCGGCATCGATCTGGGCGAACACGCCGCCGTAGGGCGACGTGGGGATTTCTTCGCGCATCTCCAGCAGTTGATCGAACTGAAACACGCCCGGCCCGCGGTAGCCGAACGGGATGGACAGCACCAGTCGGCGGGCGCCCAGGTCAAGCATGGGCTTGACCCGCCGTTCGATGTAGAGGCCCCAACCGCCGGCCAACAAGTCTTTTTGCATGCGTCGGCCGTCTTGGTTCAACGTCGCCCCGCCGATGGTCAGCCAAACCGTGACGCGCTCGCGATAGGCGGTGGGCAGCGTGCCGGCCTCGTGGGGTTCGAGTTCTTCATCGATCGGCCCCCCGGCGTCGGGCAGGAACCCGCCGTCGAGCGCCGGGCCGTCCGCATCACTCGGCGACCGGCCACCGCCGCCACCCCCACTGGTGCCCCCACCTCCGCCGCCCCCGCCGAGGCCGCCGCGGGTGGCCGCTCCGCCTCCACCACCTCCGCCACCACTAGTGGCGCTTGGGTTGCTGGCCGACGGCCGCGGAGAGTCCGTGGGAGAAGTTGGGGCCGAGGGTGCCGAAGTGTCGGGAGACATGAACACATAGTTGCCGCGGGTCGGCGTTGTGATCATCGGCGTTTCGACAGCGGCCGGCACGATAGCCTCGGCGGCGGGCACGGGCTTGGCTGGCTCGACTTCCATGTCCTCCAAGATCGGTTTAACGATCGGCTCAACCGAAGGCTCCACGGAAGGTTCGCGGCTCGGGGCCGTCGTCTCTTGGCTCGGCGCGAGTTCGCCCGGCGACACATGATGAGGATTCGCTTCGACTTCTGTCTCGACTTCGACTTCGACCACGTTCGCGGACGAGACGTGTTCGGCCACCATCTGGGCCGGCCGCGATTGTCGCAGACCTTTCCATTCGTCGGCCAAGAGGACAACCGTCACCGATACCGCCAACCCCACCGAACCCAAGACGAGCATCAGGTTGGCCAGCGAAACCGCGTTGTGCGAGGCGTGATTCTTCATGAGCGCAACTCCACACCCACTCCCCTGAGGCGAACCGGTTGATAATATCGGTCCTTCCTCGGGGCGATTAAATGGGTAAGCCGGGAGCGCCGCGAAACCCGTAGGGTTTGTAGGTTCTGTGAGGTTTGCGGATTCCCGCGCCCCGCCTCAAGGCATGCAGGGGCGTGTGGGTTGCTTGATGTTGCGCGAGATGCGGTAAGAAAAACGAAGCAAGCCATCGCAAACAAACCCGGCGCGTGTGCCGGGCTTGCTTGCGGGGTGGGGTTGAAGTCAGGGGTGGGCGGGTTACGCCGCTTGGTAGCCGTGCGTCAGCCACGGCTCGTTTTCGATCAGCTTTTCGTACGCCGCGAACGAGTGGTTGAGTTGCCGCATCGCGGCGGCCTGCTGAAGCATCAGGGCGTTGAGGCGTTGGCCCAGCGTGGCGTCGGCGGGCAGGGCGGGAACGGCGGGGGATTGCTGATTCATGGCGGGCTCCAGATCGGTGAGCGGTGCAGGTCGATGGCTTAATCGTTCATAGCGTCCAATCCATTCGCCGCCGAGGAAACCTTGTGCATCGAAAAACCCGCCTGACGGCAAATGAACGTTCGGCCTATTCCGGTCGCGCAAACCTTGCCGATCGTCCGGCCATCTCGCCGTCTTCCATAAACGTTCAAACCCCAATTTAGCCCCGGGTCACCGACCCGGGGCCGCCGCGGCGAACGGCCGTTTTCAACCAACACTTTTCATCAAAATTCGATAACGACACCCTGGTGCGCACACGCCGACACGCCTGTCCGACATAATTTCGCAATCCACGAAAATTATTTTCACCTTACTCACTAATGAGTTTCGTCCACCGCTCAGGCCGAACGACATGTGTGTGCGCACTCGGCTTGCGTCGTATCCCCTGGTGTCGGACCGCGGTGGCACTCCAAGCGTGAAGGTCGCACAGGCAAGGCGCCAGGCACGCTCATATCCGCGGACTCCGGACTGACGCACAGCCGTGGTGCGTGGCGACGTTCGGGAACCCCCACCTTGCCGGTAGGCCCGGAGTCGGAACCGCGGTTCGTTGGTCGAGGGTTGGTGATTCGGAAGAAAGATGAACCACAGAGACACAGAGGCACCGAGACAAGGCAGGCCAAAAATCAAACTCGATTCGCTTGTCTTGACTCTGTGCCTCTGTGCCTCTGTGGTTCAAATCAAAACTTCCACCGCTTCATTTACGCCAGCCACGGCGAAAGCAAAGCGGGAATCACGAACTCGCTCTTTGACAACTCAACGGTCCAACACGCCTTAACTCGGAAACGCGATACGTTGCCGACGTTTCGCGGCCCGGCTGAGGAATCGGCCGGGGTGGATCGCCAGCGCCGCCGCGGCCGAGCAGGGCGGTGGGGTGTCGTCGAGCGCGTCGGCGATGAGCGCGGCGCCCAAGGCCGAGGAGATCACGCCGTGGGAACCCAACGCGGTGATCGCGTACAGACCCGGCACGGTCGGCCAATCGTCGGCGGCGGGCGTAGCGTTGCCGGGCAGCGTGTCGAACCACGCTTGCGCTGCGGCCAGGTCGGGCACCGGGCCGATCATCGGCAGATAGTCCGGGCTGTTGCAGCGGAAGGCGACCCGGCCGGCGGGCGCGGACCAATCCATCGACGTAGCCCAGGCGTGATCGGTCAATTCGGCTCGGCGTTGGTTGTCCGCATGATCGGAAGCGCGTTCTTGTGCGTGGTCGTCATCGGGATCAAACGTCGCGCCGACGCTGTGGACGCCGCCGTGGGCGGGACAAAGGTACGCTTCGCCCACCACCGCGTGGGCGGTGGTTTCACTTTCGGGAGTGGCGCGGGCGTGGGTGACTTGGCCGCGGATCGTGCGCAGCGGCCAGGCCGAGGTCTCAGGGAAGTGTCGTACTCCCGCGGCGCAGGCGAGCACCACGGCGTCGGCTTCGAGGGTCTCGCCGGTGTCGGCTCGCAGCTGCCAATGATCGCTTTGTCGATGGATCTCGCGGACCGCCCACGGCCAACGCTTGGCGGAATTGGGCAACACGTCGAGGATCGATCGCGAAAACGCCGCGAAGTCCGCCACGCCCGCGGTCGGCATCCACAGGCCGTCGTTACCTTCGGGGCTGGCTTCCCGCCACGTCAGCCATCCATCAAGGTCGCCGAACACCGCGGCGGCTTGTCGCAATGCGTCGGCGTCTTTTTGGGTATCGGGTCGGCGGAGGATGCCGCAGCGTGGGTATTGTCTCGAAGCGAGCACGAAGGCGGAGCGATAAAAATCCTGGCGCGACGACGCGGCGGCATCGAGCACCGGAGCGCAAACGGCCTGCAGATTGCCCGACGCTCCGGCCCCGGGGGCCGCGATGTCAGTGATGACCACGTCGTGTCCCCGGCGGTGCAGTTCGTCCGCCACGCTTAACCCCGCCCAGCCCGCGCCGATCACGGCGACGCGTGACGTTCGATGCACGCGGTTACGAATAGCGGAGGGCACCGCGCCGGGCTTGGTGGCCGCGACGAGGTGACGCTTGAACGGATCGCCTGGCAGACGCTCGACTGTGAAGCCCGCGTCGGCCAGCGCTCGGCGGACGTGGCCCGCGGCGGTGTAACTGCCCAGAGTACCGCCGGGGCGGGTGCGGGCGAAGAGTTGTTGGGCGACGCGGGCCGACCACATCGCGGGGTTCTTGTCCGGGGCAAAGCCATCGAGGAACCACACATCAGTTTGAGTTTGGACGCCGTCGAGCGTGTCGTCGATATCGCCGAGGTGGAGCGTCAGGTCGCAGCGGTCGAGGCGGAGGCGGTGGACCCCCGCGACCCGGCCAGGCCATTCGCGCAGGAGTTGTTGGGCTTCTTCGCCCCAATCGTCGAACGATTCAAGGGCTTGGCGGAGTTGTTCGGCCGAGGGCGGCGCGACGTCGAGGCCGACGTAATGCAGTCGGCAGTTTGGCGGGGCGAGTCGTTTGAACTTTCTCCAGGTGCCCAGGAAGTTCAGCGCCAGGCCGAAGCCGAGCTCGCCGACGATGAGCGGCTGCCCGTCGTCAAGGGCTTCGAGTTGTTCGTCGAAGCGGGTCGCGCGGTGGAAGAGGTGGTTGGTCTTCCCCTCGGCGTGGTCGGGGTTGAAATAGATGTCGTCGTAGGTTTCGCTGAACGCGTTGCCTTGGGGATCGAACTGGATGCGGGCGGGTTGGATGGGCACCGGGCGGTTCCGGGATGATATCGGTGGGTGGTGTTGAGCAACCGCCGCGGGTCGGGGAATCGCGGGTCACGCCACGCGTCGTCGGGTCTTCGAGCCGAGGCTGCGGAGGGCGGCGGCGTGGAATTTGGTCATCGAGTTTTGGTAGTGCACGCTCAGCAGCGAGCCGCCGCCAGTGTCGCGGATGTCTTGGCGGGTGATGGTCCGCCACTGGTCGGGGCGGGTGAAGCCGCAGTAGCTTCCGCCCAGCCAGCGGAAGTACGCTCGGCGGTTTTTCGGCGAGTTCCAGAAGCCGTTGGGCACGCGGACGAAGTGCCACTCGTGCCAGTCTTCCTCCGGGTAGGTTTCGCGTAAGAGTTCGAGCGGGGACCAGCCGGATTGCAGCAGGGCACCGCCGTGGTGGTCGAGGAAATCGCGGCGGGTGACGTGGCACCAGTCGTCGGACGTGCGGAACTTGAGTTGTTTGCCGAGCCAATGCATGTAGCGGGCGCGGTTCTCGGCTTGTTGCCAGAAGCGTTGCGGGGCCTCGGCGAAGAGCCATTCCTTCCAAGCAACCTTTGGTTTGAAGTCGCGCAACGCATCGATGGGGGAGTTGCGGTAGTAGTTGGCGAGCAAACCTTCGCCGCCGTGTCGGTTGAAGTCGCGCTTGGCGAGGCGGTACCAGTCGGCGTCTTTTTTGAACCGCAGCTTCTTGCCCAGCCAGTTCATGTAGGCCCGGCGGTGCTTGGGGTTTTTCCAGTAGCCCTGCGGCACTTTGCCCATCAGCCACGGCAGCCATTCGGAATTCGGGGCGTAGTCGCGGAGGGCGAAGTACGGCGAGTGTTGGTAGACGGTGGCGAGCAGGCCGCCGCCGTGGTGGTCGAGGAAGTGCTGGCGGTTGAGCCGGTACCAATCGGCACGCTTGGAAAACCCCAGCTTTTGGCGGAGCCAAACCATGTAGTTCAGGCGGTTGGCGCGTTTGTTCCAATACCCGTTCGGCACGCGGCCGCGGACCCAGACTGGTGATTGCATCGTGAAACGTTCCTGGCGATAACCCCCCACCCAACCGGGCGGTGCGAGACGAGTCGAGACTATAACGTAATCCGTTGGGGAGAGGTGGCTTGTTGGGGATTATCCGAAATCTTGCAATGCGTACGGAAACTAGCCGGTGAGTCGTCGGGTCACGAGACAGGTCAGCCGTTGATCGAAACGCAGGATAAACAGCGTGTAGGGCGTGGCCCCTTGGCCGCGCAAGGCGCGTTGCAGCGGGTCGGGGTCGACGGCCTTGCCGCGGGTCTTGATCTCGACCAGGCCCGCGTCGTGGTCGGCGAGCCAGGCCTTGATTTTCTTGGGGTTCTTCGTGGAGTAGGGGAGTTCGGCCAACAACTCGAAACCGGTGAGCCAGGGATTGTTGATCACAGTGTCGGCGGTGAGCAGGCCCAGCCGGGGGTGGATCGCGGGCAGGTCGAGTCGGGGTAAGAGGCCCGCGCGTTCGACCGCCGGATCGACGGTGTACAGGTATTGCGCGGCGGGTGCGAAGTCGGGCTCGGCGGGCGTGCCGGCGAGCGTGTGGGTTTGGCCGTCGGCAAGCAGGGTCGCGGTACGCGGTTGACCCGAAGCCAGACGCCCCGTCCAGAGCACGGCCTGCACCAGCCGTCCGCCTTCGCTGATGAACTCCACTTCACCCCCGGAAGTTTGGCCCCCGGAAGCGTTTCCTCGAGAAGCCTCGCCAACTGGAAGCACCTCTTCGAGTTCGGCGAGATTCACCGCGGGGCTGAGCTTGATGCCGGCGTCGAGGTAACGCTGGAGCAGGGCGTTGATGGTCTTGGGATCGGGTTGGTAGTCGGCCAAACGAAACACGCGGCCCGCCTCGGTCCGACGGGCGGGGTCGAGGTGCAAGGCGGTACCGGGCGTCGGCGTTTCCTGGAGCAACGACTTGGCGTCGAGCACACGAGACGCACAGCCCGCGTTGCGCTCGGCCATCCACGCCCGGGTCGGGTGCCGATCGACGGCAGTGACCCCGAGGCCCGCGGCGGTGAAGCCCATCGCGTCTCCGCCGACGCCGCAGCACAAGTCGATGACCTGTTTGAAGCCCGCATCCACCAAACGCTGCGCTTTGTGCGTGGCGGCGCGTAGCGACGTGGCTTGTTCGACCCCGGCGGCATCGGCGATCAACGCGGACGCTTGCTGGGGAAATTTCACCGCGGCTTTGGCCCGGGCTTTGACCAGTTCGAGCGCGATCGCGACGCGCTCGGCCGGGTAGGTCTTGCGTAGCCGACTGACCGAGCTCGCGGCGGTGGGATCGCAATCGGCGGCGGCCGACATGAGGTCCGCGTCGTCGGCGACGGCTTGCCAGAGTGAAGGTTCGTGATCGATCGGGCCGTTCACGTGACTCTCAGAGGCGGCTGTAGCGTGAGAGCAGGTCGACGATGCGCGGCTGATCCGGAGACAGCTGCACGCTCTTGCGCCAGCATTCCTTGGCCCGCTCGGCCTGGAAGCGGTTTTCGCGTTCGCCTTCGATGTACAGCGTCATGTAGCAGGCCCCGGCGCCGTTGAGCGCCGCGATGTCTTCGTTGTCGAACTGCAACGCGTTTTCGTATTGCTCGAGCGCATCCTCGAAGCGGCGCATCTTGAACTCGGCGTAACCCAGTCGTTCGTGGGCCGTAGCCGAAGGACTAGAAAGGATCAAGGATCGAAGCGTGTTAATTGCTCGAGGGTAGTTGCCCAGGCGGATGTGGGCGTCGGCGAGGCCCAGGAGCACCGGGTCGGCGAGCTCGCCGAGCTCGTTGGCGGTGCGGTAGGCGTCGATGGCTTCTTCGTATCGCCCCAGCAGCGAGAACGTCGCGGCGAGGTTGGACCAGGCGGGCTGCGACTCGGGGTTGACCTTGGTGGCGAGGCGGGCGTAGGGCAGGGCCGAGTTGGGCTCGCCGAGCTGGAGGTAGGCCGAGGCGATGTCGCGGTTGGCCAGGAAGTCTTGGGGCGAGATGGCGAGGGCCTTGAGGTAGGTCTTCACCGCGTCCTCGGCGTTGCCGGTGAGTTGGTTGGTGAGGCCCAGGTAATAGTGGGCCTTGAAGTTGTTGGGTTCGATTTCGACCGCGGCCTGGTAGCTGTTGAGGGCGAGCTCGTAGTCGCCGCGTTCGCGGAAGATTTCGCCCATACCCATGTGGGCTTCGGTGAGTTTGGGGTTGGATTCGAGGGCGAGCGAGAGGGCGGCGAGCGACGAGTCGTCGAGGCCTTGCTCGCGGAATTCGCGGGCGTCGGCGAGGTGTTTGTCGACCTTGCGTTGGGTCGGCGTCGGGCCGAACAGCGTGGTGCCGCAGCCGGTGAGCAGCAGCGCAAAGGCGAGGAGCAAGATTGGCCGGTGGGGGGTGGTCATACCGATGTCCGTCGTTTTGGTTGCGGGCCTGATCTGGCGACACCGTAGGCGACGGTGGGGGTGGGGTCAACGGCCCGCGGGTCGGGCGTTGGTGTGAACGCGGCCCGGGCCTGCCGAGCCACACGCACTGGCTTACAATCGACCATCTATGAAGATCGCTCTAGCGCAAATCAATTCGACCGTGGGGGATATCGCGGGCAACGCCCGGCTCATTTCGCGGGACATCCGCGCGGCCCGCGAACGGGGGGCGGAGCTGGTCGTGTTCCCGGAGCTGGCGATTATCGGCTATCCGCCGAAGGACCTCTTGCTCAAGCCCGCGGTGATCGAGGAATGTGTCGCGGCGATCGAAACGTTATCGGCCGAGTGCGTCGGGATCGCGGCGGTGATCGGCTATCCGTGTCCGTCGGATTCGGGGGACGAGGGGCGGGCGTTGTACAACGCGGCCGCGGTTTGTGTGGACGGGCGGGTCGCGCACCGGCACGTCAAGAGTTTGCTGCCGACGTACGACGTATTCGATGAGCACCGGTATTTCGAGCCCGGACCCAAGGTGGACTTGACGGAGTTGGACGCGAGTGGGGGGCGAAAACTGAAGCTCGGCATCAGCGTCTGCGAAGACCTGTGGAACGAGCGCGACATGTTCAGCCGTCGGCTGTACCACGACAACCCGATCGACGAGTTGGCGGCGTTGGGGGCCCAGTTGTTTGTGAACTGCTCGGCGTCGCCGTTCGTGGTGCGTAAGCACGCGTTTCGGATGAAGCTGATGTCGCACGTGGCGAAGAAGCACGGCCTTCCGTTGGTCTACTGCAATCAGGTCGGCGGGAACGATGAGTTGGTGTTCGACGGCCGGTCGTGTGTGTTCGACGCGGGAGGCAATCTCATCGCGCACGGCAAGGCGTTTGCCGAAGACTTGCTGGTGGTGGACTTGGATGAACCGGCGAAGCTTGACCGCCCGCCGATGCCGGTGCTGGCCGAGGCGTACGAGGCGTTGGTTTTGGGGCTGCGCGACTATTGCCGCAAGTGCGGCTTCCAGCAGATCGTGTTGGGCTTGTCGGGCGGGATCGATTCGGCGGTGACCGCGGCGGTGGCGGTCGCCGCACTCGGGGCGGAGAACGTACGCGGCGTCGGGATGCCCAGCCGGTATTCGTCCGGCGGGTCGGTGAGCGACGCCGAGGCGTTGGCGAAGAACCTGGGGATCCAGTTCGACGTGATCCCGATCGAGCCAGCGCACACGGCGGTCGAGGGCATGTTGGCCGAGGTGTTCGCCGGGCTGGACTCCGACGTCACCGAAGAGAACATCCAGGCCCGGCTACGCGGCGTCGTCCTCATGGCCATGAGCAACAAGTTCAACAGCCTGCTGTTGACCACCGGGAACAAGAGCGAGGTCGCGGTGGGTTACTGCACGCTCTACGGCGATATGAACGGCGGGTTCAGCGTGTTGTCGGACGTGCCCAAGACGATGGTTTTCGAGTTGGCCGAGTGGATGAACACCCCCGGAAGTTACAACACGCTGTACGACGCCGTCGGCGGTCCGCCGATCCCTGTGAACACCATCACCAAGCCGCCGTCCGCGGAGCTCCGGCCGGACCAGAAGGACAGCGATTCGCTGCCGCCGTACGACGTGCTGGACGACATCATCGAACGCTACGTCGAGCGGGAGAACTCGGCGAAGACGATCATCGAGGATACCGGCTACGACGCCGAGTTGGTCCTGCGGATCGTGCGGTTGATCGACTTGAACGAGTACAAACGCAAACAAGCCGCGCCGGGCCTGAAGATCACCAGCCGGGCGTTCGGCTTTGGTCGGCGGATGCCGATCGCCCAGCGCTACGACAACCGTCGGGCGCTGGGCGAGGTCACCGCTTCGTAAGTGTTGGGCTGCTCGCCATGAAAGAAGGAACGCGAAAGATGAATCGAGTCGCCAGTGTGTTGTTGTTTACCGCGGTGTGGTGTGGCGTAGTGCCCCCGGGGTCGGCTCAGCCGCCGACGTACACCGAAGACGAGGCCCGCGCGATCCTCGACCCGTGGACCGGCTCGTGGGAAGGCACGTTCAAGGTCTACGGCCAGGACGGCCGACTCCAGACCACGCTCGAGGTCCAACAGACCTACCGCTGGGACGGCGACATTCAGGTCGCCCGCTTTGTCGAGACCGCCGCCGACGGCACGGTGACCACGGCCGACGCCCGCAACTACCGCGACGAACAGGGCCGACTCGTTTGCGAGGTCGAGAAGAGCAACGGTGAGTCGTCCACGCACTTCGGCACCTTTACGGATGGCACGCTGTTCTGGCACGCCGACACCCCCATCCGCGTAGAGTCTTTCCGCGAGCGCGTGGTGACTGACGAGCATGGCCAACGGTCTTACGACATCGACGGCTTCGGCGGCTACGGTTCGACCGAAAGACGGAACTACTTCGTCTTTGCCGGCAGCTACCGCGAGGTGATTCCCGACGAATGATCAATCGTGCGAGGCGGTTTTGACGATCTGACTTGGCCGGGCTAATTTTGGGCGATGTCGAAGATCAACGTCGTCTACCTGCATTCCCACGACACCGGCCGGTACACCTCGGCTTACGGCCACGCGTTGCAGACACCGCACATGCAGAAGCTCGCCGAGCGCGGCGTGTTGTTCCGCCAGGCGTTTTGTAACAACCCGACCTGCTCGCCCAGCCGGGCGTGCTTGTTGACCGGCCAATACGCCCATAGCAACGGCATGATGGGACTGGCTCACCGCGGCGGGAAGCTCAACGACCCGTCGCAGATGCTGCCGTACTTCCTGCGTGACGCGGGCTACGAGACGGCGATCTGCGGGTTCCAACACGTCACCGGCGGCGACTCGCCGCTGACGATGGATCAACTCGGCTACTCGCTGGACTTGTCGGCGCAGCGCGACATCCAGCCCGCACCCACGGGGGCCAATGACATCGCGACCGCCGCCGTCGCGGCAGACTTCTTGCGGACGCGGGGCCAAGACCAGCCGTTTTTCTTGGACGTGGGTTTCACCACCACGCACCGGACGAACAAGAAAGATTCGGACGTGCAGTGGCACAACGGTGAGTTGTCGCCGCAGGGTGATCCGCGTTACGTGCAGGTGCCCGCTTGTCTTCCGGACATGCCCGAGACGCGGGCCGACTACGCGGACTACGCCGTGGCGGTCACGCGGCTGGACGACTACATCGGCCGGGTGCTCGACGCGTTGGACGAGGCTGGCCTGGCCGAGAACACCCTGGTCATCTGCACCACCGACCACGGCATCGCCTACCCGCACATGAAGTGCAACCTCACGGCTCACGGCACCGGCGTGATGCTTACCCTCGCGGGCGGTGGATTCGACGGTGGCGTGGTCGTGGATTCGTTGGTTAATCACATCGATCTTTTTCCGACGGTATGTGACGTGTTGGACTTCGACCAACCGGCCTGGCTGCAGGGCCAATCTTTGACCCCGCTTCGGAAAGACCCCGCCGCGGTGCTCAACGAAGCGCTATTTGCCGAGGTGAACTACCACGCCGCCCACGAGCCGAAGCGTAGCGTGCGTACCAAACGGCACAGCTATATCCGACGGATCACCACACGCAACCATCAAGTCCTGCCCAACTGCGACGACAGCGTGAGCAAGAATGTGTTGCTGGAAGCGGGTTGGCGGGACCGACCGCAAGTGGCCGAGCAACTGTACGACCTCGTGTTCGACCCAACCGAATCGCAAAACGTCATCGACGACCCGGCCTACGCCGAGGCGTTGGCGGATCTGCGCGGCCGACTCGACGGGTGGATGCAAGAGACCGACGATCCGGCTTTGACGGGTCGCGTGGAACTGACGGGCATGACGGTGAACCCGGCCGAAGGGGAAGGGCCGAGGAGCCAGGGGACGGCCGTGACTTGACCGGCCTGATGGCTTGGCTTGCGGGTTAATCGGAGTGGCCGTCAGCCGAATCTTCAAGGAGGTCGCGCAGCGTCCGTCCGCTCAACGTCTGGTCTTCCGCTTCGCGGAGTTGTTGGAGCACCGGGGAAACGCGGCCGGATTTCGATGCGGCGGCGGAACGGGCGGCCACGAGTAATTCGGTCAGCGGGATGCGCTCGGCGGGGCGCGACAGGGTGTAGGGCGTGCCGGCATCGTCCTCGGCGGCTTCCTGGCGGTGCAGGTGACCGGCCGACTCGAGGGCGGCGGTGAGGCGTTGCAGGACGCGGGTGGGCAGGCCGGTCTCGCGGCCCAGTTCGTCGAGCGTTGCGCCTCGGCCGTCGTGGAAACGCTGGGCGACGGCGTGGGCGACGCGCAGCACTGAGGTGGTTTCGATCAGCCGATCGGTGTCGACTTCGTACTGGTTGGGCCGGAGGAAGCGGGTGTTTTTGACGGTCTGGATCACGTAGCTGATCTCGAGGCCAAAGAGAATGATGATCCAGGTGACATAGAGCCAAAGCAGGAACAACGGCACGAGGCCGAGCGAGCCGTACAGGGCCGAGTAGCCCACCGCCCGTTGAACGTAGAACCGAAAGCCCCACTTGCTGAGTTCCCACATCACCGCAGCGACGAGGGCGCCGATGAGCGCGGCGCGGAGTTGAACTTTCGCGGCCGGCAGCAGCATGTAAATGAGTACGAGCAGCAGCCAAGTCGCGGCGAGCGAGAAGAACGGCGTGAAGAGGCCGAGCAGCCAGCTGATATCGGTCACCGAACTGGCGGAGCGGATCAATTCGTTCGTGGCGTAGAAACTCAGCGCCAGCAACACGGGGCCGAGCGTGATGACCGCCCAGTAGATGGTGATGCGCAGCGCCCACGATCGCCCTTGCGGCGCGTCGTAGACCCGGTTGAAACAGTTTTCGAGCGAGACGACGAGGCTCAGCGCGGCCCAGATCAGCAGGGCCAGGCCGACCAGCCCGATGCTGGTGAGGTTGACCGAAGCGACCTGCTCCTGAAGGTCGGTGAGCAGTTGGTCGACGCGGGCCTGGGTCTCGGCCCGGGTGTCGGTTTCGCTCGTCGGGACGGCGGCGGGGTCGAGGGGCGAGGGCGCGGTGCTGCCGTCTTCCGTGACGACCGGCGGCCCCGCGGCGGTGTCCATCTCGGACGGCGCTTGTTCTTCGATCTGGATACTGGACAGGCCGAGGTAGTCGTAGATCGTGTCGCGGAGGTCGCCGCCGACGGACTCGAAGCCGCCGAAGGCGTTGAAGACCAGCAGCGAAAGAACGAAGAACGGGATCAGGCTGAAGATGGTGCGGTAGGTGAGTGCCGCGGCCATCTGGGAGGCGCGGTCTTCTTTGAGCTCGTTCGCGCCGTAGCGGGCGATGCCCACGGCATACCGCGCGGTGAGCTGCCAACGGTTCAACTCACCCAACGGCTGGGTGAGCAGACGGCGGATCGAGCCGACGAGTTGTTGGACGAGTTGTTTCATGATCGCGGCGTTTCGAGTGTAACCCGAAGCGGGTCAATCCGAACCATGAGTGTCATCGGCGTTTCTTTGGCGCTTCTCCCACGTCCGGTGGGCCGCGGTGACGCCCGAGAATAACTGACGCTGGTAGTCCTCGAGCTTCATGATCGCGTGCGGCCGGACCACGATGACCAGGTCCAACCCGCCGTCGTCGAGTTTCGGCCAAGTGGCTTGGGTCAGCCGAAACGCTTCGCGGAGCAGGCGTTTGTGTTTCGACCGCGTCACCGCATTGCCCACACGCCGCCCGACGCTGAGCCCGAGACGCCAGTGCGGCAGGCCGTTGGGCTTGGTGAACAGCAGAAGCGGCCCGGCGTTTTTGCGGACCTTGGCGTCGAACACCGCGGAGAATGCGCGTCGGCCGTGGAGGCGGTGGGTCTTGGGGAATTTTTGATTTTGGATTGAGGATATTGGATTGTTCATCGCTCAAAACTTTTCTGTGGCCGTCGCCATCGCTTGCGTGCGCCAATCAAAAATCCTCAATCCAAAATCAAAAATCACTACCCGCGTTCGCTCAGCGTGGATTGGTACTGCCGCATCAGACGCGACCGCGTGATGACGCCCTTGATCTTGTCGCTGCCGTCGACCACCGCGAGGCTGGCCACGTCGTGCTTGGCGAACTGTTCGAGGATCACGTCGAGGGTCTGGTGGGGCGCGACGGTCGGCAGGTTGGTCCGCATCAGTTCGCTGACGATCATCAGCGGGATCGCGTCGCGCTGGACCAGCGTGGCCCGCACGTCTTGGCCGACGACCATGCCCAGGTACTGGTCCGCCTCGTCGGTCACGACGTAGTCGACGACGGCGTAGTTCTCGGCCAACTCGATCAGCCGGGCGGCGGGGTCGTCGGGGTGGACCATCACCGCGGGGGTGAGCGGCACGTCGTGACAGGTCATCCGCCGCAGCAGCGTGAGGTCGGAATAGGTGCCCATCTTGATGCCGCGGTCACGGAGCCAGAGCGCGTAGATCGAGTCGCGGAAGATGAGTTGGGCGACCGTGGTCGCGAGGATCGCCACGAGCATCACCGGCAGGATGATCTGGTAGTCGGCCGTGATCTCGAAGACCAACAAAAACGCGGTCAGCGGGCAGTGGGCCACCGCGGCGATGACGCCCGCCATACCCGCCAGGGCGAACGTCGCGGGCGTCGCGCCTTCGGGCAGGACGCCCAGCTGTTGGCAGACCATCGCGAAGCCGCCGCCGAGCGTGGCGCCCATGAGCAGGCTGGGCGCGATCACGCCGCCCGACCCGCCCGAGCCGAGGGTTAAACAGGTACCCAACAGTTTCAGACCCAGCGTCAGCGCGAGCAGGGCCAGCGTCGCCTCGCGCAGGGTGCCCGCCTCGTCGGGGTGATCCGGCAGATACGATTCGGGATTGAGCAGCGCTTCGATGACGGGGTAGCCGTTGGAGAAAAACGTCGGCGGGCTGTGATCCACGACCGGCTCGTTGCCGTAGCCGATCAAATAGAAGCCCACCCCCAGCCCGCCCAGCAGCGCCCCGCCGAGCGCGGGCTTGATCCAGAACGGCAGCTTGATGGCGTTCCAGATTTTTTCGCTGAGTCGCAGCGAGCGGATAAATAACGCCCCGAGCAGGCCGCAGAGGATGCCGAGCACGATGTAGTGGCCGACTTCCCACACGGCAAAGCCGTAGCCGCCCGCGACGACTTCGGGGACGTAGAACACCGCTTCGTTCTGGCCGAGGATCGCCTGGGCCACGGCCGTGCCGAACACGCTGGCGACCACGATCGGGATGAACGTGCGCAACGAGAAGTCGCGCAAGATGATCTCGAGGACGAAGATGACCCCGGCGATCGGGGCGTTGAAGATCGCGGCGGTGGCGGCGGCGGCCCCGCAGCCGACCATGGTCTGCATGTGCTCCCGGCCGATGTGCAGCACGCGGGCCACCGTGGAGCCCAGCGACGAACCGATGGTGATGATCGGCCCCTCGACCCCGGCCGAGCCGCCCGAGCCGATGGTGATCGACGAGGTGACCGCCTTGACCGCGCCGTCGCGGGCGGGGATCTCGCCGTGGCGTCGGGCCAGGGATTCGACGACCTGCGGGATGCCGGGGTCGGACTTGTGCTTGCCCATGGCTTTGAGGATCAGCCCGACCATCAACCCGCCGAGGGCCGGGAGGATCACGAGCAGCGCCAGCCCCGAGCCGGGGAAGTTTTGTTCGCCCAGAACGCCGAAGAAGAAGTGGCCCGACGATTCGACGAGCAGGTCGAAGCCCGTGGCGGCCAGGCCGGTGAGCGAACCGATCAGCGCCGCCAAGGGGATGAGGTACCAATCCTTGGAGAAGCCGCTCTCGATGAGTCGGCGGTTGAGCTTGTCGGTGAGCTTGGTGCCGCGGGACATCCGGCCAGTGTAGAGAGCCGCTCGGCGGGTTGCACCTCGGCCCGGTTCAACGCCGCGGTATCCAGTTTAGCGCCTGGTCAAGGACCCGGGACCGGCGCGACCTTGCGTTAATTTTTACGCGGCGCGCTGATTCGGCGATCTATACTGCCCGCATGGCCGACACCCACCCCAAACTCAACGCCGCCCACCGCAGATTCATCGCGAAGCAGAAGATATTCTTTGTCGCCACCGCGCCGCGGGCGGACGACGGCCTGGTCAACCTCTCGCCTAAGGGATTGGACGGCACGTTCGCGATACTCGACGACCACACCGTGGCGTACCTCGACCTGACCGGCTCGGGCGTGGAGACGATCGCCCACCTCAACGAGAACGGCCGAATTTGTTTGATGTTCTGTGCTTTCGAAGGCCGACCCAATATCTTCCGCATCCAGGGCCGCGGCGAGGTGGTGTTGCCGGACCACCCCGAGTTTGCCGAGCTCATCCAGCACTTCTCTGAGCACGGCGACGATCCGGGCGTGCGCTCGATCATTCGGGTTCACGCCCAGCGGATCGCTGATTCCTGCGGCTTCGGCGTCCCGCTGATGGAGTATGCCGGTCAGCGCACCGAGCTTACCGATTGGTCCGACAAGCAGGGGGCTGAGGGCGTCGCGCGCTACCAAAAGAACAAGAACCGCACGAGTCTCGACGGCCTGCCGGGCTTACCGGTGTGAGGCGCGGCTTTCTTCGTAGACCCTTCACGTCGACGTAGCGAATAGCGGGCGTGCGTTCAGACCTCGCCGAGTTTCGCTTTTTCGATGACCTGCCCGATCCCGATGCCGATCGCGCAGCCCAGCACCCCGGCCGTGAGGTAATGCAACGGCAGGCCCAACGCCAGGCCCGGGAGGGCGTCGGTGTACAGCGCCGACAACAACGCGTCGGGCGTATCCGTCGTGCCCAGTTGTCGGGCGGTCCAGACGTAGCCGACGATGCCGACGAGGGCGGGCGCGACCAGCGTCGCCCACGGCCGATCGTTGGGCATCACCGCGTGACCGATCAACGACGCCAGCGTGAAGGCCAAGACCAAGCCGCCGGTGACTTGTTGGGGGTTGTCGCTTTGGACCAGCACCGCGGTCAGCACCGCGCCGACCGCGGCGGTGATCACCCCGGCGATCAGCGATTGACCGTTGATCTTCCAGAGGTGGACCGTCCCACCGAGGTGTCGGCTCTGCAAGCGGCGGGGGATGTGGTCCCGGGCGATACCCCGCACCGCTTCCAAGCCGGCCAGCAGCAGCGTCAGCATCACGATGCCGACGCCCAATTCGACCGCGAGGCGTTGGTAGACGGCGGCGGCGGAGCCGGCTTCGTTTCCGAGTTCCGCTGCCCTCCGGGCGACGCCGACGATGGAGCTGCCGTGGTGGGCGATGACCCCCGCCAGCGCGACGCAACACACCCCCGACAGCGGGTTGCCGGTGGCCGCGATCAACCCCGCCGCGATCACCGCGGGCAGGGCGGCGGCCAGTACCAGCCCCGCAGCACGCCCGAGTCCCACACGACTGTCCGATAAAGCCCACCCACTCAGCCCGTCGGCCGGGGGCAGGAAACCGGCCGCCCACCACCACGCCGGGATCCCCACCACGACAGCCAGCAGCATGAGCAGTCGTTGGGTCTGGCTGGGCAGCATGGGGCCTTTTCCTGGGGTGATTCGCCGAAATCTGGCTTGGACAAAGCTGTTTTCTTACCTTTGATATCGACGGCGATGAATCAAGCGGGCGATGGAGGATAGCTTTCCCGGCTCCTTCGGCCAACGGCCGCCTATAGCCGTAGTCCTCGCCATCCCCGATACCGAGCCCAAAGCTCGGAAACATGGTTCAGCGAGTCTTTCAGAATGCTTGACAGCCGGCGTTAGGCTGGGGTATCCTTGACGAACCGAGATCGGGGACTACCCCAACTCGGTCGGCGGGCAGGGTGAAGTCAGGTTGATACCGGATTCCCCCTCCGCACCAAAATGCTATAATTATTTAGCATGGTTTTGGACGCATTTGTTTGCTGTATGTCATCGTTCGATTTTTCTTTTCTTCGTTTTATTCGAAAGTTGAAAAGCCCCTAACGGCACGAACGAACTTTTAACCCCGCTTTGTTTGGGAGCCTGCGTAACGGTTCCTCTCGAGCTGAAATGTGGCGTGTACGTTCACCCACCAGCTCGGTAAAAAATCACCCCCCCGAGTCGCCCCGCCAGTTCCCCCCATTGCCGGCCCCGCCGGTCCTTAGTGAAGGAACCCTGGTTCCGAAAGCCTGCGTCCCCGCAAATGCCATATTCCATCCTGTTGTCTGTCTTCGGCTTCGGAGCGATTGCCCCGACCGATTGGCCCAGCGGATTGCCCGGCTTTCATCCCGCGACTTGCGGTACACGATTTTTTGCCCCCCATTGTGGTTTGTTTTTTTCATTTAGGAGTTTCCATGCAACGTCAAAAAGGTTTTACCCTGATCGAACTGCTGGTCGTGATTTCGATCATCGCCCTGCTCATCGGCATCCTGCTGCCGGCCCTCGGTGCGGCCCGCCGTACGGCCCGTCAGATGTCCAACAACACGCAGCTGCGTGGTATCCACCAAGGCTTCGTGACCTTCGCGCAATCCAACAAGCGCGGCGGCAACGACGGCTTCTTCCCGACCCTTAACGGTTCGGGCGATGTCGCTGATTTTGAGCCGACTCCTGCGGCCGGTGCCGGTGAATACGGCGGTGCCGTGATCGGCTCGAAGCGGGACATGATCGCAAAGATGCTCAACGGCAACTTCTTCACCCCCGATTACGTGATCAACCCTGCGGACTCGGAAGCCACCGAAGTCGAGATCGACAACGATGTCACGGCAGATAACTATTCGTACGCGTCGATCGACCTCGGCGACAACTCTGGTGCCACCGCGGATGAAACCGCCCCGGTTAACACCAACAAGGCCTCCGAGTGGAAAGAAACCCTCAACACCTCGGCGATCGTCTTGGCTGACATCAACACTGGTTCGGCCAACACCGTGGCCAGCAACAACATCAGCTCGGTCTGGACCGAAGAAAACTCGGGCGATTGGCGTGGCGGCGTGACCCGCAACGACAACTCCACGGCATTCGAAACCACGCCGATCTTTGAGCAAACCAAGTACGGCAACAACGCTTCGGTTGAAGAAGACCACATCTTCCAAAACGACGGTGGTGACGACGAAGTCAACTCCAACGGCGGTAACGCTCTCTTGGTGCTGACCCAAGGCGGCGACGGTGTTGACCAAGACGCTGAGCGTCCGTAATCACCAGAAGCTTCATAGCAGAAAAATTTGAAAAGCCGGCTGCCGAAAGGTGGCCGGCTTTTTTTATCTACCGGTGTCGCCGTACTTCACACCGTAGGTTGGAATCAAGCTGTGGGGTGTTTTTAACCGGCTTCTCAATTATCGTTGTGTTGACGCCTCGCGCTCTCCCCGCGATAATCAGACATGGAAGCCAAAATCCTCTCCGACGGAATCACCTTCGACGACGTGCTCCTGCTGCCGGCCCGCAGCGACGTCGTCCCCGACCAGACCGACACCTCCACCCGGCTGACCCGGAACATCCGGCTGAATATCCCCGTCCTGTCCTCGCCGATGGACACCGTGACCGAGTCGGCCCTGGCCATCGCGTTGGCCCAGCAGGGCGGCCTGGGCGTCATCCACAAGAACCTGTCCATCGACGACCAGGTCCGCGAGGTCACCAAGGTCAAACGCTCGGCCAACGGCGTGATCACCGACCCCGTCACCCTGCCCCCCGAAGCCCCCGCTTCTGAGGTGCGGCGGCTGATGAACGAGCACCACATCTCCGGCGTGCCCATCACCCTCGACGGCAAGTCCAACGGCAAGGTCGTGGGCATCGTCACCCGCCGCGACATGATGTTCCTCGCCGACGACGCCACGCCGCTGCACGAAGTCATGACCAAAGACCGCTTGGTCACCGCGGCCCCCGAGACCACGCTCGGCCAGGCCGAGGCGATCCTCAACCAAAACAAGGTCGAGAAACTCCTGCTGGTCGACCACGACGACCAACTCACCGGCCTGATCACCATGGGCGACATCGCCAAGCAGGACGCGTTCCCCTGGGCGTGTCGCGACGACCGCGGCCGGCTGCGGGTCGGGGCGGCGGTGGGGGTGCACCAGCTGGACCGCGTCGACGCGTTGATCGGGGCCGAGGTTGACGTGATCATCGTCGACTCGGCGCACGGCCACAGCGGCAACGTGATGGACACGGTGCGGGCGATCAAAGCCCGTTACCCTATCGACGTGATCGCGGGCAACATCGCCACCGAGCAGGGGGCCCGCGACCTCATCGAGGCCGGAGCCGACGCGATCAAGGTCGGCATCGGGCCCGGCTCGATCTGCACGACCCGCATCGTCTCGGGCGTCGGCGTTCCCCAGGTCACCGCGATTTTCAACGCGTGTCGCGCGGCCAACGAGGCCGACATACCCGTGATCGCCGACGGCGGTATCCGCCACTCGGGCGATATCACCAAGGCCATCGCCGCCGGGGCGTCGCTGGTGATGCTCGGCAGCCTCTTTGCCGGCCTCGACGAATCGCCCGGCGATCTGGTGATCCACCACGGCCGACGGTACAAGACCTACCGGGGCATGGGTAGCCAGGGCGCGATGCTCGCCGGCTCGGCCGACCGCTACTCGCAGAAGGGCGTGACCAAGAAAGACAAGCTCGTCCCCGAAGGCGTCGAGGGCCGGGTCCCGTACCGCGGCCCGCTGTCGGACTTCACCTACCAGATGGTCGGCGGCCTCAAGGCGGGCATGGGCTACTGCGGCACGCAGACCATCGAGGAACTGCGGGAGCACGGCCGATTCGTCCGGGTCAGCGGCGCGACGCTGGCCGAGAACCACCCCCACGACATCAGCATCACCCGCGAAAGCCCCAACTACACCGTCGAGGTCCGCGATTCGCCGTGAATCGGAGGTTTGGCAAAAGCCCCGAAAGTTGTCATAATGCTTGGCCGATCGCGGTCCGCCCGATCGGCCCCGCCTCGCTTTCGGCGTGGTTCGGGCTCGTAGCTCAGTTGGTTAGAGCGCACCCCTGATAAGGGTGAGGTCGTAGGTTCGAATCCTACCGGGCTCATTTCACTTTCTTCTCTTCCGGGTTGACTTGTACGCCAGCGTGACTCTGGTGAGTCGTTTTGCTTTGGTTCGCAGAGAAGCCAGCAACGAGCGAGCGGTGACGCGAGACTTGCGACATTTCCGAAAGAATTACCGCCGTCGGCGATCGCTCGAGGACGTGGGTTGGTCGGGGTCGTAGTCGGGGTTGGGTTTGACCCGTTGCGCCTCCACGTCGTCGAGATACGCGTCCAGCCGGCGTTCGAGTTTGCGGACGACGCTGCGTTTGTCTTCGGCCAGGTCGTTCTGCTCGTACGGGTCGGCGTCGATGTCGAACAGCGCGAGGCGTTGGGTGGTGTCGAAGCGGATGAGTTTGTACTGGTCGAGGAAGATGGCCGAGTGCGGGCCGTCGTTGGTCTGGTAGTGCGGGAAGTGGAAGACGAGTTCCTTGCGGTCGCGGTCGACCGCGTCGGATCGGCCGGTGAGGACGGGCACGAGGCTGCCGCCTTCGACCGGGTGCGAGGTTTCTTTGAGCAGGTCGGCACGGCCGGCTAAGTCGAGGAAGGTGGGGAACAGGTCGTAGCCCACGACCCGCGTGTGTGACCAGGAATCGGCGGCGATGCCGGGGCCGCGGATGATCAACGGGACGCGGATGCCGCCTTCCCACAGCGAACCCTTGCCCCCAGCCAGGGTCGGGGTGTGGTTGGAGTTGGTAGCGCGGCGCCGGTTGCGTCGCTCGCCGTTGCCTCCGGTGCCGCCGTTGTCGGACATGAAGACGACGTAGGTGTTGTCGGCCAAGCCCAGGCGATCGAGCGCGTCCATCACCCGGCCGACGGCGGTGTCCATGTCGTGGGTCAGGGCGGCGCGGTTGACTTGTCGCTCGTTGCCCAGCCCGGCGTCTTCGTATTTCTCGATCGAACTCTTCAGCGCGTTAGCGGGCGAGTGCAAGGCCAGCCAGGAGAGTTGGACGTAGAACGGTTGGCCGCCGTCGCGGGCTTGTTGCATGAACGCTTCGGCGCGTCCGGCCATGCCGAAGAGATCGACGGGGTTGGGGTCGGTGTACTTGGATGAAGCTTCGTTGCCGAGGTTGCCGTCGCTGACGTCGAAGCCGTGGTTCTCGGGGCCGCCGCCGTCGAGGTGCCATTTGCCGAAGTGGGCGGTGGTGTAGCCCGCTTGCTGAAGCAGCTCGGCCAAGGTCGTCTGGCTGCTGGAAATCGGGCGGACGTTTTGCGGGGGGAGGAGCGGGGGGTTGGCCGAGCTGCGGATGGAGGGGCCGGCCTTGGTCCACCGAAGGGCCGCGGCCGACCGCCCGGCCATCAGGCTGATGCGGGTCGGGGCGCAGACCGGGGCGGGGGCGTAGGCCGCGGAGAAGCGCATGCCCTGCTCGGCGAGGCGTTGGGTGTGGGGTGTGTCGTACCGCGGGTTGTACGAGCCTTCCAAGTCGGGATGCATCGGCACCGATAGGCCGTTCCAGGCTTGATCGTCGGACAACATAAAGACGATGTTCGGCGGCGTGTCCGCATAGATCGGGGTCGCGAGGATCCATCCCGCGAGCAGGAAGCAAAGCGCAGAAAAACAGGGCGGTGCGTGTTTCATGCACAGCCCTACGCTCGGGGAGACGATTTATTGCAGGTCGTTGTGGCTTGCAGTTGGCGATTTCAGATCAACCGCTCGGCCTGGATGGGTGGAGCATTACCAACCGACGGCCGCTTTGTCGCCTTGTTTGGTGACTTGCTGTTCGTCTTCCCAGACCGCCAGGCCGTTGCGGACGTCGACGAGCGACATCTGGAAAGTGAAAGTCGTTTGACGGATTTTGCCGGCCTTAGCGCGGTTCTCGAGGATTTTGTAGGTGAGCGCGTAATCGGGGACCAGCGGGTCGGGCGTGATCGCGTTGCCCTCACTTCCGGGGGCGGCATCGACGTTTTCCCGAGCGAATTTCGAGGCGATGTTGGACTCGCCGCCGGTTTCGCCGCGGGAGTCGATGGTGGTGAGGGTTTGGGCGACGCCGGCCTTGTTGAGGGTGACGCGGATTTTCTTGACGACCTCGTCGCGATCGATCTGCTGGGTGGTGTTGTTGACGTAGCGGTCGATGGCGATGATCGAGGGCTCGCCGTCGCGGCCCAGCACGCCCGAGGCGAGCAACGACTCGGACATCGCGCCGGCGGCATCCGTGGCGTCCTGGATGTCGAGTTTGTCGGTGGTCGTGATCGTTTCGGTGCCCGAAGGATCGATCCGGCGGGCGGGGTTGTTGGTACACGCGCCGGCAAACAACGCGGCGACGAGAGTCAGGGCGATAGCGGGGAGCAGCTTGGTCATGACGAACTCTTTCTTGGGGATCGGTAAAGTCGGTGGTTGACGGGGTGAGTTTAATCTTCGGGTTCGATGAGTTTCAGCCGGAAGTCGGTCGCGGTCTTGGTCGGCGACACGGCGGTGATGAACTGCGATTCTTTGCCGGTCAACGAGATCGCTTTCCAACTCGACAGCGAGGTGTTGATCAACATGCCGTTAGCGTCAAACCACTCGAAGCGGTAGTTCGCGCGCTTGCGTTCACGGGTGTCGTTGTACACCTCGGCCTGCACTTTCAGGAAGCCGGACTCGAGCGTGGTCTCGTTGAGGCGCACCAAGCCCGCGGCGTTTTTGAGTGAGTCGTCGGTGGTGACACGCTTGTCGTCGATGTAGACCCGTTCGTAGCCGGGCTCGGCCCGCTCGGCGGTGTTCACGGTTTCGCAAGCGGGCAACACCGCCACCGCGGTTAGTACCAGCAAAGCGATCGGCATCATTCGGCAGAAGGTTCGGTCCATCGCGGGGCGTCCTTTCCAAGGGAGAACTGAGAGATGCGGAGGGGCGAATACGTGTTGATCGATCGCACGACGACGACGTTGAATTCGCCGGGCAAGAGGTCCACCGTGAGGGGTGCCGCGGCTCGGCCGACGGCCGCGCTCGGGACGCCGTGGGCGTTTACGCCACTGGGCGTCGACAAAGCAATTTTACCCGACTCGGGCGTGGGCAAGCGGGCGATCTGGTATTGCTTGGGCAGCGAGCCCCAGGTCCGCAGGTCCGCCTGGTTCGCGGCGAATTGGTAGACCGTCGTGGCGATGCGGACGATCGCGGTCAACCCGTCGTCGCGGTGGTCGAAGGTCTCACGCAGGGCGTACGCCGCGGCGGCTTTGGTTCCCGCCGCGATCAGCGTCTTGGTAATGATGACCGGAAGCTCGTTCTTGAATTCCTCGGCCACGATCGAATCCATGTCCGCCAAGAGTTCGGTGGTCACGGCGGCGGTTGTTTGAGAGTCGCCCGAGCCGTCGTCCCGCACGGGTTGGGCGGTGAGCGAGCGGAGGTAGTTCGGGTTTTCGACCAGACGCGGGAAGTTGGCCCCGACGTAATCCACGTCGCCGCCGAACAGAAACAACGGGATGTCGATGCGGACCTCGCCGCGGAGCGGGGCGGTGCCCGTGGCGAAGACGACCCAGGTCGTCCGCGGCGTCGGCTCGCCCGCCGCGATGCGCTCGGCCAACCGGCGGTCGGCTTCCAGAAAAGCATTACCCGGCACCATGCCCGCGGCCCGCGTGAGGGCGAATCGGCCCCGCTCGACGTCCGAGCCGTCGACCGCTTCGCTGAGGTAGTAGAGCCCTTGGAGCCATTCGGCGAACGGGTTGGCGTAGTCGCCGTAGGCTTGGTAGCGATCCAAGTCGGCGTAGGACGCGTCGAGGCCGGCCCGGAACCGGGGGTCGCGTTGGGCCCGCTGGGCGTCGTACCCGCTGTCGGTGCGGTCGTTGGCCGCCTGTTGAGCGGCTTCGAGTCGCTTGGCGTTCTGCTGCACCGCTTCGCGCTGACGCTCGTACGCCCGGCGGAGCTCGACACGGGCCCGTTCGGTGTCGCCGAGTTCCAGGCAGTTGAGCGCCCGGAGGGTGTAGAGCATGATCCGGTCGGCGTAGGTGCCGCGGTAGGGCAGGGCGTTGAGGTTGGAAAACGCCGCCAGCGTCTCCCGGGACAAACTCACGTCAGGGGCCCGGTCGATCGCGGTGATCGCTTCGTCGGCGGCGTCGAACGACGCGAGGCTGGCCTCCAGTTCGCCGGCGTCGCGTCGGATGCTGCCTTGTTCGAGATACGCGATGACCCGGTGGACGCCGTTGCCTTGCTCTTTGGCGTACTGGTCGATCCACTTCTCGGCGGCGGGCAGGTTGCCGTTGCGGTAGGCGTTTTGGGCGCTGGAAAGATCGGCCTGCGCACAGCCCCAGCCGGTCAGCAGAGCACACAAGCAACCGCAAACCGAGATGCCTCGGCGACGTGAGGGGGTTGATCGATAACGCAGCTTCATGCACCGATATCGTAGCAGGCGCACGCGTGGCCCCGCCGTGGTTTGGCGTTCTGGGGAAAGGACGGACGCGGTCGGGCTATACCCACACGTTCATGAAGATCGCGTCTTCGCTGATCTTGCCGACCAGCTTGCCGACGCTGGTGGTGACAAACTTCACCTCGTATTCGGGGTGCAGGTCCAGCCAGTTGTTGACCTGCTCGTCGAGGTTGTCGATCGCGTCGAGGCGGAGCTTGGCGACGAAGGTTTTGACGTGGATCGCACCGGTGCCGGTGGAGTTGGGCGTGCGGTTCCAGTGGTCGGCGTGGGCTTTGCGCTCGGCCTCGCCGAAGATCATGATCTTCGATTGCTGGTTCGGGTCGCCGCCCAGGCCTTCTTCGTCGATGTCGATCGGGGTTAGGTCTTCGTCGTCGCTGCGGGCGATGCCGTCGTCGGGGGCTTTGAGTTTGGCGTGCGTCTCCTCGACCTCGTCTTCCTCAGACAGGTCGATCGGGATGGCGTTGGCGAGCAGGTCTTCATCGTTGATCTTGTCGGACATCGGGCGACTCCAGAACGGAAACAGAAGAGAACGAGATCGCCGCGGAGAGACGCGGCACATGGGAGAGCCTGCATTATGCCGCGCCGGACCCGCCGCCGCGAGGGGAAAATCACCTCACGTCGGGAGAAACCACGCCCCGCCAACGCTCCCCGACGCGACGCAGGCTGATACCCAGCGTGGTCGGCTGCCGGGCGGATGGCAATGGGTTGTGAGCCGGAGCAGTCGCTAGCCAGGGCTCGAGGGTCAACTCGATTCGGCGGGGCGTCCAGAGCGTTGGCACGATGACCCCACGACCGCCCCCCCATACCCAACCCCGCTGACCGCTGAGCGTCCCGGCCCAGCGTAGATACCGCGGGCGGTGACGGGGCAGAGGGGTCAGCTCGATCTGACCGAGTGCGGCCCAGTCGTTCCAGTGCGCCGCGACCCGCGCGGTCCACAACCCCGCGGGCGAGTCTTGTGGTGCCGGGGGCGTCGCGATCAGCCAGTCGTAATGCGGGGGCGTGCCCCGGCCCGGGGCTTCGTGCCGCAGCAGAGTGGTGGGCAGTTGCATGACCGCTACAAGGTATCACGCCTCGCAAGACTGGGTCAGGACAATTGAAGAGGCGTGCCGCGAGTCGTGATCCAGCGGGGCGCAATCGCCGAGAGAGGCTTATTTACGAGTCGCTGCTTCGTCGTTGTTTAGAGAAGCCACGCGGCGTTTGATCATGAACCAGCGAGACCGCAACTCTGGATGTCAGATCTGGCTTTCTACTGAGCGGAGAACGGCAGCACGAACGCCAAACTTAGACCAAATAAAAACGAGGCGTGCCGGTAAAGGCACGCCTCGTGATCGAGTTTCCTCAGAGATCGTTCAAGCCAACATTAGGCTTGACGACGCTTGCGACTCAGCAGAGCCAGACCACCGAGACCAAGCAGAGCGGCAGTGGTGGGTTCGGGTACAACAGCTGTTCCCGAAACTTGATTGTTAACACCGTCTTGAGCGATGACACCAAAAAACTCAATGTCATCATCGGGTGTTACGATTCGAATGACCGAAACAGGACTACCAAGATCCGTAGAAGTACCAAAACTCATGAAAAGGGTGGTAGGAGTCTGGACAAAACCAGTTGTTTCAGTGCTCGTAAATGGGTTGTTACCAGGGTTAGCGGTGCCAAAATTAGTATCGAAATAATAGGTGTCTTCAGCAATGCTGTAGCCAGAGTTGAGATTATTGTCAACGGTAGTTTGCTCATCAGCCAACGCATCGGTAAGGGTATCGTTTTGACCCCCGAAGAAAGTCGAATTACCGATGTTAGCTTCAAACGCTAGCTCGACTGCATAGGAACCTGTCAAGTCGCTAGATACGATTTCAAAAAGAAATGCATTGCTTCCTTCAGGCGTAACACCTTCGAAAGTACCAACCAAGGTAGGTTGGGCCAGCGCCGGGGTGGCGGCCATAACCGCAAACGCGGCAAACGATGTCAGTTTCTTGGTCAATTTCATAATGCTAATCTGCCTCCAAATAATAGGGGTCACTAAGGGTTGATGCTGATAGTAATATAATCAGTCGGGGGTCAAAGTAAAGTTAAACTTGCATGATTTCGGGAAAACAGCCCTTACGGGCCCCAAATCACGCCTGACGACGGCGACGAGCCGCGATCAGGCCCAAACCGGCCAAAACGAGAGCGGTGCTAGGCTCGGGAACCGGGAACGCGGCGGCTGCGACATTGCCGAAGTTGTCGGCCCAGATTGTGTAGTCGGCCGCATCCACGACGCCGTCATTGTTGCCGTCGGCGGCGAGGTTGGTGGTGGAGTTGAAGTTGTCGGCCCAGATCGTGTAGTCGGCCGCGTCCACCTCACCGTTGCCGTTGTAGTCACCCAAGAGGGCAACGACGGCAGGCTCGGGGATGTAGCCTTCGTCGATCAGGAACTGGGTCATATCCGGAGCGTCGCCACTAGCCGCCGCTTCGACGACGATGTTGTCGACGATGGCGAACTGGGTACCTTCGGGCGTGGAGCTGAACGACGAGAAGCCGTCGAAGAAGAAGAAGCCGATGGTGCCCGAATCGGTGACGGTTTGCGTGCCGTCGCCCGCTTCATCGGGATCGACTTGGAGGACCACGGTATCGTCGATCACGTAGGTCCACACGCCATCAACGTAGTAGATCTCGTTTTCGACCCAGCGGTTGTACGGTGTACCGCCGGCGAAAGAGTCGTTGGGGTTCAGCGTCCGGGGGTCAAGGTCGCTGGAGAAGTGCAGCGGATCAGTGGTCTCGGGGAACTGTTCGCGCCAGAACTGACGGCTGGTGGCGGCCACCGTGGTGGCATCCGTCGCGTCGAAGATCGCCTCGTTACCCACGATGGGGGTGGCGTGGCCGTCGTCGGCGTTGGAGGTTTCGATCGGAGTCACATAGTCGGTATTGCTGAACCCCGCGTCGATGAAACCCTGCTCAATGTGGGCGGTGGCCAGGCCGGTGAAGCCTTCGCTGCGATCTTCGATAGTCACGTTACCGATGGTGACTTCGTAGTCGTCGAAGCCGTCACGGTCGGTCGTGTACGCTAGGGTTTGGCCCGATTGGCCGCCGTTAGAGTTGCTACGGGCGTTGGTATAAGGCCCGAAGTCCTCGGCGACGACCTGAGACGGGTCGTAGTTGATGCCGGCGGCGAAGTAGTTGGTCGCCCCGGAGGGGAAGGCCCCATCGACGCCGTTGGTGCTGGACATGAAGCTGTCGAATTTCAGCACATAGTCGGGGGTGGAGGTGCCGGCTCCGACATCGACGCCGTTGGCGTAGACGCCGGCGAAGAGGCTGGTATTCACGAACGAGCTGTTGTTGGCCGAGATGAACAGGCCGGTAGTCGCGGCGTCACCGGCGGCGGAGTTCGGGGCTTCAGCGATGCTGCCCTTGAGGAAGCCATCGAGTTGAACGCCGGCGGCAGTTTCGTACAGCGAGTTATTGAACAGGTCAAAGTTGCCGTAATCGAATCCAAAACGAACATCTTCAATGGTTGGCGTTGCCCCCGGATCGGGCGGGCCATCACCGGCCACCGTGTAAAGCGAAGCGGTCCCGTCGCTGTCCGAAAACACTTGGCCGTGGGCCATAGTGGTTAGGCTGGCCAGCAAGGCCGCGGTCGTAAAGGTCCAATGTTTCTCCAACATGTCGTTCTCCTAAAAAGTGTGCTGGGGTGGCACAGGGGGCAAAAATGGAATGCACAATGCAAGTAAGACCGAAGTTATTTATTTATCTATTGTCAGGGTGTTCTCGACGAAGATCGAAGTAGTTTCCGTTATCGAATATCCCCCCCCAGTCTTGGGTACTTCCCAAATTGTTTCGTCCAAAAACGGCGGTATTACTGGCGGGCGGTGCCGTGAATCCGTTGGGGGCCGTTGCGTTTTGCTGTTCTTGGGTAAAAGTCGGCTGGATAAG
This sequence comes from Planctomycetota bacterium, assembly GCA_039199695.1. Taxonomy (GTDB): domain Bacteria; phylum Planctomycetota; class Phycisphaerae; order Phycisphaerales; family Phycisphaeraceae; genus Algisphaera. The sequence continues at coordinate 23,756 of JBCCST010000015.1, read as the reverse complement.
TGACACATGCCCGTCACCCCAAGAACTCTGAATCCGATCGGCGTACCGGGCGTGGGGGATACCTGCATTGCCGACCGACAGAGCGAAGTCAATGAACACATGGCCCCCGTAAGTCCCGTTCGGGTCGATGGGAGGTGTCGATGCGTCGGTTTCTTTGCCAGCCGGATTAAAATCCCGCAAACCGCTGGTGATCATCACCGAAGTCGGATCTTCCATGTCCAGAATCCGAGCGGTTGAGTTTGGTGCGTTGGGGTTTCGCTTCGCCGGCGGGCGACTTAGAGCACCCGCCAAGTTTGACCCGACCCAAACATAGTTGTAGCCGTAGTGGATCCAGTTATAAACGCGGTCGCCCATGTTATTTCGGTCTACCCCATCAGTTAGAAACGAAGTGTCGCCTTCAAACGTAGGGTCGGCATAAACATCCAAGCCCGGAACGTATCCTTCGACAGCAAGTTTGGTGTTCCAATACCAAGCCGGCGTTCCACCGATCATGAAGTCGATGGAAGATTCATCATTGTTAACGCTGCTTCGCTGCCACAAGGGAAAAAATTCTTTATTGTCCGCTTGATACGCCGCCATCGCGATACCGATTTGACGCTGATTGCTGGCCGACGCGGAGATACGGGCGGTGTTGCGGGCGGCACCCAGGGCCGGCAGGAGGATGCCGATCAGTAGGGCGATGATCGAGATCACCACGAGCAGTTCGATGAGCGTGAAGGCGTGGGGTGAAGTACGTTTCATAGGAGGGTTTTAATCGTGGTGAAGGATCGAATTTCACATGAGTCGATAGGGTTGGTAAGCCGGTTGGTCTTACGGCCCGGCGTATTCGCCGGCGATACGGTTACCCGTTTCGGTCCAACCGTTGTCATCGTCTATGCGGGCGTCGCCGAAGCCGTTTTCATTGTCGTAGAAATACCAAGCGGTCCGCTGGGAAAGTTGATTATTACCCCCGGTGGTAAACTTTTCGACGTGGCCGTCGGCGAAGACGACGTTAGCACTAAACGAGGAGTGGCGGGCGTGCGGCCAACCAGCACTAGCGCCTCCCACCATGTCCCAGACATAGTTTGAGCCGCGGAATGATGTAGAAGCGGCGTTGTTCGTGGAGTTTAGTGGCGCGACCCCAAAGATATTGCTTGGAATGTTGGCTAAGTCTGTGGGACCCGCGGCATCCATCGCGTAGATCATGCTTGAGGGTGTGCGGAAGTCGTCGGTTTTGGGGGTAAGGGTGACTTGATCCGGGCCCGGGAAGTTCTTGACGTAGTTCGTGAAGCCATTGCGACGCTGAAGGGTGCCGACGTTGCTGGTATTCATGCCGTAATGAATAAACTGCCAATCGGGATCTTCCAGCCAAGCGTCGCTGCCGACGGGGCCATCGTCGATGCTGTCGGGGGTCCACGCGTCGAAGCCGACTTCTTCCATCGTTGGGCAAACAAATGCTTCGCCGCCGCCAAGGTAGCCTTCGTCAATCAGCTTGGCCGACCAGTAGACGGTGGGGCCGCTCCAGACGTCGCGATAGGGGATATTGAACGTTTTGTTGTCCTCGGCATAGGTGACCACCGCGATGCCGAGTTGCCGGAGATTACTGGAGCACGCGATATCGCGAGCGGCGCCGCGGGCGGCACCCAGGGCCGGCAGGAGGATGCCGATGAGCAGGGCGATGATCGAGATCACCACCAGCAGCTCGATCAGGGTGAAACCCGATCGATGGAATCGCTGCCCGGAAATTCGGTTGTCTTGTTGAACCGTGGTGACCGCGTCGTCCGCACGCAGTCCATCCATACGCAATCCCTTTACGGAGTTTTGATCCATCATTAATTTTCCACCTAAGTGTTAGCTTTTAGGAGTGAGTCATACACCAATAAACAGCATGTATGAATTCACTCAGTTGAGCAACGAAAGAAGAGGTTGTTTGGTCTCAATCCAGATAGGCGGCCAAATACGGCCAATAAAAAGCAGGCTCTCTAGATCATCATATTCCCGCCCAAGGCTAGGTACAACCCTAAATTGCATAATCTCGAAAAAAATATGGTCGGGTCTTATGCTGCGAGCAAGGTCAAATCTGAACTGGATAAATAGCCCGTTCGGCGGTGAAGTCTCGCCTGCGACTGCCTTTATCGATTGGTTTCGGCAGCGGCTATCACGCCAGGTAGAGATGAAAATTTGGGCCGTTTGGATTAGATGGGAAAATTAAACCAGAATCACTTTGCCGAATAGCCTTTGAATCGGAACGCCTGAATGAGGATGACCAAGTCAATCTCATCTTGGAATGGATGAAATTCAGGCGGATGGACGGACACGGCCGAGGATCGCGAGACCCCCCAGGCCCAGCAGGGCCAACACGCTAGGCTCGGGGACCGGGAACGCACCGGAACTGAGCGCGGCGGTGTTGCCGAAGTTGTCGGCCCACACGGTGTAATCGGAGATCCCGACGTACCCATCACCGTTGCCGTCAGCGTCGGCGAAAGGCTCGACGGTGTCGCCGAAATTGTCTACCCACAAGGTGTAGTCCGCGGCGTCGACTTCTCCGTTGCCGTTGTAATCCCCTACCAAAATTGGGGTGAGTCGTTCTTCGACGGCCGCGAGCACGCTATCCATCGGGAAAAACGGGCCGGGGTCGCCCTTGTTCCAGGGCTGGACCTGGCTGTGATTGACGATCCCCGGGGCGTTGAAGGTGTCGTTGGGGTAGTCGTAGGCGTCGCCGGTGGGGTGTTCGAGGGGGATGTCGTAGGTGTGCACCAGCCAAGCGATGACGTCGATGAGCTTGTTGAGGTTAAAGGCGTTCCAGGTGTCGGCTTGGTTAGCGAAGCCGGCCATCTCGATGCCGATCGAGCGGGAGTTGTAGTAGGTGGCGTGCCACGCCTTTTTATCCAGATCGACCATCTGGTAGAGCGTGCCGTTGGGCGAAATGATGTAGTGAGCGCTGACCTGACTGGCAGGGTTTTGTAGCCAGTTGAGGGCAGAAGACGTGCTGCCTTCGGTGGTGTGCAAGACGATGCTGTCGATGGTGGTGCCGAAGTTGCGGTTGCTGAAGTTGGGGCTGGGGACCTGGATGGCGGTCGGCTCGGGCACGACGACCGTGGCCGCGTATCCGGGCGCCGCGGTGAAAATAGCGGTCGTGATCAACGCCAAAGCGGAAAAAAACAGACCCGTATGGCCCGGAATTATCATTTGTTTGCGCAGAATGCTCATACCCAAATTATATAACCTCAATACCGCCAAATGTCCAACGTTTTCAAGCCCATGCATGGTGGGTCGGGCGTGGCGGCGGGGTCCGGTCGGGTGACGTTTCGGGCTTGCCGGGTGAAGCTGGGGGGTCTATTCTTTGCGTTCGGGATTGACCGATGATCTGCTTAGCTGAGGTCGGCTCGGTGTCTCGCCGCGGCTCGGCTTGAGGCCACAAGAACCCGCCCCCAAGTACCGGGATGATCCGGAGCTTTCAGTAAGGACTCGACGATGATGACACTCAAAACCGCCGCGATCACCCTCGGCCTGGTCGGCACCCTGGCCCTGACCGGCTGCAAAAACAACGTGGTCTACCGCGAGTTGGGGTACGAGAGCTACCGCCAGCAGGACTTCGTCACCGCGGCCGAGCAGTTCCAGACCGCGGTCGACAAAAAGCCCAGCGATTACCGTTCGCAGTACTACTTGGGCGTGACCATGCTCCAACTCGGCAAGCCGATCCCGGCCCAGACCCCGCTCGAGCAGGCGTTGGCGCTGCGGCCCGACGACCCGCAATGGACCCCGAGAATCGCGGATTCGCTGGCCGAGACGTACTACCAGCAGGAGCGTTTCGAGACGCTGTACGGTTTCCTGGACAACATGATCCAGACCTACGCCCAGCAGTCGGGCGATTTCCTGCGCAAGGCCAAGTATCTGGGGCTGCTCGGCGACGCCGACGGCCAAAAGACCGCGTTGCAGAAAGCCGCCTTCTTCGCCCCCGAAGGCGACACGGCACCCTACCTCGCGATCGCGGATTTCTATCAGCTGTACAACGACACGCCCAACGCGATCCAAGCGTTGCGTTACGCCTACTGGGTCGATGCGGAAAACGACGCGGTCAAGGATCGGCTGCGCGGCTTGGGGATTGTGCCCGGGCCAACCATCGCGGACGAGCCGCCCAAGCCCGAGTTGATCGACTGACTTCGGGCGGGGTGGTGTTCTGGTTTTACGGCTGAGGCGGTGGTGGCGTGGGGTCCCAGTCGGGCAAGTGCTCGAATTGGTCCAACACGCGCGGCTCGGCAAAGGGGGTCAACTCAAACAGCCGGACGGTGCCGACTTGGCGTTCGAACAACCGGTACCGGCGGTCGCCCACGCGGGGCGGCTGGTCCACCAACCGCGTGCTGCCGGCGAAGACCAGCACGGGCTCGCCCTCAACCCGGGCCAAGAGCATGACGGTCTGCGGCCCGAGCGCGTAGTTGTACGTCAGCCCGATCGCTTCGAGGTCCGGCGACGTCTTGAGCAGCAACGGGGTCTGGAACCGCTTGGCGTAGGTTTCGATGAATTCGAAATCCGTTTCGCACACCCACCCCGGCACAAACCCGGCCTCAACCTCGGCCTGGTAAACCGCGGCCAACGGCTCCACATCACCGGCCGAAGTCGTGATGAAAATTACGGTGGTTGCGGCCAGGGCGACGACGGCGGCGATCGCGGACCGAACCGCCCACGTCCGGAATTTCGGGCCCGGGAATCGGTACGGCGAGGCCGACGGGGCCGTCGGGTCAACGTTCTGCTTGTTTTCGTCGGGCAGCGGAAGCGCCTGTTCTGTGGAAGTCCAACTGAAGGCCTGGCGGAGGGCCGCGTCGATGCCTTGTTGTTGTTGAATCTGCTGGCGCAGGCCGGGCTCGCGTTCGAGGCGGGCGTTGAACGCTTCGAGGTCTTGGGCGGACATCGTGCCGTCGAGGTAGGCCTCGAGTTCGGGGTCCTCGATCGGCGGTTCGGCTTGTGGTTCCGGGGGTTGGCGGTCGGGCGTGGTCATGGTGAAGCCTCCGGAGTGGGGGCGGCCGACAGTTGTTGGCGGAGCTGCTGACGCGCACGGTAGACGTGGCTCATGGCGGTGCCCGCGGGTAAACCGAGGGTCTCGGCGATCTCCTTGTAGTCGAGTTCGGCGACGGTACGCAGCAACAAGCAAGCGCGGGCGATCGGGGCGAGCGCGAGCAGGCCCTGCCGCAGTTCATCGTCAAAGTGCCCGCGGTCTTCGTGAAGTTGTCCCACGCCGTCCACGGCGTGGTTGGCTTCGTGGGCGTTGGCGACGGTTGGCGCGGTGACCTGGACATCATCGATGTTCGACGCCCGCCGGGTGTTGGCGCGGCGTCGGTCGTTGAGGGCGGTATGGCGGACGAATTGCGTCATCCAGGCTCCGAAGTGCGTTCCCGGGGTGAAATCTTTGATCTTGGTGAGTGCGGTGGTGGCGGCTTGTTGGACGGCGTCTTCCGCGGCTGCCCGGTTGCCGAGCATGGCGTACCCCACCAGCAACAGGCGCGGATACACCTCGGCGTAATGCCGAGCGAACGCTTCACGATCAAGCGTGGCGGCTATCGGTTTCGGGCGGTCACTCATGGATCGAACCGTGTCTACGTAACCCTTAAAGGTTCCGGGTGCGGTCGCCGATTGCATCCGGGTCGCACCTCGGACTAAAGAATCCATATTTCTCGAATCGTTGCAATCCGCCTCATCGGCCAACACCTCTGTTGATGTGCCCGTGAAACGTTCACGGCCGCGACCCACTTGGTAACCATCAATGGAGGTTTTGAACGTGAGATTGAATCATGACCACACAAATCAGCGACGCGGGGCGGCAGGGAAGAAGATCGCGACGGCCTGCTTGCTCGCCGGGCTATCGGTGGCCGGCGTACACGCGCAGTCGACGATCGAGTCGACGTTCAGCACCGCCGAGGGCTTCAGCACCGGGGGCACGGCCGACGTGGACCTGACCACCGGCAACCTCACGCTGACCGTCAGCGGCGGGCAGCAGCAGCAGTCGTTCGACGGGCCCAGCTACAACACCGGCCCCGATGCCTACCTGTTCATCAGCGGCCCGTCGTTCACCGGATCGTTCGGCGGCTCGGCCGCGGGAACCGGGGACACCGGCGACCTCACGTTCAACCGCGGCGTGACCGAGGTTTCGTTCTTCGCCGCCGACCGCGGGCTGGGCACCCCGACCGTCCGGGTCTTCGGCACCGACGACACGACCGTGCTGGCCGAGGTTCCGGTCACCGACACCAACATCCGCTCCAGCGCGAATCCCACGCCGTTGTCCTTCAACGCCCAGGACCTGGGCGGGCTGATCGGCCGGGTGCAGATCGACAACGCCGGGCCCGCGGGCAACCCGCCCTACGTCACCGCGATCGACACGCTCAGCGCAACCCGCGCCAACCGCTACGACGAATCGGTCAACGGCGACTTGGCCGACTCGGGCGCCGCGCCCACCGCGATCGGCTTGGAACTCGGCAGCAACACCATCGCCGGTTCGGTCACGACCGGCCCGGGCAGCGACACCCGCGACTTCTTCACCTTCACCGTCGGCGCGGGACAGACGCTCGACGCGATCAACCTGCTCGAATACGACGACCCGAATCTCCCCGGCGCTAACGACGGCAACCGCGGGTTCTACGCGCTCGTCGCCGGTTCGGTCGCCAGCACGCCCGCCGGCGGTTTCGATAACCTCGGCGGCGACCACCTGGACCCCGACCCGTTCGGCACCAACCTGCTCGACGCCATCGCGGCCGGCGGGATCTCCGGCGGCACGGGGTTCTCCGAGATCGGCCCGGGCGACTACACGTTCATCATCCAACAGACCGGCCCGCAGGTCAGCGATTACCTGGTCGACTTCGTGCTCGTCCCCGAGCCGACGTCCGCGGCGTTGATCGGGATCGGCGGTCTGGGCGTTCTGCGTCGGCGCAAAGGCACGGCCTGATCCCCGGCGGACCTGCCGCAAGCCTATAGATTTCATCGATTTAAACCCCTCGGGTCGCCGATACCCCTGCATCGGCCGGCCCGGGGGTTTTTGCTGCGTCGGGGTGACCGTTGGGTTATCCTTTTGCGCATGAATATCGTTATCTGCGGGGCCGGCGAGGTCGGCCGCCACTCGGCGGAGGTGCTCTCACCCGCCGGGCACAACATCACGCTGATCGATCAGGACGCCAAACGACTCGCCGAGATCGACGACGCGATGGACATCCGCTCGCTGGTGGGCAACGGCACCCAGGCCGACGTCTTGCTCGAGGCCGGCACGAACAAGGCCGACCTGTTCATCGGCGCGACCAACATCGACGAGATCAACCTGCTCGCCGCGTCGATCGCCACGGCCGTGGGCTGCGAGCGGTCGATCGCCCGCGTGCACCACTCGGCCTACTTCGAGGCCAAGGGCCTGAACTACGCCGACCACCTGGGCATCGATCACCTGGTCTGCCCGGAGTACACCACCGCCCAGGCCATCGCCGCGACGCTCCGCTCGCCCGGCTCGCACGCGGTCGAGAACTTCGCCAAGGGCGCGATCGAGATGCAGAGCATCACGGTCTCGGAAAACGCCAAGGCGGCGGGCGTGGCGCTCAAGGACCTCAAGCTGCCCGCGTCCACGCTGGTCGCCGCGGTCGAGCGGGGCGACGACGCGTTTCTGCCCGTGGCCGACACCAAAGTGATGGCCGGCGATATCGTTACGCTCATCGGCGAGTCTAAGGCGTTCGAGAAGACTCTCAAGTTGTTCAAGCCCGACGCCGGCGGCCGACTCAAGGTTATGGTCATGGGCGGTTCGACGCAGGGCGTCTGGCTCTGCCGCGAGCTGCGTAACCGCAACTTCGCGGTCCGGCTGTTTGTGCTTCGTCCGCACCGGGCGCAGGAGCTCGCCGAGAAGCTGCCGTGGGTCACGCTGATCAACGGCGACGTGATCAACTCCGACATCTTGCTGGACGAGCGGGTCGATCAGGTCGATGCGTTTGTCGCCTGCACCGACGACGAAGAGACCAACATCCTCGCCGCCGCGCGGGCCAAGAGCATGGGGGCCAAGAGCGCGATCGCCGTGCTCCAACGCCCGACGTACCTGCACCTGATCGGGCACATCGGCCTGGACCACGCCTTCAGCCCGCGGTCCACCGCCGTGGGCGAGATCGAACGGCTGCTCAGCGGCGAGAGCGTGCGGCAGCTTGCGCCTTTGGCCGAGGGCATCGCGGACGTGTACGAGATCCGCGTGCCGAGCCTGGCCAAGAAGGTGATCGACATCCCGCTGAAAGACGTGCAGTTCCCGGCCCGGACGATCATCGCGGCGATCAGCCGGGGCTAGACGGTCTTCGTGCCCGGGGCCGACGACACGATCAAGGTCGGCGACATGGTCGTGGTCATCGGCCCGTCGGAGTGCGGCCGGGACCTCAAGAAAATCTTTGGGGGGTAACGCCCGGGTGTTTAGCGGGCGAGGGCGGATCGCCGATCCATAACAACGTGTTATTTGCGTTCACCCCGGGATGACCCCGGCGTATTCCGACCGTCCGCTAAACCAATGTGATCCCCCGCAGGTTCGCTGATTAAACGCTCATGAACTACCGCCACGTGCTTCGACAAGTCGGCCTGCTCATGCTCGTGCTTGGCGCGGGCATGGGGGTGATCGTGGCGATCGAGTGGATGCTCTGGGCCAAGCGGGGCATCGGCGAACTGCTCGGGGTGCAGGCGATGGGCGTCTCGGCGTTGCTGGCGGCGGCGGTGGGTGCGGCGCTTTGGCTCGCCGGCCGGGGCGGTCGGCGGGTCGAGATGATGAACCGCCGGGAGGCGATGCTGCTGGTCGCGATGAGCTGGTTCATCGGCGCCGCGGTCTCGGCGTTGCCGTTCTGGACCTGGGCGATGATCCGGGAAGCCGGGGGTGCCGGGGGGGCGGGCGGAGGCGAACCGCACATCTTCGAGTCTTACGTTGCCTGCTACTTCGAGGCGATGAGCGGGCTGACCACGACCGGCGCGACCGTGTTGGGCGACATCCCCGCGTTGCCCAAGAGCCTGCTCTTGTGGCGGTCGATGACGCACTGGCTGGGCGGGCTGGGCATCGTGGTGCTCTTCGTCGCGGTGCTGCCGATGATCGGCGTCGGGGGCAAGCGGCTGTTCAACGTCGAAGCGCCGGGCCCGCAGCAGCAGGGCGTCCGCCCGCGGATCAAAGAAACCGCCCGCATCCTCTGGCTGATCTACATGGGCATCACCGCCGCGGCGGTCGCGTCGTACAAGCTCTGCGGCCTGTCGTGGTTCGAGAGCGTCTGCCACAGCTTCTCGGTCGTCAGCACTGGCGGGCTGTCGCCGCGCAACGAAAGCATCGGGGCGTACAACTCCGTCGCGGTGGATGTCGTCTCGATGGTCTTCATGCTGCTGGCGGGCGTGAACTTCGGGCTGATGTTCTTGGTCGTGCGCGGCCGGTGGAAGGCGGCGCTCAAAGACGAAGAGCTGCGGGTGTACCTCGTGCTCAAGTTCGCGGTCATCGCGATCGTCGCGGTCAACCTCATGGGCACCGACCTGATCACCACCGCCGGCCACACCATCTACGCCACCGCGCTCCAAGCCCTACGTTTCGCCGGCTTCCAGACCATCGCGCTGCACACGGGCACGGGCTTTGTAACTTCGAACTACGACGAGTGGCCGTTCCTCAGCCGGGCGCTCATCATCGGCCTGATGTTCATCGGCGGCTGTGCGGGCTCGACCGCCGGCGGCATCAAGGTCATCCGTTTCTGGATCGCGATCAAGGTCATGCTCGCCTCGCTCGAGCGGGCCTTTCGTCCGCAGGTCGTCCGGCCGCTCCGCGTCAGCGGCGGCATCGTGGACGACGAGATGAAACTCGGGGCGTTGACCTACTGCCTAGTCATCCTGCTGCTGGTCGCCGGCGGGGCGCTGGTCATCGGCCTGTTCGAGACCCACGCCGGCGGGTTCGAGATCGATTTCCTGACCGCCGCCACCGCCAGCCTCTCGACCGTCGGCAACATCGGCCCGGGCTTCAACGGCATCGGCGCCACCCAGAACTACGGCTGGTTCTCCACGCCCTCGCTCGCGCTGATGAGCCTGCTCATGATGCTCGGCCGACTCGAGGTCTACGCCGTCGCCGTGCTGCTGCTGCCGCGGTTCTGGCGGGGAAACTAAAGGGATTTTTGATTTTTGATTGAGGATTTTGGATTGGCAGAACCTGCGGCTGGCGTAACGCCTTCGCTTGCGTCCGATCAATCCAAAATCCTCAATCTAAAATCAAAAATCGATTCGCCGCGCGCTCCACGCCACCCCGCGGCGTCGCACGATCTATAATCCACCCATGCCCGTCACCGACGCCGACACGATCAACGTTGACCTACCGCCGCTGACCGCGGCCGAGTCGTTTTACCTGCCCGAAGTCTTCAAGGGCCTGGGCACGACGCTCCGCCACCTCACCGGCGCGATCCGCGGCCCGGGCAAGGGCACCAACCGCGTGCTCGAGTACCCCGAAGACCGCCGGGAATACCACCGCGTCGAAGACGGCGGCCTCCACGTCGACAACTACCGCGGCGTCCACCGCCTCAACCGCGACGAGGACGGCCGGGTCCGCTGCGTCGCCTGCTTCATGTGCGCCACCGCCTGCCCGGCCAACTGCATCCACATCGAAGGCAAAGAGTCGCCCTGGGACGACCGCGAAAAATACCCCATCAAGTTCGACCTCGACGAACTCCGCTGCATCTTCTGCGGCATGTGCGAAGAGGCCTGCCCCGTCGACGCGATCGAGTTGACCCACACCTACGACGTAGTGGGCCTCAGCCGGCAAGAAATGATCTTCGACAAAGAAAAACTCCTGGCCGTGTACGACGCGACGGTCGAGAAGAAGCCGATGTAAATCCGAGTCGGGTGTGCGACATGTCCGGCGATGATGTCATTGATTTCTACCGTCGTTTCAACGTTTCGGGAATCGAGGTTTGGATCGACGGTGGATGGGGGGTGGACGCCCTGTTGGGGCATCAAACCCGTACCCATGGCGATCTGGACATCGTGATTCAGCAACACGACGTTGCCGTGGCGTTGGAGATCATCAAAGCAGTAGGGTTTGCAGAGATAACGCGTGATGATTCCCGAGCGTGGAATTTTGTTTACGGGGACGACGGCGTTCGTCTGATTGATTTTCATGTGGTCGAGTTCGCGGCGGATGGCAACGGAATCTACGGGCCCATCGAGAACGGTGACTTCTACCCGGCCGAAGCATTCACCGGGAAAGGTGAGATATGCCATCATCCCGTGAAGTGTATTTCGGTGGCCTACCAGGTCCAGTCGCACACCGGCTATGCATTACGCGAGATTGATTACCAAGATATGCAAAGGCTACACGCAGCCTTTGGCGTTTCTTTGCCCGATGGATATGAGTAGTCCCCGTCTTACCGCAACTGTCGCAGCGTCACCTCAATCTCCGCGGCTTGCTCGGCGTGTTCGAGGCTCGACAGCGTCTGGCCGAGCGTTGGGCCGGAGGCGAGCAGGCCCATGGTCTGGAGCGCGACGACAGGGTGTTTGACGATCGCGGTGCGCAGGGCGGTGGCGTCGTTGGCCCAGAGGACGGGGATCGGCGGGTGGGCGTGCAGGCGGAGCGAGGTGGCTTGGGGGTCCGCGGCGAGCAGGGCGGTGAGCCGGGGCGGGGTGCCGAGCACGGTGGCCTTGACCTCGCGGTTGGTGCCCCGGGCCACGTCTTCGGGCAGGGCGTTCATCGTGTGCTGGAAGACGACGCGGTGTGGGGCCCAGGCGTCGGGGTCCAGCCGGGCGTCGGCCTGCAGGTCTTCGCCGGCCATGTCCACGCAGATCAGATCATCGGGTTGCAAATTGATCCGGCGTCGGCCCGGCGGCGTGACGATGTACCGCCGGCGGTGCAGCTCTAGCGCGACTAACCCGTCGGCCCCGGCGATCAGGCCCCGCATCCAGAGTTGGTGCGAAGCGTTGCAGACTTGTTGGCGGAGCTGGTCTTCATCCATGGGGCATACCTCGGTCTGGGGTGAGAAAAAAACGAGCCCCGAGGTTGGTCCGAATCCCCCCAACCTACGTTAACCGATCGGTGTGGTTACGACCGCTCCGTCCACAAAGGTCTGCCCATTCTCCCATATTTCACGTTTCCAGATCGGTAGCTCGGCCTTGAGTCGGTCGATGGCCTGCCGACACGCCGCGAACGCCTCGGCCCGGTGGCCGGCAAGGGTCTGGACGACCACGCTCGCCTCGCCGACGGCAACAGGGCCGACGGCGTGGACGAGGCGCACCGAGGCGCAGCCGTGGGCGTCGGCGACGTCCCGCGCGAGTTGGTCGAGCAGTTTTTCCACCATCGGGGCGTAGGCTTCGTAGTCGAGGCGGAGCAGCGGGCCGTGGTCGGGATGGGTTTCGCCGCGGGTCCGGCCGAGGAACACGCACTCGCCGCCACACGAATCGATGGTCGGTAAGTCGATCGCCGCGACGGGGCGGTCTTCGAGTCCCGTGAGGATCCACGGCGAGGGCGGGGCGGTTTTACGGGCCAGGTCATCGCTCACGCCGAGTCGTCCTTCGCTTGGTCGTGCAGTTGGCGGAGCACATCAAAAGCCTGCATCGGCGTCATCTGGTTGAGGTCGAGCTTGCGGAGTTCATCGACCGCGGGGTGTTCGCGCGGCTGGGCGAACAGCGGCAGGTCGGTGACCGGCGCGGGCTTGGTGGCTTGGTTGGAAGCGGCCTTGTTTTGGTCCGGCGGCGTCGGCGTCATACCCTGGTGGTTCACCGCGAGTTCGCCGAGTAGTTGGTGGGCGCGATCGACGACAGGGCCAGGCAGGCCGGCGATCTTGGCGACGTGGATGCCGTAGCTGCGGTCGGTTGCCCCCGGAATAATCCGGTGCAGAAAGACGATCTCGTCGTTCCACTCGCGGACGCTGACGTTGAGGTTGGCGATCCGCGCCGCCCGCTCGCCGCCCACCGCCGGGTCGGCCAGCGTGGTGAGCTCGTGGTAGTGCGTCGCAAACAGGCACCGGCAGCCCACGTCCGCCAAGTGCTCGGCGATCGCCCAGGCCAGGCTCAGCCCGTCGAGCGTCGAAGTGCCGCGGCCGATCTCGTCGAGGATCACAAGGCTGCGTGGCGTGGCGTGGTGGCAGATGTTGGCCGTCTCGGTCATCTCGACCATGAAGGTCGACCGCCCGGCGTGCAGTTCGTCGTGCGCGCCTACGCGGGTGAAGATCCGGTCGCACAGCCCGACGGTCGCCGACTCGGCGGGCACGAAACTGCCGGTGTGGGCGAGCAGCGCGATGAGCGCGGTCATGCGGATGTACGTGGATTTACCGGCCATATTGGGCCCTGTGATCAGGGCCAGTGATGAGTCACGAGTGACAAGTGACGAGTCTTGGGGTTCCCCATTCATTACTTTGAACTCGTCACTCATCACTCCCAACGAAACATCGTTGGGCACATACCGATCCCCCAGAAGTTCGTCGAGCACCGGGTGGCGGCCGCCAACGACGTGCAGGCCCGGCTCGTCGGTGAGCGTGGGTTTGACGTAGCGGTGCCGGGCGGCGCGGCGGCCGAAGCACAACAACACGTCCAGGTCGGCGGCGACGTCGGCGAAGCCGTGCAGCGTGTCGATCTCTTTTTCACAGGCCCCGCACAACTCGGCGAACAGGTGCTGCTCCCGCGCGATCGCCCGGCCCTCGGCGCTCAGCACCTTGCCCTCAAATTCCTTGAGCGCGGGCGTGATGAAACGCTCGGCGTTTTTCAGCGTCTGCTTGCGGGTCCACGCGGCGAAGGCGGGGTCGTCGTCTTTGATCTTCTGGCTGTTGACGGCCGAGAGCTCGATGTAGTAGCCAAAGACCTTGTTGTAGCCGACCTTGAGCGTCGAGACGCCGGTCTCGTCGATGAGTTGTTTTTGGTAATTCGCCAGCCAGACGTTGGAGTCGCGTTGCAGGCCGCGGTACTCGTCGAGTTGGGCGTCGTGTCCGTCGCGGAAGAGCCCGCCTTCGCGGAGGTGGGCGGGGACGCCCTCGTCTTTGCAGGCGGACTGGATACGGTCGGCCAGGTCGACTAGCGTCGGCAGCACCGCGGTCAGACGTTCGTGAAACGGCGCGACCGACGGCCGCTCGGCCAATACGTTTTCCAAGACCTCGGCCCGTGATGCGCTACGTCCCAACGCCACCAAATCACGCGGCAACGCCCGGCCCACCGCCAAACGCGCGATGATGCGCGGCACGTCGTGCACGCCGTCGAGCGCATCGGCCAACTCCTGGGCAAACCGCGAATCGTCGACCAGCGCTTGCACCACCCGCTGCCGGTCTTCGATCGCGGCGCGGTCGGCCAAGGGGTAGCACAGCCAGTCGCGCAGCCGCCGTTTGCCCATCGCCGTGACGCAGCCACCCCGCCGCAACACCGCGAGTAGCGAACCCTCGGAATCACCCGCCCGCAACGTCTGCTCGACCTCGAGACTCGCTAGCGAGGCTTGATCGACGATGAGGTGCTTCGTTCGCGTGAACGTCTGCGGCGGACGCAGGTGCGCCAACACGCCATCGTCGTTGCGCTGGGTTTCGAGCAGGTACGCCAACAGCCCGCCCGCGGCGGCGAGGGCGGGGTCTTCGTCGTGGAGGCCGAACCCGCCGAGCGTAGCGACGCGGTACTGCTTGCGTAGCGCTTCGGTCGCCTCGGCCATACGGAACTGCCAGCCCGGCCGACCGGTGCGGGGGCAGTCGATCGGCAGCTCGGCGATACGCGGCGGCGCGGTGCCGTCGGCCGTCTCGCAGTACAAGAGCTCGCTGGGGTTGATCCGCGCCAGTTCGTCGCCGACTTCGCTTTGGTCGACGGTGGCGAGTTGAAACGCGCCCGTGCTCAACTCGGCCCAGGCGATCGAAGCCGTGGCTTGTTCCGAACTTCCGGGGGAATTCCCGGGGGCGTGAAACACGACGGCGGCGCAGGGGTTGACCTGTTCGTCGGAAAGCAGCGACTCGTCGGTCAGCGTGCCGGGCGTGACGACGCGGGTGACGTCGCGTTTCACCACACCCTTGGCCTGCGACGCTTCTTCGACCTGGTCGCAGATCGCCACGCGGTGGCCGGCCTGCACCATCCGCCTGAGATAACCTTCGACGCTGTGGTACGGCACGCCCGCCATCGGCACGCCCGCGGTCCGCTGGGTCAGCGTCACGCCGAGCACGCGGTGGGCCAGCTCGGCGTCGTCGAAGAACATCTCGTAGAAGTCGCCCATCCGGAAGAACAGCACGCAGCCGGGGTGGTCGGCCTTGAACTGCTTGAACTGCCGCATGGCCGGGGTGTCGGTCTTGTTGGACTTGGCGGGTTTTATTTTCTTCGCCGACGACGCGGCCGGCGGGGCGGTCGGCGGCTGGGGGGGGTCGGATTCGGTGGTGGCGGGAGCGGCCATAAGCGAACACTTTAGCGGATCGGCCGGCACGTCCGCCGGGGTTATCGAATCGGGTCTGCGATTTGCCCCGCCCGCCGTTGGATTCGACGTTTCAACGTCCGCCGGGAAAGGCCCGGCCCAACTCCAGACCCAGGGGTCAACCATGCGAACGCGCTACGATTTGTCGGCCGCCGAGGAGCGGCCCGTCGATTTAGGAAACGATTTTCAGATCCACGCCGCCCGCCCCGCGAGCCTGCGGGCCAAGGTGTTCTGCGGCCTGTTGGCGGGCGTCATCGTGATGACGGTGTCGATGGCCTTCGGCCGAAGTTACGACGCGGCCGAGGCGGCGGGGGCCGCCCAGATCAGGATCGCCGACGCCGAGGCCGAGGTCCGCCGCACAGACGACAAGCCCATGCGTGGTGCCAGCGGCATGGCCAGCGCCAAACACGACTGGGTCTTTGATCACTAAACCTCCCGTCCGCGCGGATTTCATCGCCGCGGCCCCACGAAAGACATCCCATGGAACCGCAAACCCCCGCGAACTCAGATTCAAACCTATGGCTCGGCGTGCTCGGCGTCGTCGTGATCGTCGGCTTTGCCATGCTCGCGGTCTTCGACACGTCGCTGAGAACACCGCCGGCCCAAGCCGCCGCCAGCCCCGCCGCCGCCGTCTCGGCCGAGGCCGAAGGGCCGGTCGCGGGTTCGCCGGACAATCCGATTCCGCTCTACGCCAGCGAAGCCGGCGCTCACGGCCCGGCGCCGACTTCGCCCGCCTCGCCGTCGGGTGTTCCGGGGGCAGGCGCTCCGGGGGCCGAGGCGACGAGCCTGTTCGATACGCACTGAGGGCGCGACCCGCGCCCGACCTAGTCGATCCGCCGGGTCGGCTACACTCGGGGCGTGTCCCGCGCTGATGACGACAACCCGCTGTTTGCGCCGCCTCCCGGGGGTGCCGTGACGACCTCAACGGATTCCACGGCATCCACCCCCGGGGGTGCTGCCGGGGATGCTTCCGGGGGTACTTCCGGGGGTGGGTATGCGCGGGTGGCGTTGGAGCGGAGCATCGATTCGGGCGAGGGCGGGTTCACGTATGCGGTTCCCGCGTCGCTGCCGGACTTGGCGGTGGGCGATCGCGTGACGGTGCCTTTGGGGCGCGGCAACAAGCCCGCGTCGGGCGTGGTGGTGGCGCTGCTCGACGCGGCGGACCCCGAGGTCCAGCGGATCAAACGCATCAAGCCGATCACCTCGCGGGAGCGGGCCGCGTCGTCGCTGCCGGATGACTTGGTGACCCTGGCCAAGTGGATCAGCGGATACTACTGCTGCCCGCTCGGCATGACCTTCGGCAGTTTGCTGCCCGCCGCGGTCAAACACGCCACCGGCACCCGGCAACGCCAACAGGTCCGCGCCCCCGCCCCCGCCCCCGGAACCAAGCCGAGGACTGAGCAACGCGAAGCCCCGGATTCTCTGGATCAACCCCCCCCCGAGATCAAGCTCACCAAGCTCCAACGCGCGACGCTCGACGCCGCGCTCGCCCACACCGCGAACGACGGCTGGATCGACCCCAAAGCCTTGGCCGACGCGGCCGGGGCCAAGTCGACCTCGCCGGTGAAGCAACTGTTGGATAAGGGCCTACTCGAGTCCCGGCAGCAGGCCCGCATCGTGTCGGACCTCGACCTGCGCGCCCAGCGGGCCGCGCCCGCCCCCGGAAAACCGCCTCCACAACTCACGCCCGCCCAGGCCCGTGCGGTCGAACGCCTGTCGGCCTCGCTCCACGAAGGCTTCGGCGTCTCCCTGCTCCACGGCATCACCGGCTCGGGCAAAACCGAGGTCTATCTCCGGGCGATCGAGGCGCTTTTCGACGATGCCGAGGTGAGCGGTTCGGCGGACGGGAAGACCACGCGTGGGGTCATCGTGTTGGTCCCCGAGATCGCGCTGACCCCGCAAACAGTGGGGCGGTTCCTCGCGCGTTTCCCGGATGGTGAGGTCGCTGTCCTCCACTCCGGCCTGACCGCGGCGCAGCGGCACGCCCAGTGGCAACGCATCCGCGACGGCCACGCGCGCGTCGTGGTCGGCGCCCGCTCGGCCATCTTTGCGCCGCTCCCAAAAGTCGGTCTGATCATCGTCGACGAGGAACACGAGTCGTCGTACAAACAAGACCAACTCCCGCGCTACCACGCCCGGGACGTGGCGATCAAGCGGGCCCAACTCGCGGGCTGCCCGGTGATCCTGGGCAGCGCGACGCCGTCGCTGGAGAGCTACCACAACGCCAAGGCCGGCAACTTCGCGTTGATCGAACTCCCCGACCGCGTGCCGGGCGCGGTGCTGCCGAAGGTCGAGCTGGTCGACCTTGCGAAAGAACGGCAGGAACGCAAGGGCATCCACCTGCTGTCGCAACGGCTGGAGAACGCGATCCGGCAGAACCTCGACGCCGGCGGACAGACGATCCTGCTGCTCAACCGCCGGGGGTACGCGAATTACATCGCCTGCCCCGACCACCGCTGCGGTTGGATGATGCGCTGCCACCACTGTGACGTCACGATGGTTTATCACCGTAGCAAGACGCTGCCGACGGGCGGGGTGGTGCGTTGTCACCACTGCGGGGCCGAGCAGATGCTGCCGCAGATCTGCCCCGAGTCGGGCCACAAGGTCACGATCTTCGGCCTCGGCACCCAACGCGTCGAAGAAGAACTCGAACGCAAATTCCCCGGCCTGCGCCTGGCCCGCATGGACGCCGACGCGATGCGTACCGCCAAGGACTACCAGCAAACCCTCGATACTTTCGCGTCGGGCGGAACCGATCTGCTGCTGGGCACGCAGATGATCGCCAAGGGGTTGGACGTGGCCAACGTGCGGTTGGTCGGCGTCGTCTCGGCCGACACGTCGCTGAACTTCCCCGACTTCCGCGCCAGCGAGCGCACGTTCCAACTCATCGCCCAGGTCGCCGGCCGGGCGGGCCGGGGCGAGCACCGCGGCCAGGTGATCGTCCAGTCCTTCAACCCCGACGACCCGG
Source organism: Planctomycetota bacterium (assembly GCA_039199695.1). Classification (GTDB taxonomy): domain Bacteria; phylum Planctomycetota; class Phycisphaerae; order Phycisphaerales; family Phycisphaeraceae; genus Algisphaera. The sequence goes on along the minus strand of JBCCST010000015.1, from coordinate 5,445 downwards.
CCATCCAACTCGCCGCCGAGCACGACTACGTCGGCTTCGCCACCAAGGAACTCGCCCTGCGCACCGAGACCGGCCTGCCGCCCGTCGGCCGGATGGCCCGCATCGTGCTCCGCGACACCGACGACCTGGCCAACAAAAAACGCGCCCACGAACTGGCCCACGCCCTGCACCAGGCCAACGACCAACTCCACCTCGGCGTCCGCCTCCGCGGCCCCAGCGTCTGCCCCATCGCCCGCCTCGCCGACCACCACCGCCAGCACATCGAACTCATCGCGTCTCCGGGAAACAACAACCCCGCCGCCGCGATCCAAAAACTCCTTACCGCGGTGCGCAATGCGGGCCGCCTCATCAGCGACACCCACACCGCGGTTGATGTCGATCCGGTGGCGCTGCTGTGAATGACGGGACGCTTCGCGTCTCCCGCTACGCAACAGACTCCACCGCGTAGCGGGCGGCACGCAGTGCCCCGTGACTCAACTCAAACCCGCGTAAGGCGTCAACCATGCGTAGCGCTGCGGCTTCAGGCCGGCCTTCACCGGATTGTCTTCCACATACCGGATCGCCGCGCGGACCGCGGCGGGTGTGTCCAGAAACACCGACCAACTGTGACGGGCCCACGGGGTCGGATGGCGGCCGTTCTTCGACTTCACACCGGCAAACGGGTGCAGGCCCGCGGTCTGAAGAAACGAGGTCGCCCGAGCCTTGAGTTGGTTGGCCATCTTTTCAATCGGCAAATCCCTGCGGCCGACCACGAGGTGTGCGTGGTCCGGCATGACGGCCATGGCGAAAATATCGCGGCCGTTTTTCGTGGCGTAATCCGCAAACCCCCGCGCCACCTCTCGCGCCTGCCGGCCGTTCCATACCACCGGCGGCCGAGTAAGTGCCGCCTTGGCGGCGCGGCGGGCTTGATGATCGTGAGGTTTGCCGGCAACCGAATGTTTCGAGTTGATCTTCGTGGCCGACCCCGCGGCCCGGTACAGTTCAAAGGCCCGGACAAATGCGGACCACGAACCGCGCGGATCGTTGGGCAACCAGAAGCCATAGTTGGTAATCACCAAGTGATAAGCGATCACGGGCCGATTCATGATCGTCGCAGATTACTCCCGCGGGGCACTTCGTGCCGCCCGCTACGCGGTGAAGCCTGTTGCGTAGCGGGTGACGCGAAGCGTCCTATTCAAGTACCTTTGTAACTCAGGATCGGATGCAACTCGCGTCCGATCAAAACCAACTCCCGCTGTGTCCGCATGACTTGCCGGATGTCCTTGTACGCCTGCGGGGCTTCTTCGCGGAGGCGGGCGTGCTGGGCGGGGTTGGTGTGGACGTGGTGGGTTTCGCGTTTGAACTGGCCGGTGCTGATGCGTTGGCGGGCTTCGGTTCGGCTCATGGCCCGGCCGGCGCCGTGCGAACTGCTGCATAGCGCATCGGGGTGGCCGCGGCCGACGACGTGGTAGCTGGCGGTGCCCATCGACCCGGGGATCAGGCCGACTTGATCGGCTAAAGCCGGGGCAGCGCCCTTGCGGTGGACGTACAACCATCGGCCGCGGTGGCGTTCACGGCGGACGTGGTTGTGGTCGCACTGAACGAAGCTGCCCGGCAACACGTCGATACCCAGTTGCTCCCGCAGCAGCCACGCGACCGCATCGAGCATCAGCCGGCGGTTGAGCCGGGCGTAGGCCCGGGCGAGGTGTTGGTCGCGGAGGTACGCCCGGCCGAGCGCCGACTCGGCGTCGAGCGCGGGCAGGCCGTGGCTGCGGTGGGGCGCAACCTCGATGTGGTGCCGGCTGATCGCTTGGCCGAGGCCGCGCGAGCCGGAGTGGACCATCGCCCACAGGGAGTCGTCGTTGGCGTCGCGTTGGAGTTCGAGGAAGTGGTTGCCGCCGCCGAGCGTGCCGAGCTGGGCCCGGCCGGTGCGTTGGAGTTCGTGATCGAGTCGGCCCAGGCTCAACTTTCGGCGGGCGTTGAGATGGATCGGCAACGGCCGGGGGTGACGGCTGATCGGGACGAGTCGGGAAAACGCCTTGAGGATCGCACGATCGACAGCGGGACGATCGACCGCGTCGGCCGACGCGTCGAAGCCGACCGCCGCCATGCCGCAGCCGATGTCGCCGCCGACGGCGGAGGGATAGACCCACCGCTGGGTGCCGAGCACCGTGCCGATGCAGACGCCCTTGGCCAGGTGGACATCGGGCATGACCGCGACGTGGGCCGCGCCGTCGAGCCGACGCATCCGCTCGATCGACGCGAGCACGTTGTCCGGCGGCGTCGGGCCGACCCACTGGTGCAACGCGGCGGGTTTCGTAGGGTTGGGTATCGGATCATTCATCGGTGACTTCCGGGGGGTGCAACTCGAAGACGAGTTGCGGGGTTTTCTTGCGGTGAATACTGCGGGCGACGTCGCCGCGCAGCCGGGGCCCGACCAGCGTGAGCCGGGCGGACAGGTCCGCACGCCACGCCGGGTCTTCGGGCGAGGTTGGGTCATTGCGCTCAAGCATGCCGGGCATCAAATGCACGCGCAGGCGCGACGCCTTGCCATCGGGTTCGACGCCGAGGACAATCAGGCTTTGCAGCCGCGGGTCGCCGCAGTCGGCCAGGCCCATCTGGATCGCCTGGCGGACCTGGCCGCAGAGCCGACGGTCGCGCCAAGCATCGCGGTCGCGCGACCGCTGGCCCCGGCGTTTGGGGTGGAGGCCCCGCCGATCGTCCGGCGAGGCGTGGGGGTTGAGTTCCGAATCAAAATCAAAGTGGGCGCAACGATCGCGCCAGACCGCTTCGCGGTCGTGTGGTTTGCCCATGGCAAAACATCCCATCTGCCGGAGGCCACGACGCAACGATCGCGCAACGCGGTTCCGGCTTTGAGTTAAAAAAGTTCAAGCCTGCAGCATCAACCGGACCTGCCGACGCGCGGCGGCCCGGCCGTGATCCACGGGCTTACGAACAGATCGAGATGGGGCGTTCAAGGAGTCGCATGGTGAAACCTCCCGGGCGTGTTGCCCGTTCGTTGGGGTGTCGTAACATATCGGGCAGGCCGCGTCGTCACAAGAGTTTTTTCTTGTTTTTGCCGAAGTTTTCTCATCTGGCATACGAACGCCAAGGCCATGTGTTCCCCGCAGCGCGAAGTTGTCGTGGTTCGGTGTCGATGTTGGATGAGCGTAGCAGCCGAATAGACACCATCGCATCTCTTTACGCCTGAGATTTCAACATTGGATTGACGAAGTTGTGGCGGTGAAGGCGCTGATCCTGAATAGGACTGAACACAAGTTCTGTCGTAAGCGTTCGGGAAAGAGATGAGCGGTGGACCTATAAACGTGCATGAATCGAGAACTGAATAGACCGACGTTGCTTTGGTTTCGCCGCGGGCTGCGCGTCCACGATCAGCCGATGTTTGAAGGGTTAGCGGGGCCGGCGTTGGGCGTGTGGGTGCTCGACCCGCGCGAGTTGTTGATCACCAACGCGTTGGGTTTCCCCCGGTGCGGCGATCGTCGGCTGAAGTTTCTTCTCGAAAGCGTGGCTGACCTGCGTGCTCAGCTGCGCGGGTTGGGATCGGAATTGTTGGTCCGCCTCGGCGAGCCGGAGTCGGTGCTGCCCAAACTGATGCGCGAGACGCGGGCCAACCGGCTGCGGGCGGTGGAAGAGCCGGGCACCGAGGAGAGGGCGGTCGAGAAACGTTTGCGTCGAGCGTTTGCGGAAGACGCGTCGTTGGGCGAATTTGATTTATTGCCGGTCGAGGCGTTGTTCGAGATGGACGACGACCCGCGGGCCGCGGCGCGGGAGTTGCCTGAGGTGTTCAGCAAGTGGCGGCGGAAGGCGGAGAAGCACCTCGAGTTCGCGTTGCCCGACGCTATGCCAACCTCCGGACGGTTGGGGGGCTGGCCCGTCGAAGTGAAAGCCAGGGATTTACCGACGTTGACGTCGTTGGGCCGAGCGGAGCCGGCGTACGACCCGCGGGGCGTGTTGCCCTTCGTCGGCGGCGAGTCGGCGGGACTGCAAAGACTGCGGCAATGGGTTTTCGCGGGCGATCACCTCCGGGGATACAAAGAGACGCGCAACGGGATGCTCGGCGAGGCGTACTCGTCGAAGTTTTCGCCGTGGTTGGCGTTGGGCTGTTTGTCGCCGCGGCTTGTGGTGCAGGAGACGCTGCGGTACGAGAGCGAGCGTACGGCCAACGACTCGACGTACTGGTTACGCTTCGAGTTGCTTTGGCGGGAGTTCTTTCGTTTGTATCTCTTGAAGCACGGGGCGAAGTTGTTCCGCCGCGAAGGCCCGGCCGATCGGCCGCTCGATTACGCCAACCGCCCGCAACACTTCGAGGCCTGGACTTCCGGGGGGACGGGTGTGCCGATGGTGGACGCGAACCTGCGGGAACTGGCGGCGACGGGGTTCATGAGCAACCGCGGTCGACAGAATGTCGCGAGCTTCTTGGCTAAAAACCTCGACGTCGATTGGCGGTGGGGCGCGCGGTGGTTCGAGTCGCAGTTGCTCGATTACGACGTCGCGTCGAACTGGGGCAACTGGGCGTATGCGGCGGGCGTCGGGGCCGACCCACGCGGCTTCCGCGGGTTTGATGTGATCGGGCAGGGCAAGCGGTACGACGAGCAAGGCGCGTACGTCCGCCACTGGCTCAGCGACGAGTCGTCCCCCAACGGCCGACACCCCCACGAGCCGTGGAAGGACGGCGGGCCCAATCCGATTGTGGATGTGCGGCGGTCATTGGCCGACGCCGAAGCGCGGTGGGGGCAGGCGGCCCCGGGTCATTGACCCGGGGCTAAATTTGAGAGATCACCTTGCGGTGACGCGTCGATCCGGGATGGGGCAGCTCTTGCTGTTGTTCGTCAGTTCGTGCATCAGCTCGTCCATTTTCACGGTGGCGAAGGTGGTGGCGCTGTCGCTCATGGCGTAGGGGATCACGAGGTATTCGCCGTGGGCCAGGGCGCCGCAGGAGTAGACGACGTTGGGCACGTAGCCGTCGCGTTCTTCCTGGTTGGGGATGATCAGCGGCTGGTCGAGGTGGCCGATGACCTTAGACGGGTCGTCGAGGTCGAGCAGGCAAGCGCCGATGCAGTACTGGCGGACGGGCCCGACGCCGTGGGTCAGCAGCAGCCAGCCGTGCTCGGTCTCGATCGGCGGGCCGCAGTTGCCGATCTGCACGAACTCCCAAGGGTAGACGGGCGTGGCGAGCTTTTGGCATTCGTTCCAGAAGTGCACGTTGTCGGACTGCATGATGAACATGTTCTCGCCGTCGAGGCGGGAGATCATGTGGTAGAAGCCGTTGACCTTGCGGGGGAACAGGGCCATGCCCTTGTTCTGGACTTACCGGCCGTTGAGGGTGTGGATTTCGATGTTGTGTAAGTCCGACGTCTCGAAGAGTTGGGGCAGGATGCGGAAGCCGTTGTAGGCGGTGTAGGTGCCGAAGTAGGTGACGGTGCCGTCGTCGTCCGTGAAGTGGGT
>JBCCST010000014.1:0-66462 GCA_039199695.1 Planctomycetota bacterium | reverse complement strand
GGGTTTACGCGGCCGACCGGGTCGGTTGTGATCAATCAACGATTGGCTTGACGACGACGGGAAACCATCATCAGGCCGCCGAGTCCAACGAGCGCCAGCGAAGCGGGCTCGGGGACCACGAAGTTGATGTTGTCGTAATCAACGGCCGAGCCTTCACCGTCCGAAGACCGGTTACGGAAGCCAAATTGAAGGATTTGGCCTTCCAGGGCGGCATCGGTCAGGTCAAGACTCAGCGAGTTCACGGACAACGCGCCGTCGGCGATCGCGGTCGTTTCAAACGACAGGTCGTTGGTGCGGGAGAAGCCCGCGTTGGGGTCCAGGGTGATCAGGAAAGCCTCGGCGACCGCGTCGCCGGTGGGCGGGGCGGCGTTGCCGTCGGTCAGCCAAGAGAAAGTCACGGTGCTGCCGATGTCGGCCGCCGTGATGATTTGCTCTTGGAAGATAGCCAGTTCCAGATCACGCAGATCATTCGGGTCGCTGTGCAGCGGGCTGAAGTAATCGCTGAGGAACAGCAGGCCCTGTTGCCCGGCTGGCGGTTCACCACCCGAAGACAGCGTGCTGATCAGGCTGGTGTTCGGCGCGCCAGAGTTGTTGGCGGCACCGATGGGGCCAAACGTGAAGCTGACGCTGTTGTCGGGGTTGAAGCCCGTGGCGAAAAAGTTCCAGCCGTCGTTGGCCAACGCGGCAGGATCCGCAGCGTTGAGGCCTTCAAAGTCTTGGCTGTAATTCGTGATCTGGCCAAATCCGGCCGGGGCGACGACGGCCGAGAGCAGGCCGCCGCAGAACAGAGTGGTAAGTGATTTCTTCATAAAAAAACCTCCAAAGGGTGAAACAGAAATGAAGTGAAAGATGAAAAAGGGGTCGGGGTATAAACCCCGACCCCAGAGATTAAGTTGTCAGATTCTTCAATCAATTACGCTTGACGGCGACGACGGGCCAGCATGGCCACGCCGCCGAGACCGAGCAGAGCCAGCGAGGCGGGCTCGGGCACGGGCACGCCATCGAGGACCAGGTCGTCGATCAGAACGGTGCCGGCGGGCAGGTTCGGGTCTTCGATCGGGCCGATGCCTTGGCTAAACTCGATGAAAGCCGCGGCCGCACCCAGGGGCACCACACCCAGGTCGTAGGTGATCTCGGTGTAAGTGTTCTCGTTGATGTCACCCTGGAAGAACTGCAGACCGCTGTCGGCGAGGATGTTGCCGGTGGCGTCGAGGTAACGCAGCGCGAACAACACGTTGCCCGTGCCGCCGGCGTTACCCTTGGCCCAGAAGCTCAGCAGGGGGTTGTCGCCGGGCGTGATGCCGGGCAAACCACCGTCTTCAACCGAGTTCTGCAGCATGACGGCGGCGTTGAATGCGGGCGAGGAAAGCTCGGCCGCGAAGTTGCCGGTGCGAGCATCGGTCGAGAGCGAGTAGCCCGCGGCCGCGGCTTGCCATCCCTCAGCGGGGAAGGTGGTGCCGGTGGTTTCGAAACCACCGTTGGCGAACAGGTTGGCGGCCGAGGCCGACGTGCCGACGGTCGCCACAACGGCGGCGGCGGCCACAAAACGAGTCGAAACTTTCAAGAGATTCATTCTAAATTCCTCCAAAAGGAAATTGGTGAGACCGGCCTTAGAAACGGGCCGGCGAAACGAAACGGTGTGCAACGTGCACGGGTGATACTCAGGAAACTTGAACCAAAAAACGTTTAACAACAGAACGCATCAATCGCCTGAATTTATTCAAGCGGAATTCATTCCTCTTTCGGAAGGCGGAGCGGTGGAGTGGTGGACTTCGAGCCACGCCCGCCGGGCTTTACGGACCGGCAGCGTTTCGCCGGGTCCGTTTTCAATCACTTCGTGGAGTGTGGACAGAGCTTCGCGCCCGATCGCTCCGGTGTCCTGGCAGACCGCGGTCATTTCGGGATAGATGTCAAAACGCAGATCGCCGTCGTCGAAGCCGACGATCGAGATGTCTTCGGGGACGCTCATGCCCATGGACCGGGCTTCTTTGAAAGCGCCCGAGGCGGAGCCGGGGTCGGTGATGAAAATCGCGGTGGGGCGGTCCGCCATCGACGCGACGCGACGCATCAGTTGGGCTCCCCCGTCTTTATTGGCGTGGGAGCGAATAATCAATTTGCGGTCCAGCGGGAGGTCGTGGTCGCAGAGGGCTTGTTCATAGCCGGCCAAGCGGTCGGCGTGGTCTGAGTCGTCGATCACGTTCAGGCAGATCGCGATACGTCGGTGGCCCAGCGAGATCAGATGCTCCACGGCCTCACGGCTGGGCTCGCGCGAATCCGAATAGATGAACCGTACGCTGGGGTGTTCGAAGCGGTCGCCGATGACCACGGCGGGGAAGCCTTCTTCGGCGATGGCGAGGCAGGTGTGGCGGGTCGAAAGGGTGGTGCGGAGCACGACACCCCGGACGCCCTTCCGCATGAACATCTGGGAATAGGTTTCGCCGGTCTGCAGCGAACGCTTGGCGTCCAGGACCATGAGGTCGTAGTTGTATTCTTCGATACCCGACGACATGCCCCACATGACTTGGGAGTCGAACGGCGAGCCGAGCGAGAGTTCTCCGGTGTAGAGCAAAGCGATATTCGAGGTTGAACGCTTGCTGACCGGGGCGACGTACCGGGCGTCGTTGGCCGCGGCGAGCACACGCTCACGCGATTTCTGGCTGACCCGGGGGTGGTTGTTCAAAACGCGCGAAACCGTGGTGATGGAAACACCAGCTTCTCGAGCGATCTGACGAACACTGGACATATCCGGGACCTTAGAGACGGGAAAGAAGAGACAAATGAAACGCTAAAGACGACTAAAAATGAAACTGTTTCACTATCGTTGCATCAATAATATCCGATGTGAGCAGCGTGTCAAGATTCTTTGAACTGAGAAACTAGAAAAATCTGATCCGTCTATAAGTATATGGGTGGGTTAGGGGAAATCCACCGTGTTTCAGCGGAATTCCTTGGTTTTTGAACAAAGAGACGCGAGGCCGATTTGGGTCGTGCTCCAGTCAACTCGCGCGGCGAAGCCTTTGGGCAGTGGTTCATAGTCTGGCCGATCTGATGGGAACTAAGGATTAATCCTGAAGATGCATGCGATCGCGTATGCTAGATTAACCCATAGTCTTGCATTCACTGTACTTAGATACCGATTGGGGTGGTCATGAAAGCCATAGCGGTCTTGTTGGTGTTGGTCGTGGTCGGCGTGGCTCTGCTGGTGAAGTTTGGCGGGGTGATGAGTTTTGATCCCGCCGCGGGCGCGGAGCAATTTGTCGCCGACGTCCAGCCCGGCATGACGTGGCAGCAGGTGGTCGATCTCAAGGAGCCCAAGAAATACGCGGTGTACAGCGACAACCCCGATCGGATAATGGGGCACGGGGCAATCTCGAAGTTTGACGAAGACAAATTCGCCGCCGCGGCACAAAATAATCCGTTCCCGCTCGGCTTCTTTTTTGACTACAACTTCGATGCCGATCACGCCTACCGGGTGGTGTTCGATAGCCAAGGTCTGGTCGAAACCATCGAGCCGCGGATGACCACGGCCGACTTGTTCGGCGGCAATTGATTCAACGCAGGCCCGTCTGATTCATTTACGTCGCTTGAGGCGGGCCTCGGTGTCCGCACACTCTGCTTTCGCCCGAGACGCATAGGCGTTAATGTTTGCTTCCATGAGTTCCCCCTCACCGAAGCGGATGTACGGCCGGCAGCGCGAGTTTTACCGCTACTGCTTGTTTGGATTGATCTTCTTGATCCTGGCGGTTTTTCTGCTTTGGCCGATATTCTTGACCGTCCGCGGAGGGTTTGAAGACGAAGCCACCGGGGGCTTCACCCTCAAGTATTTCATTGGCGAGGGCGTCGGTGTCCTGCGCGACCCGCTTTATCGGCAAGGCCTGATCAACGCGATGATGATCGCGGTGATGACGACGCTCTTGTGTCTGGTCGTCACGCTACCCATGGGAATCATCGCCGCCAAGTACGAGTTCCGCGGCAAGGCTACGGTCAGTGCGTTGGTCTTGGTCCCCTTGATCCTGCCGCCGTTTGTCGGCGCGATCGGCCTGCAGGCGTTGCTGGGGCGGTTCGGAGCGATTAACTCCTTGCTGGCCAAGATCGGGGTGATCGACGAAGCGGGGCCCGGTATCGATTTCCTCGGGGGCGGTGTGGGCGGGCGGTTCTGGGCGGTGGTGGTGATGATTGCGCTTCACCTGTATCCGATCTTGTACCTCAACATCGTCGCGGCGTTATCCAACCTCGACCCTTCGTTGGATGAGGCAGCGCTCAACCTCGGGGCCGGGCGGTTCAAGCGGTTCTGGCGTTGCACGCTGCCCTTGATCCTGCCGGGCGTGTTCGCCGGGGCCACGATCGTCTTCATCTGGAGCTTTACCGAGCTCGGCACCCCGTTGATGTTCGAGTACAAGACCGTGACCGCGGTGCAGGTCTTCTACGGCCTGACGGATATCGAGGCTAATCCGCGTCCCTACGCCTTGGTCGTCGTGATGCTCGTGGTGGCGGTGTTGTTCTATCTGATGGGCAAGTTCGCCTTCGGCGGCCGGGCCTACGCGATGCAGAACAAAGCCACCGCGGCCGTGGCGACCCAACGCCTCACCGGGATCAAGGGTTTCCTGGCGATCGCGTTCTTCGGCGGCGTCACGCTGCTGGCCGTGCTGCCCCACCTGGGCGTGATCTTCTCGTCCATCGCGGTCGACGGCACGTGGTACCGCTCCATCTTCCCGCAGGAGTTCACCGGCGAGCACTTCGAAGCCGCGCTATCCCACCAGTTGGCGATGCAGTCGATCCTCAACAGCCTGATCTATTCGGTCGCCGCGATGTTCCTGTGCATCGTGCTGGGTTTGTCGATTGCTTACCTGACCGCACGCATCAAGATCAAGGGCGGCATCTTGCTCGACGCCCTTGGCATGCTGCCGCTGGCCGTGCCCGGGTTAGTCATGGCGTTCGGCTACGTGGCCATGAGCCTACATTGGCCTTTCCCGCAGATCGGCGATTGGCTGCAGGAAACCATCGCCAGCGGCAACACCGAATCCATCTGGTATTCGCTCGGCAGCGTGATGTCGGTCCGCGGCCAGGCCCCGAACCCGCTGATGTTCCTCGTGATCGCCTACACCATCCGTAAGCTGCCCTACATCCTCCGGTCCGCGGCGGCGGGCCTGGAGCAAACCTCGGGCGACCTCGAAGAAGCGGCGCTCAACCTCGGCGCTTCGCCGATGACCGCGATCCGCCGGGTCGTCGTGCCGCTCATCATGGCCAACCTGATCGCGGGCGGCATCCTCGTCTTCAGCTTCGCGATGCTTGAAGTCAGCGACTCGTTGATCCTCGCCGAGAAAGAACCGCACTACCCGATCACCAAGGCGATCTGGACCCTCTTCAACCGGCTGGGCGACGGCCCGTCCATCGCCAGCGCCATGGGCGTCTGGGGCATGGTGCTGCTCACCGTCACGCTCGTCGGCGCCAGCGTGCTCATGGGCAAGAAGCTGGGCGCGATCTTCAAGGTGTGACGCCTGCCGGGCGAAGCCCATCTCGCCTGTTCTTCATCGGTTTAACTTTGTGAGGTGTCAATCCGTTTTGCGGATCGGCATATGGACCGCAGTCATCTCGTGTGTATATATCAACCGAGTGAAATCTGTGGGGGCCTGAGATAAATCTCAGCTCGCGTCTTTGATACCGTCAAATGCCTCGCCCGCTTCGACTTGCGGTAACATCCCCGGCATGTCCAACCTGCTATTTGAAGATTTTCCGAAATTCTGGGAAACCCCAGAACTCACGCACCTAAACCGATTGCCGGGTCGCAGTCCGTTGATTCCGTTTGCGACGGCGGCGTCGGCCGTGCGGGGTGACGCCGCCAAGAGTCCTTGGGTGCTGTCGTTGGATGGGGAATGGCGGTTCAAGTTTTTTGATCGCCCCGAAGCTGTGCCCGCCTCGGCGGTGAAGCCCGCGACGAAGGACGGGCGGTGGGGTCAAATCCCCGTGCCGTCGAACTGGACCCAGCACGGGTACGGCAAGCCGATCTACACCAACGTACAAATGCCGTTCGAGAATACCCCGCCGGTGGTGCCGAACGAAAACCCCACGGGGGTGTACCGACGCGGTTTTGAACTCCCCGAAGCATGGAATGGTCGGCGGGTCGTGCTACATATCGGCGGGGCCGAGAGCGTGCTGTGCGTGTGGGTCAACGGCGAGTTTGTCGGCATGAGTAAAGACTGCCGGCTGCCCAGCGAATTCGACGTCACGCCTTTCGTCACCCCGGGCCAGAACCAACTCGCGGCGGCGGTGATCCAGTGGTCCGACAGCTCGTACATCGAAGACCAGGACCAGTGGTGGCTCGGCGGCATCTTCCGCGAGACGTATCTCTACACCCAGGAACACGCTTACGTCGAAGACGTTTTTGCCAAGGCCCACCTCAACGCCGACAACACTTCGGGGCGACTCGACGTCGACGTTCAACTCAACTTCCGTGAGATGCCCGATCGGGTTTATCACGTCCTCGGCGAACTGCGGGACGCCTCGGGCAAGACGATTAAGAAACTCAAGGCGACCCACCCGGTCGATCATCAGTACGGCCGACACCGCAACGCCACGAAGCTGACCGCCGATCTAAAGAAGGTCGTGCCGTGGTCGGCCGAGTCGCCGACGCTGTACACGCTGACCGTCTCGCTGCACGAAGACAACGGCCGGGGCCAGCCCCAGGCAAAAGCGATCGAGCATGTGGGCTGCCGGGTCGGGTTCCGCCGCGTCGAGGTGCGCGACCGGCAGCTCTTGATCAACGACCAACCCGTGATGATGCGCGGCGTCAACCGCCACGAACACGACCCGGTGACCGCCAAGGCGCTGAGCACCGAATCGATGGTCCGCGACATTTTGCTGATGAAGCAGCACAACTTCAACGCGGTCCGCAACGCCCATTACCCCAATGACCGTCGCTGGTACGAGCTCTGCGATCACTACGGCCTCTACGTGATCGACGAGGCCAACGTCGAAGCCCACGACAACTACCACACGATCTGCCGCGACCCACGTTGGCGCGACGCGTTTCTCGATCGCGCGATCAACATGGTCAAGCGCACCAAGAATCACCCGAGCGTCATCCTCTGGTCGCTCGGCAACGAGTCGGGCTACGGCGAGAACCACGACGTGATGGCCGACTGGATCCGAGACTACGACGCGAGCCGGCCTCTGCATTACGAAGGCGCGGTCCGGGAAGGCTGGATGCAGCGTGAGAACGCCGACGAGCCGATCGGGCGACACGCGACCGACATCATCTGCCCGATGTATGCCGAGATCAGCGACATGATCGCATGGTCGAAGCGGGGGCTTGACGATCGGCCGTACATACTCTGCGAGTACCAGCACGCCATGGGCAACTCCAACGGCTGCCTCCAGGACTACTGGGACGCTTTCGAAAAATACGACGGCCTGCAGGGCGGTTTCATCTGGGAATGGATCGACCACGGCCTCAAACAAACCAATGCCGACGGCCAAGACTATTACGCCTACGGCGGCGACTTCGGTGAGACCATTCACGATGCCGAGTTCGTCTGCGACGGCGTCGTCGGCCCCGACCGCGAGCCGCACCCCGCGATGGCGGACTGCCACAAGGTGCAGCAGCCCGTTGGCTTCGAGCTGACTAACGGCAAGGTCGGCAGCCTCGTGGTTCGCAACAAACAGTATTTCACCGACCTGTCGTGGCTGGACCTGACTTGGACCATCGAAGTTGAGGGCAAGTCGGTGGCTTCGGGCACTCAACGCCTCGGCAAAACCGCGCCGCAAAAACAATCGAAGTTGAATCTCGGTTACGCCAAATCGTCCCTGCCGCCGGGCGAGGCGTTCTTGATGGTGCGGGCCGTTTCTCGGAACAAGACCGATTGGTGCAAAAAGGGCCATGTGGTGGCGTGGGAGCAGTTCGCTTTACGGGTTGCCGCGGACAAGCGGCGGGTTGCAGCGATCAACACGAAAACCACGCATTCGGCGGTGGTGGTCACTGAAAACAAGCGACAGATTGTTTTGTCGAACGAGGCGAAGGGATTGGAGCTGACGTTTAGCCGCGCCCGCGGCACGCTTGCGGGCCTGTCGGTGCACGGCGAGTCGTTACTGCTCGACGGCCCGACGCTGAACCTTTGGCGAGGTCCGACGAGCAACGACGGGGTCAAAGGCAAGCCCGATCAGTGGCACGCGGATTGGAAGCCGTTGGGGGTGTGGTGCAACGCCAAGCTGAATAGGCCCAAGCTGACCCAGGCCGCCGAGCCCGTGGTGATCGCCAAGCGGGGCGGTGTCGTGAGCGTTGCGCTGCACCACCGCTGGACGTTTACGGGGCGGGACGATAACGCCGGGGTGGTGCATCAGCAGGTTTGGCAGTTGAAGCCATCGGGCGAACTGCGGGTGGATCACACGTTTGAGGTGGACGAGCGTTTGCCAGATGTCCCGCGGGTCGGCGTGATCTTCACGATGCCCGAAGCGTTTGAGGGTTTGGAGTGGTACGGCCGGGGGCCGGGCGAGTCGTATCCGGACCGCAAGACAGGCTCGCCGATATCGCGATACCGTTCGACGGTCAGCGATGAGTACGTGCCGTACGTCGTGCCGCAAGAGCATGGCCTGAAGACCGACGTGCGCTGGTACAAGTTGTCGTCGGTTGGCCCAGGCCCGAAGCGGTCGCTGACGCTGCGGGCCGATCGGCCGATGTGCTTCTCCGCCTGCCACTTCACGCCCGACGATTTGACCCAGGCGTACCACACCTACGACCTCGAACCGCGGCCTGAGGTGACGGTATGCCTCGACGCGGCGCACCGCGGGCTGGGCACCAAAAGCTGCGGGCCCGACACGCTGGACCAATACAAGGTGTTGCCGGGCGTTTACCGACTCGGCTACACCCTTGAGGTTTGATGCTCCGCGTTACTCGGCTTCGACCAGTTCCGGATACCGCTGGCGCAGATCGTCGGCCGCGGCTTGGCGGTCCGTGTCTTCGAGCCGCTCGAGGTAAGCCCGGAACCTCTCGGGGCTGCCCGGTTGCCCGGGGGCGGATGCACGGGCGTGTTGGGGCCCGCCTTCGTAGATCACGGTCCACAGCGGATCGACCACGTCGCTGCAGTGCTTGGCCATCTTCTGCATCTGGTCGGTGTGCCAGTTGGCCAAGCGGAACGCGGCTTCCCGTACGACGTCGGGGCGCTCATCGGCGAGGTTGTACTGTTCGAGCGGATCGGCGGCGAGGTCGTAGAGCATGTGCTCGGGGAACGGATGGAACCCGTCGTGATAGGTCCGCATGTAAAGCCAGCGGTGGCCTCTATCGCTTCCGGGGGTATCGAATCGGACCGAGCGTTGGCAAACATGGCAACACTGGCTGATCACCAATTCGTTCCGGCCCGCGTCTTCGGCGTCTTCGATGGTCGCGGCGAACGATTGGCCGTCCCAAAGATAGGAGCACTCGTCGGTCCGGCCAAGCAATTCCATGAGCGTCGGCGCCCAGTCGAGGTGGTAGTGCAACCCTTGATCGACCACGCCGGTCTGTTTGCCGGGCCAACGAACGATGAAGGGGATGTTGCAGGTGCCGTGGTCCGCGGTGCCGTGTTCGCCGTAGATGCCCAGGTGGCCGTGGTTCTCGCCGTGGTCGGCAGAGATGACGATGATCGTGTCGTCGTAGACGCCGGCGGCTTTGAGTTGTTCCACGATCCGGGCGACGCAGTCGTCGACGTAGCGGATCGCGGTGTCGTAGCCGTCGATCCACTGCTTCATCGAAGCGCGATCCGTAACCCGGAGCGGCACGCGTGGATGTTTCTGCTGATCCGGGTCGCGGTACATGTCCAGGTCTTGCGACGAGTGCGGGCCGCCGCGCTTGGCGTGCTCGGCGATCAGCTCGTCGGTGAAATAGTCGGGTAGCGGCGTGTCGGCAAACGGCTCGCCGTAGCTGGCGGGCGCGCGGTAGGGCGTGTGGATGTCCCAGAAGTTGATGTGCAGGTACCAATGGTCGTTGGCGGCGTTGTCGCTCATCCACTTGTCGATCACGGGGGTGACTTCCTCGGCCGACTCCATCCCGCCCTGGCCGGTGTTGTGGATTTCGGAGTAGCCCGCGTAATACTGGTGGGCGGCGTGGCGTTGGCCGAAGGGGGAGATCATCGCGGTGTGGTAGCCGATGCGTTGGAGTTTGCGGGGCAACGATTGTTCTTCGTAGACCGAGCGGAAGTCGCGGGAAGCGCCTTGGCGTTTGGGGTCGGCGGCGGTGCCGCCGTGGCCGACGACGCCGGTCTGAATGCCGAATCGGCCCTGGTAGAACGCCGTGCGTGACGGCAGGCAGGGCGCGTCGGAACAGTACACGTTGGTGCAACGCACCCCGTCGGCGGCGAGCGCGTCGATGGTCGGTGACGTCGGCCGGGCGTAGCCGTAGCAGGACAGGTGCGAAGGGTTCAGGGCGTCGAGGTCGAGGTAGAGGATGCGCATGGATATTCCAGTGGAGAAAGAGTCGGGGAATCAGGTGTGGAGCAATCGGTCGGCGGCCCGCTTGAGGGACGCGATCAACCGCGGGTCGGGTTCGAGGGCGGTCGGGGGGCAGACCTGGGCCACGGCCAGGATGCCTTCGTATTCGGTCGGCGTCGTGGTGGTCGGGGCGATCGTGCAGGCGTAGCGGCGGACGCCGTTTTCGTTGATGTCCAGATCGATACCGATCTGACGTTGCCGGGTCTGTTCGAGCGTGGACTTGAGGTTCGAGGCGGTCAGTTTGGTTTTTTGGCCGGCTTCCCAAGTCCACAGCGAGCGGGTCGGCAGCGGGATCGGATCGGGCTTCGCGGATAACCGCCATGTGCGGGCGACTTGCGACAGGGCTTCGATTTCGGTCAGGTCGCGGCGGTGCCCGACGCGGGCGCGGACGCAGACCTCGGCCTGATCGGGCTCTCGGCGGTCGATCATGGTCAGCCCCGCGTCCCGTGCGGCGTAGAGCTCGACGGTCACCCCGGTTTCCCGGCAGAGCGCGTCCATCACGCCCGCGGCGCGGTCGATCAGCGAGCGCCCCGCCGTCTCCACCGGCACGAGTTGAAGTTCGGGGTGATACATCCGGGTCATCGGGTCACGCCGGACCGCCCCGGCGAGTTCGAGGCTCTGCAGGATCCGGGAGACCGACGACTTGGGCCAATCGGTCGCCCGGGTCAGCGATTCGAGTGAGGCCGGGCCGCTTTGGGTGAGTCGACGCAACAGGTCGAGGCCGCGGCTGAGGGCAGGGGCGGGGTTGGCGGCGAGTTCCATATAAAAAATTTATATCAAATATGAAATTATGCAAGTCTTTGGCTCGATGGAGAAGCCTGCCGGGCGATGATTTTGGGCGTCTGACTAGGCGTGATAACGCCCGCGGAATTCACCTCGGCCCGGCATCGCGGCCGATGAAACGGGTGCTGGGGGCAAATTCGGAGATCTCGCCTCGGGCGGGATTTGGATTGCACCCCGGCGGGTCCGGCCAGCGGAGGACCGTGGCCGGGCTCCCTGCCTTGCTCACGAGACGCCCATGCCACGCGACATCCCCGTTGGAAACGGCCAGATGCTGGTCACCTTCGATCAGCACTACCGGGTCCGCGATCTCTACTTCCCCCACGTCGGCCAGGAAAACCACGTCGGCGGCCCCTGCCGATTCGGCGTCTGGGCCAAGCTTCCCGAAGCGGACGGCCACGACGAGCGACGCAAAGCCCGCGTGTATTGGTCCGACGACGGTTGGGATACGACGCTGAAATATCAGGCCGACACCCTCGCCACCGACGTGACGCTGCGGAACGACGCGTTGCGGGTGGAGCTACGCTGCACCGACGTGGTGGATTTCAACCGCCCGGTGCTGGTCCGCCGGATCGAGGTCGCCAACCTCACCGAGCAAGACCGCGAGGTCCGGCTGTTCCATCACCACGACTTCCACATGTTCGGCAACAAGGTCGGCGACACCGCGTACTACGACCCGCAACTCCGCAGCGTGATCCATTACCGCAAGAACCGCTACCTCATGTCGTGCTTCTACGTCGACGGCGAACAGCAAACCGACGAGTACGCCTGCGGCACCGCGGGCTTCGGCGGGGCGGAAGGCACCTGGCGGGATGCGGAAGACGGCAGGCTCGGCAACAACCCGGTGGCGCAGGGCGCGGTGGACTCCACGATCGCGGCCCGGGTCACGTTGCCCGCCGGCGGGATGCGGGTGGTCTATCTGATCATTGGCGCGGGCTTCAGCTACGACGACATGGACACGATCCACAAGTTCCTGCATCGTGAAGGTCCGCAGGGCTCGATCGACCGGACGACCGCGTACTGGAAGCTCTGGCTGGCCGCGTCGCGGACCGACCTTGCGCCGCAAGAGGACGAGCCGCCCGCGAGCGGCGCGGGGTTATCGCAAAAAGTTTTGGACTTGTTCAAACGGTCGTTGCTCTTGGTGCGGACGCAGATCGATAACGACGGGGCGATCATCGCGGCGAACGACTCGGACATCATGCAGTTCAGCCGAGACACCTACAGCTACCTCTGGCCGCGGGACGGCGCGTTTGTGGCAGACGCGATGGACGCGGCGGGCTTTCCGGACGTGTCGCGGCAGTTTTACCGTTTTTGCCGGGACGTGTTGTCGCACCGCGGGATGTTTTTGCACAAGTACAACCCCGACGGCTCGCCGGCGTCGTCGTGGCACCCCTGGGTCGACGGTCAGGGCCGGCCGCAGCTGCCGATCCAGGAAGACGAGACGGCGTTGGTCGTGTGGGCGTTGTGGCGTCACTACGTGCGTTACCGCGACATCGAATTCACCCGGCCGATGTGGGTCGATCTCGTGCGTCCCGCGGCCGATTTTCTGCTGCAGTTCCGCGACCCGGACTCCAAGCTGCCGCTGCCCAGCTACGACTTGTGGGAAGAGCGCTACGGCGTCCACGCGTTCACCGTGGCGACGGTTTACGGCGGGCTCAAGAGCGCCTGGCAGTTCGCGGTTTGTTTTGGCGACACCGCGCGGGCGGCGAAATACGCCGCGGCGGCCGAGGAAACCCGCGCGGCGTTTTGTAAGTACATGTGGAGCGAAACGCACGGCCGATTCCTGCGGCGGATCATGCCCACGGACCTCGACCGCACCGCGCGGCTGATGGGCGACGTGTTTGCCGGCCGAACCCCGGAGCCGACCTCCAATCATGAAGTATTGGCCACAGAGAGCACGGCTGATATCGCGGTCGATTACGAACACGACGATAACATCGACGCCTCCATGTTCGCGATCTTCGCTTTGGGCTTGCTTCCGACCGACGACGAGCGGGTGGTGTCGACGATGCAGAGGATCGAAGAACGCCTGACGGTCAAAACCGACGTCGGCGGGGTCGCGCGTTACGAGGACGACTACTACCACCAGGTCACCGACGACGTGGAGAACGTGCCGGGCAATCCGTGGTTCATTTGCACGCTTTGGATGGCGGACTACGCGATCGCTAAGGCGTCGACGGTGGACGAGCTCCGGGCTGCGGCGCGATATCTGGAGTGGGTGGCGGATCGGGCGTTGCCGTCGGGCGTGTTGGCCGAGCAGGTGCACCCCGAAACCAACGCGCCGCTGTCGGTGAGTCCGTTGACCTGGAGCCACGCGACGGTGGTGGCCACGGTGGTGCAGTACCTCACGAAGCTCGAATCGCTGGACCCGCAGGCGGTCGACGCGGACCCGATCGCGGCGTCGATGCGGGACGCCGGGTTGGCGAATGCAGAGCGGGTCCGGTCGGCGGTGTTGGACCCCGTGCCGGAGATGTGAGATTCAGAGGCGCGGCCCGGCCTTGGGTGGTTGATTGAGGTCCGCCTCGGTTTGCATGGGTAGGTGGTGGCTCTTATCCTGCCGATGTATGCAGCCGCAGTTGGTCTTGTACATCGCGTCGGTGGTCGGAGCGGTCGCTCTGTTCCTCCTCATGCCCAAGCCGGGCAAAGACTTGCGCATCCTCGGCGGCCTGCTGGGAGCGGCAACGCTCGGGGCGTTGTGGCTGGTGTTGGTGCCGTTGTTTCTGCTGGGTGAAGGCGGTATGATCAACACCGGATTCACCGACGGCCAGACGCCGTTTTATTACGTCTTCAGTTCGATTTCGATCTGCGCCGCGGTCCGCGTCATCACGCACACCCGGCCGGTCTACGCAGCGTTGTGGTTTGTCATGGTCGTGATCTCCTCGGCGGGGTTGATGTTGACGCTTTCGGCCGAGTTCATGGCCTTCGCCATGCTGATCATCTACGGTGGGGCGATCCTGGTGACGTACATGTTCGTGATCATGCTCGCGACGCCGCCGCGCGGCTTCGACGAAAAAGACGACGGGCCGACGTACGACCGGTTTGCCAGCGAGCCGATGTGGGCATCGGCGGCCGGGTTTCTGCTGTTGGCGGTGCTGTTGAGCGTAGTCTTTCAGCCGATGCAGCCTAACGGTGCGGCGAAAGCCGACTCGGACCAGGTGGTGATTAGAGACATCTTCACCGAACGCAGCAATGCCGGCGAAAACGCGGCCTTGGCGACGCCCTCGGGCAATCCCGGCGAGCCGTTGTTGGATGCCGACGGCCAGCCGGTGCTGAACGACGCCGGTGAAGTGGTCATGGCGGAGGAACTGACCAACGTGGAACGCGTCGGCCTGGACTTGTTCCAATCGCACCCTCTGGCGATCGAGTTGGCGGGCGTGATCCTGCTGCTAGCCTTGATCGGGGCGGTTCTGATCGCCAAGACGCAGATTTACAACGATGACGACGATGAGGGCACGGCCGCGCCGCTGCCCGATGGTCCGCCCAGCACGGGGGCGACCGCCAGCCTATGACGCTTCTCCTCGCCCTGTCCAGCCCGATGTTGTCGCATTACCTCCTGACGGGGGCGGTGTTGTTCACGCTCGGCCTGATTGGGTTCGTCAGCCGTCGCAACCTGATCGTGATGTTCCTGTGCACCGAGATGATGTTTCAGGGCGTCGTGGTCACGCTGGTGGCGTTCAGCGCGTTCCACGGCAACTTTACGGGGCAAAGCTTTGTCATCTTCGTCCTGACCATCGCCGCGGCCGAGGCGGCGCTGGCGTTGGGCCTCGTCGTCTTGCTCTTCCGAAGAAAACAGACCCTGGACTCGGCGGCGTGGTCGAGCATGAGTGGGTAGGGAACCGAATCGATCATGGGCCAAGCCGCCGTCATCCTGATCCCCTGGCTCCCCGCGTTGGCGGCGCTCTTGATCGCGTTCATCGCGCTCAAGGACAAGCTCCAGCCGTTGGCGGCGCCGATCTGCGCCAGCGCGATCGGGGCGTCGTTTGTCATCGCCATGATCGTCTGGATGACGCTCAAGATCCCCGCGGGCGAGACGGGGCTGGCGGTCCACTTCTACGACTGGATCGCCTTCGGCGAGGGCGCGGACCAGTTCCGCATCGGGTTCAGCTACTTCCTCGATTCGCTCACCATGGTGATGCTCGCGGTGGTGTGTGGGGTCGGCTGCCTGATCGCGATCTACGCGGCGGGTTATATGAAGGGCGACCCGGGGTATTGGCGGTTCTTCACCTACGTCGCGTTGTTCATCTTCTCGATGGTGACGCTGGTCACGGCCGACAATCTCGTATTGCTGTTTCTGGGGTGGGAAGGTGTGGGCGCCTGCTCGTACCTCTTGATCGGGTACTACTACGACAAGCCGTTCGCGGTCGCCGCGGCCAAGAAGGCGTTTATCGTCAACCGCATCGGCGACTTCGGCTTCCTGTTGGGCATCTTCCTGTGCTACCAGACCTACGGAACGGTCGAGATCAGCGTGATGCTCGAAGAGGCCCGCAAGAACGTGGCCGATCTGGGGCATGGCTACACCGCCACGACGGCGGACCTGTGGATCCCGTTCCTGCTGATGATCGGCGCGTTCGGCAAGTCGGCCCAGATCCCGCTTTACGTCTGGCTGCCCGACGCGATGGCCGGCCCGACGCCGGTGTCGGCCCTGGTTCACGCGGCGACGATGGTCACCGCGGGGGTGTACCTGATCGCCCGCTGTATCCCGCTGTTTGAGTTGTCGCCCGCGGCGCTGCCGACGGTGGCGGTGGTGGGCGGCTGCACCGCGTTGTTCGCCGCGACCATCGCGTTGACGTGTAACGACCTCAAAGGCGTGTTCGCCTACTCGACCGTGTCGCAACTCGGCTACATGTTCGTCGGCGTCGGTTGCCTGTCGACCGACGGGGCGGTGTTCCACCTGTTCACCCACGCTTTCTTCAAAGCGCTGCTTTTCCTGACCGCGGGCAGCGTGATGCACGCCCTGGCGGGCCAACTCGACATCCGCACGATGAGCGGGCTGCGGCACAAGATGCCCGTGACCTGTTGGCTGATGTTCATCGGCTGCCTGTCGCTGGCGGGCTTCCCGCTCGTCACCGCGGGCTTCTGGTCCAAGGACGTGATCCTCGGCGACGCGCTGGCCTACGGCCTCGACGATCGGCCGCTGTACCTCTTCGTCACGCTTCTGGGCGTGGTCACCGCGTTCCTCACCGCGTTCTACACCTTCCGCCTGTGGTTCATCGTCTTCATGGGCGAAGAACGCTTCGAGATGGGTGACGAACACCACCACGGCGACGAACACGCCGAGGGCGAGGACGCCCACGCGCACGACGATCATGGCCGCCACAATGAGCCGCACGAGATGCCTTGGCTGCCGATGAACGCCCCGCTGGTGCTGCTGGCGATCGGTGCGGTGATCTTCGGCTTCATGGGTTACCACTTCAAGTGGTTCGAGTCGATTGTGGCCTACTCCACCGCCGATCCCGTCACGCTGCCCATGAAAGGCGAAGCCGCGCACGGCGGCGAGCACGCGGGTGATCATGGCGGCCACGATCACCACCCGACGTTCCTCGGTATGGACCCCCACAAGTTCATGTTGTTTTTCAGCGCGATCCTCGCGATCGCGGGTATCGCCCTGGCGGCGTTCTTCTTCTGGCTCAACCGTGAGTTGACCGCCAAGCTCACCAAGCCGCTGGGCCCGGTGATCAAGCTGCTCGAAAACAAGTACTACATAGACGAGTTGTACGACGCCGTGTTCGTCCAGCCGCTCAAGCGTCTGGGCGGGTTGTTCTACGTGGTGGACGTGTTGATCATCAACAACCTGATCGCCTTTGTGGCGTGGGTGCCGACGATGGTGGGGCGGGGCGTGCGTCCGGCCCAGAGCGGCCGACTGTCGGCCTACAGCCTCGGCATGGTGGTCGGCATCGCCGTGTTCGCGTTACTGATATTCATGGCGGTCAACCGCTAAAACTTCGTGGGCTTTGCCCACCCTATGGAATCGAATCGCATTTATGGATTGGGCCAGATGGATCATCTCGTTGCAGCTCTACCTGCCCGTGCTCTTTGCGGCGGGGCTGCTGCTGCCGATCCCGGCGCTCAACCGGCGTAAGGTCGCCTGGATGTACTCGGCGGTCACCAGCACGCTGGCGTTCTGCATGACCATCGTCGTGTTCA
The DNA here is from genome assembly GCA_039199695.1 of Planctomycetota bacterium. Lineage (GTDB taxonomy): Bacteria > Planctomycetota > Phycisphaerae > Phycisphaerales > Phycisphaeraceae > Algisphaera. The sequence goes on along the minus strand of JBCCST010000014.1, from coordinate 49,080 downwards.
TCGCCTTCGACTGGAGCCGACCGGGCGAGATGCAGTTGATGGCCGAGGTGCCCTGGCTGCCGCAGTTCGGTATGACGTTCCAGTTCGGCGTCGACGGCATCAGCATCTGGCTGATCGCGTTGACCACCTTCCTCATGCCCGTGGTCGTGATTGGCTCGCTGCTCGAAGTCAACCACAATATGCGGGCCTTCCACTTCTGGCTGCACATCCTCGAGGCCTGCCTGATCGGCACGTTCATCGCCCGGGACGTGCTGATGTTCTACGCCTGCTTCGAGTTCAGCCTGATCCCGCTCTTGTTCCTCATCGGGATGTTCGGCCACAAGAACAAACTCAAGGCCGCACGGGTTTATTTCTACTACGCCTTCACCGGCTCGGTCTTCCTGCTCGCCGGGATCATCTACGTCGCGTGGTTCCACTTCAAACAGACCGGCCAGTGGGACTTCGAGATCGTCGTGCTGATCGAGTCGGCCAAGACCATGAGCCTCGCCGAGCAGGGCTGGGTCCTCGGGGCGTTTCTCGCGGGCTTCGCGATCAAGACGCCGCTCTGGCCGTTCCACACCTGGCTGCCGCTGGCCCACACCGAGGCGCCCACCGCGGGCAGCGTCGACCTCGCGGGGCTGGTGCTCAAGCTCGGGCCCTACGGCCTGATCCGCATCGCCATCCCCATGGCCCCCGCGGCGGCCGTGCTGTTTGCCCCGTACCTCGGCGTCTTCGCCGTGCTCGGCGTGATCGTCACCGCGCTGATCTGCTGGGTCCAGACCGACGCCAAGAAGCTCATCGCCTATTCGTCGGTCTCCCACATGGGCTTCGTCATGCTCGGATTGTTCGCCTTCGATGACGGCGACATCGCGGCGACCGGGGCGATGTACTACCTCATCGCCCACGGCCTCGCGTCCGGCGGCCTGTTCCTCTGCCTCGGCATGCTCTACGACCGCTACCACACCCGCGACCTCCGCGAGATGTCGGGGCTCGCCAAAGAGCTGCCGATGTGGTCGTTTTTCTTCATCCTGTTCGCGTTGGCGGCCGTGGGCTTGCCGGGGCTGAATGGCTTCGTGGGCGAGTTCCTCACCATGATGGGCACCGCCCAGTCGCCCGACGGCGTGCTCGGCTGGACGTTCGCCGTGGCCGCGGCCTCGGGCGTGATCCTCGCGGCGATCTACATGCTGTTCTGCGTCGGCAAGCTCTGCTTCGGCCCGCTCAAGGTGCCCGAATATGTGCAGCAGGACGAAGACGTCTTCGAGTCGGCCATCAGCAAACGCACCTTCCACGGCATGTCCCGCCGCGAGGTGATGACCGTCGGCCCGCTGGCCGTCGCCGTCGTCGTCCTGGGCCTCTACCCCACCCCGATGCTCAGCAGCATGGAGCCGGCGGTGGCTACGAAGACCGTGGATGTGAAAGCGAAGATCGCCAAGATGAATGGCGTGTCCGAAGCAGAAGTCGGAGTCTTCGAAAACGAATCTGACCTTGAGTTATTGCGACGTATTGGCGGGATGCTACATTCCGGGCCGCCGAATGAAATACCCGAAGCCGATCGGGATCATGATGATTCTTGGTTGCGGGTAGAGGAGCCCGAATTCGATGGAAATGTGCAATGGCCGAAAGTGACCTCGGGTAGTCTTCTTGATTTGAATACGGTGACGCCAGAACAATTTGAGGAGGTCATTCGATGAACCCCTTCCTCGAAAAACTCGTCACTCTTTGGCCTGAGATGATCATGCTCGTCGGGGCGGTCGCGTGCCTGGCGACGGGCTTGGCCCCGCAGGCGGCGGTGCGTAAGACAACGCCTTGGGTCGCGGCGGGGACGATGGTGCTCGCGTGGATCGTCACGCTGGTTTCGCCGGTGCAGGATCACCCGCTGGGCTTTGGCGGGATCGTGCCCTACGTCAAATGCCTGGCCCTGGCGATGGGGTTGATCCTACTCATGCTGAACGTGGGCCTGCCCGACAAGCTGCGGCAGAGCCTTTCGGCCGAGTCCTCGAAAAAGTTTGATCCCGGGAACTGCGTCCGTGGGGAGTTCTACTGCTTCTTCTTGCTGTCGATCACCGGCGTCATGCTCACCGCGGGGGCGACCGACCTCGTCTGGCTGTTCCTCGCTCTCGAACTGACCAGCCTGCCGACCTACGTCATGATCGCGACCAGCCGTGATCGGCTCGTCGCGCAGGAATCGGCGATCAAATATTTCTTCCTCGGCGCATTGTCCGCGGCGGTGTTCCTCTACGGCTTCGCCCTGATCTACGGCGCGACCGGGTTCACCGAGTTCGGCCAGATCGCTGGGGCTGTGGCCGAGATGGAAAACGGTCCGTCGTCGCTGATGATCCTGGGGCTGGTGCTGTCGATCCTCGGGTTGTGTTTCAAGATCGCGGCGGTGCCGATGCACGTCTACGCGGCGGACGTTTACGAGGGCGCGGCCACGCCGATGACGGCGTTCCTCGCGGTGGTCCCCAAGACCGCCGGGTTCGCGGCGTTGATCCTCGTGATCGGTTTGGTCGGCTGGAACCCGCTGCCCGAGCCGATCGCGTACCTGCTCATCGGCATCGCGGTCCTGACGATGACCGTGGGCAACGTGCTGGCGTTCATCCAGACCAACCTCAAACGCGTACTCGCCTACAGTTCGATCGCCCACTCGGGCTACCTGCTCACCGGCCTCGTCGCCGGGTTCACGCCCGACAACGTAGCCCACAGTTCCGAGGCGGTGCAGGGCGGGGCGATGGGCAACGGCGTCGCCGCGGTGTTGTTCTATCTCTTGGCCTACGGCATGGCGACGGCGGGATCGTTCGCGGTCCTGGCCTGCATCCGCGCCAAGCACCCCGATATCCCCGGCGGCGACACCGAGCACGACACGGTGACCTACGACGACCTGTCGGGCTTGTGGTGGAAGAACCCGGTGTTGGCGGGCATCATGCTCGTGGCGATGCTGTCGCTGGTCGGCATGCCGCCGCTGGCGGGTTTCGTCGGCAAGGTCTATCTGATCGGCAGCACGTTTACCGCGGGCTACGCGGTGCTGGCCGTCGTGATTGTCCTAAATTCCGCGATCAGCGCGGGGTATTACCTGCGTATCGCGATGACGTGTTTCTTTGGCATGCCCTTGGACAAGGTCAGCTTCGCCAAGGCGCCGACGCTGATCGCCGGGGCGGTCATCACCACGGTCGCCGCGTTCGCGCTCGGCGGGTTCGCTGCCGACGGCATCATCACCAAGTCGCACGACGCGGTGGTGCCTTTGTCGAACTCCGAGGTGGTGGTTCCGGACACCCCGGCGACCACGTCCTCCGTCCTGGACATCCGTGGCGGTCAAGATTCAGATTCCTGAGTCCTGAGATTTGCCAACCACCCGCTATGCATTTGGTGGTCTGTCGCGATTGAACAACCCTGTGCATCATTGATCAAACTTGATGCCCTGCGCCAGCGGGAGTTCTTTGCCGTAGTTCACGGTCTGGGTAGCACGTCGCATGTAGTTTTTCCAGGCGTCGCTGCCAGACTCGCGGCCGCCGCCGGTTTCTTTTTCGCCGCCGAAGGCCCCGCCGATCTCGGCGCCCGACGTGCCGATGTTGACGTTGGCGATGCCGCAGTCGCTGCCGGTGGCCGAGAGGAACAGCTCGGCCTCGCCGACCTCGTTGGTGAAGATCGCCGACGACAAGCCCTGCGGGACGTTGTTCTGTAGCGCGATCGCTTCGTCGAGGGTTTGGTACGGCATGACGTAGAGGATCGGGGCGAAGGTTTCCTGCTGGACCACTTCGGCGTCGGACGCGATGCGGACGAGCGCGGGCTTGACGTAGGCGCCGCCGTCGGGGATGCCGGCTCCGGTCGCCCGGCCGCCGCCGATGACCGTGCCGCCCTGGGCTTTGGCCCGGTCGAGGGCGGCGTCCATCGCCGCGGCGGCGGGCTCGTCGATCAGTGGGCCGACGAGTGTGCCGTCTTGCGTCGGGTCGCCGATGGGCAGGGTGTCGTAGATGGAGGTCAAGCGATCGACGAGCGTGTCGACGACCGATTCGTGGGCGATCAGGCGACGCAGCGTGGTGCAGCGTTGGCCGGCCGTGCCCACCGCCGAGAAGGTGATCGCCCGGACCGCGAGTTCGAGGTCCGCCGAGGGTGTGACGATGAGCGCGTTGTTGCCACCCAGTTCGAGTAGCGCCCGGCCGAGCCGTTTGCCCACGACTTCGCCGACGGATTTACCCATGGGCACCGACCCCGTGGCCGAGATCAGGGGCAGCTTCGGGCTGGCGGTGATCTGCTCGCCGACCTCACGCAGGCCCTGGACGGTCCAGTTGAGCCGGGTGACGCCCGGCTCGGCGAAGTCCTCGACGACTTGCTGCAGGACTTCATCGCAGGCCGCCGCGCAGACCGCGGCTTTTTCCGAGGGTTTCCAGACCACGGTGTCGCCGCAAATCAGTGCCAGGGCCGCGTTCCACGCCCAGACCGCCACCGGGAAGTTGAACGCCGAGATCACGCCCACCGCCCCGAGCGGCTGCCAGCGTTCGAGCAGGTGGTGCATCGGCCGCTCGGACGGGATGGTGAGCCCGCCGATCTGCCGCGACAAGCCCACGGCGAAGTCGCAGATGTCGATCATCTCCTGGACTTCACCTTCCGCCTCGGCGGTGATCTTGCCGACTTCCTGCGAGACGAGTTGGCCCAGTTCGGTCTTCTTTTCGCGGAGCGCTTCGCCCAGCCGACGGACCAACTCGCCGCGCCGCGGCGCGGGCACGCTGCGCCACACCGCAAACACGTCGCAGGCCTTGTTGATCGCGGTGTCGATCTGTTCCGCGGTGTGGGCATTGACCGTGGCGTAAGGTTGGCCGTCGATCGGGCTGTGGGTGGTAAAACTCTGGCCCTGGCCCTCGGTGAGCAGGCGATCGGAAAAACCTAAAGCGGACAGCGGAGAAGTCATGGCGGTACTCAGATAAAGGTTGAAGGATGAGGTTTTGCTTAGGCTTCGGTCACGCCGGCGTCTTCGACGCTCATCGTGTCGACCTGCACGCCGCGGTGTTCGCCCAGCGCGTAGTACTGGCCGAAGCGGTTAGCGAGGAAATCATGCAGCCCGATCTGTTCCTGGCGGGTGAAGCCGCGATCGGGCAACTTGCCGGCGAAGTGAAGGTCGACGGCGGTGCACATGCCCGAAGCGGTCGTGATCTGGATCGCCGACCACGGCTGATCGTCGACGGTGGCGTTGTAGATCTTGCGGGCGTCGCTGATCTGCAGGTATCGGCCGTCCTTCTTGCCGGTCGCGGTGACGAAGACGATGACCACGTCCTGGTTGGTCATGGGCACGGCCCGCTCGAGAATCTCTTTCAAGTTCTCGCGGTCGTCACGCATCCGCAATTCGTTGACCAGGAAATGCGCGAGTTGGCGGTGGCCCTGGTAGCGGATGGTTTTGTAATCGAGTGTGCGGGCCTTGCCTTCGAGGGTGCGGCAGAGCGTGCCGAGGCCGCCGGAGGTGTTGAAGGCTTCGTAGGCGACGCCGTCGATGCTGAAGGTTTCGACACCTTCGAGGGCCTGGACGTCGACGACCTTGCCGTGGACGATGGCCTCGCAGGGGTTGCAGTATTCGTTGATCAGGCCGTCGGTCGACCAAGTGAGGTTGTACTTGAGCATGCGGGTCGGGAAGGTGGGCAGGGCGCCGACGCGCATATGGCAGGTGTCGAGTTCGTCGAACTGCTGGGCGAGGTGGTGGCCGACGATGCCCACGAAGCCCGGGGCCAGGCCGCACTGGGGCATGAAGATCTGGCCGGGCTTGGCGTCCTCGGCGACTTCCATCACGGCGCGGGTGGTCTGGACATCTTCGGTGAGGTCGAAGTACGACGCCCCGCCTTCGAGGGCGGCGCGGGCCACGGCGGGGTTGAGTTTGAAGGACAACGCGGAGATCACCGCGCCGCCGGCCGGGATCGCCGAGGCGAGTTGGGCGGTGTCGGTCAGGTCCATCTGCCGGGTCTGGATCGCGTGGCCGCTTTGCGGCAGCCGGTCTAAAGCCGAGGCGTCCACGTCGGCGACGGTCACTTCATAATCGCCACAGTCCGCCAAAAACCGGGCAATCGTCCCGCCGATCTTGCCGGCACCTAAAACCAATACACGATTCATCAAGACTCCAATGCAACGGATTTAAAGTAATCGCAGCTCAATATCTAATTATATAATGTTGTGAGTATAGACGTACAGGCGGTGTGCCGCTGGTGTCTGGTCACCCAAGACCCACCGGGCTCGGAGATTTTTTTCTGCGGACGATGCGGGGCAGCGTTCAGAAAAAGGCCCGCTTTTCGGGGGAAAAGCGGGCCTTATGAAATGGATTCGTAATCGGAGGTTTTTAGCCTTTGGTCCACGTCGTGCCGCCGTAGACGGCCGAGTCGCCGAGCTCTTCGGCGATGCGGATGAGCTGGTTGTACTTGGCGTTGCGGTCCGAGCGGCAGGGGGCGCCGGTCTTGATCTGGCCGCAGTTGGTGGCGACGGCGAGGTCGGCGATGGTTGCGTCCTCGGTCTCGCCCGAGCGGTGCGAGAGCACGGCCGAGTACTTGTTCCGCATGGCCAGGCCGACGGCGTCGAAGGTTTCCGACAGGGTGCCGATCTGGTTGACCTTGACGAGGATCGAGTTGCCGCAGCCCTCGTCGATACCCTTCTGGAGGAAGTCTTTGTTGGTCACGAACAGGTCGTCGCCGACGAGTTGCACGGTGTCGCCGAGCTTGTCGGTCAGCGTCTTCCAGCCGGCCCAGTCGTTCTCGGCCAGGCCGTCTTCGATCGAGCGGATGGGGTACTTCTTGCACCAGTCGGCCCAGTAGTCGGCCATCTCGCTGGAGCTAATAATTTCCTGCGAACTACTGAAGAACTTGTAGCCTTCCTTGCCGTCTTTCTCGGCTTCGTTCCAGAGCTCGCTGGTCGCGGGGTCGAGGGCGACGAAGATCTCTTCGCCCCATTTGTAGCCGGCCTTGTCGGTGGCTTCTTCGATGTACTTCAGGGCGTCCTCGTTGGACTTGAGGTCGGGGGCGAAGCCGCCCTCGTCGCCGACGGCGGTGGACAGGCCGTTCTTCTTGAGCACGGACTTGAGGCTGTGGTAGATCTTCACGCCGGCGTGCATGGCGTCGGCGAAGTTGTCGAAGCCCCAGGGCTGGACCATGAACTCCTGGAAGTCGACGGTGTTGTCGGCGTGCTTGCCGCCGTTGAGGATGTTGAGCATGGGCACGGGCAGGACCTTGGCGCCGCTGCCGCCGAGGTAGCGGTAAAGCGGCAGGCCCGAGGCCTCGGCCGCGGCGTGGGCGACGGCCATGGAGACGCCGAGGATGGCGTTGGCGCCGAGCTTGCCCTTGTTGTTCGTGCCGTCGAGCTCGAGCATGAGGCGGTCGATGTATTCCTGGTCGCGGGCGTCGAGGCCCATGAGCTCGGGGGCGATCTCGAGGTTGACGTTATCGACGGCCTTGACGACCGACTTGCCGAGGTAGTAGTTCTCGTCGCCGTCGCGGAGTTCCACGGCCTCGTTTTCACCGGTGGACGCGCCCGAGGGGACCATGGCCCGGCCGGTGGTGCCGTCGGCGAGGTGCACCTCGACCTCGACGGTCGGGTTGCCGCGGGAGTCGATGACCTGGCGGCCGTGGACGATGTCGATTTCGAAACTCATGGAAATGCCTCGGGGGTTGGGGGGCGGGTGGGGTTCAAAACGGGCCGAACGGGCGGGAAAATGTCCGCTTGGGCGGGCGAGTGTACCGGCGCGGAGGAAGCGGCTCAAATGAACAAGGTTTGGTGCGGATTGACGGGTCGAGGCGGGGCGCAGCGAAAAGCCGACGGCCGTTTGCACGACCGCCGGCCAAGGGCTCAGAGAGCCCCTGTGGTGGGGGGCGAAGAAATCAGGTTCGCCCTAAAAGCTGGGATGAATGAAGAGATCAAGCGGACTAATCCGGCAGGCCGGTGTCGAGCCCGGCCAGCGAGCCGGCTTCGCCAGGAATAGCGGGCCAAAGCTCAATCTCGGCGCGGGCTTCGGGGTCTTGCAGGTAGGAATACGTCGGGGCGTGGCTGATGCGGATCGTCGGAGCGGTGCCGCAACCCGTCGCGGTCCAAGCGGCGAGCACGCAGGCCATGACGGCCAAGGTTCGTAGGGGTATGCGGTGCATCGGTTGGGGGTCCACTTTCAATCCTTCGCCTCGCCGACCACTCGAACGACGGGTACAGCCGTCTAGCTGGGGTATCATGACGCTCAAGCTTGTAATCCCACGGAAGCGATGCCAACTCAAGTCCGCCCACGATTCGGTATGGAGACCGTACAAACCGCACAACTCGGATTATTCGACCCGCACGGCGAAGACGTGTGGGTTGTAGGGGACACGGAGGCCCGATCGCAACCTCGCCGCCGGGACAACCGGCTCACCGATCGCCTCCTGTCGTCCCCCAAGGTCTGCGTGCTGGGCTCGGGATCGGGCGGCAACTCGACGGTGCTGAGCCACGCAGGGCGGTCGCTTTTGATCGACGCGGGCTTCGGCCCCCGGACGACGACACAACGCCTCGCCCAGGCCGGGCTGACCCTGAGCGACATCAGCATGATTTGCGTGACCCATTTCGACACCGATCATTTCCGCAAGACCTGGGTCCGGGCGATGGTCGACTTGGGGATCACGCTGCGTTGTCACCGTTGGCACCTGCCCGACCTGCGGCGGGTGCAAAACAACCAGCAGTTGTTCGACGCGGGGTTGGTCGAGACGTTTGACGAGTCGCCCTTCGAGGTTTGGCCGGGCCTGCGGGCTTCGACGATCCGCCTCCAGCACGACCGCCAGGGCACCATCGGCTACCGCTTCGACACCGATTGCTTTGCCGTCGGCCTCGCCACCGATCTCGGCCACGCGCCCGAGTCGTTGTGCGTCCACCTGGCCGGGGTCGATGTGCTGTTGATCGAATCGAACTACGACGAACGCATGACCACGCTGTCGTCCCGCCCCGCGTGGGTCAACCGCCGCAACCTCTCGGACTCGGGTCACCTGTCCAACGACCAGTCGCTCGCCGCGGTCCAACGGATCGCCGAGCTCAGCCCCCACGGCAACCCGCGCAAGGTGTTGCTGCTCCACCGTTCGAGCCAATGCAACCACCCCACCAAGGTCCAGCGGTGTTTCGAGCGCGACGCTACGCTGGCCCGCCGGGTGGTCCAGACCGATCAACGCCGACGCACCCGCTGGATCGAGTTGCCGCCGCTGCGGGCGGTGCGTCGAGCCCAGCAAACGCTCGCGGCTTTGAAACGCGATTAATCGTTATCGAGTGTTTCATGGCCACGCAGGCGAAACACCCGCTCGGCCATCCGTTGCGAGATCGGCCGTCCGCACTCCGGGCATTCCCATCGCCCCGCCTGAATCGTGGGCCAAAGCTCGTAACCACAGTCCAAACACCGGCCGCGCCCCAGCACCTTCAGCACATGGCGGTAGTTCGCGATCGCCGCGTAAACGTAAACGCCCAGCAACGTCACCGAGATCGCCAGCAGCGCGATCGCCAACCACCACGAACGGCCGTACACCGGGACACCGTTAAACGCGATCGGCGTCGCAAACCAACACAGCAGCATCGGCAAAGCCAAGTGGCGGACCCACGCCCACAGCGGGTGTTTGATGTTGGTCTCACCGATCAATCGCGGACTCCTCGTTGAACACCTGCCCGAGGATGACGTCTTTGACCGCGGTGCAAGTCAACGGGTGGGCTGTTTCGCCTATGCCGATCAGCAGCGGCTGGAGTTCGTCGGGCATGTCGGTTCGGCCGTGCGTGCCGCGGACCAGATCGGTGTCCAGCGGGATCACATCCATGAGTTGGCGGAAGCCGAGTTTCTTACGCAGCAGCTTCCATGCGATCGCGGCCTTGCCTTTGTCGGCGAAGAGTTCCCGCGGGTCGTAGCCGGGCTTGCGGTGGATGTCGACGGTGCGGGCGAAGTCGGGGGCTTGTGTTTCATCGAGCCAATAGTCGTAAGTAAACCACCGGCCCGGGTCGGCGACCAACACCGTGTCGCCCGCGCGGGGATTTTTCATCTCGATAGCTCGGCAGCCCGACACCTCGGGTAGCTCAACATCGGGTTCGTGGTAGACGTGCGCAATTTGGTGGTCTGCCACCGCAAACGCCCGGCTGGCTCCGGGGTCCAGCAGTTCGCCGCCGTCTTCCTCGCGGACCGCGAGTAGGGCTGCTTCCCGCAAGTAACGATTGATCGGGATCGCCGCGTCTTGGGGTAGCGTGGGTTCGATGCCGTATTCGCTGACGATTAACACGCGCACGCCTTGGGCCGTCAATCGGTCGAGCAAATCACCAAGCACCTGATCGATCCGCTGGACGTCGGCGGGGATGTCGGCGTGGTCGGGCCCCAGCTTCTGCAAGCTGTAGTCGAGGTGGGGCAGATACACAAAGCTCAGCGTGGGTTGGTAGCGTGCTTCCACCTCGATCGCGGCCTCCGCGATCCATTGCGACGAGGAGATATCCGCCATCGGTCCCCAGAAACGAAACAGCGGGAAGCGCCCGAGTTTGTTTTGCAGCGCATCACGCAACCCGGGCGGGTTGGTGTAGCAGTCGGGAATCTTCCGGCCGTCGGCCTTGTAGATCGGCCGGGCCTGAACGACGACGTCGCAAGCGGAATAGGTGTTGTGCCACCAGAACAGGTTCGCACAGGTGAAATTAGGATTACGTTGCTTGGCGGCTTCCCAAACCTTTTCGCCGTGGATGAGGTGGTCGCTGCGTTGCCAGAAGCGGACCTCGGCGGTGTCGCGACTGTACCAGCCGTTGCCCACGATGCCGTGACCTTCAACGGGTAAGCCCGTGGTCATCGACGCCTGCACACTGCACGTCACCGCGGGGAACACGGGTTGCAACGGCGTGATCCCACCCGTCGCCTCGGCGTAAGCGCGGATGCGCGGGGCGTGCGGCAGCAGCGAGGGCGTCAGCCCCACCACATTCAATACCGCGACCCGTTGCATCGTTTCACTCATTTAACTCCCCGCGATCCAGCGCTGGCCGACCAGTGACAGCCCGCCGCAGCCCGCACAAAACATCGCCATCGGCCACATGCCCATCAGCAGCATGAACCCCGCGTCGAGGAACGCCAATCCCGCGATCAACACGCCGACCCACGGCGCGATCTTTTTCATATTCGGCAACGCCTCGCCCCACGCGATCAGCGTCACGATCAGCGTGTAGCACGTCACCGCCACCACGCTACCCAGCACCCGCGGCTCGCCGTAGTCGAACTCGATCCCCGCGCTTACCGCGAGTGCCGCGATCCAGACGACGAGACCGCGGCACACCGGCATCAGGACCACGCCGAGGAAAAGCCAACGGTGCAACAGGTTGTAGGCCACGATCACCAACACCAAGAACGCCGACCACCGCGCGACCGGCGGCTCGAAGATCGGCACCGCTTCGCCGAACGGACGGTAGACCAGCGTGCAAGCCCAGCCCGCCGCCAACAGTCCGACGCCGCCCATGAACGCCGAGGCCCGCGGCACCCGGCCGCTGGGGATCGGCCGCGTCGGCCGCTCTTTTGCATCAACCTCCGCGTCGCAGGCGTCGTTGAGCACCATTCCGCCAAGGTACATCAAACTCATCGCGATCATGAGCATGAAACCGCTGTTCAGCAGCGTCATCAGGTCCCGCCCGGCGATCGGCGGGGCGTCGGGGTACTGCTCGCGTACCGGCAGGACGACCGCGACGAAAAACGCCACCGCCATGCCGTGCAGCACGTTGGACCACACCGTGGGCAGGTTGCTGACCCGGCCGAGTTCGAGCCACGCTCTTATCGCACTCATGATGGTGAACTTACCATCACGGACACCAACTCGTCGGCGATGCCCGCGGCGAGGTTGTCGGATTTCAGTTCGTCCGGCAATACATCCCACGCGTAGGTTTCGACTTCGAAGTGGTGCGTCTCGTCCCCCGGCTGGACCGCTCGCAGGTACCGTTCGATCTCGCCGCGCGTCGTGCCGATCGTCCCGATCGTCCCGAGCGTGTCGAGGTGGATCGGGACGTGGAAGTGGACCCGCCATTCGCCGTGCGGCGATTCGGCCTGCGCCGCGTCGGCCATCGCTTGGGGCAGATCCAGGTAGGTGTGGACCCGGCCGTCGTCGGTGCGGATCGAGGTTTGGTGGAGATAGCGGTCTTCGCGGAAGCCTTGGAGTTGCCGCCACGCCGCTTGCCGTATGTCATGGTCCATGGCGTCGAAAGGCACGCGGATCGCTGAGGACAGCTGGGCCTTGCCGACCTTGATCCCGGCCCGTCGGTAATGGTCCAACGCCTCGGCCTGATCCTCAAACATCACCGCGGCGTGGCAGACGTCGTGGCACACCCGTAGGTACGCCAGCACGCTGACGTCGTCCGGCCCGCCGAGCAGGTACTGTTCGAAAAACTGCACCACGCCTTCCGAGGTTTCCAGGATGCAGCCCGGCTCGGGTTCGAGGTCGATGTGGATGTGCCGGCCGGTGTCGAGTTCGATGCGGGCCAGGGTGTGGACCAGTTGCGTCAGTTGGTCGGCCGCGCGTCGGGCTTGGGCGGGATACTCGTCCGCATGACCACAGAACGAAGCGGGCCAACCCAACGGCAGCGTGGAGATCGAACCCTCGCCGCCTTCGGGGAGGAGCTCCGCAAGGATCGTGGCGAGGCCGAGCGTGTACTGATACCGATCCGCGTCCGCCCAGTGGGGCAGATACACCTGATCCTTGACCACCGGCTGATGGAAATCATCGAATGGGAAGCCGTTGAACGTGTAGGGCAACAGGCCGCGCTGCTCGAGCCAAGCTTTGAAATCCGTCGTGAGGTTTTGCGTGACCACTTCCTGCATCGCTTCGGCCGACAGCCAAAGCCCCACGCCCATCGGGCGGTCCGGGCTGACGCGTTCCTTGACCGGCAGTGCGTAGCGCTCGAGGTTGGCTTTAACCTCGGCGAAGGTCGCGCCGGCGTGGACGTTGGTGCAGTAGCCGAGCGTGCTGCCGGGGAGGTTGGGGCCGAGGACGTCGAGCATCGGGATAGGTTAAACGACGAACTTGTCGGATTGCGAGAGAAACGCTTGCGGGTTGCCGAACGTCAGTTGATGGATCAGCTCCGGCGAGTGCCCGCGGACCCGCATCTCGGCGATGCACTTGGGCACGCTCAGCGGGTCGCTGCAGCCCCAATCGCCCGCGGAGTTGATCCAGAGCCGTTCGCCGCCGTAGCACTCGACGATGTCGACCGCGCGCTGCGGCGTGCACTTGCTGTCGGGGTAGAGCGTCATGCCCGCCCAGTAGCCCTGGTCGAGCACGGGGCCGACGGTGTGTTCTTCGACGTGGTCGATGAGGACCCGCTCGCGTTTGACGCCGGGGTTACGGCGTAGCGCGTCGAGGATCAAGCGGGTGCCCTTGAGCTTGTCTTCGAGGTGGGGCGTGTGGACGAGGATGAGTTGATCCAGCTCGACGGCCAGCGCGATCTGGGCTTCGAGGATCGCCATCTCGTTCTTGGAATTCTTGTTGAGGCCGATCTCGCCCACGCCCAGAACGTTGGGTTTATCCAGGAACTCGGGGAGTAGCTCAATCACCTCGCGGGCAAAGCCGGGGTCCTCCGCTTCTTTGGGGTTGATGCAGACCCAGGCGTGGTGGGCGATCCCGAACGACGCGGCCCGCTTGGGCTCGATGTCGGTGAGCTGCACGAAGTAGTCGTAAAACCCTTGCGGGGAGGAGCGGTCGTACCCCGCCCAGAACGCCGGCTCGGTCACGGCGACGCAGCCCGCCATCGCCATGCGCTGGTAGTCGTCGGTGGTCCGGCTGACCATGTGGATGTGCGGGTCGATGTAGGCCAAAAGAATTGCGGGGCGGGCGTACGGAGGCGGCTACGCGAATGATATTCCGGAGGGTCATTTCGGGGGCGGAGCGCCGGTTGCGCCTTTCTGCGGCGCGTGATCCAACAACGCGGTCGAGTGGTCGCTGAGTTGTTCGAGGATGCGCTTGGCCCGTTCGGGTTGGTGGTCGAGCAAGAGTTTCATCGCGCCACGCATCGCGGCGAGGCGGAAGTCTTCATCGCCGTCCGAGGCCGAACGGTCGCAGCGGTCCAGAAACGCGGCGAGGTCCAAAAGCTTGGCCCGGTGTTCCAGGAACGAGCGGTCCAGCAATGCTTCCTGGGACTGCGGGTAACTCGGTGGGTCAGGCGGCTCGGACATCTAGAGTCATCTTAACCGGCGGAGATGGTCGAACCAGTGGGGGCGTGTGAAAGCTCTTGGGCGCAGCGATTCATCAACGCAAGATCGATCTCGTGGACTTCGACGGGATCGCCCACGCCCCGCGGCAGTGTGATCGTCAGGTTGCCGCCGAGGTGTTCGCGGAACGCCTCGATGCCCTCAAGAAGGCCGGGATGTTGGAGGGCGGGGTGGGTCAAAGCGAAGCCGAGGCCGCGGAGCAGTTGGTGGATGTGTTGACCGACGGCGGGGTCCAATAGGCCGACGTGGGTGGCGTAGAGCGTATCGAGCGCGAGGCCGATGGCGACGGCCTCGCCGTGGCGGAGTTCGTAGTGGCTGAGGCTTTCGAGTTGGTGGGCCGCCCAGTGGCCCAGGTCGAGCGGCCGGGCCGATTTGGATTCGAACGGGTCGCCGCCTCCGCCGTCTTCGGGTGATCGGCAGATGTGCTGCAGGTGCAGCTCGGCGGAGCGCTGCCAAACCGTGTCCGCTGCGCCGGCATCACGTTGCACGAGTCGAGAACGGAGCTTCGCGATCGATTCGTAGAACCCGGCATCTTTCAGCAGCGCGACCTTGACCGCCTCGGCCAGCCCGCAACGCCAGTCCCGGTCGCTGAGTGTTTCGAGAAAATCCAAGTCGTTGACGACGGCTTGCGGCACGGCGAAGCTGCCGATGAAATTCTTCTTGCCGAACATGTTGACGCCGTTTTTGACGCCGACGCCCGAGTCGGCCTGGGCGAGCGTCGTGGTCGGCAGGCGGATCAAACGCACGCCGCGGTGCGTGACCGATGCGGCGAAGCCGACGGTGTCGAGCAACGCGCCGCCGCCGATGGCCATGACGTAAGAACGCCGATCAATCCCGAGTCGATTGAGGTCGCCGAGCAAACCTTCGAGCAGTGAAAGATCGTTTTTGATGACCTCGCCGCCGGGCAAGGCACGGAAGCCGACGAGTTCGGGCAGCAGGTCGGCGTATTTGCCAAAGTACGACTCGATTTCCCTCTGCAATTCTGGTCGAGCTTCCACCAAACCCTGATCAACGACGGCCAGCAGCTTCGGACGCGACGACGGGGCTTTGCATACCAGCACGTCACGCAGCATCGGGTTGCTCGGCGCAAAAACGCCTCGGGTGAATCTCACCCGGTGCGCAAACTCGAGATAAACGTTTTCATCCATCAGCGGCGTGTTGCAGAAGATTTTGATTTACCGAGCTGCTCCAAATCAGCATGCGTCAGCGGAGTTGATCCAAAAACTCGAAGAAGTCGGGGAAAGTTTTGTCAACGCACCGCGGGTCGTTGATCACCACTTGTTGACCCGCCTCGCCCGAAGCCCCCAGGCCCGCGACGGCGAAGGCCATGGCCATGCGGTGGTCGTCGTAGGTGTCGATCGCGGCGTCCCCCGATTCGGCGAGGTACGCCGCGACGCCCTGGGCGGGGGGCGTGATGGTGATGTCGTCTTCGATGGTCGAGACCGATGCGCCGAGCTTGACCAGCTCGTTTTCGAGCGCGGCGATGCGATCAGTTTCTTTGACCCGCAGGTTGCCGACGTTGCGGATGGTGGTGGGTTGGTCGGCGAACAACGCGACCACGGCCAGCGTCTGGGCCATGTCGGGCATGTCGTTGAGGTCCACGTCCACGCCACGCAGAGGCCGGCCGTCGGGCGGGGCGGTCACGGTCGTCTGGAATTGCTGTTGATCGACGCCACACCCCATTCGGCCCAGGACATCGCAGAACTCGGCGTCGCCCTGCAGGCTGCGCGAACCCAGGCCTTCGATGGTACATCGGCTGCCGGGCACGACCGCGGCGGCGGCGAGGAAGTAGCTGGCGTTGCTGGCGTCGGGCTCGATCGGGTAGTCGTACCCGTGGTAGCCGCCGGCCGGGACGTGGATCGCGCGGTAACCCGTGTCCGCCTCGAAGTCGGCCCCGAACTGCTTCATGAGGTTCAGGGTCATCTTGACGTAGGGCAGGCTGGTCACCGGCCCCTCAAACTCGATTTCGAGTCCGTTGAGCAGGTGCGGTCCGATCATGAGCATCGCCGAGATGAACTGGCTCGACAGCGTCGGCGTCAGTTCGAGCAGCCCGCCGTTCATGCCCGGCGGCTCGGCGATGATCTTCAGCGGCGGGAACCCCGGTTCACCGAGGTATTCGATGTCGGCCCCCAACTCGATCAGCGGTTCGACCAGTTCGCCGATGGGGCGCTCACGCATGCGCGGGATGCCGTCGAGCGTGTATTCACCCAAGCCCAAGCAGAGGGCGGCGGTCAAAAACCGCATCGCGGTCCCAGCGTTGCCCAGGTGCAACTCGGCGGATTCACTCGGGATCGTGCCGTGCTTGCCCCGCAGCGTTACGCAATGCTTCGCTTCGTCGACGACCAACTTGAAGCCCAGCGTCTCGAGCGCTTCGAGCATCCGCCGGGTGTCGTCGGCAAAGAGGACGCCCGTGAGGCGCGACGTTCCTTTGGCCAGCGCGGCGAGCAGCAGCGCCCGGTTTGTCAGGCTCTTGGAGCCGGGCGGTTGGAGCGTGACGTCAAACGGCTGGAGGCGGGTGACCGGGAATGATTCGAGCGTATCCACCGTGCGAGTTTACCGCTTTCTGATAAAGAGAGTAAGCGACCGACCTTCCTTCCAAGGTCAGGCGTCGGCTTTGCGAAAAACCGCGACGATGTTCGCCACCGGGACGACGAAGAGCCGGTTATCGCCTTCGAAGTCCACGGGGATCGCTTCCTTGGGGTTAAACAGCACGCGGTCGTACTGCTCGATGGGGTATTTCTCATCGACCGCGACCTCGGCCGAGACGGTGACAACGCGGCCGGTGAGCGTGGGGATCTCGATTTTGTCGGGCAGGTGGATGCCGGACTTGGTTTGCTTCTTGTCCTGATCCTTGCGGATGAGGACGCGCTTGCCGATGGGTTCGACGGTTTCCAGCGGGGGCAGCTTGGACATCGGGGTGGTGGATTCGGTCATATCGCGGATATGGTAGAGCTTTCGCGTTTGGACTTCTACCGCCGCATTCGGATCGCACGGGTAACACTTTTGCGGATCGTTGAGATTGATGTGGAGACTTCCGTGAAAGGTGTCGCGACATACAATGCTTCGTCTCGATACCCCCGGGATAAGCTCTGTTGAATGTAGCTTTAGCCAACGGTTTCCAAGCCTTTTCGTTGCTGCACGGCCTCACGTTTTTCGTCGGCGTCGTGGGCATCGCGGCGTTGGTCTGGGCGGGGGTCATCGCGCGGCGGCGTGGCCGTGATCTGCTGTTCACCCGATGGATCGCCAGCGTCGGTTTGGTTTTCTGGTTTGCTCAGCAGTCGTACTACGTTCTGGTTGAACAGAACTGGGCCGACAGTTTGCCGCTGCACGTCTGCGATCTGGCGGGGTTGGTCGGGCCGTTGGCGCTCCTGCTGCGGTGGCGGACGTTGCGGACGACGCTGCACTTCTGGGCGTTGGGGTTGACGATCTGGGGCTTGCTGACCCCGGCGTTGACGGACGGGCCCGAGCACCTCCGTTACTGGTTGTTCTGGATCAGCCACTGCGCGGTGATTTTCTACGCGGGGTACGACTGCATCGTGAATCGTTATCGACCTTTTGCGAAAGACTGCGGCATGGCCTGCCTGATTACGATGGCGTACGTCGCGCTGCTGCTGCCATTCAACCTGGCGAACGAGGGTTGGAACTATGCCTACCTGGGTGACGTGCAGCTCGACGCGGCGACGCCGCTGGACCTGCTGCCGGATTGGCCGTGGCGCATCATCGGGTTGCAGGCGGCCGGGGTGGTGGTCTTGGTGCTGGTGTGGTTGCCGTGGGGGGTGGGGCGGAAGCTCCGACGGCGGCCGGAATCTTGAAAGAATTCAGGCGTTTCGTTTTTTGACAGCGTAAGGCCGGCGTCGTAATTTTTATTCGATTCACGCGTTGTCTTGATTTTCATTTCTTTACCTTGCGAGTCGCCGTTTATGAAACCTGTTGCGCCGTCGGAGGTTCAAGCCAAGTGGCTGTTTGTGGCCTGTTTCGTTTCGTTGGTGGCGACGTCCTTTGCGTTCGGCACCCGGACGTTCTTTCTCAGCGACTTACAACCGGTGTTTGGGCTCAGCGAGACCCAGTTTGGTGAAATCATTGGGGCGGGTCTCTGGCCGTTTGCGATCAGCATCGTGTTGTTCAGCTTGGTGATCGACCGCGTGGGCTACGGCCGCGCGATGGCGTTTGCGTTCGGGTGTCACGTCGCCTCAACGTTGCTGACGATCTTCGCTCAGGGTTACTGGGGCTTGTACTGGGGCGCGTTTATTTGTGCATTGGGTAATGGGGCGGTCGAAGCGGTGATCAACCCGGTCGTCGCGTCGATGTTTCCGAAGGCCAAGACCAAATGGTTGACGATCCTGCACGCGGGCTGGCCGATGGGCATCGTGTTGGGCAGCGTGTTGGCGATCGCGCTCGGAGCTGAAGGTGTCTTGGGTGGGCTGGTCAGCGAAGAGTCGGCGTGGCGGTGGAAGGTGGCGTTGGTTCTGCTGCCTACCGTTATTTACGGGGTGATGATGCTGCGTTGCCGATTCCCGGTGAACGAGCGGGTCGCGGCCGGTGTGCCGTACCGGGTGATGCTCCGCGAGGTCGGTGGGCTGGGTTGCCTGATCGTGTCGGGGCTGATCGTTTGGGAGATGACGCGGGTCGGGGTGGCTTCGGGCTGGTTTGAATTAACCGGCGGGGCGTTGCTGGGCGTGCGTGTGGGGATCACGTTGGCGATGACGATTCCTTACTGGGTCTACGTTCGCTCCGCCGGGTCGCCGCTGTTTGTTTTTCTGACGCTGCTCATGATCCCGTTGGCGACGACGGAATTGGGCACCGACGGCTGGATCAAGGCGCTGATGGAACCCGCGATGTCAGCGATCTTCGGGGTCGACGGCGGCTGGGTGTTGGTCTACACCGCGTCGATCATGATCGTGATGCGGTTCTGCATCGGGCCGATCGTCAGGGTGTTGGGGCCTTTGGGGGTGTTGTGTATCAGCGCGGCGCTGGCGGCGGTGGGGATCTATCTGCTGGCTGGGGTGGAAGGCGCGGGTATCGTGATCCTGGCGGCAACGATTTATGGTGTGGGGCAGTCGTTCTTCTGGCCGACGACGCTAGGTCTTGTCGCCGAGCGTTTCCCCAAGGGTGGAGCGATGACCCTGAACACCATCGCGGGCGTCGGCATGCTGGGCGTTGGCATCATCGGAACACCGCTGCTGGGCAACCTTCAAGATCAGCAGATCGACGCGCAACTCGCCGACGCCCCGGTGATTTACGAACGGGTCATGGACCCCGAGCCCACCGCCAGTGTGTTTGGCAACTATCGTAAAGTGATCGATGATCAGGTGGCGGCCCTGCCCCAAGCCGACCAGGCAAAAGTCGGCGATTTGGTTGACGAGGCTAAATCGAGCGCTCTGGTGTACGCCGCCATCGCGCCGTTCGGTTTATCGCTGTGCTACCTCGGGTTGATCGTCTACTTCAAATCCCGAGGCGGCTACCGTGCGGTGCAACTCGTGGCGGACTCCGAGTCGCAGCCGTCGCCGTAGGATGCGATGTCAGTGATTTCGAACGCAGAGTATCTGACGTCAAGGCGCGGCTCAGGCGTCGGGCATCTGCTCCAGCATCCGTTGGACGTAGCGCATCGCGTTGAGTTCGAGGCGTACGGCCTTGCCGTCGAGGTCTTGAGCAGCGAAGAGCTTCGACAATTTGGTCAGGTGTTGGTCGTACGCAGTAGTCGCCCATTGGCGGAGCCGAGCGATCGTGGGCCGGTCTTCGTCGGCCACGGCTTGTTCCAATTCCTCGCGGATTTCCATGACCTCCATCAGCAGTGTCGGCGGCAGGGATTGGTCGTCGGACGCTGCCGGCCCGCCCCGCAGGGCCAAGAGGGCGTTGGCCCGGGCTTCGGGGTCGATTAGAGTCTGGTAGGCCTGATTGATCTGGGCCGAGCGTTCCGCGGCGTCGGCCTGGTCCAGCGGATCGGTGAAACGATCGGGGTGGTGCTCGGCGCTGGCGGCCAAGAAATGTTGGCGCAGATCATCCAGATCCAGATCAAACCCCGGCGTAAGTTTGAAAGTGCTAAACGGGTCATCCATCGAACCAGTGTAGCTGCCAATGCCCTTCATATGGCCAGTGCCATTCGGGCAGCGCGATGATGGTGGTCGTTCGGTTTTCGCCGCGAGCTTGGTGTAAACTAAGTGTCTGCAACGTCTGCGGGCGTGGCGGAATTGGCAGACGCGCCAGATTTAGGTTCTGGTTCCTTAACCGGAGTGCAGGTTCGATTCCTGTCGCCCGCATCAAAAACCCCGCCCGGCTTAACTCAAGCCGGGCGGGGTTGTTTTTTGCTGAAAATCAAGGTCGTTCATGCGACTCGGGCTTGTGACGACCGGCCCGCTTACTCGCCCGCGGGCATCGCCAAGGCGGCTTCGTAGACCAAGCCTGATTCGGTCATGATGAGTTGTCCGACGCTGACGCCGAACGCGGCTTCCAAATCGGCGTCCGAGGGCAGCAAGGCTTTGATCTGCTCGATCAGCGTGGGTTCCATGCCCGAGTCAGCATCGAGGGCCTGCATGATCTGTTTCTTGCCGTTGATCATGTCGGTGCCCGCGTCCTGAATCGAGAAGCCGATGCTGTCCTGGTAGTTGATCAGGGCGTCGCCCTCGCGGTACAGCTCCGAGCCGAGCAGGCTGGCGTCGTCGGCCGGGGGGTTGTTGATGGCAGCGAGCACGCGGGCCGTCACGTCGGGGCCGACGCCGTAGACCAGCTTGCCCTGGCCGAGCATGAAGCCCATGGGCAGGCCGACCGTGTTGATCCGCATCCCGGTGAAGCCCTGCTCGTCGACGACTTCGATGTCGCCGCCGGCCATCGGGGCGAAGTTCTTGGCCATCGTCATCACGCGGTCCCACACGCCGGGGTCGGCGAGTTCCCAGACCAACGCGACGGGCTGCATCGTCGTGGTGGTCTCGACGGTCTTTAAGGACTCGGTTTCGAAGTCGTATTCCTCGGTCTCAAAAGTCACTTCTTGGGATTCGGTCGTGATGATGCTGTGGCGGATGCCGAGTGAACGCAGGATCGTCGGGATGTCCGCTTGGACTTGGCCTTGGACCATCATGTTGCCCATCTGGACCTGCTGCATCACGTCGGGCCCGGCGAGTTGCTGGGCGGTGTTGATCACGACGTCGTAGAGCTTGCCCAGGTCGTAGGCGAGGTGGAAGTAGGACGTGCCGGCCGGGACCCAGGCGGGCGGCGCGGCCGAGAGCGTTTGCCCGTCGAGCGTGCCCAGCAGGCCGGCCCGCGGCGAAGCCATCTGGATAAACGTATCCAGGCGGAACGCGCCGTCGGTCAGGTGGGCCGATCCCGCGACCACGCCGAGGCCGTTGAAACCCAGCGCGTCCATGACGGTGAGGTACTGCGCGGCGTCGGCTTCGCCGCTTTCGTTGGCGATGATGTAGCCCAGCAAGTCGATGAGTTGCGGGCCGTCGGCGTAGTACTCGAACAAGGTGTTGTCGCTGCTGACGGCCGCGGCGGCGTCCGGCTCGGCGAGAATCCGAGCGGCAAACGAGTCGTCGGCCCCGCCGTCGAGAGCGCTGAGGTAATTTGCCAAGAGGTTTTCGACGCTGGCCACGTCGGTGGCTTCGTCCCAATCAATTTCACGCTCAGCCGCCAGAAGTTCCTGGACCCGGTCACTGGATTGAGGGAAGCCGTGTACGACAATCATCCGGCCGGGGAGTCGCGTCACGATTAGATGGCCTTCATCGATTTTGACCCATTCGGTTTCGGCATTCATTTTCTCAACGTTTTTCCAGTGAGCATCCATTTCTTCGGGGCTCATGTTTTCAAACCCATCAGGTAAATCCCAGCTCACTTCCTGATTGGGCCCATCGATGCCGTTGGAAAAACGCATGACCGGTTGACCTTGAATTTCATAGTCAACACGACGCGAGTATTCGTTTATCTCGTTCTCTTCGTATGCCTTGTTGATCGCCGCGTAGACACGGTCGATGTCGGCTTCCTCCATATCGGCCCAAGCAACCATCATCAGGCGGGGCAACGCCTCGCCTTCCCGCGGGCTGGCGACGATGCCCATGCCCCAGTTGTTCTGGGCGATGGCCAAGAGGTCGTCGAGCGTGAAGCCGTATTCGGCGAGGCCTTCGACCATGTCTTGCCAGTCCGCTTCGTTCTCGGATTCGATCAGCCGCATGACCTGGTCAAACTTGTCGGCGGTGAAGATCGTCTGGCCGGCGAGCGTATTGGCTTGCAGGTCCTCTAGGAAAGCTTGGGTGTGCGGCATGCGGACGGCGAAGACGGTGTCCGCGGGCAAGGCTTGCCATCCGGCGCCGGGTTCGGCCGATACGGTCGGCGAGATCAGGCAGTTGGCTGCGACGATGAGCGCGTTGGCGGCCGCGGCGAAGCGGAACGGTTTGAGGGGAGTTCGACGAATCATGGATTTTCTCTGGGCTAAAGGTGAATCCACCGCGAGGTTTGTCGTAAGGCCAAGACGCGTACTGGCTCTACGGCATTTCCTGGATGGGGGCTGATCGAGTGCGTTAATCGGTTTCCGAGGGTGGCGATTCGGGTTGGTACGGGGGATCAAGATACTTTACGCCGTTTTGCGGTTGGCTGGGGTCGTAGAGGTAGGCGTTGTGGTTAACGAGAAAGTCGCGGAGGTCCTGCGCGGGGATCCCGAAAGCCAGGCCGTTGAACGACGTGAACCCCGCGCAGGCGACGCCGATGACTTCGCCGCGGGCGTTGAAGAGCGGGCCGCCGGAGTTGCCGGGGTTGATGCTGGCGTCGGTCTGGACGAAGCGCAGTTGGCCGAGCGTGCGGGTGGTCGAACTGACGATCCCTTGCGTGACGGTGCGTTCGAGGCCCAGCGGGTTGCCCACCGCGAACACCAGGTCGCCGACGGACAGGTCGTCCGCGTCGTTGACCACGACGTGCGGCGGCATCGGGCCGAGTTCTTCGGGGTCCCAGTCCAACTGCAACAACGCCAGGTCACGCAGCGGCTGGAGCGCGACGATCCGGACATCCTGGACCTCGGCTTTCTCCCGGCCGCGGTCGGTGGTGGTGGAGACGGTGACGGAGATGCGCGTGGCGCCCTCGACCACGTGGTAGTTGGTGATCAGGTGCCCTTGGTCGCTGATGACAAACCCGGTGCCGAGCCCGGCGGCGGTGCGGACCAGGACGACCGCGTCGCCGTAACGCTCGACGAGGGTCGGGATCGGCGCGGCTTCGAGCCGGCCGGTGGTGAACAGTTGGTCTTCGGCCGACTCGGCCAACGCCGTCTCGGCGTCCTGCGCCACGAGGTCCAGCACGGTTTGCGCGGGCAGGTTCATCACCTCGAATTGCAGGTCGATCGCCAAGCCGGCGTCGGTTTGGCGGAGCAGGGTGCCGGTGATCTGACCGCCGCCGACGAGCGTCGCGGTGACGACTTTGCCGACCAGCGTGTCCGGGGCCGACTCCGCGTGGGCCGGGGCCAGCGAAACCCAGCAGGCCAAGCCAAGCGTGAAGGCCCAACGTAAGGGGTGGTCGAGAAGCGTGGTCTTCATGGCTGCGTCTCCGTGGCCGTGGCCGGTTCGACCTGCGCCTGAGCTTGCGATAGGGCCTGCGGTTCCCGGGCCAGATAAATCAGCAAGCGATCGTGGCTGAGCAGGGCCAGGTCTTGCCCGCCGTCCCCGTCGAGGTCGAGTGCGACGACGCTGCGCGGCTCGCGGACTTGGTTGTCGCCCCCGCCGCCGTAGGGGTAGGCGATGTCTTCAAACACCGGCCAGGAGAGCAGCGGTTCGAGCTGCCCGTCGTCGCCGAGGGTCATCGCGGTGAGTTGGTGGCGGATGTCGTCGGCCAGCAGCGCGTCGTCCCGGCCGTCGCCGTCGACATCCAGGCTCATCACGCGGTGCACGGTCGCGTCGCGGACGCCTTCGGGTCGGCCGGCCCGGGCGTCGAGACTTTGTACGACCTCTAACTCGAGCGGGCGGCCCTCGGCGAGCCGGGTCAGGCCCTGGCCGGTTTGCATGAGCAGGCCCAACGCGTCGTCGTGAAACAGCGCCCGGCCGCCGCCGTCCAGCCGCGTCGTGGATTCCACCCGGAGCAAACCCGCGTCGTCGGGGACCAAGCGGTGGATCGCGGTCCCACCTTGTTGCAACGCCCACGCCGAGCCGTCGGCGTTGAGCACCAGGTCGGCGATGCGTCGGCCGTCGGGCAGCATCACTTGGTCGATCGCGTGCAGGTCTTCGCCGAGCCACTGCACGACGCCGTCGGTCTGCCAGCCGATCCTCGGCGCTTTTTCACCACGATCAACCAAGCGGAACTGGTCAAGATCGGCTTGTTCGAGGTGTCTGGGCTTAATCTGCGTTGCCCGCTTATCGTTTAGCTCGACCAACCTAAGGCCCTTGGTGAATTTATCTGCCACCAAAAGTTTGTATCCGCCCAACCATCGCGCTTGTTCAGCTTTGCCTGCGGTTGCATCAAAACGAAGGGTTTTATGTGAAGCGTAGGCGTCGTCTTCAAAACGGTGCCATAGATGAAGAACCAGATCATCATCTGTTCTGATGATGCTCCAAGTTGTATCGCCCAATCGCCCGAGTCCGATTACAAGAGACTCATCGCCGTCCTCCGAAAGCCCCAAAGGCTGCGGGAAGCGTAAACGACCCTCGTCCCATCGTGTGTAGTACAAATCACCCGCATCCTTAGCCAACAGCAGTAACGTGTTGTCGGCTAGCCTGGGCGGTGGTTGATCTCCGAGTAATTCACCAACCCTCCATGCAGGATCGCTGGGTATGGTTCCGGTGAGCGGCACAATCTTTTCGACATCACCGATAACGGGATAACTTTCGCCCGGCAACCAGCCGTCGGGCCCGTGGGCGTAGAGCGTCACGCGGGGTTGATTCGGGTCGGCAACGACCAAATGGGTTTGGTCTTCGATTGTGAGCGTGGCCCAGACCGCTTGGTCCCCGCCGGGCAACGCCAGGGGTTCGCGGTGGCCGAGCGGGGACGCTTCGCCTTCGCCCATGCGGTACCGCCGCACCACGCCCTCGGGCGACGATTCCAGAACTAACAGTTCGTCGTGGGCGTCGGCTTGATCGAGGAGGGTCGCCAGGTTGATCGCCCGGTCGTGCAAAGTCTGGGCGGGGCGGAAGCCCTCGGGCGACGCGGGGTACCAACGCAGCGTCTGCGTGTTGTTGTTGGTCCACTCGACTAGGTCGTCGCGCCCGTCGTGATCGAGGTCGGCCAGCCACCAGTCGATCCGCCCCAACGACTCACGCGGCTCCAGCCAACGCGCGGCGTTCGACGAACTCGACGAGTCCGCGAGGTCCAGTGTTAGCGTCTGGATGCCTTCGTTGAAGCTGATGAGGACCGTGGCCGAGTCGCCTTGGTCGTCGGGGATGACGTGGAGGAGATGGCCGATGCCGGTGGGTCGGCCCGCCAGGAGGTTCCACTGCCGCGACACCGCCCAGGCCCCTTCGTCATCGGGGGCAAATTCGATCAGCAGGTTCGGGTCGGTCACCAGCACCAGCAGCCGGGCCGAAGTGGTCTCGCCCGACCCCACGTTTACCACCGCCACCTCGATCGGCGGCTGGCGGACCGGGACTTCGACGAGTTCGAGTTCCGGGGCCATCGGCATTTCGTTCGCCGGGCCGTCTTCGCTCACGGCGGGCAAGCCGTCTTTATCCGTCGTCGATCCCGCATCCTTCCAGCCGTAGATGTCCAGCCGGGCGTTGCGGAAGTTGACGAGGATCAACTCCTCGTCGCCGTCGGCGTCGAGGTCCGCGCTGCGCATCCGCAGCGGATAGCCTTCTTGTTCCACGACCCGCAGGCCTTCCCAACCCGCGAAACCCTCGGCCGTCGCCGTAGCGATACCCCCGCCACACGCGGCGACGGCCATCGCGGAGGCAACCCAATAACGGAATCTGTTCAACACAAGCGTCTCCCGAAGACAAACCCACGCGACCGCGTCGGTACCAAAGGTTAGCCCAATCGCGAGGCGTCGTGCAGCGTTGGCCCGAGAAAATCTCAAACCGGGGTTGACCTCGCCCGGGAATCGTCCATACTTAAGGCATGCAATCCGCCCCCGACTTCTATTTTGCCAGCTTCTGGTTTACTCGGCCCTCGGTCGTGTTGGACGTCGTGTAGCGTTTCCTTGAGTGAAATGATTTTCGATGACCCAGCCCGGCCGACCGCCGGGTTTGTTTGTATATGGGCCGTGTTTGTGCTTTTTCTTGTGTTGCTTGATGATGAATCCCCCTTCCCCCCGAATCCGTTTGGAGCTTTGCCATGATCGTTGTAATGCGCCCCGATGCCACCGAACCGCAGGTGGCCCACGTGACTAGTTTGATCCGCGAGATGGGGCTGAAAGACCACCCGATCGTCGGCACGGACCTGACCGTCGTGGCCGTGGTCGGCGACGAACGCAAGGTCGACGGTGGAGTCCTCGAACGCGCCCCGGGTGTCGACAAAGTGATGAAGGTTCTGGCCCCGTACAAGATGGCGGCGAAGACCGACCACGAATCGACGACGCAGATCGAAGTCGGCACCGGCGGGGGGTGCGTGTTCGGCGGGACGCAGGTGCCCGTAATCGCGGGGCCGTGCAGCGTCGAAGGCGAAAAAGAAATCCTCGTCGCCGCCGAGGCGGTCAAGGCCGCCGGGGCCCACGCGTTGCGTGGCGGAGCATTCAAACCGCGCACCAACCCCTACGCTTTCCAGGGTCACGGCGAAGACGGCCTGAAGATGCTCGCCGCCGCCCGCGACGCCACGGGCCTGCCCATCGTGACCGAGGTGCTCACGCCGTCGGACGTCGCGTTGGTCAGCAAGTACGCCGACTGTTTGCAGATCGGCACCCGCAACAGCCAGAACTTTAAACTCCTCGAAGCCTGCGGCGATCAGCCCAAACCCGTGCTCATGAAACGCGGGATGTCGATGACTTTGGACGAATACCTCCAGGCGGCCGAGTACATCCTCGCCGCGGGCAACGGCAACGTGATCCTCTGTGAGCGCGGCATCCGCACCTTCGAAGACCACACCCGCAACACGCTCTCGCTGTCGGTCGTGCCCGAGCTGCACGAACGCACGCACCTGCCCATCGTGATCGACCCGTCCCACGGCACGGGCAAGGCCCACCTCGTCCCCGCCATGGCCAAAGCCGCCATCGCCGCGGGCTGCGACGGCCTGGCCATCGAGATGCACGTCGACCCCGAACACGCCATGACCGACGGCGCCCAATCCATCACCCCTGCGGTCCTGACCGAGCTGATGGAACAACTCGCCCGCATCGCCGTCGCGGTGGATCGGAGTTGTGAAAGCAACTCTGAAATTCACGCTTGAACATTTAATAACGAAGCCACGATATGAAATCCGATCCATCACAGATTGCATACGCCGCTATGTTTGATTTTTTGTCCCGTTATTACGAAATGACGAATGATGATGGGGTTGGTGGTTTGCTAGGAGGGTTGTCACTTCTGAATGATGGTCAGCCTGCGGATAGAGCATTTTGGGCAGACTGGATGACAAGTTTTGAGAAAGCCAGTCAAGGAAGTGTTGATCTGGGTCTAAAAACCAAAAAAGGCGACGAGTCTCCGTAACGCGGCGGGCGGCTTGGCCGTATCATCGGCAAGCATGTCTGCAGTGGGTTCCGACATCTTGATCCACACCGCTGATGTCCGCGTGGACTACGGCGATATGACCGCGGTCCACGGCCTGAACCTCGACATCGCCGCGGGTGAGGTCTACGGCCTGATCGGGCCGAACGGCGCGGGCAAGACCAGCACGATCCGGGTGCTGGCGACGCTGCTCGAGCCGACCTACGGCGAGGTGTACATCGCGGGCCACGACACCGCGACCCACGCCGAGGAAGCCCGCGCGGTGCTGGGTTACATGCCCGACCTGGCGCCGGTGTGGGACGACTTGAAAGTCGATGAACTGCTGGACGTGTTTGCCCGGGCCTACGGTCTGACGCACCGCGAACGCCGGCAACGCGTCGACGAGGTGCTCGACGCGGTCAGTCTGCAGAACAAGCGCAAAGTGATGGCCGGGACGTTGTCGCGGGGGATGACCCAGCGGCTGGTGTTGGCCAAGACGCTGCTGCACCGGCCGCGGGTGATGTTGTTGGATGAACCCGCCAGCGGGCTGGACCCGATCGCGCGGATCGAGTTGCGCGACCTGCTGCGGCAGTTCGCTTCGGAAGGGCGGACGGTGTTGGTGTCGTCGCACATCCTCACCGAGTTGTCGGACTTCTGCACGTCGGTCGGCATCATGGAAAAAGGCGAGATGGTGCTCGACGGCCCGGTCGACGAATTGGTCGCCAGCCTGTCCAACACCCGGCGGCAGGTGGTCGAGTTGGTCGAAACCGTCGACGTGCCGGCGCCTCTCCTCGCGGAGATGGGCGTGTCGGTGGAGATCAAACACGACCAGGGCCGAACGACGCTGGAGTTTGAGTTCCAGGGCGACGACCGCGAGGCGGCGGAGTTGTTGTCGGCGTTGATTCACCACGGCCTGCCGGTCAAGGCGTTTTACGAACGCAAGCGCGGCGTCGAAGACGTGATGCTGAAGGTGGGCGCCCGGGAGGTGTCGTGATGGAGCGGTTCAACGTCTTTACGAATCCGATCTGCGTGCAACACGCCCGGGCCCGGCTGCGGCTAATGCCGACGCTGAGTTGGGGGCTGATCACGCTGACGTGTGTGGCGTTTATCTATGTGTTGATTTACTTCCTGCTTATCAAACGCGGCGAGGTCAGTCCCGTTGATGCGGCCAAAGCTGCGGTAGTTCCTCTCATCGTCGTTCAAGGTGTGCTGCTGATGGGCATGGGCACATCGGCGGTGGCTACGGGGATTGCCCGCGAACGGGATCGTGAGCTGTTGGATTACCACCGGATGTCGCCCATGACCCCGGCGGCAAAGATCGTGGGTTATCTCTTCGGGTTGCCGTCGCGGGAGTATTTCCTGTTTGCGTTGACGCTGCCTTTCGTGGCGTACGCGGTGTTGCGGGGCGGGGTCCCGTTGTTGAAGGTGGCGCACTTTTACGTCGCGTTTTTCAGTTCGGTTTGGCTGTACCACATGACCGGGTTGATGGCGGGGATGGTGAGCCGCAAGCCGTGGCATTCGAGTTTTGTGTCGTTGGGTTCGGTGGTGGTGCTGTATCTGGTGCTGCCGTTGTTTGCGCGGGTAGGGCTGTCGTTCTTTGATTTCTTGACCGTCCGCCCGACCTTCTACGGCATGGTCTACGAAGAAATCCAAAGCGCTGGCCAACGTCCGAACATTCCTAGCCGCATCATGTTGGCCCAGCAGTACGAAACCGTGCCGTTCTACGGCCTGTCGCTGAACCCGACGGCGTTTTCGCTAGTGGTGCAGGTCTTCGTGCTCACGGCGATGTACCACGTGGTCCGGCGCAAGTGGGTCGACGCGGCCTGGCATCCGTTCTCCAAACGTTTCTCGCTGTTTTTCGTCTTCGGCGTCGTGACGCTGCTGGTCGGAAGCATCTGGCCGTTGTTGTTCGATACCCAAGTGCACGACGAATTGGTTGACCGCATGCAGTGGGCTGGCGACACCGTGATCCTGTCTTTGCTGATCGGCCTGTTCTTTGTCGTGTCGGGCTTGGCGGTGTTGATGACCATCAGTTTGACGACGCCGACGGCGCAGACTTCCAGAAAAGGCTTGCGGCGGGCTCGGAAGCGGGGGCTCGACCGGATCCCGTTGTCGTGGGACGCGGCGACGAGCGTGCCGACGATGCTGGTGGTGCTGCTGATCGCGGTGGTGGGGTACGTCGTGGTATTACTGGCGATCCAGTCGGGGCCGGTGTACGAGATCAAGGCGGGGATGGAGCGTTGGCTGGTGGCGCTCGGGGTATTGAGCGTGTTGGTGGTGGTGGCGTTTCAGGGGATGCACGAGCGTTTCGGGCAGCGGCCGGTGATCCTGGGGTTGTTTGTCTTTTGGGTGATGCCGGTGATGGTGGGGATCATCATGTTCGCGGCGTTCGATGCGTGGCGGCCGGCGATGTACATCGGGGCGTTGTGCCCGGCGGTGGCGGGCGCGATGTCGCTGGCCTTGCTGTTGGACGCGTCGGCCGGCCAAGTGGTGGACGGGAGTTATTTGTTGCGGGGGTCGCCCGTCGAGGACCACGCCCGCATGGTCGTGGCGGTGACGATCGTGCTGTACGCGGGCCTGGCGGTTATCGCTCAGGGGCTGCGTTACAGTGCGAGTTGCAAGCGAAAACGGTTGGAGCGAGACACGGCCGACCTCGCCGAGCGGGTCACGCCGCGGCGTGAAGCATCACATCAACCAGGCCCGCCGCCCCAAGTAGCAGGCTGATGATCCCGTTGACGGTGAAGAATGCCAAGTGGATGCGGTGGGTCGATGAGCGCCAGACCAAGGCGTGTTCGAGGACCAACAACGCCACGGTCACCCCCACCGCGACGACGAACACGTTGCCGAGTTGCGGGCTCAGCCACCACGCCGCGACGAGACAAGCGGCCGCCCCAAGGTGTAACGCTCGGCTGATCCCCAGCGCGACTCCGACACCCAGCGACGCGGGCATCGAAAACAAACCGAGCTCGCGGTCCACCCCCACGTCCTGCAACGCGTAGATCACGTCGAACCCCGCGACCCAGCCCAGCACCATCGCCGCGATCAGCCACGGCGTCGGCCCGGCCGTCAGATAATCCGGCTCGATCGCCAACGCCGCCGCCAGCGGGCTTAGTGCTAACGCTAACCCCAAAACGACGTGACACAGCCACGTGAAACGCTTCGTCAAGCTGTAAAACGCCAGCACCCCGAGCACCGGCAACGCCAACCAAGTCGGCCACGGGTTGCCGTGCAGCCACCAGAATCCCAAGGTGCCCGCGATGAAACCCATCGCGTTGACCGCGATCGTGGCCGTCGCGAACCGCTTCGAGACCGTGCCGTCCGCCACCACGCGCCGCTGGGTCCGCGGGTTCCGGGCGTCGATCCGGGCGTCCGCCAAACGGTTAACGCACATCGCGAACGTCCGGGCGGTCACCATGCAAAACAGAATCAATACGGCTTCGGTCCACCGCGGCCAACGCCCGGCCCAGCCGCACGCCAACCCCATGCCCAGCAACGCAAAAGGCAACGCAAACACGGTGTGCGACAGCTTGATGTCCGCCGCGAGCAGGCCGAGCTTGGCGGCAAAACCGGCGGGGGCGTCAACAGAAGATTGCAGCGGTGGGGCGGTCGGCGTGGCCATCGGCAGACAGTTTAAATCAGGTCAGGCCTTCGCCGTATCCCGCAGACGCTTGGCCACCCGGCCCGACCAACGGACGTCCAGGTCGTGCTCGACGTTCACGAGGTCCAGGCATCGGCCCACGACAAAGTCGGCGATCTCTTCGATGGTCTTGGGCAGCATGTAGAAGCCCGGGTTGGCCGGGGCGAGGATGCCGCCGGCCTCGGTGACGGTCTGCATGTTGCGGATATCGATCAGCGACAACGGCATCTCGCGGTGGACCAGCACGAGCTTCCGCCGTTCCTTGAGCGTGACGTGGGCGGCGCGGTGCATGAGGTTTTGGGCCGCGCCCGACGCGATCGAGCCGAGCGTGTTGGACGAACAGGGGCAGACGATCATGCCGTCGTGCCGGAAGCTGCCCGAGGCGATCGTCGCGCCCACGTCCTTGAAGTGGTGGTAGATCAGGTGGTCGGGAGCCGCCGCGCCCGAATCCAAACCCGCCAGCGCCGCGAGGTCCGTGCCCTCCATCCCCAACTCGTCCTGCAGCAGCCGTTGGCCCAGCGGAGACACCACGAGGTGGGTCTCGACCTCGGCGGCCACGAGCAGTTGCACCAGCCGGGCGGCGTAGACGGCCCCGCTGGCTCCGGTGATGCCGACCACGATGCGTTGGGGGGTGGTTTGTGCCATGACGAAGTTTAGGCTCGGAACGCGCGCTTGGCCGGTTTTTAGTTGGTCGACTCGCCGGGCGGGTTGTGGTACGCCACCCGGATCAGCAACTCGACGCCGGTGGGTTGGAGTTTGATGTCCAGCACCGTGGCTTCGCGGCGGTCGTCGACGGGGATGGGGGGCAACGTGATGAAGTGCCGCCGGCCGAGGGTTTGCAGAAGCTCCTGGAGGTCGGCCGTCTGTAGCGCGGGCTGGTCTTTAACCTGGCTGACGAGATAGCGGACCGAGAGGTGTTGCTCGCCGGCCCGGGCCGAGCGGACGCGCACGGCCAGCGGGTCGCGGCCTTCTGTAGTCTCGGGCTCGGATCGGAATTCGAAATACAGACTGGCGATCCGCGCGCCCAGCGTCGCGGACTCGTAGTCGAAGGCGAGTACGAGTTGTTCGTCACGCTGGGCCAACATGAACTCGCCGACTTCGGCGGGCAGGTTGATGTTCTGGTTACGCAAAAGCGGGCGTAGCCGGGTGGCGAGCCAGGCGTTGACTTCGTCGAAGCCGTAGGTGACGGTGCGGACGCCGTCGCCGTCGCCGATGGGGTAAGACCACTCGCGGAGCGTCCGCGACTGGACGCCGCCGGCCAAGTCGTCGAGGTCTTCCGTTGGGGTGTCCTGAAGGAACGTCTGGTGTTCTTGCCAATAGGTTGGCGTTGCTTGGATCAGCCAAGCGGCCCGCACGACAAAGAAGCCCAGTACAACGATCAGGCCGAGCAAGACGTAGCCCGCCCACCGCCGACGGCGGCGAGAGACCTGGGGTGGAGGTTCCGATTCAGCGGGGGGCGTCGACGCGCTCACGTCGCTTGCCCGACGGGCATCGCCCGCGCCGCGTCGGCCAGGCGTTGATGCAGGATTTCGTGGTCGCCGACCGCCGCGACCATCTGTTCGAGTTGGTTCACCCGCTCGGGACTGCCCAGCGGAGCCGAAACTTGTTCGAGGGCGGCGTCGCCCAACGCTTCGGATGCCGCTATAAACCAGTGGCCCGCCTCGGCGAAACCGTCGTCTCCGGGCGACAAGCGTTGGTTCAGCCACGCCGCGTCCGGTGCCGGCACGTCGCAACTCAATTGCATTTGGCCAAACGTGGACACGGCCCAACGCGCCGCCTCGGGCTCGTGATCGCACCACAAGACTTCGACGTAACGCCGTTGATCCGCGGCTTGGTCGTGCAGTTGCTGCGCCGCGTCGCGGTCCATCGGCCGGGTCACCGCGACGCAGCCGTTGCGCGGGTCGTTCCAGCAGGCGTTGGTGCCCAGTTGCACGCCCGCATCCGCCGCGATCATCCGCCGTTGCCTCCGGCATTCCTGCAGCGGCAGCACCACCCGGGCGTAGGCCGTCCAGTCCCCCGCCTCTTTGGCCATCGCCAACGCGTCGAGGCACAACGCTTCGCTGGCCAGGTAATCCATGTCGGTCAGCCGTTGGCTGGCGCGTTCCATCAGGGCGTCGATCGACCTGCTCATGACGAGATTGTATCGCGTGATCCATCGAGAACCGGGCCGCCCGCTGGGATCATCAACGGCCGTCGGTGTCATCCGAAAAACGCTCCGGATGGCCGCGACATCCGGACTCCCGCCTCTGTTAAACTCCCGGCCTATGGACCGACTCATTGTCACCCTCGACGGACCCGCGGGCTCGGGTAAGTCCACCGTCGCCCGCCGCCTCGCCGCCCGTCTGGGCCTCGACTTCCTCGACACCGGGGCGATGTATCGGGGCATCACGGTCAAGGCGTTGTCCCGCGGGATCGACATCGAAACCGAGGCGTACGCCGTGGTCGAGTTGGCCCGCAACGCGGACATCCGTTTCGACTGGGACGTCGATCCGCCGGCCCTTTACATCAACGACGTGAACGTCACGCCGCGTCTCCGCGATAGCGACGTGGTCGCGGCGGTGTCCGAGGTCGCGGCGATGGAAGCGGTGCGGCAGGTCTTGGTCAAAGCCCAGCAGTCCATCGGCGAAGCCCACCCCGGCCTCGTCACCGAAGGCCGCGACCAGGGCTCGGTCGTCTTCCCCGACGCCGAGGCCAAGTTTTACCTCGACGCCAGCCCCCAGGTCCGGGCCGAGCGCCGCGCGGCCCAGCTGCGTGAACTGGGTAAACACGTCGACCTCGAAGCCCTGCGTGAGTCGATCGTGCTCCGCGACCGCAAAGACTCGACGCGCAAGACCGGCCCGCTGCTCTGCCCCGACGACGCCGAACGCATCACCACCACCGAGATGACGCTGGACGAAGTCGTCGATCTACTCGAAGGCAAGGTGCGAAAAGTCATGGCCAACCTCGCCGCGGGAGAAGCGTCTTGAGTTGGATGGGCGACCTCCGCAAACGCCAGCCGAACCGCCCGCTCTGGCGGATCGCGATCTGGCAGTTCATGCAGGCCGTGTGTTGGCTGTTCCTGTTGGTGGTGTATCGCTGCCGGTGTTGGGGCGTGCGGAACATCCCCGCCGACGGCCCGGTGTTGTTCCTCAGCAACCACCAGAGTTTTTACGACCCGATCGTGATCGGCTTCGGCGCCAGCAAACGCCACTTCTATTCGCTCGGCCGACACACGCTGTTCCAGACGCCGATCGCCCGGCTGTTCGAGCGCGTGTCCAACTCCATCGCCGTCCAACAAGGCGCCGGCGACACCAAAGCGATGAAGAAGTGCATCGAGGTGCTCAAGGAAGGCCAGGCCCTGATGCTCTTCCCCGAGGGCGCCCGCACCACGACCGGTAACGTCGAGAAGTTCGAGACCGGCGCGATGCTCATCATCAAACGGGCCAAGCCCACGGTCATCCCCGTGGCCGTCGAAGGCGTCTACGACGTCTGGCCCCGCGGGCAAAGCAAGCCGAAGTTCACCGGCCGACTCGGCGTGATGTACGGCGAGCCGATCTCGTCGGCCGACCTCACCGCCATGAAACCGGACGACGCGATGGAGCTGATCCGCGGCCGGGTGGACGCGATGCGGCATCAAGTCGCCGATAAACTACGGCCGTGACCTGTGTGTACGCCGTTACGCCTCGCGTCGCATGCCCACGGGCAACGCCGGGGGACGACCCGCAAATTTCATGACCGATAAGCCGCTCGCCGATGGAAACGCCGAGTGGTTTGGACGATATCACATTGTTCGCCACACTCCGGGCGAAGGAGCCAGGTATGGATCCCCTTTGGGTTGTCATCGCGTTTTTGGTCGGCTTGGCCGTGAAACAGTTCGGCCTGCCGCCCATGGTCGGCTTCCTCGGCGCGGGCTTTGTACTCTCGTCGATGGGCGTCGACAACTCGGACAATCTCAAGTACATGGCCGACCTGGGTATCTACCTTCTTTTGTTCAGCATCGGCCTCAAGCTCGATCTGCGCAGCCTGGCCAAGCCCGAGGTCTGGGGCGTCGCCTCGGTCCACATGATCGTCACCACGGCGTTGGTCGGCGGCGGCGTGTTTGGGCTATCGGTCCTGGGCCTGGGCATGTTTTCCGAGTTGTCGTGGAAGACTTCGCTGCTCGTCGCGTTCGCGCTCAGCTTCTCCAGCACCGTGTTCGCGGTGAAAGTCCTCGAAGAAAAAGCCGAGATGAAGAGCCGCCACGGCCAGCAGGCCATCGGCATCCTCATCGTCCAAGACATCTTTGCCATCGTCTTCCTCACCGCGTCTTCGGGCAAGATGCCGTCGCCCTGGGCGTTGGGTCTGCTGCTGCTGCCCTTGGCCCGGCCGTTGCTGCGGCTCGTGATCGACCGCGTCGGCCACGGCGAACTGCTCCTGCTTGCGGGACTGGTGATGGTCTACGGCTTCACTACGCTGTTTGAATTCGTCAAGATGAAGCCCGACCTCGGGGCACTCATCGCTGGCCTGCTCATAGCCAGCCACCCCAAGGCCAGCGAGATGGCCAAGAGTTTGCTGAGCCTCAAAGACCTTCTGCTGGTCGCGTTCTTCTTGACCATCGGGCTCAACGGGCTGCCGGGGCTCGAACAACTCGGCATCGCGGTCGCGCTAGTCGCCCTCGTCCCGCTCAAAGCGCTCGGGTTCTTCTGGCTGATGACCAAGTTCCGCCTACGCTCGCGCACCGCGACGTTGAGTTCGCTCGCCCTGGCCAACGCCAGCGAATTCGGCCTAATCGTCGCCGCGCTGGCCGCGGACCCCGACAATGCCTGGATCAGCGGCGAATGGCTGGTCATCCTCGCGATCTCGGTCAGCTTGAGCTTTATCCTCGCCGCGCCGTTCAACGCCAAGGCCCACGGCGTGTTCGCCCGTTGGCGGGACCGCCTGATGCCGTTCGAATCCGAGACCCGGCTCCCGAACGACCAACACATCGAATTCGAACGCCCGCCGCGGGCGATCGTGGTCGCACTGGGCCGAACGGGCACCGCCGCCTACGACGCGCTGCGTGAAGAATTGGGCGACGACGTCGTGGGATTGGATTCCGACCCCGTGTCGGCCGAGCGCCACCGCGCCGCGGGCCGAACCGTCATCGTCGGCGACG
Organism: Planctomycetota bacterium; assembly: GCA_039199695.1. GTDB lineage: Bacteria > Planctomycetota > Phycisphaerae > Phycisphaerales > Phycisphaeraceae > Algisphaera. Next base: position 12,652 of record JBCCST010000014.1, on the reverse strand, counting down.
CCACCGACCCCGACTTCTACGAACGCTTCAACCCCACCTGCGGCTGCGAACTCATCCTCATCGGCCTGCAGTCCAAGTCCGAAGCCGGCACCATCACCCGCCTGCTCCGCGCCGCGGGCTTCGCCGGCCACATCGTCGCTATGGCCCGCTTCCCCGACGAGGTCGAGGAACTCAAAAGAGCCGGCGTCGATACCGCCTGCTACCTGCACAACGAAATGGGCATCGGCCTCGCCACCTCGGCGCTCGAGTGTATGGAAGCAGACCGGGCGGCGTAAGCACTTCTGAACGTTTCGTTAGCTCATCACGACTTGGCACCGACTCAGCGTTCGAGCAATCTTCTATTTGTGCTTACGCCGGAGGGCCTGTCATAACGACACCGTGGTGCGCACAAATTGAATGCTTTCTGAAACAAAAGTCAAAACAAGCAGACAAAACTTTAGCCTGGTTTTGTCAGGGGTTTCGCGTTGATGAGATGAGCAGCGAGATTTCTGTGCGCACCGGTTTGTCGCCGCGTCCCCTAATGTCGGCCCCCGGTGGTTTACAAGCGAGAAGGTTGCACAGGCAAGGCGCCAGGCTCGTTCATATCCGGCCCCCGGAAGGGGGACCTGGTCGTGGTCAGTCTTCCCCATGGGAGCGACCACTTCCGGGGGGAAGCCGGGCTGATGGCCCGCGCGGACGTGGCGATGCTTCGGGTACTACCTTGCCAGGAACCCCGGAGGTCGGTGCCGTGACGGGAACGCGGTCGTGGGTTTGGATTCGGAAAGGCGGTGCAACGCAGACGACACCCAAGGTGAAAGATAATTCCAATTTAGCCCCCGGCGAGTCGCCGGGGGTGCCGCGGCGAACGGTGGTATGAAACTTGACCGACGCCGCGTCACCCCGGGTCATTGACCCGGGGCTAAATTGAGGAAGGTCCTTCGTGGTGCGTGTTGTTTGTGTTGAATCGCTTTTCGCCTGTTGCCGTACGTGGGCCACCGCGTGCCCCCCGGAACGGGGGATCGCAGTGCGGCGGGGAATCTCAAACTCCCTCTTTGACAATCGAATGGTTGGACCGCGGCGGTGTTACGACGACACGGCCGGGGCGGCGGACTCGCAGAGTTGGGCGAGGGCGTCGCAGGCGTATTTGACGTCTTGAGTCGTGACGAAGGGGCCGAAGGATAGGCGGGTCGTGCCGCCGCGATCGGCGGTGCCGACGGTCTGGTGGGCCAGAGGGGCGCAGTGGATGCCGGCCCGCGTGAGGATGCCGTAGTTCTGCTCCAACGCCTCGGCGAGCGCGACGGGATGTTCGAACCGGCCGTCTTCGGTGTCGATTCTCACGGAGAAGACGCCGCAGCGGTACTTGATGCCCTGGGGCCCGACGTAGCGGAAGCCGGGCATGGACGCGGTGTCGTGCAGGCCGTCGATCATGGTCTCGGTGAGTTTGCGGTCGTGGGCCCAGAGTTTTTCGACGGTCTGGTCGAGGACCCAGCCGAGGGCGGCGTTGAGGCCGACGATGCCCGGGGCGTTGTGGCTGCCGGGTTCGAAGCGGTCGGGCATGAAGGTGGGCTGGACGTCGAGTTCGGAGACGCTGCCGGTGCCGCCCTCGCGGACGGTGCGCATCATGTTTTCGATGCCGGGCCGGATGTAGAGGAAGCCGGTGCCCAGCGGGCCGAGTAGGGACTTGTGTCCCGGCGCGGCGAGCAGGTCGATGTGGTCGCGTTGCACATCCAGCGGGACGTGCCCGGCGGTCTGCGCGGCGTCGACCAGGAACGGTACGGCACACTCGCGGCAGATCGCGCCGATCTCGTGGATGGGCTGGAGGGTGCCGGTCACGTTGCTGCCGTGGACGATGGCGACGAGGCCGGTGTCGGGCCGGATGGCTTGGCGGATGTCGTCGGGATCGACGCGGCCGGTCTGCGGGTCGCATTCGACGCGGGTTTGGGTGGCGATGCCTTGAGCGACCAGTTCGTTGAAGGGCCGCAGGACCGAGTTGTGGTCGAGGTGGCAGGTGACGACGTGGCGGCGTTTGGCGTCGGGGTGGATCAGGCCGTGGATCGCGAGGTTCAGGGCGTCGGTGGTGTTGAGGGTGAAGACGACGTGGTCGGGGGACTCGCCGTTGAGCAGCGTGTTGATGCGGGACCGGCATTGGGCGAAGAGGTCGGTGGTTTCGCGGGCCTCGGCATAAGCGCCGCGTCCCGGCGAAGCGCCGAGCTCGGTGGCGTAGCGGTTCATGGCTTCGAGGACGCAGGGCGGCTTGGGGAAGCTGGTCGCGGCGTTATCGAGGTAGATGCGGCGGGATTGGGCGGTCATGCGGTCGTTCACACGCGGGCTTTCGGGGGTCGGGCAGGACAGCTTGGCTCGGAGGCGGGCCGAGGGTCTTGGGGGTGGTCGAGGGGATTCCGAATTTGAAGGATAGAGAGTTTAGCCTTCGCCGCCCTGCGTGGCGACAAAGGCGACTATCCCCGCGGCGACCAGCACGTTCAGGGCGATCAACAGGATGACCAGCCAATTGATCTCGCGGCGGGGCGGCAGGGCGGCGGGGTTCGGCGTCGCGGGGTCGCCGGGTTGGAGTGGCGAGGGCAGCTCGGCCCGAACGGTGGGGGCGTGTTCCTCGACGGCTTGGTCCAACGCCGTTGCCGCGGGAGTCGGCTGACGGGGAGAAGGCGCGGCGGCGACATCGCCGAGCAGATCGCTGATCAGGTCCTGCTCGGCGTCGGGGGCCGCGGCGTTGGGGTTTTTGGCGTCTTGCTCGAAGATGGACTCGGGAGCCTGATCGCTGGGAGCGGATGCGGCGGCGGCGGCGACTTGGGCCTGGTCCTCGTTCAGGGACTCGGCCTCGGCTTCGGGCAACGCGGCGGTCTCGGCGGCTTCCTCCGGCTGGTCTGGCGTCAGCCCGAGCAGGCGGTTGAGCGACCGCTGAGCCGCTTCGGCGGCGCGGCGGTTGGGGAACTGCAAGCCCATTTCGTTACGCTGTTTCACCGGGCGAAACACCGCGTCGCAGCTGGGGCAACGCTTGTCGTCCTTGGAGACATGGGCCCCGCAGGCATGGCAGTAGCCCAAAAGGTGAGCGACGCCCGGCACGTTGCGGGCCACCGACCAGAACTGCCGCGTCGTCGGGCCGCTTAACACCGACAACGGCCCGACCCGGCCGCCTTCGATCATCTGAACCAACACCTCGTAGCTGCACCCGGGGCGGAACGGGTGGTTCTTGTTGCGGATCATCCACGGGCCCATGGCGATCTGAGTCGCTCGTCGACTCAGCGGTTCGAACAAACCGCCACACTCCGAGCACTTGTCGGTCTGCTGCTGGGCGTGGCCGCAGTAGGGGCAGAGTACGATTTTGGGTTTCTTGGGTTTGTTCGCGTTGCCGTTTGAGTTGACCGCGACCGGCGCATCGGTGGCGGGTGGCGTCGAGTCGGCCCCACCATTGGAAGAAGCTTCGGTTTCCGGTTCCGGGGTGGCTTCCGGGGCTACTTCCGGGGTGACTTCGGGGGTGGAATCGGGTTCGGTCATGCGGCGTCCTTTGACAGTCTGGCGAGCCGGGCGTAGCGTGCGCGGAAGATGATGCGAGGTTGCTTAATCCTGTTGATTGTCGCCTTTATCGGGCCGGGTTGCCAGTCTCCGACGGCCGGTTCGGGCGGGGCCGCTTCGAGCGCCGGATCACCTCCCGGCGGACCGGCCAAAGCGAATGGCGGGGGCCGGGTCATGGCGTACGTCGCCGGGGAGCCGCTGCGGTCCGATGAACTGCTCATCCCGATGCTCGAGGCCACGGGCGGCGAGATCCTCAGCGAATTGGTGTTGGATGAGATGCTGCGTCGTCGGCTGGACATCGCGGGGCAAACGCTGACGCAGGCCGATCTGGACGCCGAACGGGCGGTTTTGCTCGCCACGCTTTCGGACGACCCGGACGACGCGGCCCGGCTGCTGGGCGAGTTGCGGGGGCGGCGGGGCTGGGGCCCGACCCGGTTTGAAGCGTTGTTGCGGCGGAACGCGGGGCTGCGGGCCTTGGTGGCCGAGCGGGTCGAAGTCACGGATCAGGCGGTCCAGCAGGCCTATCGGCTGCAGCACGGCCCGTCGGCGCGGGTCCGGCTGATCGTCGCCGAGTCGTTGCGGGACGCCCAGCAACTCCGGGAGCGCATTCTGGTCGGCGGGGAGCCGTTTGGGGAGGTGGCGGCTTTGGAATCGACCGACGTCAGCGCGGCCCAGGGCGGACTCCTCTCGCCGATCCGGCCGGAGGACACCAGCTACCCCGCGGCGATGCGTCGGGCCATCGAACTCCTGGAAGTGGGCGACGTTAGCCAACCCGTCACGATCGACGGCGGGTTCGCGTTGATCAAGCTCGAAGAAAACCTCTCGGGTTCGGGGGTAGAATTTGACGATGTGAAGGCGGAGCTCGAACAAGCGGTCCGCGGCCGGGCCGAGCGGGTGCTGATGCAGCAACTGGCCCGGGAGTTGATCAGCGGGGCTGACCTGGTCGTGCTCGATCCGACGCTCAAAGCCCTCTGGGATGCGCAGCGTGAAGCGTTGCTGAGCCCGCAGTAATCTAAACCATCGCCAACCCTTGCCCGCGCTCCCTCCGCGTCGGCCAACCCAAGAGAACCCTTTGGACATCCAATACGCCAACCGCATCGAACGCCTGCCCCCTTACGTGCTGGGCCGCCTGAAGCAGATGATCTACGACCGCCGTAAGGCCGGGGCGGACGTGATCGACATGAACATGGGTAACCCGTCGGACGCCCCGCCGGACGCGGTGGTGGACAAGCTGCGCAGCGCCGTCGAAGACCCGCGCAACAGCCGGTACTCGGTGAGCAAAGGCGTTTACAACCTGCGCCGCGACATGGCGCTCAAATACGAACGCAAGTGGGGCGTCGAGCTCGACCCCGACAAAGAAGTCATCGCGACCATCGGCAGCAAAGAAGGTTTCAGCCACCTCATGCTCGCGTTGCTGGGGCCGGGCGACACGGCCGTCGTCGCCGACCCCGCTTTCCAGATCCACACGACTGCCGTAGTGTTAGCCGGGGCGTCGACCGTCAGCGTCCCGTTGGGCAACGACGACGACTTCCTCGACCGCATCGACATGGTGCTCGACTCGATGCAGCCGCAGCCGAAGCTCGTCATCCTCTGCTACCCGCACAACCCCACGGCCATGACCGTCGACAGCGACTTCTTCCCCAAGGTCGTCGAGCACTGCCGTAAGCACCAGGTCATGGTCATCAACGACTTCGCCTACGGCGAAACCTGCTTCGACGGCTACAAAGCCCCGTCGCTCCTCCAGGCCGAGGGCGCGAAAGAGTTCGGCGTCGAACTCACGACGCTCAGCAAGCCCTACAACATGGCCGGCTGGCGCATCGGGTTCTGCTGCGGCAACGCGAAGATGATCGACGGCCTGGCCACGGTCAAAGGCTACTACGACTACGGCATCTTCCAGGCGGTACAGATCGCCGCGATCATCGCCATGCGCGAGGGCGACAAACACATCGACGCCCAGAACCTCAAGTACGCCGCCCGCCGCGACATCTTGGTGAAGGAACTGCGCAAACTCGGCTGGGAAGTCGACTCGCCCCAGGCCTCGATGTTCCTCTGGGCCAAGGTCAACCCCGAACACCTGGCTCGGTTCAACGGGTCGAGCGACGAGTTCTGCGTGTCGATGGTCGAACAGGCCGAGGTCGCCATGACCCCCGGCGCCGCCTTCGGCCCCCGCGGCGAGGGTTACGTCCGTCTCGCACTGGTCGAAAACGAACAACGCATCCGCCAGGCGATGCGCAACCTCAATCGCGTGTTGAACAAGCCCGCGCCCGCGGTGGGGTAATGACTCGTAACCATTCCAACGCGTTGCAGTCGTAGGGCAGGCATTCGGTTTGTCCTACGGTGTTGTGGTTATGGGAGATAACGAGTTTGCGGTAACTCGATCGCGCCCTCGACGGTGAGTGACTTCGCCGGGTAGTCGTCGCGGGCGTCCTCGGCGAAGTTGGCGATCAGGTGGACCTCACCGTCGGGAGTCGTGTAAGTCGTGCGTTGGAGCTGGCGGTCGTCACTCAGCCACGCGAAATCGGTCAGAGGGGCGGTGGCGAGTTGGCGATGTAGGGGCGACTGGAACGCGAAGCGGCGGGCGATGATCGGGCCGCGCTCTTTCCAAGTCTCGCGGTTGATGTGGATCAGCGGCGGGACGTTGTAGAGCAGTTCGGTCAGCGCGGTGTTGACACGCTGATCGGGGTATTTCAACGAACCGTTTTGCCAGTGGTGTGTGGCCACGACGGCGTCGCCAAAGATCGCGGCGAACAACGGCAGGCGGTCGGACGGGGTGAACCACGGGCGTTCGTAATCGGGCAGGACCTTGGTGGGTTTGAAGAACACGCCGGGGGTGTCGGGCGGCCAATGTCGGCCCAGGCCGTACTCGCTGTCGCGTTCCTTGAGTCGCGGGTCGCCCCAGCCGTAGTAGGGCGTCTGCACGCCGTGGGCGTAGTGCAGGGGGCCGGTCATCACGGCCGAGGCGCCCTCGCTGCCGACGACTTGGCCGTGATGATCGGCCAGCCAGGCCATGCGTTGGCGGCGGGCATCGGCATCATCGAGCCGGGTGGCGGGGCGGTCGGGGTGGTAGTCGTCAAAGAACTGGCCGAACGAATCAACATCGAGGAACCACGTCGAGCAGGGCACCTCAGCGAGGCGGGTGTTGACCCGCCGCTGCACCCAAGGCCAGGCCGCGATCGGGGACAGGCGGTAGCCGACTTTCTTGAAGCCGTGGAACGGCTCGCCGTCGGCCAGGACGATCATGCCGGTGTCGTACAGTTCCTGATCGAACTGCGCGGTCCGCCAAGTGTTGTTGGGCGAGGCGTTGGGCGGGTGGATCGAGCCGTAGCTGTCGTAGGGGCCGAAGAGATAACCGCGGCGGTCGGCCTCGGCGGCGACGTGCGGGGCGAAGCGGGCGTTGTCGAAGTCGGGCGTCACCAACACCGCGCGGTCGACCCCGGCATCGGTTAGCAGGTCGAGCATCGGCACGCTCACGCCGTCGCCCCATTGTTCCATCGGAATCAGCAAGTCGCCCGCTTCGTCCGCCAACGCCGCGCGGTTCGCATCGACCGCGACGAGTGCCGGGGTATCTCCGGGTAGATCGGTCAGCGTCGGTTCGACCAACGCCGCGGCGATCGCCCGGGCGATGAGCTTCTTGGCGTAGCGGCTGGGCCACTCGCTGTCGGCGATCTCGTTGACTGCTTGGCGTTCTTCGTCGCTGAGCCGTTGGTAGATCCGGCCGAGCGTGGAGGTTTGCTCGGCGTCACGCAAAGCTTGGCCAAGTTCTGGCCATTTGGCCCGTGGGACATCGTGCCAGCTGAACACGCCGTCGCCGAAGATGTAGAAGTGTGGCGCGCCAAGCAGACGTTCCACCTTGGGGTTCGCGTCGATCTTGTCCTGCAACGAACGCCACATCCCACGCTCTTGCAGCCAAGTCCGGACGCTGAGTGCCGCGGCGATCGGCGAACCCTCGACCGGCCAGGCCTCGACGGTGAACTTGGATGGTTGGCGGTTCGGCGTGACCGTAAACACGATCGACAGCCCGCCGTCTTCTTCGACCATGAGCTCGGCGTAGTACGGATCGGGCACCGCGTAAACCCACTGCGTGTCGCCAAACTGCAACGCCACGAACGGCGCGGTGAGCGTCTCGGTCATGCCCACCGGCGACTTGCCGTGCAGCCAAGCCATCAACTCGGCATCGCCGGTGTCGATGAACACCCCGGCAGCCGCGGGCAGGACAATCGCGTCGGCCCCGGCGGGCAACGCCACGGACGCTTCCCCGGTGTCGTTACGGGAGAGCGTGAGTACCCAACGATCGTCAGCGGTTTGCTCGATAGCGTGAGAATCAGCCCCGCCGATTGGTCCGAAGGGCTCGGCGTGGAGAGCCGGGGCGGTTCCCAACAATACGATAAGGGCGAGGCAGGTCAGCAGGCGTTGAATCAGCATGGCCGCAACATATCGGCCCACGGCCGAGTCGTCACCCCGCAGCACGGAGACGGGCCGCGGCGATGTCGAGGTGGCGTGCGACGGCCGTGGGGTTCTCGTCGATGGTCTGGGCGTGGGCCTCGGCGGCTTTGAGGCTTTGGCGGACGAGGGCGAGACGGTGCTCGAGCCGATCGTTCTCACGATCGAGCGCTTGCAGGTCGGCGAGGATGTCGGCGGCGGTCCGGGGAGGTGACGACATACCGCATTATCGGCACCTGGGCCTCGGCACATGAAGCAAATCCGGGGGCATCGGGGTATCTTGAAACCATGACGATGAAACTCCACGACGTGTTGGCGGGGCTGCGGGAGGTCGCGCCCGAGGCGTTGGCCGAGCCTTGGGACAAGGTCGGGCTGCACCTGGGCGACCCGGAGCAGGCGGTGTCGCGGGGGTTGTTGTGTATCGACCTGACCGAGGCGGTGGTGGCCGAGGCGGTGAAGAAGAAGTGCGAGTTGGTCGTGGCGTATCACCCGCCGATCTTCGAGCCGATCAAGCGGCTGACGGACGACGGCCCGTGGACGCAGCGGCGGATCCTGGCCGCGGCGCGGGCGAACCTGGCGGTGTATTCACCGCACACCGCGCTGGACGCGGCGGCGCATGGCGTGTGTGACTGGATGTGCGCGCTGATTGCCGACAGCAACGGCGAAGGTCGGCCGATCGTGGTCAAGACGCCGCCGCGAGATGAGTTGAAGGTGGTCGTGTTCGTGCCGGAAGATCACGAGGTCGCGGTGCGGGAGGCGATGGGCACCGCCGGGGCGGGCGGGATCGGCAACTACCGCGAGTGTTCGTTCTCGACGGCGGGCACCGGCGGGTTCCGGCCGATGGCCGGCGCTAACCCCGCGATCGGCCAAGTGGGGCGGCGCGAAGAAGTCGCGGAGCGTCGCCTGGAGATGCTCGTACCGGGGCATAAGCTCTCTGATGTGTTGCTGGAGTTGAGGGGAACCCATCCCTACGAAGAACCGGCCTACGACGTGTTCAAGCTCGAACCCGAACCCGCGGTTGCCTCGGAACAAGTCGGGGCGGGGCGGGTGTTGGAATTGATCCAAACGATCTCGCCCGACGCGTTGACGGCGAGTTTCGCCCACCTGCCCGAGACGGTGGTCAAGCTCGGCCACCGCGGCGTGAAGCGGATCAAGAGCGTCGCGGTGTGCCCCGGCGCGGGCGGCAGTTTGTTTGAGGGCGTGGACGCAGATGCGTACGTCACCGGCGAGATGCAGCACCACCAAGCTCTCGATCTGGTTCAGCGGGGCAAGGTCGTGGTGTTATTGGGTCACACCCCCAGCGAACGGCCGTACCTGCCGATCTACCGCGGCCTGATCCAGAAGACCGTGGCGAAGGCGGTGAAATGGTCGGTCAGCCGGGCGGATCGGGCCCCGCTGACTTTGCACGACGCTTAGAAATCTATACACTATACGACTCGAAATCGGCCATGGAAGCGTTCCGCGGCCCGATTCCCGTCGGCCCGTCCCCGAGACCGGCCTCTCTCAACCCACGACGGAGTTTGAACCCATGAGCCAGTTCCAAGCCTTCGGCACCACCCCGCCCGCCAAAGTCGTCTTCAAGTCCAGCAACGGCACCACGTTTGTGGACTACAAAAACAGCGAAGACCTGCGTCGCTACATGACGCCCAACGGCAAGATCCAGGGCCGTAAAAAGTCCGGCCTGACCGCCCGCGAGCAACGCATCGTCGCCCAGGCGATCAAGCGTGCCCGCTACATGGGCCTGCTGCCGTTCACCTCGGCAACGCTCTAGGCGGACGCTTTTCCGATTTTCGGATACCGAATTTTAAAACTGCACCTCATTCGGGTGCGGTTTTTTCTTGCCCCCGCGTCGCGGTCCGGGCTATAACTCGGACGCATCCCCGGTGCGCAGCGGGTATCAATCGGTTTCATCGAAAGGGGTTCCAGGGCGATGAGCTATTCCCACACTTTTTATGCGATCGACCTCGAGCGGCTCCGCGGCTTGTGGGGTTCCGACGACCAGGGGTTTGCCGGTGCTTTCGCCGAGGCGATGGCCGAGGAGATCGAAGACAACGACTTGTTCTTCGAAGACGCGATCGACGAGGATCGCTGCCCGGACACCAAGGCAGCGCTGCTCCAGATCCTGGCGGGCGACATCCCCAAGCCACGCGGACACGAAGCGATGTACGGCTACACGCTGGGCATGTTGTTTGATCACCTCGGCACGATGATCGAGTGCGACGACGTGTACCGGGTGCAGTCGCACCCGTTTGCTTCATTGCTTCTGCGTTCGGGGCCGCCGCTGCCGATCCCGGTGGATAAGGGGGACTTCCCCGAGATCGGCTTTGTCGCGAAGAGCGATTTGGACCGAGAAATCAACGCCCTCGACGCGGCGCCACGCCGGGCACCGCGTTCGATCTGGTCGAAGCTGACCGGGGGCGTGGTGGGTGGCGACATGGACGAAGACGAACTGGCCGAAGACATGGCGGCGTACCGGGAAGCGTTGGCGTTCTGCCGAGAGCGTGGGCAGTCGCTGGTGTCGATCCGGCACTAAGTTTTACGGCGTGTCTCGCCACGAAAGGAATGGCCGATGCCTTGGGAACTGATGTTTTGGACCCCGGAAAACGATGAGCAGCCGGAGGACCTCGAAGGGGTTTTCAATCGACTCAAGTCCGGAGATGCGGTGCCCGGGCTCAAACCGATCCCCGTCGATACGATTCTCAAAGCGATCGAAGAAACCTATCCGGAGTTGGAAACCGACAACGGCTATCGGCTGGTGTTCAAAAACGGTTCGATCCGCATCGACTGGTCCGATCAGCATTTTCTCTTCACGTCAAAAGGTAACCTGCCTCAGCGCGGGCGGCACGGGTTGACGTCCATTTTGTTTAAGACCGGATGTTGGATGTATGAGGAACCGCTTGGGCAGTGCTGGGACACGCAGGAGCTCGCGTTCATGGTGGTGAGCATCGGCCAGCCCGGCAAACTGCCGCCCAACGTGAACGACCTGCTCGGCGAGCTCATGGTGCAGCTCGACGGCGAGGTCCTGCCGTCGCCCGGCGAGCTGTGGCTCCAGCCCGCCACCGGCGAGGACTTCGAGCCCGCAGACCTGATGGAAGGCGACCGCGAGGATCGTGCGCAACAGTGCGAGCAGTGCGGCTACCAGCGCATCGGCGACTTCCTCGCCCCCGACCACGACGTCGCGCTGACCGCCTGGTACGGCGAGCCGAACATCTTTGTCTGCTGCTACGTCCAGCGGCTGATCGGGCTGTGCTGGGAGGAGATCATTGTGTTCAACGCCGACCAGACCTCTGAGTGTTGGTCGAACTGGCAGGCCGACGACAAAGTGCCGCCGTGGAGCAAACGCGTGGTGCAACCCGGGCCGTTGCTGGACCTGCACCAGTCGATGCTCGCGGACCACTCCGGCAAGCCCCCGGCCCCACTCCAAGCCTCGGATTTCGAGACGACGATCAAAGAAGCGTACCGCCGTGAACAGGAATGGCGTTCATCGAAATGAGCTTCATCTGCGTTCGGGAATCGTGCGGGCTCGTCGGCGGAGAGTTGCCTACAATCGCCCCGCATGGCATTGACCGAAATCAAAATACGCGGCGCCCGGGAACACAACCTCCAGGGCATTGACCTCGACATCCCCCGCGACCAGCTCGTGGTCGTCACCGGCTTGTCGGGCAGCGGCAAGTCGACCTTGGCGTTCGACACGATCTACGCCGAGGGGCAGCGCAAGTACATGGAGTCGATGTCGGCCTACGCCCGGCAGTTCCTCGACCAGTTGCAGAAGCCGGACGTCGAGTCGGTAGAAGGTTTGCCGCCGACCATCGCGATCGAGCAGCGGGGCAGTTCGCACAACCCCCGCTCGACGGTCGCGACGACGACGGAGATCTACGACTACCTGCGGCTGCTGTTTGCCCGCGTGGGCCTGCCGCGCTGTTGGCACGTCGATGAGAACGGCAAGAAATGTCTCGAGCCGATCCAGTCGCAGTCGGCGACGCAGATTGTCGACCACGTCATGGACCTACCCGAGGGCAGCAAGCTGATGGTCTTGGCTCCGGTGATCCGCGGGAAGAAGGGGCACCACAAAGAGGTCTTCGAGGGCATGGTTCGGCAGGGCTTCGTCCGGGCCCGCGTCGACGGCGAGGTGATGGACCTGCGGGAGATCGCCAAGACCAAAGGCAAGGCTTCCGGGGGGACGCCCTTCACGACCAAGACCCAGCGGTACCAGAAGCACACGATCGAGGCGGTGGTGGACCGGATCGTCGTACGCCACGAGGGCGTGGACGAAGACGGCAACAACCCGGTGCGGACCCGCGTGGCGGACTCGATCGAGCTGTCGCTGAAGCTGGCCGAGGGGTTGGCGGTGGTCAGCGTGGCGAACGAGAAGGGCGGTTGGGACGACAAGCTGTTCAGCGAGAAGTACGCCTGCTCGATCCACCCCGAGTGTTCGCTGGAAGATTTGGAGCCGCGGCTGTTTTCGTTCAACTCGCCCTACGGGGCCTGCCCGGCGTGTTCGGGGTTGGGGACGGTGTTCGAGTTTGACGCGGAATTGGTGGTGGCCGATCCGGAGTTGTCGCTGAAGCTGGCCGAGGGGTTGGCGGTGGTCAGTGTGGCCAATGACGACAGTACTTGGGGCGACACGCTGTTCAGCGAAAAATATGCCTGCTCGATCCACCCCGAATGTTCGCTGGAAGATTTGGAGCCGCGGCTGTTTTCG
>JBCCST010000013.1:0-67207 GCA_039199695.1 Planctomycetota bacterium | reverse complement strand
GCCGAGTTCTATTGCGACGCCAAAAATGATTGTATAATTATAAATTCGCTTGGCTCGGGACCCGCTCGTAGTCAAGCGGGCCAAAAGCATCAACAAATGGTGTACGAATCCCATGAATGATTGGATCAAGCAGACGATCGGCCCGGTGTTGTTAACGGCCACGATGGGTGGTCTGCCGGGGATTGCGGCGGCGCAGGGCCCGGGCCCAGCCGGCGAAGTGGACGGGGCCTTCCGCGACTACCGGGCGGTGTGGCTGTCACGGTTTGAATTTAGCAATGAGGCGAGTATCCGCGGCCGGATCCAGGCGATCGCCGACGCGGGGTTCACCGAAGTCGTATTTCAGGTCCGCGGGCAGGGCGACGTGCTGTTCCCGTCGAGCTACGAGACGTGGGACCCCTACGAATTCCCGTCCGGTGCACCAAGCTTCGACCCGCTGGGCGTCGCGGTCGAAGAGGCGCACAACCAAGGCCTCAACATCCACGCCTGGCTGAACACCATCCCCATGTGGCGCGACACGAGCAGCCCCCACCAGCCGCCGACCAACCCGAACCACTTCTACAACGCCCACCCCGAACTCCGCCTCAAGGACATCAACGGCAACGACATGCCGTTGTCCAGCGGCCAGTACGTCGGCGTCAACCCGACCCACCCCGGCACCGTGTACCACCTCACCGGCCTGATCGGCGAGATGGTCCGCAACTACGACCTCGACGGCGTCCACCTCGACTACATCCGCATGGTCACCAGCGGATCGTCCAGCACCCTCACCTACCCGCAAGACCCCGACTCCCGCGCTCGCTTCACCAACGAAACCGGGCTCAACCCCGACACCGCGCCCAACCAATACAAAGTCTGGGTCGGCGACAAGATCACCGCGCTCGTCGCGGCGGTGCAGGACACCGTCGCCGCCGAAGACCCCGACGCCCAGCTCTCGGCGGCGGTCTGGCGGGACTACGACATCGGCACCAACGACTATCAGCAGCGCGCCGACGAATGGGTCGAAGGCGGCCTGCTCGACACCGCGATGCCGATGATCTACACCAGCAACGACGCGTTGTTCCGCAACAACTTCTTGAAGTGGAAATCCCTCACGCCCAACGCCGGCATCTCCGCCGGGCTGGGGTCGTACCTCCACCCCGACGCCGACCAGACGATCCGCCAACTCGACACCGCCCAGTACCTCGGGGCAAACGGCTACACCGCTTTCAGCTACGGCACCTTGTTCGACGGCAACAACCTCAACGCCTTCGGCCAAGCGGTCAAAGACTACAACACCGAGTTGGCCTCACGCGAAGACCACCTCCTGCCGATCACCGATTTCGAGGACGGCGACGAAGGGTACTTCGGCACCTCGCCGCAACTCTCGGGATCGAACTTCGGTATCGGCTCGGGCACCACCGCGACGATCACCGAGGACGTCGCGTTCCGCGGGAACGGGTCGCAAGAGATCAACATCGACGGCGCATCGAGCGGCTGGTTCCTCCGGCATTTGTCGGGCGATGCGGGCGGGATCGCCAACCCCGCGGGCAACCGCGAGTTCATCGCCCAAGGGTCGATCGGGTTCTGGCTGCGCACGTTCGACGAGAATCTCTCGGTCCGCTTGGCGATGGACGACGTGGAAGGCACCGGCGAGCGCGGGGTGGCCCGGTCGATCGTGGCCGACGGCGAATGGCACCTCTACGAATGGTCACTGGATGACGACAGCCAATGGGAAGGCTGGGTCGCGGGCAACGGCGTGATCAACGGCGAAACCGTCTCGCTTGACTCGATCCAGTTTTTCGGCAGCGGCGACGCCACGGTCTGGCTGGACAAGGTAGCGTTCAACCCGTTCGGCACGCTGAGCCTGGAAGACATCTCCGCCTTGGCGGGCGACTACAACGGCAACGGCGTCGTGGACGCGGCGGATTACACGGTGTGGGCCGATAACTTCGGCTCAACGCTGAACCTCGCGGCCGACGGCAACGGCGACGGCGTCATCGACGCGGCGGACTACACGATCTGGGCCGACAACTTCGGGGTGTCGGCAGGGGCTTCCGGTGCGACGACCCTCGTTCCGGAACCCAACACCGCGTTGCTCGCCGTGCCGGGACTGATGTGGGGGTTGAGCCGCCGCCGACGAGATCGAACATCATCGGCGTCTGGGCAGAATGCTGAGTCACGAAGCGGATCCGCTTGATCACGGCGGCATGAGCAAAAGGTCCGCCACGATCGGCCGGTGGTCGGACAAGAGCGAATCGACAACGCGGTAGTCGAGCATGGTCAGCTCGTGGGTGGCCATGATCCAGTCGATGATATTCTTGGGTTCATCCGCGTGGAAGGTCAGTTCGCCTTGGTCTATGGGCGGATCGACGGGGCGGCGCGTAAACAGGCCGGTGGCATCGATTTTGTCGATCGCGTTGCCGTGGTGTTCACTGCTTTGGCTGTACGGAAAGCCGGTGGGGGTCGAGTTGAAGTCTCCCGCAAGGATCGTGGGCTCGGTCGGTGGGACGACGAGGAGGTCGGCCGAACGCGACCGCAGGGACTCGCTGCGGTGCGAGAGGTGAACGGCGAGCACGCGGATGGATCGGCCGTTGACGTCGAGCGTACAGGCGAGCCCGCGTTTCTTGCCTGCGAGCAGGCTTTCGGCGGCGGAGAACTCGGGGAAGTCGATCAATTCGGAGTGGGTGATGGGGTGGCGAGATAGCACCGCGTTGCCGAATTTCCAAGTGCGCCAGAGCATCCGGAAATCGAGGTTTCGCTGCTCGGCGATGTACCGGTAGCCCGCAGCTTCGGCCAGGTACTGGGCCTGGTTGACGCGATGGCTCCAACTCGCATCGAAGTCGACTTCGTTCAGGACTACGACATCCGCGTCGAGGTTCAGCAGGAGGTCAGCGATCTCGTCGAGTCGTTGGAGACGTTCTTCGGGCGTGCCGCCCGACCAGTTGTCTTGCGCTAGTCCGCGGCCGTGGGCAATGTTGTAGCAAGCCACGCGAAGCGGTCCGGATGATTCGGTAGGGGCGGGAGCGACCGAGGGGAGTACTTCATAGCTGCTCACCACGCGGAACGGCGACAAAGCCCTGGAAACCAGAAACGGTCCAAACACCACCGCAAGAGCCAGAACCGTTCCGAACGCGAATCGGCGTATGGTTTTTCGGCTTCGCTTCATCACGCCAAAGGTTACCCCGCCGGGCTTGTCCCCGTGTGCGCTTGTCACCGCAGCAGGAGCGACCGGGAACCCCGCCGCGACCATCGGTCGTCCGAGGGTAAGCGTCGGAATGCGGTGCGGGTGGATGCGTGTGACCCGGAAGAGATGAGACTTGTTTAAAAATACCGGAGGTGGGACTCGAACCCACAAGGTGTTGCCACCAGTGGATTTTGAATCCACCGCGTCTGCCAATTCCGCCACTCCGGCGTGTCTCGGATCGCACAGTTTACGGCCCGCCGCGCACAACGCAACGCCGGGGCCGGCGGCTACACTGATCGTGCATCACCCCGCAGGAGCACCGCATGATTCGGCCCGGCCTCGTCTCGATCACGTTCCGCCAACTGTCTGCCCAGGAAATCTGTCGGTGGGCGGCCGACACCCAACTCGAAGGCATCGAGTGGGGCGGCGACGTGCACGTGCCGGTCGGGCAACTCGGCACCGCGGCTCACGTGGCCGACCTGACCCGTGACCACGGGCTGAAGGTCGCAGCCTACGGGTCGTATCACCGCTTGGGGGTGAGCGAGGCCGACGATTGGGACCGGACGCTGGAGACCGCGGTCGAACTCGGCGCGTCGATCATCCGGGTGTGGTGCGGCAAGACGGGTTCGGCGGACGCCGACGAAGCAACGCGAGCCAAGGTCGCCGAGGCGGGACGAGGGGCGGCAGAAACCGCGGCGGCGGCGGGCGTCACCGTGGCGTGTGAGTGGCACGGCAACACGCTGACCGACACCGCGGCGTCGGCCCAGGCACTGTTCGACGCGGTCGATCACCCCGCGTTTCAGACCTACTGGCAGCCGCACAAAAAGATGGGCTTCACGGATTGCCTAAACGATATGGACACCGCGTTGCCGAGGATGGTGGGCGTGCACGTGTTCCAGTGGCACCTCGAAACGGTCGAGCGCCAGGAACTGGCCGAGGGCCAGGGGCTTTGGCCGACATATCTACGGCAGGCCAAGACGTGTCCGCGTTTGGCGGGCGGCGGCGACATGTACGCGTTGCTCGAGTTTGTCCGCAACGACGACCCGGCCCAACTGATGATCGATGCGCCGATCCTGCGCCAGTGGCTCAACGAAGTGAACGCCTCGCGGTGAACGCGGTCGGCGTCACGCGGCCTGGGCCAGACTTTGCGCGAGCTTGGTCATCTGTTTGATCAGCGCTTTGGGGTGGACGGGCATGGCCAGGTGGCGCACGGCTCGTCCGAGCGTGACGTTTTCATCCAGTTCGATGTTGCCCTTGGGCGACAGCACCAGCACGGGCAGTTTCTGCCCGCCCGCTTGGTTGTCGGCGGTGCGTAGCAGATTCCCGACGTCGGTGCGCTCGCGGACCGAGCGGAGGTGAACCACCGCGATGTTGGCGGTGCCGGGGTCGTCGTTGAGTGCGCCGACGAGTTGGGCGACGGCGTCGAGTTCCGGATCGACGCCGACGAACACCGGCCGCGGCATCGGGTCCTGCCCGGCCAACAAACGCTTGCCGGCCACGACCGAGTTTTCGACCGCCTCGGCGGGCAGCGCGAGCTTGCGGGCGACATCGACTTTTTCGGGCAGGGTTTCGAGGATGACGCGCAGCCGACCGGGCGACAGCGCTTGCGGCTTGAGCAGGCCATCGGTCGAGGTGATCGCGTCGTCGCCGCAGTGGCCCAGCAACAGCGCGTGGGCGTGGGTGTCGGCGAACCGCAGCGTGTTGAGCAGATCGTTCGACGCCCCGGCGAGGTGGCGGGCTTTGCTCGGCGGGGTGTGGTGTAGCCCCACGGGGTTGGCCAACTCCGGCCCGCAGCCCCACCGGCGAAGCACCTTGTCCATCAAGGTGGCGTGGGTCTCGAGCAGCAGATGCGCTTCGGTCTCGGTCAGCGAGCTGCGCAAGGCGTCGGCGGTTTCGAGCACCTCGGCGTAACGCGGCCCGACACGGCAGGCCAGCACCAAACGGCCGGCGTCGTGGATCAGCCCGGCGGTGTAGGCGGTGTCGATCTCGTCGGGTCGGCCCTCGGCCTCGCGGACGAGTTCCGCGGTGATCGTGGCCACCGCGACCGAGTGTTGCCAGAACCCCGCGCCGTCGAAATCGATCCCCGCTGCGGTGGGCAGGGCCCAGGTTTCCAGCGATTCGAGCAACTCACGCAAAGTTCCCAGGCCGAGCCGACCTAGCGACTGCGTGATCGACACGGCCGGGTCGGCGTCGCCGAAGCGTTCGTCGTTGGCTTCGCGCAACACGTGCAACGCCAAGGTCGGGTCGTGGTTCACGATCGCCGCGGCGTCGTGGAGCGATCCTTCGTCGCTGTCGAGCAGTTCGCGCAGGCGCTTGCGCGACGAATCGAGGATCGGCAGGCGGTGGGCGTCTTCGATCACTTGATCGATTTCCGGCCGGGTGACCAACGCGCCCAGAGATTTGAGCACCTGGTTGTCCTGCACGTCGTGGTGATAGGTCGGCGGAGCCGAGCGGGGTTTGGGTTTGGGTGTGGGCTTAGGTGGCGGGGCGGCGGCCTTGGGCGGGGGCGGTTGCGTTTTGGGGGAAGGCTTCGGCGGCGACGCCGGCTCGGGTTTGGCCACCGGGCAGAGCTTGTCGAGCATCTCCATCAAGCTGGCCATGGTGAATTTGGATTTAAGCAGGTAGCGGCTGACCCCGAGCTTGGTGGCTTGTTGCACGGCCGAGAGATCGCTGCCGTCGATCAGCAGGATGATGGGGGTGTCGGGGTGGGCCGATTCCTTCCGCCACCGGCGGATGAGTTCGACGCCGTTCATCCCGGGGAGGGTCAAGTCGAGGATCACGACCGACGGCGGGCAGAACGCGGCGACTTCGTAGGCTTCTTCGCCGTCCCCGGCGGAAAGCGTGAGGTAACCCTGCGCCTGTACGGCGGCCGCCAAGGCTTCCCGGACGACGGCCAGCGGATCGACGATCAGGATGGATGCGGACGCTGACATTGATGCTCCAAAAGCACAAACTGGAGCTAACCGGAAAGCCCTCAATGTGGATATCGGCGTTTCACTTACTCCACTTATGGGGTTTTTGCGTAGACGTGGCGGGGTTGGGTGCCTCGAAATTGATCATTCTTTGATCGCATGTCATCCGCGATATTCTCAGACGTTGTCAGAGTCGTGACACACGCAGCGGCTTGTGGACTTGATCGCATCCGCAAATAGTTTTTGCTACATTGCTCGGTGCGATTATTTAGGGGTCCGCCGAAGCGTGGCGTTGGGTATGAGATCAGGGTGGAGCCGAATGTTTGGCTTGCCGTTCTAAGTTTGAACCGGAGCGTACATCATGAAGTTTTTTAATCTGTCTTTTGCGTTAATGCTGGCCCTCGGCGTGGTCGTGGGTTGTGAAGAAGCCAAGGACGCCGCCAGCGGGGCCGCGGATTCCGCCCAGGAAGCCGCGGACACGGCCGCGGAGAAGTCCGGCGACATGGTCGAGTCGTTGAAAGACGATGCCGCCAAGGCGGGCGAAGAGTTGAAAGAAGCCGGCACCGAAGCGCTCGAGTCCGGTAAGGTCATGGTCGACGAGGCGATGGACGCGGGCAAAGAGAAGGTCAACGAATTGGCCGGCCAAGTCGAAGAAGCCACGGCCACTTCTGGCGACACCGCCGCGAGCAGCCTCACCCTCGACGATCTGAAGAGCGGCATCTCGCTCGACAGCGCCCAGATGGACGGCATCATCGAAAAAGTCAAAGGCTTCATCGGCGAAGAAAACTACGATACCGCCGCGAAATGGATCGAACAGCTTCAGGGCATGGAGCTGCCCGAGGGCTACGCCGATCAAATCGACGGCCTCAAAGGCTTGTTGGAAAAAGCCCAGGGCGCGGGTGAATTGCTGCAAGGTTTGAGCAAGTAACTCCGACGTAGCCCCCAGCTTGGGGTCCGGTACCCGGATGGCTGCTTGCTGAAATCGGGGGGGAGAACCTACCGCCGCACGTTGGGGGTCCCGACGTCGGTGGTATTTTTTTGGGCGTGATTCATGACCTCGCTCAAGCGCGAAATCACGATAGGCTTCATCGATTCAACGCTGAGCGGACGATCGCGGCGGCGTCAATCAACTGAACGTGATCCGTGACCGGTGCTCCGGCACGCCGCGGACGCCTTCGAGTTCAACCGCGAACAGCGTGCCCGCTTCGGGGCCGTGCTTCGCCGGGTCGTCGCTGCCCGCGGAGGTGATGTACATCGTGGCGAGGTCCGGACCGCCGAACCCCACGCTCGTGATGCAAGGCGTGGGCAACTCGACTCGGCCCATCTCGATCCCGGCCGGGTCATAGCGCACCACGCAACTCCCGCCGTAGCGGGCGATCCAGAAGCAGCCGTCGGCATCGAGCGTCATCCCGTCGGGCACGCCGTCTAAGGGCGGCAAGCCGGACGCCGCTCGCGCGTTCGTGACAAAGTGGACCCGGCGATTCGAGAGGTCGCCCGTGGCCGGATCAACGTCGTAGGCGTAGACGTTTTGCGAGGGCGAATCGATGAAGAACAACGTGCCGCCGTCGGGCGTCAGGCCCATGCCGTTGGCGCAGCCGAAGCCGCGGTCCATGACGTGGATCGAGCCGTCGCGGTCGATCCGGTACAGCGATCCCAACTCGGCCGGATCGGTCGTGCCCCATCGCCGGGGCATCGTTCCGCTGTAGACCCGGCCGGCGGCGTCGGCGATCGCGTCGTTGAACCGCGTCTCGCCCGGAACCTTCGACACGACCTCGGCTTCCTGGCCGTCCTTCCAACGCGACACGGCACACCCGGGTCCGCCCATCAGCAGTAACGTGCCGTCGGCCTGGACCGTGAACGCGCCGAGTTCGCCGCCCTCGCGCACGATCACGTGTTCGTCACGGGCCGGGTCGTAGCGGAACAGTCGGCCGCGGGGGATGTCCATCCAGTACAACGCCGCTTCTTCAGGGTGCCACATCGGCCCCTCGCCGGTCTGGCAGCGGTAGTTGGCGATGAGTCGGGGTTGGACGTTCATGCCGGGGTCTCGACGGGAGTCAGCGAATCTAACAGGTCGGTCAGTCTGTACCGCACCACGCCGACGTAGGTATCGGCCGCGCCGTAGTACAGCAGGAGGTCGTCGCCCCGCATCGCGTAACCCGTGGGGAAGACGACGGCCTTGACGAAGCCGAGCTTCTCGAAGTCTTCCTGGGGACGCATGAACGCGTCGGGCGACGCGGCGAGCACGCGCGACGGATCATCGAGGTCCAACAGCAACGCGCCCGCGGCGTAGACCCCGATGGGTTCGCCGGGCCCGGGTTTGCACGAGGCGTGGTAAATCTTCAGCCAGCCCTGGCCGGTGCGGATCGGCGGCACCCCGCCGCCGACGCGTCCGTCGTCCCAACCGCCGCCCGTTGCCGTGCCCCGGCCCGATCCCCAGAGCGGCTGGTGATCGCCCCAATAACGCAGGTCGGGTGAATGAGCGAGCCACATCTCGGGCTGGGTGACTTCGAACTTGCCGGTGGGGCGGTGGATGGCCGCGTAGCGCCCGTTGATTTTTTCGGGGAACAGCACGATGTCCTTGTTTTCCCGGCAAAAAATAATCCCGTGGTCGTCGAAGTGTTCGAAGCCGGTCGTGGTGAGTAACACGGTGCAGACGCCGTGGTGTGAGGCGCCGACGGCGGTCACGGCATAAGTGTCGTCGAGTTGGGTTAGACGCGGGTCTTCGAGGCCATAGGTCGCGTGGTCGGCGACGTAACCCACGATCGGGCCGAGCCGATCGATGGTCACGCCGTCGGCCGCGAGATAGACAACGCGCAGGTGATTGATAAACGTCAGACGTTTGAAGCCGGTGTCTTTGAAGATCGCCATCCGCGGATCGTTCGTAGTCACCTGGTCGGCGTCGATCCAGTCGATCTCGATATCGCCTCGATCGTCGTAGCGTGGCGAGGCGATCAGACCTTCCCGCGTTTCGGTGGGTCGTTCGGCGACACGCACGAGCATCACCACGGTCCCGTCGTCGAGTTGAATCGCGGCGGGGTTGAACGTGCCGACCACTTCAAACCCTTCCTGCGAGGGCGGCAGGTCGGTCGGTCGGATCAGGCAACGGGTCTCGAGGCGGGGCAGCGTGTCAGGCATAGGCGGCAACAAGAATAGCGTGAACGCTTACGGCGCGAGATCAGCCCGCATGTCCACGGGGGCCGAGTCATTCGGCGACCAGCCAAACGGGTTCGCCGTGTCGTGCACGCGGTGCTCGTTGTCCGAGACCGCGTACAGCTTGGCGTAGGTCGGTGGGTCGTCGTGGTCGAGGATCGTGCGCACCATCGCACACAGGTCCGGATGACTCAGCCACACCCGGCGTTCCCAGGTGTCGGTCGGGTGGGGTTGGCCGTTGTGGGTCACGCCGCCGTAGCGGATGTCGGCGATGCGGTAGTGGTCGTCAGCCGCTTCTTCGTCGAGCGTTTCGATCAGCAGCTTAAGCCCGCCGTAGAGCCCGTTGGCCCGTTGCTGTCGATCCAGACCCAACAGACCCGGGCCCAACCAGTCGTAGAAGTAGTCGGCGTGGACCGAGCTGGCCATGATCGCCTGTTTCACGCCCGCGGCTTTGGTGGCGTCGATCACGTTCGTGTGCATCTGCAGGTTGCGCATCGAGGAACGGCCGGGCACCTCGCTCTCACGGGCATAACCCCACGCCAGATGGACCACCGCGTCGCAACCCGCGAATTGCTCGGCGAGGCCGTCGGGTTCCAAAAGGTCCGTGCCGTTGATCGACCGCGACATCGGCCGCAGTTCGTAGACGTCCTTCAAGCCGCTCATCAGCGCTTTGCCGATCGCGCCGCTCGCACCCGTGATCGCCACCGTTTTCATCGTAACGCTCCCATCAGATCATCGATCGCAAACGCGGTTACGCCGACGTGGGTGTCGGCCGCGCCGTAGTACACCAGCCAGCGCTCCCCGTCTTCGATCACGCCGGTGGGGAAGACGACGTTGGGCACGAAGCCCTGCATCTCCCAGTCTTCTTGAGCACCCATGATCGGCTCGGGGGTATGGCGGAGGACTCGGGTCGGGTCGTCGGCGTCGAGCAACAACAGGCCGGCCATATACGCCCCGACCTCGCCTTTCTTCGTGGCCCGTCGGCTGCCGTGATAGACCTCGAGGAAGCCCCCGGGGTGCTCGGCCGTGGCGGACACCCGTACCGGCGGGACACCCGCGCCGATGCGGTCGTTGTCCCAGGCAAACTGCCCCGACCAGACAAAGCGGTGGTCGCCCCAGGACTTGGCGTCGTCGCTGGTGGCGAGCCACATCTCCGGCTTGCAGAAACGCTGAAACGTATTGGGCCGATGAAGCGCGACAAACTTACCGTTGATCTTTTCCGGAAAGAGCATCACGTCTTTGTTCTCGGGGCAGAAGACGACGCCGTGGCGTTCGTAACGCTCGAAGTCGGTGGTGGTGGCCAGCGACGTGGCGGCGCCGTGTTTGCTGACGCTGACGTAGGTGATGAAGTAGGTGCCGTCGATCAGCGTGATCCGGGGGTCTTCGACGCCGAAGGTTTCGTAGGGGCCTTCGCAGAGCAGGGGCTCAAGTTGACCGGTGATCGCGGTGCCCGCCTCATCGAGAACGAAGGTGCGGACATGGCTCACGAATTTGAGCCGCATGAGTTGGTCCGCCGCCCGCACGACCTTCCGCGGATCGACCAGGATGTCCTGATCCTCGGGCAGATACTCCACGTCCAACTCGCCCTCGGCGTTCCACGACGGCAACGCGTGAAACCCGTCGCGTTGATCGATCGGCGACTCGGCCACGCGGGCCATCAGCACGACCCGGCCGTCGGGCAGGCGGGCGGTGCCCGGGTTGAACACGCCGATGACTTGCAGGTCGTCCCGCGACGCGGGGAAGTCGCCGGGGCTGAGCAATCGCTGGGTGAATTGGCGTTCGAGCATCGGGCGAGTTTACCAGCCCCGTCGGCCGGGCCGAGGACGTGCGGTTAAATTATCGTGATGGCCGAAACACTCCCGCTCAACGTCGTGCTGCTGGTCGGCGAAGACACCGGCCGACACCACGGCTGCTACGACGAGCCCTACGCCCACACGCCGAACCTCGACCGCCTCGCCGCCGAAGGCTGCCGATACACGAACGCGTTCAGCCACGCCCCGGTCTGCGCCCCGTCGCGCAGCGGCCTGATCACCGGACGTTACCCGTGGTCGATCGGCACGCACCACATGCGGTCCACGCTGCTAAACCCGCCGCGGCTGTTCACCCACGAGCTGCGCGACGCGGGCAGGTACGTCGCCTGGCCAACCAAAACGGATTTCAACTTCGAGCCGCCCGGCGACTTCGCCGACACGACGGATGATGGGTGGAAGGACCGGTTGCCCGCCGAGCCGTTTTTTGTCTATCGCAACTTCGACGTCACGCACGAGTCGGGCGTTTGGGATACGCCCAACTGGGCGGGGACAGTCCATGCCGACCGCGTGGCCGATCTACCCGAAGACTTGAAACACGACCCGGCCGACGCACCCGTCCCCGCGTACTTGCCCGACACCCCCGAGACCCGCCGCGACATCGCGCGGTACTTCGATTTGATGACGGTGCAGGACCAGCAGATCGGTGAAGTATTAGAAACCATCGACAACTCGCCCGCCGCGGCTCGCACGGTGGTGATTTACCTGACCGACCACGGCCGGGGCCTACCGCGGGAAAAGCGGTGGTGCTACGACGCGGGCATCCGCTTGCCGTTGATCGTGCGTTGGCCGGGACAGATCGAGCCGGGCACGACGTGCGACGACCTGGTGGCCTGGGTCGATATCGCGCCGACGATCTTGTCGTTGATGGGCGTGGCGATACCCGAGTCTTACGACGGCCAGGTGTTTCTCGGGCCGGACACAGCGTCGCCCCGCGAGTTCGTTTTTGCGGGGCGCGACCGGATGGACGAGGTGTTTGACCGGGTGCGGGTGGCGCGGTCCAAGTCGTATCACTACATCCGCAACGACTTCCCCGCGTTGCCTTGGGCCGCGCGGCAGAGTTACGCCGAGCAAGAGCCGACGTTCCGGGCGATGCGAAGAGAACACGCCGCGGGTCGGTTGTCGGGCGACGCCGCGGTGTTCATGGCCGACCACAAGCCGGCCGAGGAGTTGTACGATCCCTACGCGGACCCCGAGATGGTCCGTAACCTTGCGGATGATCCGGCGCATGTTCGGGCGCTCGATCAACACCGTACGGCGTTAGACGATTTTCTGGGCTCGATTCAAGACCTCGGCCAAACGCCCGAAACCCAACTCATTGCGAACGGCTTGGTCGCGGATCGATTGAGCCGGGAGTACCGCCCAAAGATCGAACCGCTGCCCGAGTCGTTACGCATTGGCCCGGAACGAGCTCCGCTCACAGAAGAAGAAGCCCAGGCCGTCACGGCGGGCGAGTAAGGCTAAAGTAGAAGTATGCAGTGCAACATCGACGCCAAAGGCAAAGCATTTCGCCTCATCGGAGGCATCGTCGTGGTCCTGATCGCAGCGGTCCTCGCCGGGTTAACGGCCGCGGGCGTGTTGCCTCAGACCTGGTGGTGGTTCGTTGCGTTCGGCACGGCCGTGGGCGGCGGCTTCATGATCTTCGAGGGCTGGTCGGGCTGGTGCGTGGTCCGGGCGATGGGGTTTAAGACGCCGTTTTGACCCATAACCTATCGCGATTCGGAAGCGTGACTTGTTATTCAGACGCGCATCTGAATTTGGGATTCACGGCTAAGCGCTTTGCAAGATCCGTGTTGGCCCGACGTTTAGCTGGGACCTTGAGTGGCCGAAAGTTAGAATGGGTTAGCGTGTGTCCACCAGTGGGACTTGACTGTTTGCCGAAACCGGGTCTGCGTCGGCGATTTCGATTACCGGACCCGAAACATGGCTGACACCTTATCCCAATCCTCGGCCGGGGTGATCGACGCATTGTCCGAAGCGGCGTTGGTGCTGGACGACCACGCGACGGTGGTCGCGGTGAACCGCCGTTGGCGGGAATCGCCCGAGGGGTGTTTCGGGATCACCGAAGCGATCGAACCCGGGGTGAACTTGGTGGAGGCGATGCGTTCGGTCGTCGACGCGTTGGGCGAAGAAGCCCGCAAGATGCTGCGGGGCTTGGAGGCCGTCACCCGCGGGGGCGAGGACCATTACGGTCTACGCTTTGCCTGTCACCTCGAGGCTGAGGATTCGCCGCGATGGATGCAGGTCGAGTTGCGTGCTTACGCGGAAGCCGACGGCTCTCGCCGAGTGCTGATGACCCGCGCCGACGCCACGGCCGAGCAACGCCAGAACGAAGCCCTGACCCAAAGCGAATCCCGTTACCACGCCGTGGTCGAGCAGCAATTGGAGATGATCTGCCGCTTCCAACCCGACACGCTACTCACCTTTGTGAATCAGTCGTACTGCGATCTCTTCGGCAAGACGCGTGAAGAACTCATCGGCCGATCGTTTCTCGAACTGGTTCCCGAAGAAGATTGGCCCGGGATACACGAACACCTCGCCGCATTCACCGCGGAGCGTCCGACCTGTACCTACGAGCACCGGGTCGTGATGCCCGACGGCACGCAGGCGTGGCAGTCGTGGACCGACCGCGCGTTTTTTGATGAGCACGGCCAGGTGGTCGAGTACCAATCGGTCGGCCGAGACATCACGCCGTACCGAAAGACTCAAGAAGCGCTGAGTGAAAGCCAGACCCGGTTCAACCAATTGGCCGATCACCTCGACAGTGTGTTCTGGATATTCGATTGGCGTACGCGGCGGATGGTATACGTGAATCAGGCGTTCGAATCGGTTTTCGGCCGACCGGCCCAAGCGTTGTTGGATGACCCCGATGTCTGGATCGAATCGGTGCATCCGGCGGACCGCGCGAACGTGCTGTCGGTGTTTCGCGCGGCCAATCGAAAGTCGTTTGACCTGACTTACCGCATCCTTCGACCGGACCAGACGGTGCGGTGGGTGCGGGACCAGGGCTACCCGGTCCACGACGAGCAGGGCGAAGTCGTCCGGCTGGTGGGGATCACCGAAGACGTGACCGCCCGCGTTCTCGCCGAGCAGAAGGTGCAGCACAGCGAAGAGCGCTACCGCGCCGCTTCCGAAGCGGGCATGGATGCGTTCTACCTGTTCGACGCGGTACGCAACGAACTGAACGAGATCGTGGATTTTGTGTTTGTCGACCTCAACCAACGGGGGTGTGATCTGGTCTCACGGCGGCGTGAAGAAATCGTCGGGCGGCGCTTGTGCGAGTTGCTGCCGGTGAATCGCGGCGAGTTTTTCTTCGGGGCTTACCGCGACGTGGTACTCACCGGCAAGAGTCTGTACCGAGAGTTCAGCATCGACGCGGCCGAGGAAGGCATCCTCGCGAGTTGGATGGAGCAGCAGGTCGTCCGCGTCGGCGACGGCATTGCGCTGACCGCCCGCGACATCACCGACCGCAAACGTAACCAGCAGGAGATCACCCGCCAACGCGAGGAAAACCAGAAGATCCTCGACGGCATCCCCGCGATGGTGTTTTACAAGGACGCTCACAACCGCATCCTCCGGGTGAACCGCGCGGTGTGCGAAACGCTGGGCTTACCAGCTGACCAGATCGAGGGGCGACACTCCGCCGAGTTGTTCCCCGACGACGCCGATGCGTTTTACGCTGACGATCTCGCGGTGATCAAGTCCGGCCAGCCCAAGCTCGGCTACGTCGAGCGGGTGGGACGGACCGACGACGGTGAACGCTGGGTCCGCACGGACAAGGTGCCGCTCTACGATAGCGACCACAGCCCGATTGGCGTCATCGCCATCACGATGGACGTGACCAGACTCAAGCGTACAACGGATCGGCTGGAGGAAAGCGAGCAGCGTTACCGCGGGTTGTTCGATCGTGTGCCGGTGTCCGTGTGGGAGCAGGATCTAAGCGCCGTGGGCGAGTGGTTGGATGGATTGCGCCAGCAAGGCATCGATGACTTGCCGGCCTATCTCGACGAACACCCCGAAGCGATCAACCACGCCAAGCGACTGCAACAAGTCAAAGGCGTCAATCAAGCGACGTTTGATCTGATGGGCGCCCAAGACCTGGAGAGCTTGAGTCGGCTGATGCGTGATCCCCGGTTGGGTCCACCCCCCGAGCCTTGGCTCCTCAAGCTAGAGGCCATCTGGAAGCAGCAAACCTCCGCCGAGATGGAGACCTATTGCTACACGGTTGACGGCCGGAAGCTCGACGTGTTGTTCCGCTTGGAGATCCCCGAAATCGACGGCCGACTCGATTTGTCTCGGGCCATCGTCGCCTTGACGGATATTAGCGCCAACCGCCAACGCCTCTTCGCCCAGGCCCAGGTCACGCACGCCGAACGCGAACGCATGATCTTGGGGCACGAGCTGCACGACACGCTCGCCCAGCAGATCACCGGCATCAACATGCTCACGGAAAGCCTCCGGCGGCGTCTTGCGTCGCGAGATATCCCCGAGGCCGAGCGCGTCGCGGAACTCGCCGGGCTGGTCGGCGAGGCGAACTCCGAAGTTCGCCGGATCATCAGCGGCTTGAGCGCCGAACGCATCCAGCCTGACGAACTCGAAACCGCGTTGGAAAGCCTGGCGGCCCGGTTATCGCTGGTCCACGAGTTGCCCGTGAGTTTCCACTGCCCCCGTACGCCCGACGAGTTGAGCGAAGAGGTCGCCAATCACCTGCTCTTTATTGCACAGGAAGCGACCCACAACGCCGCGAAACACGCCCAGGCCGGGTCGATCGAGATCACCCTCGAACAGGGCGAAGAGGCGTTGTCGTTGACCGTCCGCGACGACGGCGTCGGCCTGCCTGCCGACGGGCTGCCCGCGCCCTCAGCCGAATCGGGACTGGGCATGAGGATTATGCGTTTCCGTGCCGAAGCGATCCGCTCTACAATGGAGGTTAGCTCTCGACCTCGGGAAGGCACGGCCGTGATCGTCGTGCGGCCGAACACTCCCATCTCCGCCGGGATCGAGCAGCATCGGGGAGCGGAATTACCCCCTGGAGAACTAAACGATGACTAACACCACCACCCCGCCCGCCACCGCCCGGATCGCGGTGGTCGATGACCACCCGATTGTCCGCCGCGGCCTCATCGAGCTCATCAATGACGTCGCCGACTTCGAAGTCGTTGGCGAAGCGTCGGATGTTTCGACCGCCCTGGACATGCTGACCAAAGCCCAGCCCGACCTGGCGCTCATCGACCTGTCGCTCGGCGACGGCCACGGCCTGGAACTCATCAAGTCCATTCGTGCTGCCGAGTTGGACATCAAGATGCTGGTCGTGTCCATGATGGACGAAGCGTTGTACGCCGACCGCGTCCTGCGGGCCGGGGCGTCGGGCTACCTGCGTAAAGAACAGGCCACCGAGAACATCGTCACCGCGATGCGCCAGGTGTTGGACAACAAGATCTATCTGAGCCCCAACGCGACCGCGCGGGTGTTAAACCAGGTGGCCACCAACGAAGGCCCCGCGAAGTCGCCGGTCGCTACCCTGAGCGACCGCGAGCTCGAAGTCTTTGAGCTCCTGGGCGAGGGCTTGTCCTCCCGCGAGATCGCGGGGCGTTTGCACCTGTCGGTCAAAACCGTCGAGACCTACCGCGAGAAGATTAAAGCCAAGCTCAGCCTAAAAAACGGCAGCGAACTCACCCGACACGCGATCCATTGGGCGATGCGCAAGGGCGAGTAAGATCAATCTCGGTCATAAGAAAGATCTTTGGCAGCAACTCCCACATGATCGGGCTCAAGCGGGAAGGTGAATCGAACCGCGTTGACTGTTTCTGCGCCTTCCAGCCAAGCCTTGGCGACTCTGTGCATGCCGTCCATCACGCGTCCGGTGTGGTCGAGGATGATGGGGTATTGCAGATCGCAGTCGCGGATGAGTTTGGCGTGTTCGGCCACATCTCGAACGGTTGGCCGGAGGTCTTCCTGGTTGAACCAAAACGGTTCGTCAAACTCTCGGATATCGCTTAAGGCAATCTTCTGCACGGGTCGTGATCGGCTTAGGTCGATCAGCCGATCGATATCCCATGCCAAAAGGCCGCGTGGCGATTCCCGGAGGTGGTATTGCTTACGCATGATGAATCGTCATTTCCGTTTTGTTGACGCAGACCCGCTTCATGTATGGGGGCTAAACAGCGTCGGCGAAGCTTTTTCCTTCGCTTCCCCATGCCAGAGGTAATACGCCCCGCGGCGGATGTCGTCGAAGATCAGGATCCAGCAGGGCAGGACGATCAGGATCAGGACGGTGGCCGACAGCAGACCCGCCGCGATGCTGATGCCCATGGGGATCAGGAACTTGGCCTGGAAGGATTGCTCGAGGATCAGCGGGGTCAGGCCGAGCACGGTGGTAATGGTGGTCAGCATGATCGGGCGTAGCCGAGCCCGCCCCGCGGCGACGAGCGCCTCGGCGACGCCCACGCCGCGTTGGCGTTCGTGGTTGTAGAACTCCACGAGGATCAACGAGTCGTTGACGACGATCCCCGAGAGCGCGACGATGCCGATGAGGCTGAGGAACGTGAGGTTGTAGCCCAGGAAGTAGTGGCCCCACATCACGCCGATGAGCGAGAAGGGGATGATGAGCATCACCGTCAACGGCTGGAAGTAGCTGGAGAACAGCCAGGCGAGGATGACGTAAATCATCAGGCAGGCCGCGCCCATGCCCAGCGGCAGCGAAGCAAACGCGTCGCCCATCTGTTCCTGCCGGCCGGCGTAGGTGATGGTCAGGCCGGGATACTTGGTACGCAGGACATCAAGATCGATCTGCGAGGTGACGGCTTCGGGGCTGAGGCTCGGGATCGTGTCGGCGGTGACGGTCACGCTGCGCTCGCGGTCGACGCGCTTAATCGTGGCGTAGGTCGTGGCCGCTTCGATATCGGCGACCTCGGACAACGGCACGAGGGCTCCGGTCGGCGTGACCAGCCAGGCGTCCTCGATCGCCCGCAAATCGCGGCGGGTGCGCTCGTCGACGCGGACCCGCACGTCGATGTCTTCTTGTTGGTCGGCGTAGGTGTGGGCGTCGATGCCGAACAGGAAACCGCGGACCTGCAACGCCACGTCGGCGGGGGTGAGGCCGACGCTGCGGATGTCCGCGGCCCGCGGGACGATGCGTTGCTCGGCCTGGCCGAGGTCGTTGTCGTCGGCGATATCCACGACGCCCTCGAAACCCGCCAACAGTATCTTGATCTCGGCGACGGCCCGTTCGATCTGTTCGCCGTTTTCTCCGCGGACCCGCACGGTGATGCCCGGCCCGGCCGGCCCGCCGGAGATCTCGGAGAAGTTGAGGCGGTCCACCGCGTCGAGTTGGCCGTCGAGCTCGGACCGTATCGACTCGATCACCTTCGACGATTCGCGGTCCCGGCGTTCGACGTAGTAGAGCTCGACGAACATCTGGGCGACGTGGGTGGCCGAGCCCTCGGCTTCGCCGGTGTCGATGTTTGAGCGCTGCCCGACGACCGAGCCGACCGACTGCACCTCGGCCTGCGAAAACGCGGCGCGTTCGACCGCCGCGACCGCGGCGTTGGTGTCTTCGATCGGCGTGCCGATGGGCATGCGCAGATCGACCACGATGGTCTCGGCGTCGTTCTTGGGTAGGAACTCAAATTTCACCCGGCCGCCGGCATACAGGCTGACCGTTCCGATGAAGAACGCAAACGTCGCCACGATCGCGAGGTAGCGGTTGCGCAGGGCGAAGGCGAGCGCTTTGCCGTAGGCGGGTACGACCTTGTTGAAGATGACGTGGTCGCGTTTTTCTTCGAACCGTTTGATCGCGTGCCCGATGCGGTGGGGTTTGCGTTGGTCTTCGAGCGCTCGGTCACGCTTGACCAGACTGTGCGCCATGTGGCTGGGCAGGATCATGAGCGTTTCGATCAGCGACATGATCAACGCGCAGGCCACCACGATGGGCAAAGCCCCCAACAGGTCGCCGATCTGCCCCTTGATGAACGTCAACGGCAGGAACGCGACCACGCTGGTCAGCACGGTCGCGACCACGGGCCAACTCACCTGATTCGTTCCGCCGACGGCGGCTTCGAACGACGGCTCGCCGCGGTCGTGCCGTGCCTGGATGTTTTCCGAGACCACGATGGCGTCGTCAACCAGGAGGCCGAGCACGACGATGAGGCCGAACATGGTGAGCAGGTTGAGCGTGACGTCGAGGGCCGACATGAGCACGAGCGTGCCGAGGATCGCGGTGAGCAGGCCCACGCCGACCCAGAACGCCGCCCGCCAGTTGAGGAAGAACAGCAGCGTGGCGAACACGAGGATCGCGCCGTAGCCCGCGTTGCGGGTCAGCAGATCGAGTCGGCCTTCGACGAAGCGGGCCAGGTCCGACGTGGGCGCGATCTCCAAGCCGGTGGGCAGTGGGGTGGGCGAGCTTTTCCCTAGTTCGTAGGCGACGTAGCGGTCCGAGCCGAAGCGGGCTTCGATCGCGCTGCCGTCGAACGGCAGCCCCTGCCGACCTTTGACGTAGGACCGCACGGACTTGGCCATGTTGACGATGTCCTGGTCGCCGACTTTGAAGACGGTCAGGACCGCGGCGGGCTTGCCCAGCAGGCTCTCGTTGACCTCGCTGGTGCGCGGGTCGAAGTCCAGCGATCGGCTGTTGAAGCGGTTGATGATCAGGTCGTCGACGAAGCCTTCGGAGATGTCGGCGATATCGCCCAGCGCGATCGTCCGGCCGTCGGGGAAGCTGCGGACCACGATCTGGCGGATCGACTCGGCGCGTTCGGCGACGCCCATGGTGCGCACCTTGATGTTTCCGCCGACGTTCTTCACGGTGCCGCCGGGGATCTCGGTCATCCAGTCACTGACCGCGTTGGCGACCTCGGGCAGCGCGATGCCTTGTTGCAAGAGCGCATCCTGGCGGACATCGACGCGGACTTCGTAGTCGCGGACGCCATCGATCAAGACTTCGCCCATGCCGTCGAGCGTGAGCAGGTCGTCGCGGACGCCGCGGATGACGTCTTTCATGACCGATTCTTCGAGATCGCCGTAGACCGCGACGCGGATCACCGGGAGGCGAGGCTCGAGGAGTTGGGTGGTGATCTCATCGCTCTCGTCGGGCAGGTCTTGCAGGGTATCGATGACGCGATCGACTTCGTCGAGGGCTTTCTCGGCGTCGATGCCTTCGCGGAAGGTGATCGTGATGCCGCCGCCGCCCTCGGCGAGCGTTGACGTGATCTCGTCGACTTCGTCGAGGTCCACCAGCTTGTTCTCGACCTTGATGGCCAGGGCGTCTTCGACTTCTTCGGGCGTCGCGCCGGGGTAGGGCAGGCTGAGCGTGGCGGTGTCGGGCTTCTGCTCGGGGAAGAACTCGCGACGCAGCGACAGCCCCGCGACGACGCCGGCGATCAGGATCGCGGTCATCAGCAGGTTGACCGGCACCGGCTTGCGGACGCCGAAGCGAGCCAGACTCATGGCGTCGCCCCTTCGGAAAAGTCGGAAGATCCGTCGTTCACGGCGGGTGCGCCGAGCGAGGCCTTCGCCGAATCGCCGTTCACGGGCTTGGCCTCGACCGCCGTGCCGTCGGGCACCTGGGTCGCGGCGTTGACGATGACCAGATCGCCTTCTTCGAGTACGTCATCGATCACCGACCACTGGTCATCCGGCAGGCCGAACGACGACTGGAGACCCGATAGCGTGTAGGCCACGTCGACGGGTTGGCTAACGACTTCGCCGTTCTGGGCCACTTGAATCCGGCCGGCGCGGATCGCCCGGCGGGGCACCAGGAAGCGATCCTCGGCCGTGGCGACCCAGACGCTGGCTTCGAGAAACATGCCCGGCGACGGCAACAGCCCGTTGGTCTGGTCGTCCGCGGTGAGGTCGGCGTAGACGGTCAGCGTCCGGGTGGCGGCGTCTTCTTCGGGGGCGATGCGGCTGAGCGTCGTGGTCCACGTCCGCGCATCGGCCGGCCCGGAGGTCGGGCGGAGGATCACGCGGTCGCCCACCGCCAAGGTCGCACGGGCTGAGGCGGGGACCCGGATCGGGACTTCGATTGGGCTGAGCGCGACGACTCGAGCGATGGTCTGGCCGGCCGCGAGGTTTTCGCCGACCTCGATATCGATCGACTGCAACACCCCGTCGATCGGGCTGACGATCGTCGTACGTTGCCGGTTGAGTTCGGCGAGGTCGACCTGCGATTGCTGCGAAGCGATCTGAGCTTCGAGCGAGAGGCGACGCGGGCCGATCAGGTCGGCGGCTTCGCGGGTGAGCAGTTGGTTGCGCTGGGCGTTGATCAGGTTCCGTCGGGCGGTGTCGAGGTCTTGCTGGTTGCCGACGTTGCGTTCGCGGAAACGGACTTGGCGATCGAATTCGGTTTGCGCGATCTCGACGTCGGTGGCTTCGAGCGTTAATCGCTCGGTAATGCGTTTTTCTTCGACCGCGAGTTGGGCCAGCGACGCATCCAGCTCGGCGATGCGCTGCTGGGCGATTTCGAGTTCGCGTTCGAAGTCCGAGCCGTCGAGCTGAACGAGCAGTTGGTCTTGTTCGACCCGCGCCCCCGGGCGGATGCCGAGCGGGATGGATTCAACGGTGGCGGTCACGCGGGCGGGGACGTCGGCGGTGTTGAGCGCTTCGGCGGTGCCGTAGCCGCGCCACTGACGCTGCACCGGCAGACGCTGGGCCTCGAAGACGACGACGGTTTGCCGGGCCGCCGCGGGATCGACTTCCTGAACCGTGGGCTTGGAGGCCTGCATGACCATGAAGATCCCGATCGCGACGACCAAGAGCAAAACGCCAACGACAAAGCGGGTGGCCAACAGGACCAGTTGGTTTGGCCCCGAAGAAGCGGAGCGGACGCGGCGGATCATCTCGTCGCGCTGAGGTTGGGCGGAGCCCTGGTCGAAGGGTGCTTCGGCGGCCGGTCCGGGCTCGTCTTCGGAGGCCGGGTCGAGAGTGGGGGGGGGCGAGTTTTCGGGCATGGCGGGTCTGGAGGGCGGCGGAGAAATACAACCGGCCGTCTTTACACCCTACGCGGGCCGACGGCGGATCGTTTCAATGATTATCGCAAATTTTACGCCGCGGGCCGGGCGGGTGCCTCGGCCCTGACCGCGACCGCGTGGGTCGGTGCGGTTTGTGATGGCGGTGCAGCGGCCTCGCGGAGGCGGTTCCAGCCCACCGGGGCGTTGCCGAGTTGCGTGATCGCGGCGGCGGCGGCGAGTTGGCCCAGTTGAACGCTGGCCGCAATCCCTAGCTTCCCGCACAAGCCCAGCGTCGCGGCGGCGAGCAGGGCATCGCCCGCGCCGACTTCGTCGACCACCCGACCGGTAGTCTCGGAAGCGGTTGGAACGATACGGCTGGGCAGCAGTCGCCGGGTGCCGTTCCGGCCGTAACGCACGCAGCCCGCCGCGTCGCGGGTTACCAGCAGATGCTTGAGTTCCAACTCGCGGACCAGCCGTTGGCCCAAGGTGTCAAGCGACACTCGGGGCGACGGGCTGGGGGACAGGCGGCGGAGTTCGCGTTCGGTCGGGGTGAGCAGATCAAAGCCGCGCATGGCCAGGAGGCTGGCGCGGGGGCCGCTGACGTCGCCGGTGAGCACGGGGACGCTGGGCCGGAGGACCGGGAGCAGGCCATCGAGTAATTCGGGGCTGACCGTGCCGTGGCCGAAGTCGGCGAAGACCACGCCGTCGAGTTGGAGGCGGCGCTCGGCGACGGCCCCCGCCAGTCGGCCGATGGTCTCGGGGCAGGGGGGTTCGATGAGTTCGCGGCGCGGCGCGGCGACGATGCCTTGCGGGTTGACGTGGCGGATGCGGACCGGCTGGGCGGCGGCGGTGGGAATGGCTTCGACCTCGAGGCCCAGGTGATCGACGATGCGCAGGAGTTGGCCCGCGTTGCCGTCGGCGGCGAGCTGGGTGATGAGCACGGGCTCGGCCCCGAGTTGGCGGAGGTGGCTGGCGATCACCGCAGCGCCGCCGGCGAAGCAGCGCGACCGGCCGTCGGGCGTGCGGTAGCAGTCCAGGATCGCGTCGCCGACGACGGCGATGCGTCGGCCTCGGCCCGCGGTGGCGGCGTGGGCGAGCAGCGTGGCGTCACGCCGGTTGAGTTCGGGTTGAGCGGAAGAGCGCGAGACTTCAGACATGCTGTTGTGGTTATCGGCAGCGCAAGGCCCGGGCCGTGAGAAGCGAGGCGCCGCGGTTTTTTGTCGCTTGCGCCGCCCAACCGCCGATAACTCTACGGTCGGCGGGGGAGCCGCAATGGCAGCGTAAGCCGATATCTTTATTGAGTTTAAGATTCATATGAGTACGATCCCGCGATCGCCGTCTACCGGTCCAAACCCCTCCGAAGGCGCGATCCGCGCCGCGGTCCACCGCGGCTGGACCCTGATCCAGCGGGGCGATTACCCCGAAGCGGTCGGCGTGTTGGAGCCGCTGGACGAGACCAACCTGAACGTCGGCGTTCCCGCGCGGCTGGCCCGCAACCTCACCGCGCTCGAAACCCATCGCCCCGAGGTGCTGGCCACGTTGGTGGAGGCGGGGTTGTTTCTGACGCTGAAGCGCTACCCGCTCACGCCGACCCCGTCGGGGCAACTGGTCCCGGCCAAGGCCGACGCGACAGCGCAAAGCCGTCCGGAAGGGGGGACATCCCCTGGGGCGGTTCCGGGGGCGGCCCCCGTCCCGTTGAGCACCAACCCCGACCCGCGAGTCGCGGCCGACCTCGCGATCAATCGTCTGGCCGAACACATCACGGCGGGCAAGGCGATCGTGTTTGCGGATGTGATTGATGGATACCTGCTGACCAAACTCGCCGCCGCGAAGCCGACGCTCGAGGTGGGGATGCAGCAGGCGATCTACGTCGCCGAACCGGACCCGCATTTGCTCACCGCGTGCTTAATGCTTCACGATTGGTCGGCCGACGACAGCCCGATTACCGACCCGCGGTTTGTGTGGTTCGTCGGCACGCGGGCGTGGGCCGACTTTGAATCGCACATGCGCCGGAACCCCATGCTGCCCTTGCCGGTGATCAAGCTCGGGCGGGAAGCGCCGCGTAATGCCATCACCCGCGTGCTCGAACGCTGCCACGCTTACTACGATGCCCGCGAGAAGCAGTGGGCCAAGCAGATCGACAAACACTACGGCCGATTCGACTGCGACGCCCTGACCGTCGGCACCGCGAGTCGGCCCAAAGTCCTGCTGCTCACGTCGCGTTTCACCAGCGTGCTCAAATACTCGACCGCCGACTGCGAGCAGGCGTTTGCCCGACTGGGCTGGCGCACCCGGACGTTGATCGAGCCCAGCGACATCCACCGCATCACGCAGTCCTCGATCCGCCACGCGTTGGCGACGTTCAAACCCGACTTGATTTTTACCATCGACCAGCTGCGGTCGCACATGAAAACGGTGATCCCCGATCGGCTGCCGTTTGTGTGTTGGGTGCAGGACCAGCTCGGCCGGTTTACGAACCCCGAGGCGGGCGCGTCGATCGGGCCACGCGATTTTGTGCTGTCGATGGTCGGGCCGATGTACACAAACCAGTGGGGCTACCCCGCTCGCCAGATCGTGGAGATGCCCAAGCTCACCCGCCCGCCGGTTCGGCCGGACAAATGGGTCAGCGACGGCGACGATCTGGTCTACGTCTCTTCGGCCTCGCAGCAACTCCGCGCACTGGTCGAGGCGATGGACAACCCGTTCCTCAAGGCGTGCGGCGAGGCGATGATCGAACACTACGCCGCCGGCGGAGCCCTGCCGGCGATGGGCGACGTCGGCCGGGTGGTCGATCGGTTGGCCCGCGAACGCGGCGAAACGTTTGGCCCCGCCGACCGGGCGCTGGCCGTCAACGCGTTGTATCACCCGCTCAACAACGCGCTCTATCGCCAGCAGGCGCTTGGCTGGGCCGCGGTGGCGGCCGATGATCTCGGGCTGTCCTTTTCCCTGTATGGCCCGGGCTGGGATCAGCACCCCGACTTCGCCCGCTTGGCCCGCGGCCCCGTCGCCTACGGCCCCGACCTCGAAGCGCTGACCCGCAAGAGCAAGATCAACCTGCAGATCGTCCCGTCGTTCTGCCTCCACCAACGCCTGCTCGACGGCCTGGTCGCGGGCGGCTTCTTCCTCGTGCGGCATCACCCCAGCGACACCCTGATGCCGCGGCTGTTGCACCTGATCGATCCCGATGCGCAGACCGTGGACGAAGCCCTCGAAGCGGCGGGCGACCGGCGTGACGAACTCCAGGCACTATTCAAACAAGCCGAGGGTTTGGCGGACCTGGGCATGCCGATCGATCTGGTGCAACACCTCCGCGGCTGTCAACGGGCCGAGCTGATGAACACCACCGGCCAAGCTTTGCCCAAGCTCGACGAGGTCAGTTTCCACGACGCCGTGTCGTTGCGCAAGCACCTCGAGACGTATTCGGAGTACGCCGCGCTGCGCCGCCGTGTGGCGGCCGAGCAGCGTGAGAACGTTGAGCAGCGCCTGTCGTACACCGCGGGCTTGCGTCGCACGTTGGCTCGCATCGGCCGACTGCTGGCCGAAGAACCCGCCGACGCGTTCCCCGACAACCCGTCGGCCGCCTCGACGATCACGTCCTCTTTCACGTTCGCGGCCTAGCCCCGAAAACCGATTCGGAACCTGCTATGGATTTGTCTTACGTCATCGTGAGCCACAACCGCCGCGAGACGCTGCTGCGCACGCTGGGTTTACTCGAACAGACGACGCCCCTGCCCGAAGCGCGGTGGGAAACCTGGGTGGTCGATAACGGTTCGACCGACGGCACCGCCGACGCCGTGGCTGCGGCGTTTCCCCGCGTGAACCTGATCCGTCGGCCGACCAACGAAGGCGTCTGGGCGCGGAGCCTGGCGTTTACGCATTGCCGCGGCCGGGCGGTGATTTTGCTGGACGACGACAGCTACCCGGCCGAGCCCGACACGGTCACCCGTTCGCTGGCCCACCTCGACGCCCACCCCGACCTCGCGGCCGTGGTGGGGCGGTGTGTGTTACCCAACGGCGACCTCGAAGCCTGCGCCCTGCCGGGCGTGATGCTCAGCGGGGCGGTGTGTCTGCGTAAGTCGGCCCTCGACGCGGTCGGCGGGTTCCGCCCCGAGTTCTTCCGCAAGGCGGGCGAGTACGACTTGAGCTTCCGGCTGTGGGACGCGGGTTGGCAGGTCGCGCGGTTTGAAGATGTCGTTTACCGCCACGATAAACACGCCGCTGGCCGAAGCGCGGCGTTGGCGTTCAAGATGGACCTGCGTAACAACCTGATCCTGGTCGAACGGTTTTTCCCCCCGGCCTACCGCCGGGCCTACCGCAAGGATTTTTTGCAGCGTTACGCGGCGTTTGCGACGCACCACGGCCACGCCTCGGCGATGTCCGAAGCCATCGCCGAGGCCCGCGAATGGGCTGAGCGCGAACGCGACACGGGCCGCCAAACGCTCTCGGCCGAGACGCTTGAAACCGTGTTGCAATGGGGTCAGCAGAAACGTCGCGTCGCCGAGTGGGCCGAGCGGTTGGAGTTGCGTCGCGTGGTCATCGCCGACCATTCGAAAAACCTCTACGCCACGTTCCGCGCGGCCCGGCGGAGCGGTCTGACCATCACCGCCATCGCCGAGAACCACCCGGCCCTGGCGGGTCAGACGTACCGCGGCGTGCCCGTGTTGCCGGACCGTGAGGCGATGTGCGGCCGATCGGACGGCGTCATCTTGTCCAACGTCAATCCCGCCCGGGTCGAAGCGCGGACCGCGGAGTTGCGGAAACGATGGGCGGGCCCGTTATTGACACTGTGGCGGCCCAAGACCTTGGGCGCGACACCCGCGCGTGCCGCCGGGAAGTTGGTGGCCTGACCGATGAGTGCGCACCCGACTTCTCAAGCCAACCCCGCCCTGAAGCTCACCGAGCCGATCGAAGCCGCGCCGTCATCTTCGTCGTCGGGCCGTCCGACCACGCCGCGTGAAGACTTCCTCGTCTTCGGCAAGCCGGTGCTCGGCGAGGCCGAGATGGCCGAGGTCCGGGCCGTGCTCGAAAGCGGTTGGTTGGGCACGGGTCCACGGGTCGCGGCGTTTGAACAAGCATTTGCAAAGTACAAAGGCTTGGACGCCGAACACGCGGTCGGCGTGAACTCCTGCACCGCCGCGTTGCACCTGTCGCTGATCCTTGCGGGCATCGGCGCGGGCGACGAAGTCATCACCACGCCGCTGACGTTCTGCGCGACCGCCAACGCGATCATTCACGCCGGGGCCACGCCCGTCTTGGCCGACGTCGATCCGGTGACGCAAAACCTCGACCCGGCCGCGGTCGCCGCCGCCATCACGCCGCGCACCGCCGCGATCCTGCCGGTGCATTTTGCCGGTCGGCCGTGCGACATGGCCGGTCTCGTCGAACTCGCCGATCGGCACGGCCTTGAGCTCATCGAAGACTGCGCCCACGCCATCGAAGCCACCGCCCACGGCCGACCCGCGGGCACCTTCGGGCGATTCGCCGCGTTCAGCTTCTACGCCACCAAAAACGTCACCACCGGCGAGGGCGGCATGTTGCTCTGCCGCGACCCGCAAGACGCCGAGCGCGCCCGCACGCTCAGCCTCCACGGCCTGTCCCGCGACGCCTACCAACGGTTCCGTGAAAGCCCCGCCGACCAACCGCAGTTCCGCCACTACCAAATGGTCGAGCCGGGGTTTAAGTACAACCTGACCGATCTCGCCGCGGCGCTGGGTCTGAACCAATTGGATAAGGTTGATGAAAACTTGCGGCGGCGCGAAAACGTGTGGCAACGTTACCACGAACAACTCGTGGGCCTGCCTCTGACTTTGCCAACTGAACCGGAATTTGACGCGACACACGCCCGGCATTTGTATACCGTGCATACAGAAGACGCCGCCGACCGCGACCCGCTTCTGGATCACTTGCTGTCGCGGAACATCGGCGTCGGGGTGCACTACCTTTCTTTACCCGAGCACCCCTGGTATCAATCCGCGTTGGGCTGGTCGCCCGACGCCTTCCCCCGGGCCCGGGACCTGGGGCGACGCACACTCAGCCTCCCGCTCACGGCGGGGCTGACCCCACGCGACGTGGACGACGTGGTGAGCGCGGTGAAGGACTTTTTCGATGGCCGAAACGGGCACCCCCGGAAATCCCAACCCCCCCGGAGATCCCGAACCCTCCGGAAACGCTAAAGACGCCGGCCACCCGGGCGGCTCCGGCGTTCCGTGGAACCGACGGGCCGAGCGCATCGGCCTGCGTGATCTGGTCAACGCCAAGACCTACGTCGACCCGTCGCGCCGCGTGACCGCCCGGCAGTGGGACGCGGTCTGCCAGTGCATCCAGAAAAAACTGCGCGGGGACGAAACGCGCGGGTTGGATTTTTACTGCGGTTCGGGAGCGTTCACCGCCGACCTGGCCGAGATGATCGGCGGCGAGGTGCTCGGGGTCGATAGCAGCCTGCCCTTGATCTACGAAGCCACGTCCGGCCCGAACGTGCGTTTCGTCCACGCGCCAGACGGCCGGGTGCCCGCGAGCAACCGATCGATCGATGTAGTAATGGCCAACCACGCGCTCAGCGGGCTGCGGGCCCGCTTGTTGCGTCGCGC
Organism: Planctomycetota bacterium; assembly: GCA_039199695.1. Taxonomy (GTDB): domain Bacteria; phylum Planctomycetota; class Phycisphaerae; order Phycisphaerales; family Phycisphaeraceae; genus Algisphaera. Next base: position 38,641 of record JBCCST010000013.1, on the reverse strand, counting down.
GGTCGAGGAGATCATCCGCGTGCTCAAGCCCGGCGGCCTCTTGGTACTGATCGAAGACACCTCCGAACTGCCCGACACCGAACACCGCGTGTATCGCGCCCCGTCGGAGTACTTCCGCCTGTTTCCGCAGGTGAAGCTGCGCTCGATGAACAAGGCTAAAGCCCAACGGCCGCGGCTGTCGGTGATGATCGGCCGTATGATGGCGAACGACGCGGGCTGACCGAAGCCCGACCCTTCCACCTGGCCCATGCGACAAGGAGGTCGCCGTGACCGACACCCATCAGAACTATTGGGACGACCGCGCCGCCCGGCTGGGGCCGCGCGGGGTGTTGCACATCAAACACCCGCCCGAGGCGATCGACGAGGTGACGCACCGGCACTTCTACGAGGTGTTTGATCGCGTCGATCCGTTGCTGTCGGGCAACGAATCCACCGCGCTCGACTTTGGTTGCGGAGCGGGGCGGCTGACGCCTATGCTGACCCAGCGGGTCTCCGGCACGGTGCTGGGCGTTGATCCGACGCGCGGGTTTATTGATGCGGCACCGTCGTCGGGCCGGGTGAAGTTTGCGGTGCTCGAAGACGCGACGATCCCGATGGCCGACGCCAGCGTGGACCTGCTCTTGGTCTTCGGCGTGTTGGGCGGGATCCCGGACGAGGCGTTGCCCGCGACGGTCACCGAACTCGAACGCGTGCTGAGCGCCGACGGCCTGTTGGTGTTCGTCGAAAACACCACGGACGCCCCCGACGCGCCGCACTGGTTTTTCCGCGGCGTTGATGAGCATCTCAAACTGTTCCCGAGCCTCCACGTCCAGCACCTCGGCGGTTACCAGGAGTTCGGCGAAACCATGTCGATCTTCGCCGGGACCCGCGGCCCCCGAAAAGCGAAGCCGCCGTTTATCGATCTCGAGAGCAGTCGGCCGTGACGGTGCCGGGCGTCGGCGATCGTGAATACTTCGAGCACTGGTACGCCGACCGCGACGCGTCGTACTACGGCCCGGTCTTGTCGCACGTGATCCGTCACGGCGAGCCCGGGCCGATCCTCGACCTCGGTGCAGGAACGGGTCTGCTGGTTGAACTTGCTCGGCGTTGGGAGTTGGACTGCCGGGGCTACGAAGGCTCGGCCGACGCCGTGGCCATGGGAACGCAGCGCGTGTCGGGTTTGCCGCTGACCCAACACACGCTGGGCGAGCCGTTACCCGAAGCCGATGCGTCGGTGCAGACGGTGGTGATGAATCAGGTGATTGAACACCTCGAAGTCGAACGCGGCCGGGCCACGCTGCGGGATGTGCTGCGGGTGCTGAGGCCCGGCGGGATGATCTACGTCGCGTCGCCTTGTCGGCACAACCCGGCCGAGCGGGGGCGGGACGCGACGGACCAACACCTCTATGTGCCGAGCGAACTGCGGGCGACGCTGCGCGACGCGGGGTTTGCGGGGGTGGTGTCGATGGATGCGCCGTTGGGTTGGCCGGGGTGCCGGGCGTTGTGGAACGTCTTGGGGCGGCCGGACCGGTTGTGCGCCACCGCGAGTTGCCGGGGGTACAAGCCCGGGTGAGTGCGTGCTTACGCCGATTCATGCGTTACCTGTTCCGCGAGCGCCGGGTGCGCAACGCGTTGGTGATGGCGTTGCACGACGAACGCTTGGCGGTCGCGGCGGCGGAGTTGCACGGCCGAAAGCGGCTGCTCGACATTGGTTGTGGTGTGATGCCGCATCGGCCGATGTTTGAGCAATACGTCGAGCAATACGTCGGCCTCGACGTGCCGGACACCGAGTACGACGCGTCGGGCGTCGATCTGTTTGGCAGCGCGACTGACATCCCCGCCGCGGACGGGAGTTTCGACGTGGTGTTGTCGACCTCCAACCTCGAACACGTCGAAGAACCCGCGGCGGCGTTGCGCGAATGGGCGCGGGTCCTAGAGCCCGGCGGCGTCGCGATCGTCAGCGTGCCGATGTTCTGGCATTTGCATGACCAGCCGCGCGACTTCTATCGCTACACCCGCTTTGGCCTCGAATACCTTTTGGAACAAGCGGGTTTCGAGATCGACCGCCTCGAATCCGTGGGCACGTTCTGGACGGTCGCGGCGACCATGGCCTCGTACCACGCGTTTAAATTTCATCGCGGCCCGTTGCGCTGGTTCCGGCTGATCCACCTGTTGGCGGGTGCGTTCCAACTCGCGGGCTACGTGCTGGAGAAGCGGGACCGTTCGGAAAAATGGGCGTGTTTATATTTGGTGGTGGCCCGCAAGGCGAAACGCCTCGAGGAAGCGTGATGGCCAAGGTCTTGCACCTCTACAACGTGTTCGGCGCCGCGACCGAGCGGACGATGCTGGAGGTGCCGTTGGCGCTAGCCGAGCGCGGCCACGACCTCACCTTTGCGGCCGAGACGATCGCCGTCGAAACCCCGGCGGTATCGCAGCGCGTCGTGGCCGTGCCGCGTATTGAAGTTCAGCCCGCCGCGGACATCGACACGCAGATGCAAGCCATCGCCGAAGCGGCGCCCGCGATCAACGATTCGTTTGACCTCGTCCACGGTCACTTCGGCCCGCGCGGCTTGCACGCGGCACGCTATCTGCATCGCGGGGTCCCCGTGATCCTCACGACCTACGGCTACGACGTGTCGCGACTCTTGCGCGACCCGTGCTGGGGCGAGCGTTACCGCTGGCTGGGCGAACACGGCGCGACGTTTGTGGCGCTGTCCGAAGCGATGGCGGCGACGCTGCTCGGCGTGGGCGTTCCTCGGGACAAGGTTGAAGTTATTCCGTTGGGAATTGATTTGAGCCGTTGGCCGTATACGCCTCGGCCGGTGGGCTCGGCGCGTTTTCTCTTCGTCGGCCGTTTGGTACCCAAGAAGGGTTTGGGTCGATTGATCGAAGCGGTGGCGATTTGTTCGCGGTGGGGGATGAAGCTTTCGTTGAACGTGGTGGGTGGGGGCGAGCCCGCCGTGGAGGCCGCCTACATCGATCAGGCCCGGCAACTCGGCGCCTCGGCGTTGATCGATTTTGTGGGCCGCGTGCCCTACGAAGAATTGGGTGAAGCGATGCGTAGCGCCACGGCGCTGGTCGCGCCCAGCGAGACCGCGCCGGACGGCGACGCCGAGGGTTGTCCGATGGTTTTGATGCAGGCCCAGGCGGTGGGGACGCCGGTGATCACGACGCGTCACGCGGGCAACGCCGAGGCGTTGCCGTCCGCGGCGCAGCGTTTTGTCGTGGATGAAGGCGACGCCGAGGGCTTAGCCGCGGCGATGCGCGACTTGATCCGACTCGAACCCGAGACACGCGCGCAACTTCAAGCGGCGGGACGGTCGTGGATCGAAACGCGATTTGATCTCCAGCGAACGGTCGAGCAATACGACACGCTGTATCGCCGATTGGCTTTGTCTGGGGCTTAATCCGGCGACAGTGGATTGCGCGGCGCAAGGCGGGTACGGGCTTCGACGGCGTCGCGGATGGCTTCGTGGGGCGTGCGGGCGAGGGCGGTGAGGTGGCCCATCTTTCGGCCGGGCCGAGCGGCGGACTTGCCGTAGAGATGCAGGTGCAGGCCGTCGGCGGCGATCGCCGACCAGTCGGGTTCGCCGCCGGCCTGGGGCCAAAGGTCGCCGAGCAGATTCGCCATCGCGGCCGGACTTTTCCGTTCGAGTTGGACCAACGGCAGGCCACACACCGCGCGGACCTGCTGCTCGAACTGGCTGGCGTTGAACGCTTCGATGGTGAGGTGCCCCGAGTTGTGCGGCCGGGGGGCGAGTTCGTTGACGAGCATCCCCCCGGAAATTTCACCAGCGAGGGGCCGAACTTGGAAAAATTCGACGCACAACACGCCGACGACTTCGAGGTCGTTCATGACCTTGGTTGCGATGGCGACCGCTTGGTCTTCGACGCTTTGGGGTGCTCCGGACGGGACGACCGAGACGTCGAGGATGTGGTTGCGGTGGGTGTTGGCGATCGGGCCGAAGCACTGCACCTCGCCGCCGGCCGAGCGGGCCGCGACGACGCTGACTTCCTGTTCAAAGTCGACGAGGGCTTCGTACACGCAAGGCACTCGGCCGAGGTCTTCCCAGGCGTAGGTCAGGTCGGCGGTGCCGCGGAGGATGCGTTGGCCCTTGCCGTCGTAGCCGCCGCCGGAGGTTTTGAGGACGCCGGGCAGGCCGATGGTTTGGGTGGCTTGGTGGAGGTCGTCTTCGGTGTGGACCGCGGCGAACGGGGCGACGGGGATGCCGTGTTCGCGGAGCGTCTTCTTTTCGCGGATGCGGTCCTGGGCGATGCGCAAGACGTTTTCGCCGGGCCGGACCGGGGCGTGGGCGGCGCAAGCCGCGGCGGTGGCGGCGGGGACGTTTTCGAACTCGTAGGTCACCACCGCGACCGAGGCGGCAAACTTACTGACGGCGTCGAGATCGTCATAGGACGCTTGGGTGTGCTCGTCGGCGACCTGCGCCGCGGGGCAGTTGTCTTCCGGGCAGAACACGTGGACGCGGTAGTCCAGCGCTTGGGCGGCGTCGGCAAACATGCGTCCGAGCTGCCCGCCGCCGAGCATGCCGAGGGTTGCACCTTGGGGAATCGGGTGATCCATCCGTACAGATTACCGGATCGAAAACCAAGCAGCCTTTCATACTGATTTCGCAGATTGCGCAGATTGCGCAGATTGCGCAGATTCAGAAAACATAATCTGATGTGATTTTTGGTTCAGAGAATCTGCGTCATCTGCGAAATCGGTGTGACGGGCTGTTCGTTTTATGTCGTCTTCCATACCGGATCGGAGTGGGATTCGTCGGCGGACTCGAACCAGCGGGTCCGAGTCCTTGCTAGATGGTCGTGAGATCGGGCTTCGTCCGTGTTCCGCATAAAGCGGTCAACTTGTGCGGGGGTACACGGTCACGTGCATCAACCGATCCTCCGGATCAAACTCCGCGACGTGTAGGCCGCGGCGGCCGTCGGGCGGCTCGACATGCCATTCGGCCATGACGTGGGTATCGCCCTCGGTGACGCGGTCGACCGTGAGGGTCTGCCCGGTTTTCGCCAGGCCGTCGACCAGGTTGACCATGCAGACGCGGACGGCGTCGTAGCCGGTCTGGGCCGAACCAACCATGGGGTTGTCGTAGGTGCCGTTGGGGTTCCAGCAGTCCATGATCCCGTCGGGACTACCGGCATTCACCGCCTCGAACGCGGCGAGGAGGGTGTCTCTACGACGGCTCATCGCTGGCTCTTCCAAACGGGGTCGGCGTGGGATTCGTCGGCCGACTCGAACCAACGCGTGAGCGTCATCTTCTGCCGGGTGTAGAAGTGCACGCCCTCGGTGCCCTGGATGTGCAGGTCGCCGAAGAAGGATTGGTTCCAGCCGGTGAACGGCAGCCAGGCCATCGGCGCGGGGACGCCGACGTTGACGCCGATCATGCCCGCGTTGAAGTGGCGTTTGAACTGGCGGGCGGCGTAGCCGGAGCGGGTGAAGATGGAGGCGCCGTTGCCGTAGGGGCACGCCCGGCCGACGGCCAACGCTTCGTCGAGCGAGTCGGCCCGGACCACCGACAACACCGGCCCGAAGATCTCGTTCTTCCACGCCGACATGTCCGTGGTGACTTTGTCGATCACCGAAGGCCCGAGCAGGAACGAGTCGCCCGCTTCGACGCCACGCCCGTCGAGGGCGACCTCGGCCCCTTCGTCCTTGGCCGTGTCGAGCGCCGCGGCGACGCGCGACTTGTGCTCGGCCGAGATCACCGGGCCCATGCCCGCGGCTTCGTTGCCGTCGCTCGGGGCGGTTTGAATGGTGCCCGCGTAGTCCACGAGGTTTTCGACGAGCTTGTCCCCGACGCCACCGACGGCCAGCGCGACCGAGCCGGCCATGCAACGCTGCCCAGCGCAGCCGTAGGCCGACGCGGCGAGGGCTTTGACCGACTGGTCGAGGTCGGCGTCGGGCATGATGATCAGGTGGTTCTTTGCGCCGCCCGCGGCCTGGACGCGTTTGCCGTGGGCGCAGCCGGTTTCGTAGACGTACTTGGCGATCGCGGTCGAGCCGACGAAGGAGATCGCGTTGACGTCGTCGTGGGTGAGCAGCGCATCGACGACGGTCTTGTCGCCGTGGATCAGGTTGAACACCCCTTCGGGCAGCCCGGCTTCGAGCAGCAGCTCGGCCAACCGGATGGCGGACAGCGGCACCTTTTCGCTGGGCTTCAAAACGAACGTGTTGCCGCAAGCGAGCGCGATCGGGTACATCCACAACGGCACCATGTTCGGGAAGTTGTACGGCGTGATCCCGACGCACACGCCGACGGGGTGGCGGTTCGTTTCGCCGTCCACGCTATTGGCGATCTGCGGAAACGTTTGGCCCATTAACATGGTCGGCACGCTGGTGGCGAACTCGACCATCTCGAGGCCGCGTTGCACCTCGGCCCGCGACTCGGCGAGCGTCTTGCCGTGCTCGCGGGTGACCAGCGCCGCGAGTTCGTCGAAGTGTTGCTCGACGAGTTGGCGGTAGGCAAACATCACCCGCGCCCGTTCCACCGGCGGCGTCTCGCTCCACGCGGGCAACGCCGCTTTGGCCGACGCCACCGCCCGGTCCACCAGCGCCGCATCGCCCAGCGGCGTCTGGGCGATCGGCTGCCCCGTGGAGGGGTTGTAAACCGGGGTGTGGCGGTCGGAGGCTGGAGTTTCCCATTGGCCTTGGATCAGAACGGGGACGTCGGTGAGGGCGGTGGCGGGCATAAAACAGGGATTTCCGAAGGAAAGGGAGGTATTAAAAAAAGCTAGGCAAGCGGGCCGAACCATGCTAGGTTAAGGGATTGTGCCTGCGCTGAGAACCTCGGAATCTAGATTATGACTCGAATTGTCCGCGGCGGATTGATCCAAGCCACGCTCTGCGAACCCGTGACCTCCGGCGTCGAGAAGGTCAAGCAGGCGATGATCGACAAGCACGTCGACCTCATCGCCAAGGCCGCCGACCAGGGCGTCCAGGTGCTCTGCCTCCAAGAATTGTTCTACGGCCCGTACTTCTGCGCCGAGCAAGACACCAAGTGGTACTCGCTCACCGAGCCGGTGCCCGACGGCCCGACGACCAAGCTCATGATGGAGTTGGCCAAGAAACACCAGATGGTCATCGTCGTGCCGATGTATGAAGAAGACCTGCCCGGCGTGTACTACAACACCGCTTCGGTCATCGATGCTGACGGTTCGTACCTCGGCAAGTTCCGCAAAATCCACATCCCGCATTGCGACCCCGGCTTCTGGGAGAAGTTCTACTTCCGCCCGGGCAACCTCGGTTACCCCGTGTTCGACACCAAGGTCGGCAAGGTCGGCGTGTACATCTGCTACGACCGCCACTTCCCCGACGGAGCGCGGTGCCTAGGCCTCAACGGCGCGGAGATCGTGTTCAACCCCAGCGCGACCGTGGCGGGCTTGAGTGAATATCTCTGGAAGCTGGAACAACCCGCCCACGCGGTGGCCAATCAATACTTCGTTGGCGCGATCAACCGGCCCGGCTGGGAAGAGCCTTGGCGGACCGGCGAGTTCTACGGCCAATCGTACTTCTGCGACCCGCGCGGCCAGATGGTTTCGATCAGCGACAAGCGGGATGAAGACGACATCGTCGTGGCCGACATGGACCTGGACCTGATCCGCGAGGTCCGCAATACCTGGCAGTTCTTCCGCGACCGTCGGCCCGAGACTTACGACGCGATCACCGCGCTGTAGCTCGCTTGCCCCGACGCGGCATCACGCGGCGTTGGGGTGAAATTTCAATCGCCCGTCGGCCTGCTCTCCGATGTTTACTTAGCCCGCTCCGCGGGCGCGATCCCAATGGCTGAACCCTCTGCCCCCAACTCGACGCTGCTCTACGGCCTTGACGACAAGCCGCCGTTGCCCAAGGCGATTGTGCTGGGTTTCCAACACGTCCTGACGATGTTCGGCTCGACCGTGGCGATCCCTCTGTTGTTTGCTCCGGTCCTCTGGCCGATCCCCGAGGGGTTACCCGCCGAGTTGGCCGACACGCTGCGGCAGCAACAGATCACCAACACGGCTTTGTTGATTTCCTGCGTGATGCTTTGCTCGGGCGTGGCTACGTTGATCCAGTCCACCCTGGGCTCGCGGCTGCCGATTATCCAGGGCGTGTCGTTTTCGTTTATTGCGGCGTTTTTCGGCATCATCGCCGCTACGCTTGACGCCTCGCCCATTGATTGGGAAGTGGCCCAGGGTTCCGTTGAGGGGATGAATCAACAGTTGACGTTGTGGCAGGACAACGGCGCCGCCGCGATGCGTAACATCGCCGGGGCGGTGATCGGTGGAGCGGTGATCGAGATGGTCATCGGTTTCAGTGGGCTGATGGGTTTGGTGCGTCGCATTCTTTCGCCGGTGGTCGTTGGGCCGGTGATTATGTTGATCGGTTTGGCGTTGTATCCCTTTGGTGCCGCCAACGCCTCGGCGGACTGGCCCATCGCGATTCTCACGATTGTTCTGATCGTTCTTTGCGCGTTCGTATTGGGCAAGCTCAACATCTTGTTCCGCATGTTCCCGATGCTCATCGCGATCCTTGGGGCGGTGTCGGTGTGTGCGGTGTTGGCTCAGTTGGATGTGTTCCAAGCGGGCGGCGTCACGGCCGACGGGGTGGCGGTTTCGCCTCACCCCGCCCGGCCCGACCTCTCGGCTTTTAATCAATCCGATTGGTTCCGCACCGCGACCGTTTTCTTTCCATGGGGCTTGCCGGAATTTAAGACCGCGTTCATTGTGGCTGTGTTGGCGGGTTACCTCGCGTCGATGATCGAAAGTTTCGGGGACTACCATGCGTGTAAAAACGTCGCCCATCCTCAAGGCAATGACCCCACGTCCGCCGAGGTCAGCCGGGGCATCGGCTGTGAAGGCGTTGGCTGTGCGCTTACCGGCGTGTTCGGCGGATTCAGTTCGACCAGCTACTCCGAGAACATCGGCCTTGTCGGCCTGACGAAAGTAGGCTCGCGCTTTGTCGTTCAGATCGGCGCCGTGATCCTGGTGTTGTTGGGGTTGTTTGGAAAATTCGGCGCGTTGGCCGCCGCCATCCCTGGACCCGTGGTGGGGGGGCTCTACTGCGCGATGTTCGGTCTGATCGCCGCGGTGGGCGTCCGACAGTTCGCCAAGGCAGACCTCACCAGCGACCGCAACCTGTTCATCGGCGGCTTCGCGTTGTTCATGGGTCTGAGTCTGCCGTACTACTTTGCCGCCGACGAAGGCGGCGCGTATGTGGTCAACGCTTACTTCGGCGGACTAGTGGAGAGCGGGATCATGTCGGTCGGTTGGGCTGACGGTATATCCTCGGTGATCAACGCGGTTGGCAACAACGGTATGGGCGTCGCGGCGGTGCTGGGTATCGTCCTGGACAACGTGATCCCAGGCACCAAGGCCGAGCGCGGCCTCGAGCCCCGTATCCCCTCGACGCTAATCCCCGAAGCCGACGATGTCGACGCCGATGACCCCGCGGCCGCCGAACCCACCACCGCCACCGCCGCCGAAACCGAATCTAAGACGAAGACCCACCACGAAGAATCATCGGTCTTCACCGACCACCATTGAGGCACCTGCTATGACGACCCTGAACCCCACCCCCGGAAACGCTGAAAGCTCAAACGAACCCCGCACCATCCCGCTGCCGCAGTTCGATCACCAGCCGACGCCCTACGACGGCCCGAGCCGCGACGAGGTCATCGCGCTCCGACACCAATACCTCTCGCCCGGCCTGCTGACCTACTACAACGAGCCGATCATGGTCGTCGAAGGCAAGATGCAATACGTCTTCGACGAGACCGGCAAGCGCTACCTCGACGCCTTCGCCGGCATCGTCACCGTTTCCGTTGGTCACTGCCACCCGTCGATCATCGAAAAGGTCAAAGCCCAGACCAACAAGCTCCAACACACCACGACGATCTATCTCCACCCGACCATCGGCCAGTTCGCCGAGAAGCTCGCGAGCAAGATGCCGGATACGTCGGGCACGTCCGGGCAGCCGCTCGACAAAACCTACTTCACCAACTCCGGCAGCGAAGCCAACGAACTGGCCATCCTCTCGGCCCGCGAACACACCGGCAACCACACCGTCATCGCCCTCCGCAACGGCTACCACGGCGGCACCGCCGCGACCATGGGCCTCACCGCCCACGGCACCTGGAAGTTCAAGTCCAACGAATTCCCGGGGATCGTCCACACCCGGGCCGGCTACTGCTACCGCTGCCCTTACGACCTCGACTACCCGTCCTGCGGGCTCAAGTGTGCTAACGAAGTTAAAGACGTCATCGAGTACCAGACCTCCGGCGAGGTCGCCGCGTTCATCGCCGAGCCCATCCAGGGCGTCGGTGGGGCGGTCGTTCCTCCCGAAGGCTTCTTCGAGACCATCTATAAGACCGTCCGCGATCACGGCGGCATCTGCATCGCCGACGAAGTCCAGGGCGGCTTCGGCCGAACCGGCCACCACTACTGGGCTCACCAGAACTGGAACATCAAGCCCGACATGATCACCATGGCTAAAGGCATCGGCAACGGCGCGCCCCTCGCCGCGATGACCACCACCGCCGATATCTCCAAGGTGATGGCCAACCGCATCCACTTCAACACCTACGGCGGCAACCCCATCTCCGTTACCCAGGGCCTGGCCACCCTCGAAGTCATCGACGAAGAGGGCATCCAGGAAAACGCGTTGGTCGTGGGCACCTACCTCAAAGAAGCCCTGCTCGAGTTGCAGAACAAGCAGCCGCTCATCGGCGACGTCCGCGGCCTGGGCCTGATGCTCGGCGTCGAACTGGTCAAAGACCGTAAGACCAAAGCACCCGCCAAGGAAGAGTGTGCCGCCGTCGTCGAACACGCCAAGACGATGGGCTTGCTGCTCGGCAAGGGCGGACTCCACGGCAACACCATCCGCCTCAAGCCCCCGATGTGCATCACGAAAGACGACGCCGACTTCATCGTCGCGGTCCTCGACGAAGCGCTCACGTTACAGAACAAACACTAAAACCATAGAGAAACAAGGAAAAACTAAACCATGCCCACCCTCGAAACCACCGTCGACGGAATCAAATTCCCCAACCCCTTCGTCATCGGCTCCGGCCCGCCCGGCACCAACAAGAAAGTCATCTGCAAAGCCTTTGCCGAGGGCTGGGGCGGCATGATCGCCAAGACCGTCAGCCTCGACGCCTCCAAAGTCATCAACGTCGCCCCGCGCTACGGCAAGCTCACCGGCGTCAACAAGAAGGAAGTCTTCGGCTGGGAGAACATCGAACTGATTTCCACCACGCCCTTCGAGCAGTGGCTGGATGAGTTCAAGGAGATCAAAGACGAGTACCCCGACCACGTCCTGATCGCTTCGATCATGGAGGAGTACAACAAGGACGCGTGGTGCGAGATCGTTGAGCGCTGCGAGGCCGCCGGAGTGGACGGCCTCGAGCTCAACTTCTCCTGCCCCCATGGCCTGCCCGAGCGCAAGATGGGTGCCGCCATGGGCCAGGACTCCGACATCCTCGAAGAAGTCACCGGCTGGGTCATGGAAGTCGCTAAGACCCCCGTCTGGGCCAAGATGACCCCCAACGTCACCCACATCGAAGACCCGTCCCGCGCCGCGCTGCGTGCCGGGGCCCACGGCATCACCGCCATCAACACCATCCGCAGCGTTATCGGCGTCGACCTCAAGACCCTGCGCCCCATGCCCACCGTCGAAGGCTACTCGACCCCCGGCGGCTACTCGTCCGTCGCCGTCCGTCCGATCGCGCTGCGGATGGTGATGGAGATCGCCAACCTCATCGCCGACGAATACGAAGGCAAGCGCACCATCTCCGGCATGGGCGGGGTGGAGACCGGCGAAGACGCCGCGGAGTTCATCCTCCTGGGCTCCGACACCGTCCAGGTCTGCACCGGCGTGATGAAGATGGGCTACAAGATGGTCAAGCCCATGATCGAACAACTCTTGGCGTTCATGGAAACCCACGGCTTCGAAACCATCGACGACTTCAAGGGCAAAGCCCTGCCGTACTTCACGACCCACGCCGACCTCGTCGAACGTCAGGCGAAAGCCCAAGAAGCCAAACGCGCCGCCGTCGCCGCCAAGGCCGCCGCGAAAGCTAACTCCGGGGGGGAAGGCATCACGGTGGACGACAAGTGGGACGCCGAAGACTTCGTCAAGCAGTCGGACGAACTTGCGGGCGGTTGAGTTATCAAAGAGCGAGTTGGTGATCCCGCCCCTAGAAGTTGCCCTTCGCCGTGGCCGGCTTAGGTGGGGCGGTGTCTTTCCCGTTAGCCCCGGGCTCTGCCCGGGGGTGCTCGAGCAATCGTGTGCCTTGCCCGCGGCGAAGCCGGGGGCTAACGGGGAAGACTTAATCACTAACCCTCGACCAACGAACCGTGGTTCCGACTTCGGGCCTACCGGCAAGGTGGGGGTTCCCGAACGTCGCCACGCACCACGACTGTGCGCTAGCCCGGTTCCGCGGATATGAGCGAGCTTGGCGCCTTGCCTGTGCGACCTTCACGCTTGGAGTACCACCGCGGTCCGACACCAGGGGACGCGGCGACACGACGGTGCGCACGGAATCGTCGTTGGATCAGGTGAAGACGACGAAACATCTTGTAGAAAAAGGCAAAAATAAACTTTGGCGAATCCGAAATTTTGCGTGCTGGGTATATCAGTTTGTGCGCACAATCGTGTCGCTAGCCGAGGGGGCATCATCATCGGCGGGCTGTGGATCAGGTGAAAGCGGATTCATGCTTGACGAAGATTCAATTCAATTTATAGTTGCAATCTAGCTACGCCATATGATTCCGAGGTAAAGATGGGTAGGAAGCAGAAAAAGACACGGCAATTGTTTGATAATGTCAGACGATTGATAATTACAGCCGCTTTAGTTGTTATGTTGATGGTGGTGGCTATGGGTAGTCCGGCCGCCGCCGAGGTGACCTATGAGACCCGCGCGCTCTCCGGACAAGCGGTTTCTGGGGCCGGACTTGGTGTTGAGTTCAGCAGCTTCAGCATCCCCTCGATCAATCAATCAGGGCAGATCGCATTTTTTAGTACGCTTGCCGGCCCTGAAGTGGATAGCTCGAATGCTTTTAGCATTTGGTCTGAGGCTGCTGGATCTATAGCTAATCCTGGGTTAATCGCACGTAGAGGCGACCCCGCCCCTGGTACCGAAGCAGGTGTCGATTTTGTCGGCTTATCGTCTCCAAATATCAATAACGCGGGGCAAACTGCTTTCTGGGCTGAAACTACCGGAACCCGATCGAAGATCTTTGGCGTCTGGTCCGAAGCCAACGGGACAATCGGACGCCCAGGACTGATCGTACGGGCTGGGGATACCGCACCTGGTACTGTGATCGGCGTCAAATTCATTAGCTTTGATTCCCCTTTACTTAACGACGCGGGACACACGGCATTCCGGGGTCGACTCGCCGGTACCGATGTAAATTCTTTAAACGATGTTGGTGTTTGGTCCGAGGCCAACGGAACTCTCGGTAGCCCTGGGCTTGTCGCTCGAACGGGGCAAGCCGCCCCTGACGTCGGGCCCGGAGCCAATTTCTTTAGCTTAGTTAGCCCCGTTCTCAATGATGCGGGGCAAACTGCTTTTCTTGGCTATCTCACCGGAACCGGGGTGGACTCGTCCAACAATAGTGGTATCTGGTCCGAGGCAGCCGGCTCTATCGGCAACCCCGGTCTTGTTGCGAGGAAAGGGGAAACTGCTCCAGGAACAGCGCTTGGCGTTAGCTATGGCTCGTTTGATGGCATCGCCTTAAACAATTCTGGCCAAACGGCTTTCCTTAGTTTCCTTACCGGAATCGGAGTTGACGATACCAATAGAGAGAGTATCTGGTCCGAGGCTGTCGGCTCAATTGGCAACCCGGGGCTCGTAGCACGCACAGGCGACAACGCCCCGGGAACATCGCCCGGAGTTATATTCGCTAGCTTTGAGTCTAATCGACCGGTCTTCAACAACGCCGGGCAGACTGCTTTCTTCGCACTCCTTTCCGGAATCGGTGTGGACGACACCAATGACCAAGGCATTTGGTCTGAAGCCGCTGGTTCAATTGGTAATCCCGAACTCGTTGTACGCACGGGTCAGGCTGCACCCGGAACCACGACGGGCGTCAACTTCAGCAACTTGAGCGAACCTGTTATCAATAACGTAGGACAGACTACTTTCATCGGCTATCTCATGGGCGCTGGCGTAGACGGTACCAACGATCGAGGCATCTGGGCCACTAACCTCAACGGTGAACTCAATCTCGTCATCCGAACCGGTGAGCTCTTCGATGTCGATGACGACCCCTCCAACGAAGATATGCGTACCGTCTCCTCTGTCTTCATGTACACGGGTGTTAACCGCGAGAGTGGGATGGTTTCGCCCTTCAATGATGCGGGACAACTTGCTTTCCGCGCTACCTTCACCGACGGCAGTTCGGGCCTCTTCGTGGCCAACACGATCGCCACGTTGCTGGGCGACTACAGCGGCAACGGGATCGTGGATGCCGCCGACTACACCATCTGGGCCGACAGTTTTGGCAGCACCACGAACCTCGCCGCCGATGGCAACGGCGACGGGGTGGTTGATGCCGCGGACTACACGATCTGGGCGGACAACTTCGGCAGTTCGAACATTTCGAATATCTCCCAGGCCACCATCCCCGAGCCCGCGACCGGATTGGTGTTGTTGGGGATGGGCTTGGCCACTAGGCGTCGGCGAGCCGGTTGAGCTATTGGTGGCGATTCAATTTTTCGTCGGCAATGATTTGAGGCGGCTTGTTTAGGGATTTGCGTCCCGAAAGCCGGTAGCGTCTCAAGTGAAGGGCTTGGGTCAGAGGCCCTACGTCCAATCTGATGCCAGCCACCATGGATCGGAATTCGTCATGGGGAATGCGAATTAAACCTCGATCAACCCCTCGCCAAATCTGATCATCCAGCCCTTTTTGTATTTGCTCATCTTCTCCAAATTAACGACCACTTACTTTTTGTTGTTCTTTTTTGCTTATGGGATAGGATGATTGGACTTTCAGGCGCACCCGCGCTGTGGGTGCTGCCATCGTTTTCTCGGTTTGCGGGTTGCGTGTGTGAGGAAGGATGATCCATGGTGTGGGGTACTCTTCGGACGGGTTTTTCGGGGCTTTTGCGCAGTACACGCTGGGGGACGGCGGCTCTGCTGCTCGCGACGTCCGGCCCGGCGTTCGGCACCGTTACCATTGAAACCCGTGCGCTCAGCGGCGACCTGGCCCCCGGGCTTTCGTCGGGCGAGGTTTTTAATAACTTCGGAAGCCCGGCCCTCAACGATGCCGGCAAAATCGCGTTCTACGGCACGCTGGTGATCGGAAACACGGTCAACGCGTTCAACTTCGACGGCATCTGGTCGGAAAGCGCGGGCTCGATCGGTAACGCCGCCCTGATCGCACGCGGCGACGATCCGGCCCCCGGCACCGAATCGGGCGTGACGTACGCCGCCTTCGGCAACCCGGCGCTCAACAACGCGGGCGAAACCGCGTTCTTCGCGGGGGTCAACGGCAGCACCAACGGCGGGTTCGAAGGCATCTGGTCCGAGTCCGCGGGCACCCCGGGCAACCCGGGCCTCGTCGCCCGCCGAAACCAAGCCGCGCCCGGCACCGAGGCCGGCACCGTCTTCGCGACGTTCGGCGCCCCGTCGATCAACGACGCGGGTCAGGTCGCGTTCTTCGCGGGGCTCAACAACGCCGTCAGCAACGATCGGGTCACCGGCCTGTGGGCGACCGACCTCAACGGCGACCTCCAACTGATCGTCCGCGAAGGCGACGTGATCGACGTCGACAACGACCCGAACGTCGAAGACCTCCGCACCATCTCGACAATCAACTTCTTCTCGAACCCGGCCGACGAAGAAGGCCGACAGTCGCCGTTAAACAACCAAGGCCAACTGGCCTTTGGCCTTGCCTTCACCGACCTCACGTCGGGCCTTTTTGTCGCCGACACGATCGCGACGCTGCTGGGCGATTACAACGGCAACGGCACGGTCGATGCCGCCGACTACACCGTGTGGGCGGACAACTTCGGCAGCACCACAAACCTCGCGGCCGACGGCAACCACGACGGCGTGGTGGACGCGGCCGACTAAACGATCTGGGCCGACAACTTCGGAACCGGCAACGCCTCGGCCATCTCGCTGTCCACCATCCCCGAGCCCGCGACCGGGTTGGTGCTGCTGGGGATGGTTCTTGCCGTACGGCGGCGGGGCGCGTATCGGTAAAGATAAGTAGAAGTGGGTCGACACGACAGGTTGGCCGGAATCAGCTTCTGGCTTGTCGGCGGGGGATCAACTTTGGCGCGAAGATCAGCAGCGTACCCTCGAACATAGAAGCGATTGCGGCGTTGAGCAGCATGGTGTTGGCATTAATCACCAGGGTGCTGAACTCGTTGATCGCTTCGGTGTATTAGGTGAAGTCGAGAATGCTACACCTTCATATGGTTGTCGGAGATATCGCGTAACCCTAAATACTGTAGTCGGGGCCGCGGTGGACGCGGAACTGAAGCAGGCCAAGAAAGAGGTCACGGCAGCGAAGAAGAAGTTTGCCAGCTCGGGAGGCGTTTGCCCGCGAGCTGAAGCACCGCCGGTTGGAACAGGTGCAGGCCGAGTCGGGGTTGGTCACGCCGTCGCCGGGTAGCGCGCTGTACGACTTGAGCCGACGGGCCGCGGGGCGGAGGATCGGTCGCGTGGGGCGGTGGAGCCGCCTCGGGTATGACGGATCGGGGAGGTGGTGGAGGAGTCGGTCGAGGAAGTGGAGGTTGGGCGGCGGGACTTGGCTTAAGCGATACGAAACGTGATAGAACTAGGGTAAAGCAATCACAATCTCGCAGTGACGCTATGGATTATTATGTCAAGATGGTGTAATGATCAATAGCGATGCCAGATACTACCGGTCGGTTCAAGAGTCACGCGGTTGGTATTTCGTGGAATACAAACCGCCAAATCCAGGGCATCGATTTTCAACTCTGAACGTGGTTATTTTGCAAGAACGTGACAATGACGTTATTCGTCAAGTCATGGAATCGGAGTCTGCGGAGTGGGTACAACGTTATCCAATTCCTCTTATGGCCACAGCATTTAGTCGCTCGGATGATTTAATTGTGTTGGGTGAGACTTCACAGTCGAACCATTTGTTTTCTTGGTTAGATGAAGACAGTGGAGAATTGATTCAGCGTTGGGAAATTATCCCGGATAAATTACTCCCAGCTGTAGCTCTACACGGCGATAAGCTCGATGATGTCTTTTCTGATATCGCCTACGAGAGCCAACAAGAACTTGTAGAAAAGGCTGTCGATCGGGCTCGCAAGGCAAAGCGATTCCGCCTGATCCTGTTTGCTTGGCTGGTCGTTGTACCGGTTGTTTGGGCGTTACTGGAATGGTCGAGTGAAATACTGGGGTTGTTGGTCTTAGCATTTGTCATCTTGAAAGCGATTATTCAATCGCTCCGTCTATTCGGGTTGCTGCCGAAAACTCAGCGGCAACTCGAAAAGGAAAATCGTGAAATGAAAATGAAGCATTATTTTTATCACTGCGAAAAGAATCCAAAGGCATTTGAACGATTGAAGCTTGAGAACTTCAAAAAAGAAGCGATAGAAGACACGTTGGCTGAGTCACGACAGATTGAACTGCGTTCGCCAGAGGCGAACGCATGAGTAAGCCACATACATCAGTGACTCTTGGTTCAACGCTCAGAGCGGCGGGGAATGAATTTGGCGGCGAGGATCAACAGGAGGCCGACGATCAGGAAGGCGAACGCGGCGGTGAAGATCAGGCCGCGGATACTGCCCTCGACGACGCCGAGGCGCGCGTCGATCGCGTCGGCACTCGCTGCGGCATCGACGTTAACGACCAGTTCGTTGAGATCGACCAACACCTGGTTGAGCTCGGCCAGCGCTTCGGTGTATTCGGTGACGTCGAACGGCCGGCCCGGCGGTTGGTTGGGGTCGGGCGGGGATTCCGGGGGGGCGTTGGCGTAGGCGGTGTCTTGGATGGTGATGATGCGCTGGGCGATGACGTCGGCGGCTTCGAGCAGGGCGGTGGCGTTCTCGGTGAACTGGTCGGTCGTGGTGACGAGCGACTCGATCGTTTCGTGGTTCTCTTCGAGGTCGTTGAACAGACCTTCGCGTTGGGCGGCGAGGGTCTCGGGCAGTGTTTCGGCGACGGCGGTGATGCGGTTGCCCAGATCGACGACCTCGTTGAGCCGCGTGTTGGCGATGCTGTTGTAGACGATGGCCTCGGCCCGCCATTGGGCGAGGATCATGAGCCGGGGGGCGAGCCAGCTCATGCGCTCGGCGAGGACTTGGGCTTCGCTAACGGACTCGCCGGCGTCTGCGAAGGGGTTGAAGATGTTCAGGAAGTTGCGGGGCAGGTTGGTGAAGGTATTGAAGACGTCAGGGTCGTCGGCGAGGCCGGGAAGATCGTCGAGGCGGACGTACCAGAAGTCGCGGACTTCGGGGTTGGCTTGAGCCCACTGATCGATGGTGGCGCGCAGGTCGATGCGTTGCTGCTCGGTCATCGCCCGGGCGGCGAGGCGGAAGCCTTCCTGTTGGAGGCGGTCGGCGACTTCCTGGAGCAACGGGTAGTACTCGCCGAAATAGTCTTCGCCGTAGCTGCGGAGGTAGTTGGCCTGGAGCGTAACGAGCACGAGGCCGTTGAGCATGGCCGAGGCGGGGACGGGATCGACCGCGAGGTCGTACATGGCGGTGCTGCCGTTGATCTTGGCCGAGTGGGCGCGGCGGATGAGCTCGGGGTCGTCGGATTCGACGATGATGCGGTCGAGGGTGACGGCCATGGACTGGCGGTAGTGGTCGGCGAAGTTGCGGACGGCGGCCTGCATCTCCGCGGGGGTGTAGTCGGCGGCCACCGTCTCGCCGCCGAGAGCCACGTCGGTCGGCACGGGTTCGGGGGCTTCTTCGGGCAGCGTGCCGAGGGGCCGGAGGGGTTGGGCGGGAGCCGACGTGGTCGGCTCGGGGTTGTCGCGCCCGGGCAAGACAAACGGCACGGAGTCGCAGCCGACCACAAAGGCGGAGGCGAGCAGCAGGGCGGTGCAGACGAGGGGCGGGGCGAGCTTCATGTCGGAGATGGTACGCATGGGGGGCGGCCGAGGTTTTAGCCGCGGGGCGCGGCTTGGCCGGGCGGGAGGTCTTCAACGAGTTGTCCGTGCACCACGGCGGCGCTCCCGCGGAGGAACACGTGCGTCGCGTGGCCGGGGTGAGTCACGCCCTCGAACCCGGAATAGTCCGTGGCCATGTGGTGCGTCGCGGCGGAGATGGTCTTCGGGGCGTCGGGGTCGTAGAGGACCAGGTCGGCGTCGTAGCCGGGGGCGATGTGGCCTTTGGTGCGGAGTCCGAAGAGGTCGGCGGCGTTCGTCGAGGCGAGGGCGACGAACTGTTGCAGCGTGATCCGGCCGTCGGCGACGCCTTGGAACAAGAGGTCGGCGCGGTGTTGGATCGACGGGATGCCGTTGGGGATCTTGGTGAAGTCGCTGGCTTGGTTGATCGGGTTGAACGCGGCATCGACCGCTTTGGCGGGGTCGGGGCAGCCCATGTGTTTCTGGGTGGCGAAGTCGAAAGGCGCGTGGTCGGTGCCCAGGGTGTGGACGTGGCCGGCCGCGAGGGCGTGCCAGAGGTAGTCCCGGTGGTCGGCCGACCGGATGGGTGGGGACATGACGTATTTTGCACCCTCAAACGGGGCGTGGCCGGTGTCGGTCCCGCGTTGGGCGTAGGTGTCGTCGAGCGTGAGGTAGGGGATGACGGTTTCGACCGCGACATCCACGCCGCGGGCCCGGAAGTCCATCGCGATTTCTACCGCTTCACGGCAGGACGTGTGGACGATGTAGCCGGTGGCCCCGGTCAACTCGAGGAACGTGCAGAAGTGGTGGACGCCTTCGGTTTCGACGGACACGGGGCGCGACGGTTCGTGCCACTCGGGGCCGGTCTTGCCCGCGGCGAGGAGGGCGGCCTGGTTCGCCGCGACGAGCTCGGCGTTTTCGCAGTGGGCGGTGACGGTGACGCCGAGTTCTTGAGCGAGCTTGCAGACGTTGTAGAGCTCGTCGTCGGTGACGCCGAACGCGCCCTTGTAGGCGAGGAAGACTTTGAACGAGCGTTGGCCGTGGTCGGCGACGAGGGTGCGGAGCTGTTGTTCGACGCTGTCGTCGAAGCGGGTGACGCCGACGTGGAAGCCGTAGTCGCAGACGCCCGCGGAGGCTTTTTCACTCCACAACTGGTAAGCCTCGAGCGGTTCTTCGTCGCGCGACGGGCAGATCATTTCCAGGTAGGTCGTGGTTCCGCCGATGAGCGCGGCCCGGCTGGCGGTGGCGTGGTCGTCCTTGGCGAAGGTGCCCATGAACGGCAGGTGGATGTGGACGTGGGGATCGATGAAGCCGGGCATGACCAGCTTGCCCGCGGCGTCGATCACGGTGGTGTCGGCCGGGAGATCGGCGGGGCTGAGGCTTCCGGGGGCGGCGATCGTGGTGATCGATTCGCCCTCGGCGTAGAGGTCGCCGGGGGTGTCGGACGTGGCGGTCACCAAGCGTGCGTTTTGAATGAGGATGGGCATGGTCAGAGTTTAACCGGGGGCCCGCCGTGAGCGAAGCCGAACGGCCGCGATTGGCCTCTTGAAGGCTACGAGCCATCAACGCGGGCCAACCCGCGCGACGCTTCCTATCGTCCAGCATGAGCGACTACGGCCACGAGACGTTGGTGATCATCCTCGGCAACCAGTTGTTCCCGTTCGCGGAGATCAAGCGGGCGGGGCTGCGTGATGCGAGTTTTTTCATGGCCGAGGATGTCGGCTTGTGCACCTACGTCAAACATCACCAACAAAAGATCGTGTTGTTCCTCGCCGCGATGCGGGCCCACGCGGATGAGCTGCGGTCCAACGGGTGCGACGTGCATTACGAGTCGCTCGAAGATCAGACGGGCCCAGCGTTGAAGACTAAGTACGAAACCAAAGTCGCGCGATTTGCCGAGGGCCAGAAGATCGAGCGGCTGGTCATGTTCGAGATCGAAGACAAGTTCTTCGAAGAGCGCATCGAAGCGTTGGCTCAAGAACAAGGCTGGGCGTTGGAGTTTTTGGACAGCCCGATGTTCGTGACCTCGCGAGACGAGTTCGCGGACTATTTGGGCAACTCCGGCAAGCGGCCGTTCATGGCGAAGTTCTACGAAAGACAAAGAAAACGTCTAAGCATCCTGGTCGATGACGACGGCAAGCCCACCGGTGGTCAGTGGAGCTTCGACGCGGACAACCGCAAGAACCTGCCGAAGAAAGTGGAAGTACCCCGGACCGAGTGGGCCAAGCCTACGCCGCATGTGGTGGCGGTGAAAGCCTTGGTCGCCCAGCGTTTCGCCGACCACCCCGGAGTGTTGGATTCGGCGTCGCCTGAAGCGACGCGGAACAGCGAAGGCGAACTGTTGAAAGCGAGCCAATACGAAGCCCCGACCGGAGCCGGCTTCTGGTTGCCGACGACCCGGCGGCAGGCGTTGGCGTGGTTAAATGATTTCTTGAAAGACCGGTTTAAAGATTTCGGGCCGTACGAGGACGCGTTGTCGAACCGGGACGATGTGCTCTTTCACAGCGCGTTGTCGCCGATGATGAACCTCGGGCTGTTGACGCCACGCGAGATCGTGGACCGCGCCTTGGATTACGCCGACGACAATGACGTCCCGGTGAACTCGCTCGAAGGCTTCGTCCGCCAGATCATCGGTTGGCGGGAATTCATCCGGGGGATCTACCAGAACTACGACGCGAAGCAGTCCAAGCAGAACTTCTGGAACCACGCCCGGAAGCTCAAGCCGTGCTGGTACGACGCGACCACGGGCTTGCCCCCGCTCGACGACGCGATCGACAAAGCCCGCCGCCTCGGCTGGACGCACCACATCGAACGGCTGATGGTGTTGGCGAACCTCATGAACCTCTGCGAGGTCGAGCCCCGGCGGGCCCACGACTGGTTTATGGAGATGTTCGTCGACTCCAGCGACTGGGTCATGGGCCCCAACGTCTACGGCATGGGCCTGATGTCCGACGGCGGCCTCTTCGCCACCAAGCCCTACATCTGCGGCAGCAACTACTTGGTCAAGATGTCGGACCGCTACAAAAAAACCGACGACTGGTGCGAAACCGTCGACGGCCTCTACTGGCGTTTCGTCGACAACCACCAGGATTTCTTCTCCGGCAACCCGCGCTTGTCCATGATGCTCGGCACTCTCAACAAGATGGACGCGAACCGCAAGCGCCGCATCTTCACCAAGGCGGAACAGTTCATCGAACGCGTCACCGATTGACGGCACGCTTTGAATCCGCGGCTTAAGGCCGCGGCCGATAGATCATGATCGTTCCCGACACCTGATGTTTCAGGTTCAGGTCGGCCTTGTGCACGATCTTGCCGAGCTCACCCGCGTTCTGGTGGAGGATCTCGATGCGGTAAGGGCGGCGGGGATTAACGTCGCGGATCACCGCGGTGTGGTGGGCCATAGTGGACCAGAAGTTTCTTCGTCCTTCTTTCCACTCGAAGCGGACGCCTTCGAACTGCATGATGTCGCCGGGCAGGGGCGTGTCGTCTTCGCCCAACAGGTCCCCGAACACGTATACCGCGGGGTGGTCGGCCCCGGCCGCGTCGAGGGCGTGATCGGCCAGCGTCCAACATTCGCCGTTGCCGTCCTTTTTGCCGATCTGCGACTCGGCGTACGCTAACACCTTGGCGTTGAGCGGCGGCAAGCCGTCGTCGAGCTCTTGCGTAGGTTTAGCGGCCTCGGGTCTTGGGGATTCGTCCAACGCTTCGACGAGGTCGATCGTGGCTCCGCTGCGCTGCCGCGCGATCGCGTCGCTGAGTTGTTGTTGACGCTGACGGGCTGCGGTGACTTGTGGGTCTCGGCCGATGAGTTCGGCCTGCATCGCCTCGAGCTTGGTCTGGGTCTCGGTGATGCGTTCGGTTAGTTTTTCGCGCTTGGCGTCGATGGTTTCCTGCTGCAACCAGTTTTCGTAACGCTCGAGTTGCTCGGCCATCTTCTTTGCCGCCGGGTGATCGGCCGCGTCGGGCATCGCCGCCCGGACCGCCTCGGCCTCGGCGTCTTGAGCCTCGACCAGCAACGCCTCGGCCTGCTCGGGGGTGAGCACCACGATCGCGGTCTGTCGGTCGGGGGCCGACAGACGGGCTTCGAGTTCCAACACCTTGGCTTCAAGCGCCGCGATCCGCTGCGCCGCTTCGGCGTCTTCCTGGGCCCCGCCGGGAAGCGCGACCAACACCACCAACCAGCCCGCAAGGAAAGTTCTCATGCGTGTTTGATACCGCCAACCCCGCGGCCGATCAAGACCATTTGCGGTGAGAAGATTCCATGTCGGTCAATCGCTGCGTTTGAACCACGCCTTGGCCAACTCCAAGAATTTGAGGTCTAGGCCTTCAAGGTTGAGCAACTTCTCAAACGCCCCCGGCTCCGCCGATCGGCCAAGCGTCGCGATGGTCTGCCCCTTCAGCTGAACCACCACCTCCAAGTCGTGCTGGTTGAGACGTGACGTAAGTGCGTTCACCCGCGAAGGTTGGCCGCCGATGGGCAGCAACGCCTTGAGCACGCCCACGCTCGGCAGGTCCACGACGACGCGGTTGTCCTCGGCCCTGACGTCAAACGCCTGCCCGTCGGCTTCGACGCGCAGGGTGCCGTTGATGTTTAACGGTTGCTCGAGATTCGGAGTCGCATCGGTCATCGATTATCCACCCGCGTCTTGGTCGAAACGCCGATCCGGTTCAGCTGGTTTTGTCGCGGGTGCTGATCTTGAGCGTGCCGTTCATCTTCCACGTGGCGTGCTTGGCGTCGTCGCCGGTGGACGAGGGCACGCTGAGCGTGAAGTCTTCGAACGAGTAGCTGATCTCGGCATTCCGGCCGGTGAGTTTGTCGTACAAGCCGATCGCGAGTTCTGGCCAGGTGTGGGTTTCAGACATGAAAATGCTCCGGTTACGAGGAATAGGGAGGTTTGGACTTTGGACAATAGCGCTACTTGGCCAAGAGTCCAACGCTTTACGCCAGGTTCTGCCCTAGACTCAGACATGAACGTCTTGGTCACCGGAGCCACGGGATACATTGGCGGGCGGCTCGTGCCTTCCCTGCTCGAAGCGGGACACCGCGTCCGGGTGTTGGTGCGTGAAGCCGATCCGGTCAAGGGTCGGCCGTGGGAGCACGACGTCGAGATCGTGCAGGGTGACTTGCTCAAGCCCGAAACGCTCGACGCCGCGGTGCGCGGGATCGACGCGGCGTACTACCTGGTCCATTCGATGTACGGCGGGGCCGACTTCGAGCAGCGCGACCGCGACGCGGTGCGCCATTTTGTCGCCGCCTGTCACGCGGCGTCCGCCAGCGAACACGGGGGGCCGCGTCACGTCGTCTACCTCGGCGGGCTGGAGCCCAAGGGGCAACCGACCAAGAGTGCGCACCTGCAAAGCCGGGCCGAGGTCGGGCGGATGTTGGCCGAGGGGTTGGGCGCGGCGCGTCCCGATGGCGTTGCGCCTTGCGGCGTGACCGAGTTCAGGGCTGGTCCCATCATCGGCTCGGGCTCGGCGAGCTTCGAGATGGTGCGTTACCTCACCGAGCGCATCCCCGTGATGGTCACGCCCAAGTGGGTCAACACCAAGGTGCAGCCGATCCCCGTACGCGACGTCTTGGCGTATCTCGAACAGGCTTTGGACGTCGGCCCGGCCGGCGTCGTGGAGATCGGCACGGACGTCTTGACGTTCAAGGGCATGATGCTGGGCGTGGCCAAGGAACGCGGCCACCGCCGACTGGTGATCCCGTTGCCGGTGTTGGCTCCGAAACTTGCGGCGAGGTGGGTGGGGCTGGTCACGCCGATCCCCAATGCGTTGGCGGTGCCGTTGGTCGCGGGGGTGACGCAAGACTTGATCGCCGACACCACCAAAGCGCAGCAACTCTTCCCGGAGATCCAACCGATCCCGTATCAAGACGCGGTGAAACTGGCGCTCACCAAGATCGAACGCGGCGAGGTCGAGACCAGCTGGAGCAGCGCCGTCGTCGCCGCCGCCCCGGCCACCGGCGAGAGCGATGTCGATACGGTCATCGAAGACCGCGAAGGGTTGGCCCGCGACCAGCGCACCCTGGCGACGGACGTCCCGGCCGAGCACGTCTTCGCGGCGGTGTGTGCGATCGGTGGGCAGAACGGCTGGTACGTCTACCGCTGGGCGTGGTGGCTGCGCGGCGTGGTCGATGCGCTGATGGGCGGGCCGGGCCTGCGCCGCGGGCGTCGGCATCCGACCGAATTGCTCGAAGGCGAAGCGTTGGACTGGTGGCGGGTCGATACCATCGAACCTCCGGGCGTGGGCGAAGACAAGAAAGTCGGGTTACTGCGTTTGCGGGCCGAGATGCGCGTGCCCGGCCGGGCGTGGCTGCAGTGGGAAGTCGAACGCCGCGACGGCAAGACCATCCTTCGGCAGACCGCGCTGTTCGACCCCGACGGGCTGCCGGGCACGCTGTACTGGTACGCCCTGGTCCCCGCCCATGGGCTGATCTTCCCGGCGTTGCTGCGGGCGCTCGAGCGCGAAGCGCGGAAGTTGTGGGAAGGTGAACTCGGTGGGTCGGATGATTTAGACACGGTGCCCGCGGCGGCCCCGGGTCATTGACCCGGAGCTAAATCTGGAATCACTCATGCCACGCGGGAACCACAACCCCCAAAACCTGCCGACCAAGACCTGCCCGGTGTGCGGGCGCGACTTCGCGTGGCGAAAGAAGTGGGAGCGCGACTGGGAACAGGTCAAATTCTGCTCCAAGGTCTGCGGCAAACGGGCCAAGTCCGCGGAGAAAGCGGAATCCCGCGAGGCGTGACCGGCCGACCTCCGTCAAACGGCCTAACATGGGTGTTACGGTATCGCGACCCAAGGAACGTCATGAGCAAGCAAATTATCATTGTGGGGGCTGGCCCCGGCGGACTCGCGGCGGCGATGCTGCTGGCCAAGGCGGGCGTCGACGTCACCGTTCTCGAAAAACGCGATCGCGTCGGCGGACGCACCTCGACGATCACGACGGACCAAGGCTTCAAGTTCGACATGGGGCCGACGTTTTTCCTCTATCCGCGCATCCTCGAAGAACTCTTCGCGATGTGCGGCCGAGACCTGCACCAAGAGTGCGAGATGGTCCGGCTCGACCCGCAGTACCATTTATTGTTTGAAAACGAAGACGGCGGCATGGCCGGCGACATCCGCGCGACGCCCGACGTGAAACGGATGCAGGCCGAGATCGCCCGGCTGTCGCCCGAAGACGCCGAACGCTTCCCCAAGTTCATCGAAGAGAATCGGCAGAAGTTCGACGCGTTCACGCCGATCCTGCAGCAGCCGTGGGAAGGCTTGGCCGATTACATCAAGCCGTCGCTGATGCGGATGCTGCCGTTGGTTCGTCCTTGGGCGAGTGTGGACGGTGACCTCGGCCGATACTTCAAAGACGAGCGTATCCGCCTGGCGTTCAGCTTCCAGAGCAAGTACTTGGGCATGAGCCCGTTCAAGTGCCCGAGCCTGTTCACGATCCTGTCGTACCTCGAATACGACTACGGCGTCTTCCACCCGACCGGCGGTTGCGCCGCGGTGAGCGAGGCGATGGCCCGCGTCGCCGAGGAGATGGGCGTGACCGTGAAGCTTAACGCCGGCGTCGATTCACTCGAGTTCAACGGCAAGCAATGCACCGGCGTGGTGGTCGACGGCGAGAAACTCACCGCCGACGCCATCGTGGTCAACGCCGACTTCGCCAACGCGATGAGCAAGCTCGTGCCCGATGACGTGCGCAGCCGATGGACCGATCGCAAACTCGAAACCAAGAAGTATTCGTGTTCGACCTTCATGATGTACCTCGGCGTTGACCTGACGCCCGAGTCGTTCGAGGGTTTTGATGGCAACGGCCTGGAACACCACAGCATCTTCCTCGCTCACGACTACCCCAAGAACCTCGACCAGATCGAAAACCAGCACGTGCTGTCGGAAAACCCGTCCGTCTACGTGCAACACCCCGGCAAGACCGACCCGACCATGGCGCCGCCCGGCATGACGTCGCTGTACGTCCTCGCCCCGGTTACGCACGAGCACGGCAACGTGAACTGGGATACCGAACTCCAGCCGTTCCGCGGCCGAGTGATGAAACAACTCACGAAGATGGGCCTGCCGGAGGACCTCGAGTCGCATATCAAATACGAGAAGATCATGACGCCCGTCACCTGGCGGGACGAGATGCAGATCTACAAAGGCGCGACGTTCAACCTCGCCCACAACCTCGGCCAGATGTTGCACCTCCGTCCGCGGAACCGGTTTGAAGACGTGGATGGCGTGTACCTGGTCGGCGGCGGGACGCACCCGGGCAGCGGCTTGCCTGTAATCTACGAAGGCGCAAGGATCACGGCCCGGCTGCTGCTCGAAGACCTGGGCCTCGACCTGCCTTGGGCCGAGCCGAACCCCGCCACGGCCACGCCCGGCTTTGCCGTCGCCTCGGACAGCGCCAAAGCGGCGGAGGTCGATACGGCACCCCTCGCTTCGGTTTAAGACATGTCCACCCAGACGCAAGAACCCGAAGCCTCGCCGACGGCGACGCTCGCAACGACGCCGTCGCCTTCGGCGCGCGTGGAAGTGGAGGCGGATTGCGGTTGGCCGGAAACATCTTTGAAAGAACGCGTTCGATTGATCGGGTCGCTGCGTCATGTGTTGGCCGAGCAGCCCGAGCGTTTCGTTGCCCCGCTGCGGGCGTTGCCCACGCGGACCCACGACGCCGAGACGCTGAGTGCCGAGGTGCTGCCCTTGGCCGAGGCGTGCAAATGGCTAGAAAAAAACGCGGTGAAGCTGTTGCGGCCGCTGAGGCTCGGCGGGCGTGGCCGACCCGGGTGGCTGTGGGGCGTGGATTCGGAAATCCGTCGCGATCCGATGGGCAAAGTGCTCATCATCGCGCCCGGGAACTTCCCGTTGTTTTTGCCGGGCGTTCAAGTGGTGCAGGCTTTGGCGGCGGGCAACCGCGTGTGGGTCAAGCCGTCGCCGGCCCCCGGCAGCCGCGAAGTGATGCTCGAACTCGCCGCGGCGTTGCAAGACCTCGGACTGCCCGAGGGGGCGTTGAACGTCATGGGTACGGACCCCGCCGAGGCCGAGGCGATGTTTTCGTCGTTCGATAAGGTCTTCCTGACCGGGTCCGAAGCGACAGGGACCCTGGTGCAAGACCGCTGCGCGGATCACGGCATCCCCTGCGTGATGGAACTATCGGGCTGCGACGCCGTGATCGTGATGGTGGGGGCGGACCTGGAGTTGGCCGCGAAGTGCATCGCCTTCGGCCTGACGCTCAACGGCTCGGCCACCTGCATCGCGCCGCGCCGCGTCTTCGTCGAGCATCGTCTGCACGACGCCTTCGTCGAGAAGCTCACCGCGCAACTCGCCGACGCCGAGCCCGCCGCGATCTCGCCCGGCACCCGTGACATGGTCAACGAACTGCTCGATGAAGTCCGCGAGAAGGGCGGCGACCTGCGGGGCGACGCGGTGCCCGTCGGCGACCGCATGCGGCCCACCGTGGTCACCGGCGTCCACGCCGGCTACGAACTGATGCGGACCGATGTGTTCGCCCCGCTTGTTGCGGTGGTGCCGACGGACGGCAACACCGCGGCGTTGCGTGAAGCCGGCCGATGCGGCTACCGACTGGGGGCGGCGGTGTTCGGACCCGACCGCGAAGCCCACGACCTCGCGACGAAGCTCGACGTGGGGTGTGTGGTGGTCAACGACGTGATCGTGCCCACGGCCGACCCCCGCCTGCCGTTTGTCGCGCGGGGCCGCAGCGGCTTCGGGGCGACCCGCGGCGCCGACGGCCTGCTGGAGATGACCCGGGCCAAGGCGATCGCGGCCCGCAAGTGGAAGTTCCACCCGCATCTGCGACCGACCGACGCGACCACCGCGCCGCTTTTGCGGGGCCTGCTTTCCATGGGCCACGCCCGCGGCTTGGGCCGGCGCATCGCCGCGGGCTTGGGCTTGCTAAGATTGTCTCGGCGGCAGAACGTTGCCGGCGAAGATCAGGAGTAACACCGACATGATTATGCCCGACCCGGACCGGAAAACGAACACGAACCATGTCGCCGTGGTCGGCGCGGGGCTCGGCGGCTTGGCGGCGGCGTGCACGCTCGCGGCCCGCGGCCACTGGGTCACGTTGTTCGACAAGAACAGCTGGCTGGGCGGCAAAGCGGCGCAGCTGGTGTCCGACGGCGAGCCGGGCGAACGGTTCAAGTTCGATATGGGGCCGACGATCCTGACGGTGCCGAAGGTGCTCGAACGCATCTTCAAAGAGGCCGGTCGGGATATGCACGATTATCTCGATCTGGTCCGCCTCGACCCGCAGTGGCGCTGCTTCTTCGACGAGTCGCAGGCCGGCGGCGGCGTGCTCGACCTGATGCAGAGCGTTGAAGACATGAAGGGCGAGCTGTCGCGCTTCGCCGAGCGCAGCCCCGCTTCCGGCAAGGCCGGCTCGCCGGTGTCGGGCGAGCAATACGAAGAACTGATCAAGTACACCGAACGCCTGCACCGCATCAGCGACGACTTCTACTTCTGGAAGTCCATCGGCGGGCTCAAGGACATGATGCAGATTGGGGGCGCGTTCAACCTGAGCACGCTCAAGGACGTGCTCGCGATGCGGATGGGCAAGTCCGTCGCGAGCACCTTCCGCAAGTACATCCCCGACCACCGCGTCTCGCAGATGCTCGACCACTTCACGCAGTACGTCGGCAGCTCGCCCTACGGCAGCCCGTCGATCCTGTGTGGCATCGCGTCGATGCAGGTCAACGAGGGCGTGTGGTACCCGATGGGCGGCACGCGGGCGGTGCCCGAAGCGCTGACCAAGCTGGCCCGTGAACTCGGCGTTGATCTGCGGCCCGGCGAAGGCGTGTCGCGCATCGTGACCGAGCGCGGCAAAGTCGTGGGCGTCGAGACCGACGCCGGCGAGAAGGTCGCCTGCGGCGCGGTGGTGTCGAACATGGACGCGGTCCGCACCCACCGCGAACTCATCGGCGGCGACGTGTCGCGGGTGTTCGATAAACGTCGCAAGTACGAGCCCGCCTGCTCGGGCGTGGTGCTGTACTTGGGGCTGGACAAGGCCTACGACCATGTGGCCCACCACAACTTCGTCTTCAGCCGCGACCCCGAAGAAGAGTTCGACTCGATCTACCACAAGGGCGAACCCGCCCCCGATCCCACGGCCTACCTCGCCGCGACCGCCCGCACCGAGCCCCCCGGAGCCGTGGCGCCGGCCGGCGGCGAAGCGCTGTATGTGCTGGTGCACACGCCTTACCTCCGCCAACACCACGACTGGTCCAAGGACGGCGGCCTGTTCCAAAGCTACCGCCAAACGATTCTGGACAAACTCAAGACCACGGCCGGCATGCCGGATATCGAGGACCGCATCGTCTTCGAAAAAGCCCTGACGCCCCAAGACATCCACGAGCGTTACAACGTGCTCAACGGTGCGATCTACGGCCTGGCGTCCCACGGCAAGTGGCTGGGCGCGTTCAAGCCCGGCAACCGCAGCATGGACGTCGAGGGCCTGTACCTCGCCGGCGGCGCGGCCCACCCTGGGCCGGGCATGCCCATGGTGATGATGTCGGGCTGGATCGCCGCGGACACGCTCGATCAAGACGGCGTTGTCGCGGCGGGCGACAAGCCCAGTGCTTCGCCCGAGCCCGCCGCGGTATGATCGAAATCGCCAAGACCGTTTTTCACCACGGAGGTCACGGAGAGCACGGAGAGATTGAAGTGGCTTGATCTCGCTTGATGTGCCTTGACTCTGTGTCCTCCGTGCTCTCCGTGGTGTAATCTTTATTCAGCTTAGACTTTAATCCAGCCTGGAGTAACTATGGAACTCTTCGACGCGATCTACCAACGCCGTGCGGTGAAAGCCTACGACCCCGACCACCGCATGACCGACGAAGAGATCGACAAGCTCTTCGAGGCCGCGATCCAGTCGCCCACGAGCTTCAATATTCAGCACTGGCGGTTCGTGCTGGTCCGCGACCCCGAGATGCGGAAGCAAATCCGTGCCGTTGGCAATGACCAGGCGCAGATGACCGACGCTTCGATCCTCGTGGTGATGACCGCGGATATGAAGGCGTGGGAGAAAGCGCCGGAGCGTTACTGGCAGAACGCGCCGAAGGAAGTCGCGGACTTGTTGGTGGGCTGGATGGGCCCGTTCCACGAGGGCCGGGACTTTCTGCAACGCGACGAGGCGAACCGCTCGATGGGTATGGCGATGCAGACGCTGATGCTCGCGGCCAAAGGGATGGGCTACGACTCTTGTCCCATGATTGGCTTCGACTTCGACCCCGTGGCCGAGCTCATCAACCTGCCCGAGGACCACGTGCTGGGCCCGATGGTCGCCATCGGCAAGGGCACCAAAGACCCCTGGCCCAAGCCCGGCCAACTGCCGCTGTCCGAGGTCTTGGTCCACGATAAGTTCTAGGTCTTGACGCCGAGTCACACCATGAGCGGGGACGCCGCGACCCATCCCGATCTGCCGCAGGTCTCGGCCCGGTGGGTGCGAGGGGTTTTGTGGTACGTCCCCCGTCTGGTGCGGAAGAATTTCAGCGCGGTGCGTCTCCTGGGGCAGCCGCCCGCGGTGGTGACCGAAGACGCCGACACGCCGCTTTTGATTTATCTGAACCACCCCTCGTGGTGGGACCCCGTCGCGGTCGCGGTAGTCACGGAGCGATACTTCCGGGGGCGGGGGCGTGTGGGTTACGGGCCGATCGACGGGGCGGGCCTGGAGAAGTACCGGTTTATGGAGAAGCTGGGTTTCTTCGGGATCGATCCGGCGAGCCGGGCGGGCGCTTCGAAATTTCTGCGGGTGGGTCGGGCGGCATTGGCGACGCCGGGCGCGATTCTGTGGGTGACCGCCGAGGGGCATTTCACCGATGTGCGGAAGCGGCCGGTGACGCTTCGGCCGGGCGTGGCGCACCTGGCGCGGAAGGCAACGCGAGGCGTGGTCTTGCCGTTGGCGATCGAGTACCCGTTCGGCGAGGAGAAGCAGCCGGAGATGCGGCTGGCGTTCGGCGAGCCGATCACGCTAGGCGAAGCGGGCGGCGAACGCAGCGCCGCCGAGTGGAACACGCTGCTCGAAGACCGGCTGACCCGGGCGATGGACGACCTCGCCCACGCCACGATCCACGGCGAGGCCGAGCGGTTCACGTTGCTGTACGACGGGCAACGCGGCGTCGGCGGCGTGTACGATGGGTGGCGTCGGCTGAAGGCGTTGTTGTCCGGGAAGAAGTTTAACGCGGCGCACGGCTCGACCGACGGCCGGTGATCGGCCTACAGTCCGCCAGCGACGGTAGCGATGTCGTCGGCGTGTCTCGTTCTTGATTCAAGGAAGCTTCGGATGGTCGTTTGGTCGTGGGTGATGTTGGTTCTGGCGGCGTTGCCCGCGGCGATGATCGCGATGAACCTGATGCTCTATCGCCCGGCCCGCAAGCTGCGGGACGATGAAGCGGACCACGTGGGCCCGGTCAGCGTGTTGATCCCGGCCCGCGACGAGGCGGACGGCATCGAGGCCGCGGTGCTGGCGGCGTTGGCGGCCGGCGAACACGTCGACCTCGAAGTCGTGGTGCTCGACGACCACTCGACGGACGGCACCGACGAGATCGTGCAGCGGTTGGCGGATGAAGACCCGCGGGTACGGCTCGAGCGGGCCCCCGAACTGCCGGACGGGTGGAACGGCAAGCAACACGCCTGTTGGATACTCGCCCAGCGGGCCAAGTCGCCCACGCTGCTGTGGGTCGACGCGGACGTTCGCCTCACGCCCGGCAGCGTCGCGCGGATGGAGCGTTACCTGCGCGAGAGCCCACTTCCGGAGGGCGGGGCGAAGCTGATCAGCGGGGTACCGCGGCAGATCACCGGGACGTGGTTAGAGTTGCTGATCGTGCCGCAGATCCTGTGGGTCTTGCTCGGGTATCTGCCGATGGTGCGGATGCGGCAGTCGGCGATGCCCGGCTTCGGGGCGGGGTGTGGTCAGCTGTTTGTGGCCGACCGCGAGGCTTACTTCGCCTGCGGCGGCCACGAAGCGATCGGATCTTCGATGCACGACGGCGTGGACCTGCCGCGGTTGTTCCGCCGGCATGGATACATGACCGACTTGTTTGACGCCACGGACGCGGCGGTCTGCCGGATGTATACCAACACGGCCGACACATGGCGGGGCTTCACGAAAAACGCGACCGCTGGCATGGGGTCACGCAAGGCCATCGGCATCTGGACGGTCTTGCTGACGGGCGGGCAGGTTTTGCCTTGGGGCTGGCTGATCGCGTCGGCGGTGAACGGCAGCGTGAGTTGGATGGCCTGGGCGGCGGCGGGGTGCGCCGCGTTTTCGAGCGTCGCGATCGCGCTGGCGTTTCGGCAGGGCGCGTGGGCGGCGTTGGTGCGCCCCCTCGGGATCATCGCGTTGATCGCGGTGCAGTGGGCGGCCCAGGTCCAGGCGATCCGCGGGGTACGGCCGACGTGGCGCGGCCGCGTGGCGACTTGATCACCCGATCTTACTGTTCGCTTACGATGCGGGGCCTTGGCTGAGGTGTTCGTGCGTGATCTGCCAACCCGTATCGCGCCGCGCCCACACGCAAGTCCCACGCCCGGCCCCCGACATCGATTGACCCTGGATCACCCCGGCCCACTCGAAGCGGTAGGTGCACACCGCGGTGTCTTCCGACTTCGCGATCCAAACCGGGTCCAGGATGCGATAGTCTTCGGCCTCGATGGCCTCGAAGTTCGTGCGGATCGCCGCTGCGACCGCGTCTTTGCCCATGTGGCAGGTGCCGTTGCTGAACCAGTAAACCGCCTCGGGATCGACCAGGGCAAGCACACGCTCAAGGTTGTGCTCACGGCTGGCGGCTTCGTAGGCTTGGAGGCACGCTTCGGGGCTCATCATGGAGACGCGTTCCGATTCGGAGGAATGGTCAGGGCGATAGCCGATCGATCTTCCACGAATCGCCGTCGGGCGTGTAACGCAGCCGATCGTGCAGTCGCGAGGGCTGACCTTGCCAAAACTCAAACGAATTCGGCACCACGCGGTACCCGCCCCAAGTCGGCGGGACCGGGATCGGCGTTTCGTCGGGGTACTCTTCGGTGAGTTGGAAGAACTTGAGCATCAGGTCTTCTCGCCCGTCAATTACCGACGATTGGTGCGAGGTCCACGCGCCGAGTTGCGATTCGCGCGGGCGGGTTTTGAAGTAGGCCGCGGTTTCCTCGGCCGAGACTTTCGTGACCGTGCCGGGGATGCGGACGCAGCGGGCGAGCGTGTCCCAGTAGAAATTCATGCAGGCCCGCGGGTTCGCGGCGAGCTCGTCGCCCTTGGACGAGTTGTAGTTCGTATAGAAAACGAGGCCCCGCCCTCCGGAA
The DNA here is from genome assembly GCA_039199695.1 of Planctomycetota bacterium. GTDB lineage: Bacteria > Planctomycetota > Phycisphaerae > Phycisphaerales > Phycisphaeraceae > Algisphaera. The sequence continues at coordinate 4,306 of JBCCST010000013.1, read as the reverse complement.
GTCATCGCGTGGGGTTCGGGAGTTTCCGGGGATTCCCGGGGCGGGTCATCGACACCTTTGAGCAGCAGCGTCCGGGCGTTGGGCGTGCCGTCGGCGTCGGCGGTGGCGAGGGTGAACGCGTTGGGTTCGAGGATGCCGACGTCTTTGGCGTCTTCGAACCAGGCGAGGAATTGATCGAACGGGTTGCCGAGCAAGTCTTCGGGGTCGATGGGTTCGGGCGTGTAGTTTTGCCGGAGGTCTTGGATGGCCATAACGATGGTATTTTAGGGGTTCGCGGGTCGGCGGCCAGTGGGTAAACCCCGAGGCGATCGATGAAGCGGGGGGCGGGCGATGGTCGATGAAACGGTTCCCGGCAATGGGACCACCCGCCCGGCGATTCTCGGGTCTGCCGGCCGGTGGGGTGGTATCTTTATTGCAGTGATTCATCGAGGGCGGCCATCATGAAATTCAGCTTCGGCAGCGGCAACCGCGAACTCCGGCAAAAGCTGCAAGACAAAAAAGACGCCAAACGCAAAGCCCCCGGCGTGACCAAGCGCGCCAAGGGCGGACGCGGTGCCCGGTTCGGGCTCGGCCTGTTCTGCTTGATCTTCCTCGGCGCGGGATCGGCCTTCGGCTGGTTCATGTTCGCCAAGCCGGGCCTGCAACTGCTCGACGCCCAGGACTGGCCGAGCGTCCCCGCGACCGTCACCGCCAGCGACCTCGAATCCAACACCGACAGCGACGGCACGACCTACCGGATCAAGCTTTCGTTCGCCTACGAATATCAGAGCGGAAACTATTCCAGCGACACCTACGATTTCTTCAGTTTCATCTCGACCAGCGGCTACCGCGGCAAGCAGCAAATCATCAACGACCACCCGGTCGGCAAACAGACCACCGCCTTCGTCAATCCCAAAGACCCCAGCGTCGCGGTGCTTCACCGGGGATGGAGCCACACGCTTTGGTTCGGGGCGATCCCGTTAATCTTTGTCCTGATCGGCGGCGGCGGATTGATCGGCCTGTTCTGGAGCGGCTCGCGCGGCGCGTGGAAGACCAAGTCCGCCAAGCGGAGCGATCGCGTCGGGCCGAGGGGTGGCGACGACTGGTTGCCCAAGTTTGCCCGCGCTTCGGAACAAGTCGGCGGGGTTGAAGGCACGGCCCGCAGCGAGGCCGACACCGTGAGCCCGACGTCTTCGCGCTGGGGCAAGCTCGGATTCCTCGTCGTGTTCACGCTGATCTGGAACGGCATCACGTTCCTCGGCGTGTGGAACATCTACGGCCTGGGCAGCGGCGGTAACCCCGGCGATTGGTTTGCCAAACTGTTCATGATCCCGTTCGTCCTCGTGGGCGTCGGCCTGTGGTTTGGGCTGATCTATACGGTGCTGGCGATGAGTAACCCGATTGTGCGGATGCGGTTTGATCCGCGGGTCATGCCGTGGGGCGCACCGCTACGGGTCGATTGGACCATCGACGGCCGGGCCGAGCGGATTCAACGCTTAATCGTCACCGTCGAGGGCCTCGAACGGGCCAGCTACACCCGCGGCACCGACACGATCACCGACGAACACGTGTTTTTCGAGCACACGCTCTACGACGCCGAGGCGATGGACCGCCGGGACCCGATGGCCCGCGACGGCGAGGCCGAGTTGCAACTGCCGCCCGACGCGATGCACTCGCTAGATGCCACGCACAACAAGATCGTTTGGCGGATCAAGGTCAAGGGCGAGATCCCCAAGTGGCCCGACATCAAGGACGAGTACGAATTCGCCGTGGTGCCCGAGGCGCTGGGCCCCAACTCACGAGGGATGTTCTAAACCATGGCCACACTCACCGTTGAACTCAACGCGAATCAGACCCAGTTCACCCCCGGCCAGCCGATCGACGGCCTGGCGGGCTGGGACTTCGGCACCGACTCGCCCAAGTGGGTCGAGGTCCGCCTGTACTGGCATACGCTCGGCAAGGGCGACGAAGACATCGTGATCGCCGACTCGGTGAAGTTCGAAACCCCGCGGGCGGTGGACGTTCAGGTCTTCGGTTTTACCGCGCCCCGCGGCCCTTTCAGCTACGAGGGTCGGCTGATCGAGATCGCGTGGGGTATCGAGGTGGTGGCCCACCGCACCAAGACCACCGCCCAAATCGGCCTCACCTTGTCGGCGACCGGCGAGCCGCTGCGGCTGGACGCGTGATGGCGAAGTCTGGCGTGAATAAGCCGGTTAAGCCGAGCGATAATCCGTTCCGTAGTTCATGCGTCGACGCGTTGGGTTACGTCTCGCCGACCGGCGAAACCTGGGCGGAGCTGGTGTCACGCATTCGGGCGACCGGCTTCCACGGCGCGCTCGTCGGCCCGCACGGCCACGGCAAATCGACGCTGATGCATCAACTCGCCGCGCTCGACCCGCCGCCCGGCCGAGCGCGTCACGACGTGATTCAGGTCATGCTCGACGGCTCGAACCGCGGGGCAGTGAAAGACGCGATCGCTACGACCGCGGGGCGGTTGTTTATCGACGGGATCGACCTGTTGCCGTGGCGGATGCGGTCGGCGATCGGGAAGCGCGAGCAGGTCATCGTGACCAGCCATCGGGCGACCAAGTTGCCGACGTTGATGCGTTGCGAAACGACGCCGGGCTTGCTGGGTGAGTTGATCGGGCAGTTGTCCCCGCCGGTGTACGAGGCGCTCGGCGAAGACGCGATCGTCACGTTGCACGCGAAACACCACGGCAATATCCGCGATGCGTTGCGAGAGTTGTACGACCGCGTCGCGTCGGGTCAACTGATCATTTAGCCCCGGGCGAGTCGCCCGGGGTGCCGCGGGTTACAACCGGGCATACACGCAGTAACTTCATCGAGTTCGACGTACGAACACTCGATCGCCGCGGCGGCCCCGGGTCATTGACCCGGGGCTAAATTCATTCCGATTGATCCTTCGACCAACCGCGCGACGGCTTCGGCTTTTCCGAGACGTAGGGCGCATCCCCGCCGGCTTTCTTCCCGCCCGACGGCACACCCTTGATCTTCACCGCCCGCCGCAATGCCCAGACTTCCTGTTGGCTGAGCATCCGCCATTCGTTGGGGGCCAGGCCTTTGAGGCGGACCGGGCCGATGGCGGTGCGTTTGAGTTTCTTGACTTTGATGCCGACCCGCGCGAGAAGCCGGCGGATCTCGCGGTTCTGGCCCTCGGTCAAGGTGATGGCGAGCGTGGTGCGGTCGCCGCGGGTGCGGTCGGTTTCGTGTCGGAGGATGTTGACCGATTCCATGGACGCCCGCTTCCCGCCGCCGGATGATTTCGGGCTGGAGACGGGGGCGCTCGATCGGCCCGGGGTGCGGTCCGCGAGCACCAATCCTTTGCGCAGTTTTTTCAGGTCGTCGTCCACCAATCGGCCTTTGGCCGAGACGAGGTAGCGTTTCGTGACGCCGAACGACGGGTGGGTCAGGCGGTGGGTGAGTTCGCCGTCGTTGGTCATGAGAATCAGGCCGGTGGAATCGGCGTCCAGTCGGCCGACCGGGAAAAGCCGGACGCCGCGCGGGATCGCGGACGGATCGATCAGGTCGATCAATCGGCGTCGGCCCTCGGGGTCGTCGTTGGTCGACAACACACCTCGGGGCTTGTGCACCATCACGTACACTTTGCCCGCCGAGGCGAATTTCTTGGTCGACTTCTTGGGTTTGATCAGCGGTTCGCCGTCGACCTCGACGCGGTCTTCGAACGGATCGACCCACGCGGGCAGGCGGGTGATGCGTTCGCCGTTGACCGTGACCCGGCCGTCTTCGATGATCGTTTCGCACTCCCGGCGGGAAGCGATGCCCGCGTTGGCCATCGCTTTCTGTAGCCGGATGCCGCGGGTGTTGTCGTTGTAGGAGTGGGGTGTCTCGGGCTTGGGCTTGCGGGCCATGGTGGGGTTCCTAACGTCGTCGCGACGTGGGGGGGTTGAACGCGGCCGGTCGCCGCGGCACCCCGGGTCAGTGACCCGAGGCTAAATTTGTTGTTTAAAAGTCAGTCGAATTCATCGCCCTTGAACGTGCTGCCCAGGTAGGTCTTACGGACGTTTTCGTCGTTGATGATTTCTTTGGGGGTGCCCTCGGCGAAGACCTTGCCTTCGCTGATCACGTAGACGCGGTCGCACACGGCCAAAACGTTGTGCACGTTGTGGTCGGTGATGAGCATGCTGATCTCGTGTTCGTCGCGGAGCTTGCGGATCTCGTCCTGAAACTCTTCGACCGCGACCGGGTCGACGCCAGCGAACGGCTCGTCGAGCAGGATCAGCGACGGTTCGGAGATCAACGCCCGGGCGATTTCGAGTTTGCGGCGTTCGCCGCCGGACAGCGTGCT